>CAVYEE010000024.1:0-94268 GCA_963767365.1 uncultured Peptococcaceae bacterium
GGTGGCGGATATTAACCGGTAAAAATCAATAAAGAATTAGGAGATGATTATTTTGGTCACGAAACTCGGCGTTGATATCGGTTACTCCGCAACCAAGGCAGCCGCGGTCAATAACACTTTAGTCCAGTTGCCGTCATTTGAGGCTGTTCCTCCGACCAGCAAGGTTGATGACTTATTTAAGACCAAGACGGAGCACCTGGCCAGGCTAAACATCAATGGCGCCCATGTTGATAGGCTGGTGGGAGAGGCGGCCCTGAACAGGCGCAGCGAAAGGGTTAATGGGTCAGGCGGAGAAGCCGGACTCTACCCATGACCTGCTGCTGTTCACTGCCGCATACTTGCTTGGCGCCGGCAGCGATAACCCAGCCGACCCGGGGAGTAGACGTTGCGCTGGCCTGCCGATCGACTACCTGAAGCGGCAGGAGGAGGGACTCAGATGGACGCCATGGAAGCTATACTCGAAAAATGTGCAGGTATTGATGTTCATAAAGATATGCTGACAGTGTGCACCCTGACCGGCCCACTCGATCGAGAACCGCAGAAGGAGATCAAGGAATACTCCACATCAACTCAGGACCTGCTGGCATTAGCAGAGTGGCTGGGCGAACTGGGAGTAACCGACATCGCCATGGAAAGCACAGGAATCTACTGGAAACCGGTATGGCACATCCTGGCCGGATCAGATTACAATTTCCATCTGCTGCTCGCCAATGCCCGCACCATCAAGAATGTCCCAGGCCACAAAACCGACAAGTGTGATGCCAAATGGATCGCCAGGCTGACTCGTGCCGGTCTGATCGAGGGAGCTTCGTGCCTCCGGAGGATATCGAGGAACTGCGGGAGCTGACCAGATACCGGAAGAGGCTGATCAGCGACGCCACTGCCGAGAAGAACCGCATCCACAAGATCTTGAAGAGGCACAACATCAGGATCGACACCTACATGAGCGATCTCTTCTCGGTCAGCGGCAGAGCGATTCTGGAAGCCTTGATCAGCGGCGAGGTGATCACCGGCGAAAAGCTGGATCAGATCGTGCAGACCAGCATGCGCTCCAAGATTCCCGAGTTGCTGAACGCTTTCAACTGCGATCTCGGCGTCACCGCCAGGGAGATGCTCGACTACTCCTACAGTCACCTCCAGTACTTGGAACAAATGATACAGAAGATAGAGAAGAACATCGACGATCACCTTACTCCCTACAAAAAGCAGGTAGAGCTTTTGGATACCATGCCCGGCGTGAATAAGAACGGGGCCGCAGTGTTGATAGCCGAGCTCGGTGTTGATATGTCGGTCTTCCCATCGGACAAACATTGCTCATCCTGGGCCGGACTCTCTCCAGGAAATAAGGAAAGTGCCGGCAAGAAGGGGCGCACAAAAGCTGTTCACGGAAACAAGGCCCTGCGCGATGTACTCTGCGAATGCGCCTGGGCGGCCTCAAGAAAGCGAGGTAGCCATTTAGCAGCTAAATACTGGCGCCTCGTAAAGCGCATGGGTGAGAAGAAGGCTATCTTCGCCATCGGGCATTCCCTGTTGACCATCGCCTATCATATTTTGAAAGATCTCGTACCGTACAAAGAGCTGGGACCAGATTACGTTGAGAAAAACAAGCCGAACCACATCAACCTGATGATCAAGAAGCTTATCAAAGCTGGCTATTGCGTGATTCCAAATCCTGACGCCATAAGCATCGCTGTTCAGGCACTGCCAGAGACAGCCTAACGGGGCGGAGCCTGATTTACATGATTGTGTGCGAACGCAAGCTCATGAAGGTTTTCTGTGGGTGAAAAAGGACGGGACATCATCAAACAATTGTTTCCAGGACAGATTATTGTGCCATCAATCGTAAAGAATGAACTGAGTCGGGTGCAGCACCTCTTTGATATGTTGCAGGCTGAAGTATCGTCAGGCCATTTTTCACTATACGATATCAGGTTGGAAACAGCAGCTTTTACAGAATATCTGGAACTTACATCAACGAGTAATCCTATGCGGATCGGCGGTGGGGAGGCAGCGGTTATAACGGCGTTTCCGTTCAGGATTGCCTAGAAGATAATGTGTGTGCAAGTGGCGATGATACCAAAATAAGTGAAGGGTGTTGTGGTAATCAATGCCAAGAAAGAATCATAAAAGAGCTAATGGGGAAGGTTCTATTTATTGGGTTGAGGACAAAAAACACTATGCTGCAGCAATAACTATAGGGTATGACCAAATTACTGGAAAACAGAAAAGAAAAACAGTGTATGGAAAAACACAAGCAGAAGTCCGTGAAAAGCTGCTTAAAGTTAGAGATGGAGAAAAGTTTAGGGGCAAGACTGGATCAGGATAAGGTCACTGTCTCAGAGTGGCTGGATCGTTGGATGACTAACTATATGCGCAAAAAACTGCGCCCGACCGTATACCCAAGCTATGAAATGAACTTCCGCTTGCACGTTAAACCATATATTGGTCATATTGCATTAAAATCGTTACAAACAGATGATTTACAGTCGCTATTTAATCGTCTGCTAGAAAATGGACGTGCTGAAACACAAAAAAACAAAGACGTTAATCCTGGGCTTTCACGTCGGTCGGTGGAATATGTCAGAACTATTACAAAAGAAGCTCTCACTCAAGCTGTCCATAATAATTTGATTATCAAAAACCCCGTAGACGGCACGACATTGCCACCAAAAATAAAAAAAGAGGTTGTGCCTTACACCAAGGAAGAATCAGAGCAATTCCTGAACAACATCACGGGTCATCGACTGTTTGCTGCATATTATTTGGCATTTTATACCGGATTGCGTAAAGGGGAAATAATAGGGTTGATGTGGCAAGATATAGATTTCATGGCTGGAAATTTTGAAGTACAGCGAGAGCTTGTGTGTATAAAAAATATGGACACAGGAAAGCAGTATCTTGACTTCCAGCTCCCAAAAACACCAAAATCGCAGAGGATTATCCCATTAACTGATGAATTGGTTAAAGTGCTAAAATCTCATAAGGCCAAGCAAAATGAGGAGAAGCTATTTATTGGACAAGAATATCATGACGAAAACCTGGTGTTCTGTTCTGAGGCTGGACAGCGGATATGGCCTAGGAATTTCGACCGGCAGTACTGTAGTTTAATAAAGCAGGCGGGGGTGACCACAAAAAATTCCATACCACCAGACACACGTTCGCTTCTATGCTGATCGAAGCTGGCGAGGATATACGAAACGTTCAGGAGTTGCTAGGCCATGCGGTGCTGTCAACCACATCGGATATATATTCCCACGTCATGGAAAAGACCAAAAGAAAAGCCGTAGAGAAGATGAACGGGCTTCTGAATGTTAAGGTGGATTGAATCCAGGTGCTGTCGCTGGCGGCACCGCCGGCCAGAGGGTCTCCGGGAACCAGGGAGCAAGGCCTGCCGCCGGGGGCAAGGCCGTTGTCAATGTTTCTAATTTATCTGGTTACTTTTATGCCAAAACTGGTATAATACTAAGTAGGTGAACGGAATGGGAGAGGGCATACACGATCGGCTATTAAAGATACTCCAAGAATGCCCTAACATTGTTATGTACCATGATGTTAGGGGCTACATCGTAAACCATTCCCATCCCAAGGTTGCATCCAAAATTTTATACACCATAGCATTGCTAAACAACAACGGTCTCTCCCTGGGTGATAGATATATTCACCGAATCTGGGGAAGCAAGCACAGTTTGTGGGAATTGAGAATCAGGTTTGCCAATGACCGTGAGCGCGTCCTGTTCTTCACTCTCGTTGACGGAAAGTTTCTGCTGACAAGATGCTTCAACAAGACTTCCGATAAAGTTCCATTCATAGAGATCAGAAGGGCAGAACGTATCTACGAAATATACTTGAAAGAACTGAAGGAGAAAGGGGGTACTGACCATGCGTAAGTTCTACACCATGAAAGAAGTTGCCGACGAGATCAGTGAAAAACGCCCTGATATTCTTGAAGCGATGGCCGAGGACGAATTGCAGTACAGGATCGCCCAAATGATCATCTCTACCCGTAATCAACGCAAGTGGAGCCAGGAGATGCTTGCAAAACATGCCGGACTGACACAGGCTCAGGTCTCCAGGCTGGAGTGCGCCCAAGTGGGACATATTCATACCGTGGTCAAGGCTTTCAATGCCCTAGGGCTGAAGATAGAGATATTGCAGGCTTGAGGGTGGCTTTCCCCACGCCTTTAGGCAGTCCGGCCCGTATCCGATGGTCAATGTTGTACAGCTACCGTACAGCTACCCGGTGGATTTATAGCTTCAAAACGTACACTTGTACTGCAAAGTCAATTCCTGAAAGACTTGGTATTACGCCATTCTACCAAATTAAAATGTTAATTGCAGGGGTTGACCTGAGACTTCTAATCCGGCGGTCGGGGGTTCGAATCCCTCCTGGGACGCCAGGAATGACAAGCACTCCAGGGTTTGGAGTGCTTTATTATTTGCCTGTTTGACCACAATTTGACCACAATTCAATCCACCTGGACATTCAGCAGCCCGGCCATCTGGTCCACGACCTTCTTTTTTGCTTTCTCAGTCGCATGGGTATAAGTATTGGCCGTTGTTGACATCATCGAATGTCCTAGCAATTCCTGGGCATATCGCATATCCGCCCCGTCCTCAAGCAGCATGGTAGCGAAGGTATGCCTGGTCGTATGGAATTTCTTATGCTGGACGCCGGCCTTTTTCAGCATGCTGTCATACGTCCGTTGAAAGTTCCTCGGCCAGATCCTTTTCCCGTCCTCGCTGCAAAAGACTAGATTCTCGTCATGGTAGGATTCTTTAAAGAAAAACCGCTCCTCATCCTGTTTCTCCATGTGGGCTTTGAGCACCTTGACGATGGCCGGGGTCATGGGGATGATTCGCTCTGATTTCTTCGTCTTTGGCGGTCCGAGTTCCAAGTGATATTTTTTTGTCTGGTCATCCTTGACCGCAACTAGCTAGTGACGGCATAAATTCGAGGAGGTTTGACGATGGGTACCCCCGGTAAAGAGCGCTACTTTCGACCGTAGGACGCAGCCTTGATGACTGTTGGCTTGCTGATCTTGCATTTCTTCGAAATTGTATTCAATGACGGCCATGCTTCGTTATTACTTCTATTTGCGCAACGGGAGAGATATAGCCGAACGATCATAGCATGCTCTGAAGACTGAGTATTTTTTCAGAGATCGAACAATCAACTTATCCGCGGTTTCCTTCAGAAAGCGTGCTTCATTGCCGCGTAAAGAAGAAAATGCGGCTCTCGGTTCCATGAAGGAATGGCTGGAGAGATACTTGGATGTCGAGGATCTTTTTCCCAATGGCCAGGGACGCTCATTCCAATTGCCATTAGAGATTGATACTCATGTAAAGAAACTTGAAGATGCGGAGACTATCGCTGAAGAACTCCGTAAAGTGTGGGACTTGGGCTTGTGCCCCATTGTTAACCTGATGGAATTGTTTGAAGAAAAAGGAATTAAAGTTTATCTGGTTGATGCGGATCAAGACTTCGATGCTTGCACTTTTGTCACCGATGACGGCACTCCAGTAATGGCAATCAAGAATGGATTGCCCGGTGATCGGCAGAGATTCAACCTGGCGCATGAACTAGCGCACAATATTCTCAAGACTGATTATGGTATCGATGCTGAAAAAGCATGCCACCGTTTCGCTGGATCTTTCTGGTTCCCAAGTCGGCGGCTTATATGGAGTTGGGGCAAAAACGCAGCAAGCTTAGTGAATATGAACTCCTTTTATTGAAGTACAAGTACGGACTCAGCATGCAAGCATGGATTTATCGCGCCAAGGATCTGGGAATTATCTCTGAAACTGTAGCAACTCGCTTATTCCGGCATTTCCGTAGTAGTGGCTGGTATATCAAGGAACCGGGCAAACAGTTGCAGGCCGAACCTCCGGAACGGCTTGAACGCTTGGTTATGCGGGCTGTTGCCGAAGATATGATTTCATATAACCGTGCCGCCGAGCTGCTGGGTAAGCCGCTACGTCAATTCTGCCAGGAGGTCTCAGCGCAGCACAATGGATTTAAGGTTGATCTGTGCTACTGACACCAACATCTGGATACAACTTCATCATGGAGAAATCACTGAACTAATATTTGTTTTGCCGTTTCAGTTTATCTCCACCGATCTTGTCATTAACGAAATTACGTATCCAGATGGCGCTGAATTAGTAGCTGGATTGAAGTCAAAAGGTCTTGATGAGCGGGAACTAACCGGGAACCATGTGGCTGAAGTAGCAAAGCTTACCGCAAAACACCAAAAGAAAGGGACTTCACCCATTGATATGTCTGCACTGGTTCTTGCTAAAGCTATGGGTGTGTTGCTGGCTGCGGCTTATTTACAAATGAACCCCCAGGTGGTCCGCCGATGGCTGCGTGGAAAGAAACTGCCAGGGTTCAAAGTTGGCCGCGAGTGGCGGATTGATGAAAAAGATCTGGCTGCTTTGATTGAGGAGGCGAAGGCGAAGAACAAATAAGAAGATGCACAAAATTCCCCGAAACGGGGCACAAATAAGTCAGCTTAGATTAACAGACAAAAGGGGCTTGGCTCTTCAAAGAAAGGGGGTGGCTAAAATATGGCAGAGCTACCGAAACTCATGGGTTGGAAATGTAATGTCGCTATTGACGGGATGGCGTTTGAGGGCGTAGAGATCTCAGAAGTTTTAAATGCCGGGATTATAATCAACGAAAAAGACATAGAAAAGTTTCTCCCCTGGTCAGTAATCAGGGTAATAACAAAAACAGGAGAAATAGAAGTGACTAGAACTTTCGGTTTCTAAAAAAGCAAGTGCTTCGCATGATAGTCTTACGATACCAAGCACTTCACAGCCCGCCTTGTGCAGGCTTGTTTTTTGATTCTCCCTGCAGAATAGCCCCGAAACGGGGGGCAAATAAGCCGGATAGTATGGAATGGCTATGCCGTGGGATTAACCCCTGCTGTAGGGGCATATAACGCCAGAGAAGGGTATGCTTGAGGGGCAAAATCATGGGGGGGAAATTGGGGGGAGTTTTATCAGCCTGTCCCCCAAAATTACCTCAACATACCTAATCTATGAGAGATAAAATCTAAATATACCAAGGACTTCAGAGAGGTTCCCAAAAGTGCATAACGGCTTTATCCGCACTTCTAATCCGGCGGTCGGGGGTTCGAATCCCTCCTGGGACGCCAGGAATACCAAGGGTTTCAGGGTTTGCAGCAGGGGGGATTCTTTTTTTGTGGGCTCAGCCATCCATCCAGTTTTTTCGCTGCGGCCTGCTTGATTTCCGGCATCACGTGCGAATACGTGTCAAGGGTCGTGCCTATCTGGGAGTGGCCTAGGAGCTCCTGTACCGTTTTGGGGTGCTCGCAGAAACCCCACCAGTTTGGTCAGCTCGCCCATTCCGCAACTCTTCGTTGTACAGCTCCTGCAGGTGCGCTGGCTGCAACTGTCTCAGCTTGATGTTGCCGATAGATGGTTTAATGTGAACCCTGATTAACATTTCATACGATACCCACGTCGACTGCCGGATGTGCGGCTTTGCGTAATCCTTCAGCCAGGTATCGAGCCAATCTCCCACAGTTACGGTGTTGGGCTCCACGAATGAACCCTGCTGCAATTCACCTGGCTTCAGGAGAGATCATGCGGTGGGATTCCCATAGTTTGTTGTTGGACATAAGAACACCTCATCTATAGAATATGTGTTCTTATTTTAGCACGAATACCCCCAGCAGATGGGAGTATTTATGCCTTAAAAAGGCAACTAAGGTCAAGGCCACTGGACGCTGGCGACCTGGATGGGTTGCGGAAATTCATTAAGGCAAAAAGATAGCCCCGCTCAGTTGCCGGGGCATCCAGATTATAATGTTGTAGTTGACGTATATTCCGCCTTAATCACATTGTCTTTTTGTCTGTAAAGCTTGGCTTTGTTTCCCATGCCATCCTCAATTGCCAGCTTTTCAATGTTATTTTCCTGAAAAAAGTTTACAACTGTTGTTTCGACAAACCCGGCCCAGTTCAATTTCTTGTTCTCCTCGTCCATATTATCCTCATCCTCTCGTGCGATTATTTTAACTTTATTAGTCTAACTGCGATGGATTTATAAAGCAAGAATCTTTATGGCTAGATGTTGCCGGCCTTAATCCCTAATAGCCAAAAAAAGGAAGGGCACTAAAGACCCTTCCTTCCAGACTAATCCTCAAACCAATCATTAACTGAGCTTATCCCAGTATCTACCTTTGGCGGTTGGACAGTTGCAGGAGCACAACTGCCGCGACCTTTTAAATCCGCGTTCTCCTTCTGACCCTGGAATTCTCCTCATTCCACTCGACCATCCGGGAATATATACCAGGGCAGGAACAAAAAACATTATCGGCAGTATTGTCGAATGCTTTACCGTTCCTAATTTTGTGGTAAAATCCATTTGATATCATTATCTGATTTTTATTCCGATACCTTTCTTAAATAGAATAACAGCGGCCAGGAATGTACCAATGATCATGACAGCTGCAATGCCAGTAAGCCAATAAATACTTCCTTCAAAAATACCCAAATAAACCGCTCGTGTGATACTTACAAGCGGATAGATCGGATTGATAAAGCGGATGGCCGACAACAAACCGGGCAGTTTGGCTATATCAAAAAACACGCCTCCCAAATAGGCCAGCGGTGTGATAATAATTGAGAGCAAAAAATTCAGCTTCTCAAAATCGTCGAAGACAAGGCCGGCAATCAAACCCAAGGAAGCGAAAAGAAAGGCTGTTGCCCCTAACGATCCAAGGAAAAGCAAAGGGTGTTCCAGCGTGAAGCCAACAAAGACAATGGTTGAGGCGTAGGTCAGAATGCCAACCAAAACGCCTCTGAACGTACCCCCGAGAATAAAGGCCAGCGCTTTTTCTATATTGGAAATCGGATAGCTGTTGATATCTTGGATTGTATTTTGAAACTTCTGGGAGATGAGCGAGAACGACGGATTCTGGAAGGCGGCAAAAATCGTTCCCATTGAAGCCAGACCCGGCACAAGAAATTGAAGATAGTTTACCCCGCCAATACCCATCTGCCTTGTCTTTAACATTCCGCCAAAAATCCCCAGGTACAAAATATTGGAAATCAGCGGAGCAAGAATCGTTTGGACTGGAACCTTCATAAAGCGCTGTATTTCTCTGCCCAAAAGCGTTATAAAACCAACTTTGTTATAAAGAATTTTTTCCATTTCTGATCTCCTAACGGTGAATAAGGCTTAAATAGATATCTTCCAGCTTTGGTTTCTCTATGGCTAGATCAATAAACTCCATATTTCTCCGGGATATCATTTGCAAGACCTTTGACAGATCTTTTTTCAATACTCTAAGCTGAAGCTTTGTCTTTTCCTCTATTTGAGGATTGTACGTGTTTAAAAACGCCATATCGGCAATATCTAATTCGAAATCAAATTGAAATTCTACCGTAACTTCCCTGGAAAAGCTCTCGATCAGCCGAGTCTTAGGTTCGTCCGCAATGATCTTCCCGCTGTCAATAATCACAACCCGGTCGCAGAGCTTTTCTGCTTCCTCAATATAATGCGTCGTGAGTATTATCGTCGTTCCCGCTTGGTGCAGCTTACATAAAAAGTCATACAAAGTATGCCGCATTTCTATGTCGACTCCGGCAGTCGGTTCATCCAGGACAAGTATTTTAGGCCGGTGCACCAGGGCCTTGGCGATTAAAAACCTCTTTTTCATCCCTCCGGAAAGTTCCCGGATATTGGAATTTCTTTTTTCTTTTAAATACAGCGCTTCCAACAATTCATCAATAGTTGCCCCATTGTTGCGAATCCCGAAATAACCGGACTGCTTTTTTAAAGTTTCATATACCGGGAAGGTAGAATCGTAGCCGGTCTCCTGGGGCACGATCCCGATGATTCTTTTTGTTTCCAGCGCATGGGTGTCCAGGTTGTATCCGCCGATCGTGACCATACCTTCTGTCTTGAGGACATTTCCTGCCAGGATGTTGATCAAGGTCGTCTTCCCGGCCCCGTTCTGTCCCAGCAGCGCCGTAAACTCTCCTTTTTCGATATCCAGCGTGACATTTTTTAAAGCCTCTATTTTTTCCGGCAGGTAAGTCTTTGCTAAGTTGCTGATGTTCAGCATATATTTCCTCCACACGTTTCTTCTTGAGTAGATTGAGGGTTCTCCTTTTTCAGCATCTGGCGCAATTTATGTGTGTATTCCTTCAAGCTGTTGAAAAATACGTTATAGCTGTTTTGGGAAGTATTGGAGTAGCCAAACCGGCTAACACGCAAAGACGTGGTGTATTGATATAAATCTTTAACGGCATCACAGCAGTACGTACAGTACTGAGTGATGACTTTTAATTCCTTTTCGATGACCGAATAATAGGTTGGATCACAAAAAGGAGATGCTCCAAAAAGATAAATTAGCAGCCAGCGGTTCCGCAGAAAATTTCTGCTAAGCGCAAAATACATCCGGTCAATAAATTCACGCTTCTCATTCCCATATCCGTATTGTCCGCATAGATAATCCAGCAGTTCGTCACTAAATGAAAAATTATAATGGATTCCGGATATCATCTGCATCTTTTTACCGTAACGCAGCGCCAGTCCTCTTCTGTATATTTCTTTATCCCGCCCGATCTTGGAATCGGAAAACCTCGCAATCGGGATTTGTTCTTCACTTGGAAGCCTTGGCGGCATGCTGAGAGGCCAAAGCATTTCATCCTGAATACCGTATTCCACTTCAGTACGTATCTCTTGCAAAGACACATAAGCCTCACTCACTGAGCCATACGGCGGAGTGATCATTTCAACCTGGCTCTCGGCAAAGTCGGTCGTAATACGCGGATTTTGGCATTTGTCACCAAATATCAAAGGATGCGGTGTCAAAGCAAGGTCTCCCAATGGAGTGATCCTTTGCGACTCCAGTTCCAACCCAAAATTTCCTTTTATCAGCAGCCTGCTCTTGTCACTGTTGAAAAATAACCGCATCATTTCATAAAAATTCCAAAGCATCTCACCCATACATCTCTTTTTCCCATATATCTCATGAAATTCAACTCCTAGTATTGTACTAGGTATATTGTATCCTGAATATGGGAATGCTGCAAACATTGCTTAAGGTATTACTGGCAGTTAGAAAGCCAGATCCTGCAGGGCATCAACTCTGGCAATTGGATAACACAGCTCCAGAACATCGGAAGGCATCAGCATCCGTCAACGCCTCAGCAATCTCAATAAAAGAGCCGTCAAGAAAGCCAGCAATGCCGCCGATGCAGGTACTGGCTTTCTTATTGTCTGGC
Source organism: uncultured Peptococcaceae bacterium (assembly GCA_963767365.1). Classification (GTDB taxonomy): domain Bacteria; phylum Bacillota; class DSM-12270; order Thermacetogeniales; family Thermacetogeniaceae; genus Palsa-1188. Next base: position 11,263 of record CAVYEE010000024.1, read on the forward strand.
CGCCGTCAATCAAAAAGCCCCGGTCGAGCCCAGGGGCTTGGGCACGGTAGCAAAGAGTAGCTAAATCATTCTACGTAGAATATTTGAGACCCCTGATGGCCTCGGTGGCTGCCGGGAATATATTGCTTTTAATGAATTTCTTAGCTTAGTTTCATACCATTTTAAGGCAATAGCGTTAAGATAATAACGATGCAGGACACAAAAATACAGAGGATGTGAAGATGACGATGACCAGGCTTGATCCATACCTGCTGATAGTTGATGATCAGCCAGAGATTTGTAAAATGCTAGCCTATTGCCTTAAAGATGAGGGTCTTATAACTCGAATGGCCTTGAGCGGCGAGCAGGCGATACGAGCAATCTGTATCCAGACGCCAGTCCTGATATTTATGGACTTCAAAATGCCTGGAATGAATGGCCTAGAGACGCTGAAAAAAGTCCAGAACTTAATTTACGATGTACCTGTGGTCATGATTTCAGCAGGCATGGATGGGGATGAAATTGCCGAGGCCCTAAGAACGGGACGATCCCGTTACTTTCTTCCCAAGCCATTTAGTATTGCGTCCCTAAAACAGCTAGTCAAAGAGATTATGACTTCGCCGCCCAGGGCGTTGGCAATAGCAAATTAGCCTTCCCCAGCATACCTCTCTATAACCCTCTTATATATACCTCGGGCTCGTGTCCGGGGTTTACTTTTGTCTCGGCAGCCACAACTCGCAGGCTGTTCTCTCGTCTGATGCCCTCTAAAATCCCACACAAGAAAATCTGCATATAATGGCCTGGATTCTTTTTATTGGAAAGGAGTTGTTAACATGTTCGACCTCTTGTCGGGCTACAAAGGCAATCGAATTGTTGTTGAACTGGCTAACGGAAAACAGTTGGCAGGCACTGTCATCGAAGTTGGACCGCAGGATATGCGCATGGAAACCGGCGAGGGAACCTGTGTCATTCTTATTTCAGCAATCCAGACAATCTGGGGAAAGCCCCCAGCTATTGCCAAATCCATGGCTGTTCAGGATCACAAAACACATCCCGAGCTTGAACAGGCCCGTACTCAGATGCATGCGATGCCCTGTGCCCAGCCCTATGGATGCTACGAGCAGTACAACGGTCAGCCCTGCCCACAGCAGTACGGACACTGCCCTCAAAGGTTCGCTGCTCCCTGCTTCAATTACTATTTCCAATCAGAGCCCCACGGTTGAGAATGAGTTTGAGCAGATGTGGGGTGATACGGTGGACTATGAAAACTGGTAAGAAATACTCCTTGGCCACCGCATTGCCGCGCGCCTGGGGTTATTTTTGTTTTAGTAACTCTCTCCAGTGATGCAGCATACTATGGGAGATGGAATTCCATTAACGAGGAGGAAATAAGATGGGTGCAAATAGCGGCGTAGGAGCAGGACTGGGTGCTGGTTTTGGAGGATCGTGGATCTTTATTATCTTCCTGATACTGATCCTGCTACTGGTAGGCATAAACTAGGGTAATTTGTAAGTATGCCAGTCCTCCGGCCGTTGCAACTGACGACCGGAGGGCTTTATTTACCGAGGGCTACCCGCTCTAATGCCCCCGCTTCTCTGAAGCGGTGGGATAAGAGCGGCTACGCCTCTAGTTAACTATTTCTAAGCTTCAGTGGGGGTAAGACAATCCCCCACTGAAGCCAAGAACTAGTTGAATTACGCAATCTTAACCTGTTCTTCAGCTTGTTTTCAGGTAGTGGTGGTAATCTTAATAATGTTTAGACCCCCTCAATATTACCTCTTAAATCCCTAGACCTCGGTCTGGGGTTGTTTTTTGCCTCGGTAGCCACATCTCGCAGGCTTGGGCGAGGGGGCTGTTCTTATTCGGGATGCTGGCTGGCATCAAAAGGCTATCTTATTTCTGGTCAGGAGGAGCTGGTATCGGTTTTTCTCCGCGTCTTTTCTTGGCTTCTATGGCATCGTATCTGGTGACATCTTCCTTATCAATGTTCAGTTTTCGCTGTGCCTGAGATGCTTTTACCTGTACCACTTTTATTCCCTCCCGGTGGCATGATAGCCATTTATCTTCTCTTTCTGTATCCCGTGGTTGTTCTATTGCCCCTGAATATCTTGCCCTAAAACTTGCCCATATATATCTTGAATTGCTTGTGCAGTTCAGGATTATGACCACATTATTTTACCGAGGGCTACCCGCTCTAATGCCCCCGCTTCTCTGAAGCGGTGGGATAAGAGCGGCTACGCCTCTAGTTAACTATTTCTAAGCTTCAGTGGGGGTAAGACAATCCCCCACTGAAGCCAAGAACTAGTTGAACTTTTGTCTTGGCAGCCACGTCTCGCAGGCCTGGGCAAGCGGATTGCTTTTGTCCAGGATCTTCGCCAGACCATTCTCGCCCTCCGACTTCATTAGCTCCATCACATGGATTACGGTTGGCACCCGGACCGATAGTGTTCGATACTTCCGGACATCGACAACGCAGCCCAGGCGCCTCTCTCTTGCTCCCTGGATAGTAACAAAGAAGCGGCAGTCACCGCACTGGTTGATTATGACCTGGCGCGCTTCGGGAAGGACGATGCGGTGTGATTCCCAAAGCTTGTTAGCTTCAGACATGAGAACACCCCTTTGGAGAATGATTGTTCCTATTATAGCACAAATACCCCCAGCAGATGGGAGTATTTATACCTCAAAAAGCAACTAAGGCCAAGGCCTTACTGGATGCTGGCAACCTGGATGGTTTGCGGAAATTCATTAAGGCAGAAAACAAGCTGCTCACCGTATTGGGCAAGTAAGTGTAATCCCGGAAGACACAACCGGTACAAAGCACCATCCATATTACACACAAGGAGGCCCGGGGAGAAAAAACCGGGTTTTCGCTTATTGATAACTTGACAAATCGATCTTCTTATGCAACCAATTTGTCTCTTAGGCCTGTGGCTGCGATATCGTAGTTACCCCTGGCAAATAGCCAGGTGCAATACTCATTAGCCGCAAGCTTTCCGTGTTCAAGGCTCTCTTGGAACCTTTTGTCAAGCTCGTCACGCCCCAGTTTTAGCAGCATGGCAAGCAACTGTGGGTTTTGATCCTCTCCGGTTGCTTTTGCTAAGCCAGCCAGTGCATTGTTCAACGACTCCTCCATCTGGTCGATAAAATAATTCACTGATGACCCCTCCTTAGCGGTTTAACCGGCAATTTTTTTGTCTCTGTAATTTTAATATAATTTCCTTAAAGCAACCTGAATGGAAACTGAATGAATGCTAAGAATACAACGCATCTTCATCGATTTTACCCTTCACATACTTGCTAAAGCTGATACCGGAAAGAACCCCCAGCCGCTTTAAATCTTGTGGATTGGACAGCATGAATTTTACGGTTTTAGAAATGTACTTCTTAGCGGCTTTCTCACCATGCGCTGCCGCTGGCGGCTGTAGTGGTGCCGGTGCTGGTGCCGGTGGTGTCACCTTAGTACCCATTCCGAGCCATGCCCATCTTGTATAACCCGCTCACCTGGCATAGCACCGGAGCAGCAGGGAATATCGCTGAAGGGTAGTACTCCCGGAGATAACTCTCAATAAGCTTGGCACCACCCCCGGCAAAGATGAGCACATCGTCTGCATCGTCTCCATAGTCAGCATCGAGCCAGTTCGCAGCAACGAGTGCCTTGATAGTCCTCACAAACTGCTCCTTATCCCTGTCCGAAATCCGTTTACTCCGGGAGGAGTTTTCAACAAGGAGCGTTCCATGCTCATTATCCGTATGGCTTAGCCTGGATACGTATTTGCCATTGGAAACAGTGAGCAAATTGCATGTCCGGCTGCCAATGTCTACGATGTGGACATTTCTCTCTGCCAAGAAAGCGTATTTACCTGACCCCTCTCCGGAAGCATCAGTGACAAGCCAACTAAAAAATGCCCTGAAAACAGGGCAAAACTCCGGAATTTATTTGGGATTTCCCATCCGCAAGTCCTATAAAATCCCTTTATCCTTAAAACTGAAAAAGGTGCCATCCCCGATATAGTGATAGGTAAGAGACAACCTCAGCACTACCTGTAGGCGCTCTTTTCCCCCACTTCACACCGTGCGTGCGACTTTCACCGCTCTCTGTTGTTATTTCTTAGCTTATACCATGAAAGTAAGATGATGACTTTTAGTTCAAGTCATCCAAGAATTAAGAAAAAAAGAGGATATGTGAAAATGTTGTCAAATTATCTCTGTAAATAGAAGACAGAGTAGAAGCCTATCTATATGGGTTAGCTGAAAACTGCAAGTACCAAACAGGATGGTATCTCGCAGCTTGACATGAAGATAGTTTAGTGTGCAGACTGCCCGGGTCGGATAGCTCATCTGCTTTGCTCCTATCTTTGGATTTTTATTAATAACTGCAGTAACTGCTCAGGCTGCCAGCGGACAGCTTAACGCTTAGGTACAACTTGGGACAAAGGGATTCCCAAGAAGGGCATTCCGAAGTGCCCCCAGTACCGGAACAGAATTCTTCTTGACCGTGGAGATGTAGCCCCTGATCCGGCAAAAGATCTCTGGCGCCCTGAACGGACCGGAATCCGCCCGAGATCTTCTGCTGGACCTTGGTCATCCGGAGATCCCGCTCCGCCTGGTTGTTGCTGAAGGGGATGCGGAAGTCGTACATGAAGTTCAGCGTCTCCCAGCGGTTGTTATCCAGCCTCTCCACCCGACTCTGCGGCCAGATCGGCAATGGATCGAGATCGCCTCCGGACAGGCGCTTCGCCAGGGGATACAGGTACACGGCCTTGATGGGGACATGTAAGCGGTTACTTTGACGTCTTTAGACGGCTTGCGGATTCCGCGCTGTCATGGAGCGGAAAAGTCCCCGCGGTTTACTTCATCCTGAACACTGTCAACCCGGCGCGCCGGCCACGGCAACGGGATGAGCACAGACCCTTGCAGGACACCTAAAGGGGGTTACTTGAACTCACCCCCATTCACCACGGTCAATCTGTCCTTTGTTCGAGGGTACGAGTTAAATTCCTGCCCCATAAGGGCACTCACACTGTGAACATCCCTGGAGACCTTCGAACAAAAACGAAGCCCGGGCATAAATATATGTCATGGCGTATTGTAATATATATTAAAGCATGGTTCTATATACATAGAACTATTATTCACTTCCTCTTCTCTCTGTCGTCCATGGCGAAGGGTCCCTGGTAGCCGGTAGCGATCGCAGCAATTAAACCGGGTCAGGCTTGAGCCAAAAAGCTCCGCCCCGGGTGCGCTGGACAGATGCAGCATAAAGCTAACAAATCACTTCACCGGACGGCAGAGAAGAGGAACTAAGGAGATGTTGGCATGGAGGACAAACTTTTGACCGTCAAGGAGGCTGCTGACTACCTGCGGGTGCAAGCTCAAACTGTCAGGAACTGGCTGCGTGACGGGGTACTGCGGGGGATCAAGGTTGGGTCTAACCGATGGCGTATCGAGAAACAAGCGCTGGATACCTTCGTCAACGAGAGACGCCACGGACGAGCCACAGAATAGCCCCTAAACGTGGCGCAAACAGGCGGGCAAGTAGTTTAAATATATACTACCGGGGAAATTCCCCACGCTTAAAACGCAAATATGAAGGAGGTTAGAAGCGTGGAAGAGGAACACGAACTGATCGCAAGCAAGCTCCAGCTCAAGAAAAATGGTGGGGGATACCGCCATTACATCAAGGCCGGGAAGAACGACCAGGATATATGCTGCGGCGCCATCATAGAGGTCAAACTGACCGACGACCACCTGGGCGGTTGGCTTACAGGGCGCTACGAGGCGAGACTGACGGAGCCGGTCGAGGCGTACTTGGCTATTGGAGATTTCTTCCCCAGCGGCAGGCAGGCCATGATCACCATTCCCCTGGGTACTATGGTAAGGGTCCGGAAAATAATTGTGGGGCAAATATGAGGGAGGTTGACAGCATGGAAGAACAACTGATCGAGGGCAGGCTCCAGCTTAAGAATGGTGCCAACGGGTGGCGGCATTTTATTAAGAATGGAGAGAAAGACCGGGACATTCACTGCGCTACTTACATGGAAGTCAAGCTGATCGACGACAACCTGGGCGGTTGGCTACCAGGGCGTTACGAAGCGAGACTTACAGAGCCGGTCGAGGCACACCTAGTCATCGGGGACTTTTACCCGGGCGGCAAGCAGGTGGAAATCACCATCCCGCTGGGGAGAATGGTAAGGGTCCGCCGCGCGATTACGCCGGGTAATTTTTAAAAAATGATGAGCTTCGGGGGGCTCAAATCGCAAATTAACGGGGGTTGAAGCGTGGACGTGGAAGAGGAACTGATCGCAAGCAAGCTCCAGCTCAAGAAAAATGGCGGGGGATACCGTCATTACATCAAGGACGGCCACGACGACCATGACATATGCTACGGCGCTTATATGGAGGTCAAACTGATCGACAACCACCTGGGCGAATGGATCAAGGGGCGCTACGTGGCATACCTGAGAGAGCCGGTCGAGGCCTACCTGATTAGTGGATACGCGCAGGTGCCGATCCCCCTGGGTACTATGGTAAGGGTCCGGAAAATATTTGTGGGGTAAATATGAAGGATGTTTTAGGCATGGCGAAGCGGAGAGGCAACAACGAAGGCTCGATTCGCACACGCAAGGACGGTTCAAAGGAGGCCCGGGTAACGCCTTGCAGCATAAGGGCTTAGATACTTGCATCATTAAAGAGTTTCTAAAATATATCATCCACCGCTAAGCTTGGAATTGCTCCTGAGCTTATACAGGTACACGGGGATAAGCAGGACCAATACGATGACCCCACAGGCGGCGAAACCGAACCTGGCGCCGATATAATCATCGGTCAGACCTGCTTACATTCTTCCTCTGTTTCCCCCGTAAAGGTTGCCGATCGGCGTGGAACCGGAAACAACGAGGGTGTATACGCTCATCACCCGGCCCCGGAACTCATTCCCGGTATGGAGCTGCATGACAGAGTTGATAGTGGCGCTGAATAGGTTGAAGAAAATACCCATAGCCGCGATGCAGAAACCGGCGAAAAGAAAGTTGGTTGTGAAACTGTTAAGGATCAGGAAGATACCGATGATCGTCGGGACAGCATAGATCACCAGTTTACTCGGGCCAGTACGTCGAACTGGGCAAGCATCGGGTGGCGGGATGCTTGACCCCGGTTAAAACAGAAAACAATTCTGCGCGAGAACAGAGAGGTAGGGGTGAACATGAAAATTACTTGTCTCGGGCATGCCTGCTTTTTGGTGGAGGACGATAGGGGAATCAGGGTGCTTGCCGATCCTTTTGGCGTTGATGCGGCAGCTTTTGCCAAACGCGGGCTAAAGTTCGCCTATCCGTCCATTGCCGGCGTGAGAGCTGACCTGGTCCTGGTATCTCACGAGCATTCCGATCACAACGCCGCCGGGGCGGTAAGCGGTTCACCCACGGTCATCAGAGAGCCCGGGGACTATCTGGCGGCGGGTGTCCCCGTGCGGGCCGTGGCCGGCGAGCACGATCCGGAAGGAGGGACGCTGCGCGGCGCCAATCTCCTTATGCGTTGGGAGATGGATGGTCTCAGCCTGTGCCACTTCGGGGACTTCGGACAAAAGACTCTGCGCCCGGAACAGATTGAGGCTCTGGGCAAGGTGGATATTCTCTTCTTGCCAGTAGGCGGCGATCCGCAAAAGGGGCCCACGGTAGATGCGGAAGGGGCGGCCAGGATCGTGGAAGTGCTTGCTCCGCACCTCATTTTCCCCATGCACTATGCAACGCCCGCCGTCAACTTCCTGCAGCCGGTCGACCACTTCCTGCGCCTGATGAGCCGGGTGGAGGAGAAAGATTCCGCTACAACGGAACTCACGCCTGCCGAAATAGTGTCCCTGACTGGCACCGTCATTGTTCTCAAACCGCCGGGGGCGACAGAGTAGATAACATGGGAAAGCAATAACATCAAGGGACAGCAAAAGCATTGAAACCGGAATGATGAAGCAGACCGGCACCCTGGCTGAACCGGGGTTTCTGCTTTTTTGGGTTAAAAAGGAATCTTACAAGACTTAGTGGAAGTTATTAAAAAGCCATACATTAAAAAGGAAGTTTTTTGGAGCAGCGGACATGGAGCGAGCAATTCTCCTGGCGGACATGAACTCGTTTTTTGCAAGTGTGCACCAGGTATTGGACCCGGGGCTACGGGGAAAACCAGTGGCGATCACCGGAGATCCGGAGCAGCGGCACGGCATCGTTCTGTCGGCGAGTTACGAGGCCAAGGATAGCGGTGTCAAAACCGGTATGGTCCTGAGGGAAGCGCGGCAGCTCTGCCCTCACTGCATTTTTATCAAATCCCAGCACCAGCTCTATGTCAATTTCTCCAACCGGATTGTGGGCATCATGCGTGAGTATACCCCGCTGGTAGAGCCATTCTCCATTGACGAAGCCTTCCTGGACGTTACCGGCAGTCAGAAACTTTTTGGCCCCCCGATAGACATTGCCCGGCAGTTGAAGCAGCGCATCCGGCAGGATGTCGGTTTGACCTGCAGCGTTGGAGTGGCCCCCAATAAACTGCTGGCCAAGATGGCGTCAGATTTGCACAAGCCTGACGGCCTGACTGTCATTGATCGCCAGGATGTGGCTGCCGTTCTCTGGCCGCTGCCGGTCCGGGAGCTATTCGGGATCGGACCTCGCTACGAGCAGCACCTGCGCAGACTCAACATCTTCACCATCGGGGATCTGGCCCGATATCCCGTTGATGTACTGAAGCGCAAATTTGGGGTAACCGGCGAAGATATGTGGCTCAGCGCCAATGGTGTTGATGACAGCCCAGTGGATGCGGACAGTTTGAACCGGGCGAAAAGTATGGGCCACCAATTCACTCTTCCCAGCGACTGCGAAGGAGAAAGCCTCAAGTCGGTGATTCTGGAACTGGCTGACCTGGTGGCCTACCGCGTCAGGAACGGGGGATACGTTGGAAGGACCGTGGTTCTGTACCTGAAGGATCCCGGCTTTAAATGGGTGTCCCGGACGCAAATGCTGCCCGAATTCACGGACCTGGCGGCGGATATTGCACGGACTGCCCTGAACCTGCTTTCGGAGCATTGGCACCCTAATTGGCCGGTACGGATGGTAGGGGTAAGTCTGGCCAATCTCGTAAAGCGCCGCATCGAACAGATGGATCTGTTCGGGGAAAAAGAAAAGCAGCGGAAGGTTGAACTGGCCTGCGACCAGGTGCGCAATCGGTTTGGCAAGGCGGCTGTGCTTCGGGCGGGATCTCTCTCGTCATCTCCGAAAAGCAGGCAGGATCGGTGAACGGATTAGAAGTCATATCCTGGACCTCTTTAGCCGCAAGTCTGCTTTTATGCCGTTATATTACCCTAAAAAACCAAAATCGGATATTCTGCCTTGTAGAGAGATGGGTATGTGAGGTATTTTGATAAACAGAAAGAAGCAAGTAGGGTTTGATGATTATGGGTGAGGAAGCAATCTTCATCGCCCGGTTATAATAAAATCTAAGTACCTTTACATTATTTTAAATTATGATATTATAACTATTATCTCAAATATTTGGAGGTCTTTAAAATGCCTTTTGAAGTCTATAAGCCAAGATCTAAGGGTAAGGAAAAGATGTCAAAACTAATTGTATCGCTGTCAAAAAACTCAATCGTATTGAATAAGCCAGCCAGAGAGAAGCTACAGCGTCCTGAATATCTTGAGCTGGCGTATGACAATGAATCCGCTGCTATCCGTATTCGGCCAACCACAAGAGATCAAGGAATACCAATTCAGAAGAGCAAAATATCCGCAAAGAATTTTTACAAACATTTTAATATCTCTATCTACGGTAAATTCTTTGCAGATTATAATCTAGAAGAAAACGCCCTTTATGTAAGTTTGTAAACCTTGTCCTTAGCCGGGGCTTTCTCACCGGTAAATCGGTTTGTGAGGTTTGCTCGATACCGTCACCTTTCAGTTCAGTTGTCAGCATTAATTATGCCAGGTAGCTTTCCTTATAGATATCCTTTGGGCGCTGTGACGTGAATCTCCTAGCTGACACAAATATCGATAGTTAACCGGGGCGGCCTTCTGAAAGATCCAACTCCATGTATCTGGCGCCTGCTACGGGGTTGTATCTGTAGGGCTGATCTCCCGGAATCCCAGCGAATAGTAAAGCGACAGCGCCTCTTTCATGGAATCTACCGTATCCAACCTCATTCTTTGATAGCTCGCCATAACACCACGTCTTATCACTGCCTCAGCCAGTTTCCTGCCTATACCCCGGCCCCTGAATGCTGGGCAAGCGTAAAGCCTCGCCCGGCCCACACCGATCAGATCGCCTTTCCTTCCTGTAATAAACGATCGGCTGTCTCGGCTTCCTTGATGCCTCCGGTCAGAATGACCGGGATGCTGACCACCTGCTTTAAGGCTCCGGTAAGAGGAGCAAAATATCCCTGCTTGCTTGCCCCTGGGATACTAAAGCCGCAAAAACCTCCGGAAACGTCCAGAACGTCTATCCCCGCAGCTTCAATGGCTTTGGCTGCTACCTTGCAGTCCTCGATCGTCGTGCCGCCCTCACAACCATCAGTAGCACTGAGGCGAAGAAATACTGGATAATCTTGACCCACGTTCTCTCTGACTGCCCTGATAATCTCCAGGTGTATTCTGACACGGTTTTTGACATCCCCTCCGTACTCATCGTTGCGCTTGTTGGTTATGGGGGAGAAAAACTGGTTGAGAAGATAGCAGTAGATGGAGTGAATCTCGACTCCGTCAAAACCGGCTTCTTTGACCCTGCCGGCGTGGTTGATCTGCATCACCGCCTTTGAACCCTGGCCGTGGATGATGCCGGCCAGTTCCCTGAGCCCGCTGATTGCCGAATCGTCTGCCACGCTCAACTGATGCTCGCTGGCCTTGCCATCGGGACTTATATAGCTGTGCTCGATGATCACAAGCCCAATGTACCCGCCAGCAGACTTCTCCTTGGTAATAAGCCAGAATTTCCTGGCTGACATGTCCGCCAGGCAGGGCCTTGGCGGTGGCCATTGGCGGCATGACCAGGCGGTTGTTCAGGAGTATATCCTTAATCCTGACGGGTTCGAGCAGATGGGTCGCCATGAATGTCCCCTGCCTTTTTAATGATGTGTCACTGTCGATCTTGGATATATCGCCGTAACCGGGTAGCCCAGCTCTGCCAATTCTCAGATGTTCAGGTACATATAGTCTGTGTCTCGGAGCGGCAGGAAGTTCATGCTGGCGTAAAACTCCCGGATCTTGCGAAGCGCCTCGGGGGACTTGTCGTGTTTGATGCTCTGGTCTTCAAAGTAGGATATAACAGGATAGACCAGAAGAGGGCCATCGTATCTTATGACGTTTTCGATGAACCATCTTAGACAAGGCGCAGCCGCATCCTCATACCCGGGTTCAGCGATAAGATAATCTATCACCCAGACCGGACTGCTCCCGGGCTTCAAATCTCCCAGCGGTGGAAGCAGATCGCCATTAGTTTCATGTGACGCCGTAAATGCATCGATCATGTCGCTTGACCGGCAGTCGCAAGCTTCTGAAAGAGTGCGCCAATCTCCGTCCGGGATGCGTATGAAGCTGGCGCTGATAATAGGCGCCACCTTAGTGCTATCATCATCCTCATCATCCTCGGTATATTCGGCGTAGTCTGCATTGAGTTCGTAATCCTGCAGGATGCAATCCGGTTCGTCGTATCCGAAGAATTTACCGATAATGGTGGACTGTGGCGTCACCCCAAGTAGATCAATGTCCTTCTTTGGCCTGTCCCCGGCCAAGATCTCTGCCGGATCCTTCAATTGCGGTAGTATCTGGTCAAGAAAAGTCAACTGCTGACCAATGGGGAGCTTCATAAAAGTGGACGTTCTATCGCGGTTACTCTCGCTTATCGAATTCAGTGCGTCATACAGACTGTGCAGAGAGCAAAGCAACTGGTCGAAATATTGATTTTCCGCCTGATCAAAAAGATTCTTATCTTCCCCATTTTCCAAATTATCCACCTGCATTTCCACGGCACTGATGAGGATACCAGACTCCAGTGCATGGAAAGAGAACTCAAACTCGTTCTTCTTGTCCGGCGTTGACAGTGACAGCATGGCCAACCGCTGTCTGAGTGACCGCAGGACAAGAATGTTGCAAATGAGATCGTCGCTATCCATGCGCATAATATCTCCAGCGTCCATGCCATCTCCGGGGACTGGGGGCTCCATAGCTAAAACATCCGGGGTGTTATTATCCAACGAAGAGATTAGTTTATCCCGTGTGGCGTCAATATCCTTTTCGTCTATCTCCATAGTGTCAATACAGGAATAGTAATCGACATCCAGACAATGCATGAGCAGGGGAATGTCACCTGGGAGAAGCTTAATACTTGGCATTAGTGGTGACTTGCCAAAAGGAACAATTTTAGCCAAACGATTCAACTCCTTTCAATTTTAAGTCTCAGAAGAAACAAGCTCCATTTTCTACTATGAAGCTATATTTAGCCGGCCGATCTACACTCAACGAAACAACCGCTGCCAGGGATGGGCATTGTACCGGCTTCAATATCCTGTCTAACCCTTGCCAGTTTTTTAGCTGCTTCATTAGTCGTGCGGGTGCGGAACCTGATTTCATACAGCAGGTTTTGTTGAGAGTCATCATACACGCGAATTCGCCAGAAAAAGACATTCATATCGTCTCCCGATTACCACTTGACTACAATATAGCACTAATCGCCAATTGGCGAAAAGTCTATTCACTTCCGATATCGGTGCCGGGAGTGTTACAATGAAACTAAAGGGATTCATATGTTAAGCATCAGGTTCCGGGGTTGGATATGAATACGGAGAAAGGATGGGATTATATGGGATCATTAATGAAAGAAAGGTTCGCAACACTCATAGATGCGATCAACAACTCAAACGAACCACATAAGAATGATGATCTGCAAAGCGTCGAAGATCTAATTCAAGACTGCGGCAGATACATCGAAAGTGTCAACAAAATGGAATCAGCGATTGCTGTGGCAAGGTTCCGTATGGAAGCGGAAGAATATCGTGGGCACTAACGCGATCCGTTTTAAGAAGACCGCCTACACGGATCACCCCCTCTCACGGTCTATGAGTCTTACCAACAAATACGTCCCGGTCAGGGACAGGAAGATCGACGGCCCGGACATCGAGTTCGACGATGGCTCCGGTTTCTACAGTCCTTCGGTGCCCCGGGATGGTTCAGGAAGCGACAAAGACGGGGGCAGCGATAACTGGGAAGACATGGAAGTTAACTGACAAAAGCCTCCGGCCAATACAAACCGGAGGCTTTTGTTTAGTGGTGGGAAACACATGACTGCCCATTAGACGCGGAAAAGACCCGCAGCCGAAGCCACGGCAGAGACCAGTCTATTTCATGATCGAGCCTGTTGACATGGCGTATTCGCCATGATATAATGTAAGAAATGAAGGCGAAAGCGCCACACTGTTGAATACCGGCACGGGGGATAAAACCGATGAAAATGCCACTAGCATTTTTTTGTAATTCTGCTATTGCAGACCAAGCAGGTGGGGTGAGTGCCCTGGGGATATTATCATCATTGTGTGGTCCAGCATTCCCGATCACCCTTCCTCAAATGACTTTGGTGTTGGCAGTGCAGGGGGGTGACTCTGATGTTGGTCCTCATACGGCGCAGGTTAATTTTCCCGGGGCGCCCGGCAGCAGAATCGCTATGCCAGTTAAGTGTGACTTCTACATCGTCAACCATGACTCCACTATCAACATAATTATCAATTTTCAAAACCTGGTAGTACCCGCGCCGGGGGAATACGTGGCCAACGTCGTGGTGGATGATGGATTGCTTGTAGTAAATGTACCGCTTAGCGTCAGGCAAGTGGAGCAGGGGTTGTGTAACTAGGTGTTCTTATCAAATTAAGGATATAAGCAAAAAAAGGAGTTGTAGGCGCTTGGTTATCACTGAGTATGCTGATTGCCATTCAATCAAGTTCGCGGACATTCCAGACAGCAAAATCGACAAAAAAACTGACATTATAAGCGTGGAAATGGATCTACCAAACGGCAAAGAAACAGAGATCGAACTCTTCGTCGGGAGAAAAAAAGATGGATCGTCAAAAATCGTTGAGCTACAGCTAGACAAAGAACTCACCGATGAGGAAGTAGGCGACATCGCCGATCTCTACTGGTATCTGTTCCCTCAGACAAGAGAGGGCAAGAAAAATATTGCCTGTACGCTGCTATGCAGTTCCAAGAAATGCCTGATGTGCTGGTAGAAAAGAGATATCCCTGCGGCCGGCGGGTGTTTTGGGGCGTGAGCCTGCGATCCGTAGATGAGAGCCCGCCTGTTCGGAATGCTTTGAAGGTTGGCCGCAATGACCCCTGCCCATGCGGTAGCGGCAAAAAGTACAAAAACTGCTGCAGCAAGAACTAGCAAATATTACTGGAAATGAGAGATGGCATTCATCCCCACTTCAGCTTACCTATGAGGAATTGAAACGAACATGTCATGACAGCAGCCGAAGCCGCCATGGAAGTTTTCAGCGTACCTACGAGGAATAGGATGGGGCCTGAATTTTATGATGGATGAGGGCTAAGGGTGAAAAGAAGTGTACACAACGACAATAACCAGTTAGACTCCGTAATGACGGCCGCCGAGGCTGCAACAATCTGGGGCCTCTCGATCAACACCGTTCGTAATGCCTGCCTCGCCGGCAGGTTTGAACCCAACGAGGTCCGGAAGAGCCTCGGCACCTGGCTTATCACTAGGGCAGCTATGGAGAGAGTTTACGGACAGCAGCCGACTGCCGGGGAATAACATGAGGGGGAATGGTCAACGAAGGAAGTAACTATTTACACGGACGGCGCCTGCTCCGGAAATCCCGGACCAGGTGGATGGGGTGCCATACTGATCAGCGGTAACCACGAAAAGGAAATATCGGGCGCATCACCGGCCACCACTACCAATAACCGGATGGAGATCGTGGCGCTTATTGAAGCGCTAAAGGTACTGAAGTACCCCTGCAATGTCAGCGTCTTCTCCGACTCGGCTTATGTTGTCAACGCTTTCAAAAAGGGCTGGCTTGACAAGTGGCAACAAAACGGCTGGAAAACTACAAGCAAACCCCCGAAGCCGGTCGAAAACATTGACCTGTGGAAAGAGCTTATAGGCCTGGCAGAACACCATAGCATCCAGTGCGATCATGTCCGGGGCCATGCGGGGATCGCGCTCAACGAACGGGCGGACAAGCTTGCCCGGGCAGCCATCAAAAAATGCGGTTAACAAAGAAGCCGCGAATCGGAGTGAAAGGGGATAGATTGTTGAAGCCTGAAGAGATTCCGAAGATCGGCGCGAAAGTAACACTGACGTTTTCTGATTTCCCTGGTTCTCAATGCACTCACGACATCGAAGGAACCATCATGAGCCAGCCGTTTATGAACGGATATATCGCCAAGGGCGGCAATTGGTCAAGCGATCACGCCGAAGGCGATGAGCCGTGCTGGAATGTCGCATTTAGAGCACACAAAGAGCGGGAGCATATGACCGTCCGCGTAAACAGCCTTGTCGCCTGTAGTATAGGATGGCGACGCCATAACAGCCTTCGATCAACCCATTAATCTAGTCGGTAATACCCAGAACTAAAAAGGAGGACAACATCCTGGATAGGGCAGCAGTATCAGCAGCGTTGATCAACGCAATAAACTCAATGCGTTTCGACAACAATCTAAATCAAGACGAAAGACAAAATGATCAAGACATCCTGCTCAACCTTCGACAACTGATAGTAGAGGGCAACTTGCTTGAGAAGGCCAACCTCATCGATCAGTTGGGCAGCGTTGCCAATGTAACCCACGTTGATGCAGACAGAACAACGCACATATCCTTCGACGGAAGCGCACTAACTAACTTGCTTGGGGCAAACATCGACCTGATATTGGGTCAGCACATATCTGGTAATGTGTCCATTGGGATCAAATAACCTGCAACCAGATGCAGTTGCTTCTGATTCCGATCTTCCGGCAGATGTCCAGGGATATTGGGGGCCGGGTATCGATCCCTGGGGAATGAATCTGCACCCGCCCCGAAAACAGCGGGCCGGAGATACTCTCTCTGGCTTTTTTAATTGCTTTTTATACAAGCATAGGATGGGCAAACTAGCCTTCCGAAAGTATCATTTTATATATAGCTTATTATATATAACATATATTATGCCCTGTGCCATATGAGCGGAAAGTGAAAACGCCGTTGGTGAGCTACTCCCATTCTGGAGGTTGTAGTATGCGTTGTATTGCAACTACTTTGGCAACTTTATTTTTCTCTCATATACCTCTTTAAAGCATCATAAAGGCTTTCTCTGCTACCTGCCATAATTATTACTATGACTTCTCCCTGTTGATTTTCTCCTAAAGTATATGCAATTTCATAATTTACATTATTGTAGTATACATCATAGCAATATATTCCATCCAAATCTCCTCTTTTCACTTGTCCTACATCGGGATTTTCTCTGATAAGTTTTATGGCATCTGAATATTCTTTCTTTAAATGCTTGTCTTTTAGTTTTTTTAGATACCTTTCAGCTGCTGGTAAAAAATCAATGGGAAGCATTTCTAGCCCTCCAGGTCCGAAAATATTTCCTTAAGTTTTTCATCTCCGGACCCTTCAAGCTTGCTTGCTATCAACCTAGCTTCTTCTAGCATTTTTTCAATGGCAGGTTTAACTTGAGCATGCATTTTTTTAAATTGATCAACCAGCCTCTGACCTTCATAACCTTGTCTTACAAGATCCTCTAAGATTACTTCTGCAAACTCTGTGTCTTTGGGCACTGGTCGGATAATTATCATTGTTGAATTAGGCATTATGCATTCAACTTCATCATGTATATTGAGTTTATTAAAAAATTGCTGAGGAATAGTTATTTGCCTTTTCTTTGAAACACTTATTTTCTTAGTCATCACGCGTCCTGAATCCAAAGTATCACCTATTCTTGTTTTCTTAGATATACGTTCCAAGTATTCACTGGCATATTATATGCTTCTTTCTCAAAAAAATGCTTAGATACTTTGAATTTTAGACTCTTGTTTCCGGGTTTCTTGGTTATTGTACCATAGATTAATATTCATTGAAAGGGCTATTTAAAAACTTTTTTATAGTTGCTCAAGCTGAGGTGATACCCCATAAACGTTGCCCTCCTGCCGGTCTCCCTTTGGGGTGGCCGGCTTTTTTATTAGGAGGCGATATAAGATGGGTCCAGTACGGCCCCGAGATCAAGTCCCTGGCCGTCTACCTCAACCAGTACCACTTCGTCCCCTACGAGCGGGTCGTAGAACTGCTTTCTGACCTGTTCGGCCAGCCGTTTTCCGAGGGTTCCCTGTTTGCCCCTCATCCTCAAGCCGGGTCTCTTTTGGCAAACTGCACAGAAATGCCTTGTTATCCCCTAAGAAACGGTTAAGGAGGCTAAAGCTGAAAAGTATAAAGAAAGCTAAAATATATGTTGCATAATACAACCGTTGCATAATACAATATAACAGGAGGTGGTTATCATCGCAATGCCAGAAACCCTTTTTCGCCTGCGGGAATGCGTCCGGTTGCTGACCAGGAAACTCGGTCTGCTGGAGAAGAGTGAGGCGTCATGCTGCGGCGTCACTCTGAGCCAGTGCCACGCCATGGTGGAGATAGGCAGAGCCGGCAGCATTTCCGTCAATGACCTGGCAAACATGTTGGGGCTGGACAAGAGCACCATGAGCAGAGCGGTCAACAACCTGGTGGAGATGGACCTGGTGACCAGAGAACCTGTCCCTGAGAACCGGAGATGCCTGTGTATCGGCCTGACCACCAAGGGGCAGACGCTGTTCTCGGAGATCGAGTCCGGTATGGAGCAGTACTACCGGGACGTTTACGACGCCCTTCCGGAAGATAAGCGAGAGCAAGTGCTCGAAAGCCTGGAGATCCTCGCGAACAGTCTCCCGGGACAATGCTGTTGAGCGAGAGAATAAACATCTCTTGTGCATGTAGTGAACAGGAGGGGATTATTTTGCCTGAAGAGAACATGAGTTGTAAGACATCGAGCCAATGCTGCTGCGGGCAATCAAATGCGGTTGCAGAATATAGCTTTCCAGACGAGAGCAGCGCCGGCTTGGGTAACGGGTAAGGTGTCGACTCCGATCGGTGAGATCTTGCGAGTGTCTACAAGTCTGAACACCAAAGATGTTTTAGGATCATGGAAAGCCCGCTGGGGAATCAACCGCCACAACTATCAGATCAGCCCCGGTTTGTATTGTGTTGGTGAGCCGACAGATCAGTCCCCGGTACTGGTTTCGGCCAACTATAAAATGAGCTTTGACAGGTTGAGAAAGGAACTGGCCGGTTTCGACGCCTGGATCCTGGTGATCGATACTAAAGGCATCAATGTGTGGTGTGCCGCCGGCAAAGGCACCTTTGGAACCGGGGAAATAGTCCAAAGAATAGAGGCCACCGGCCTTGCCGGACTGGTGTCTCATCGGACATTGATCCTGCCCCAACTGGGCGCCCCGGGAGTTGCCGCCCACGAAGTGCTTAAGCAATCAGGGTTCCGGGTCATCTATGGACCGGTCAGGGCCAGCGACCTCAAAGTCTTTATCGAAGCAGGGATGAAGGCTACGAAAGATCTGCGTGCCGTAAAATTCGATTTTATGGATCGCCTTGTCCTGACTCCGATAGAGTTGGTACACGTGATCTGGCCGCTGGCAGTTGCCCTGGGGATGATCATAGTCATAAACCTGCTGGGGATCAGGTTCCTCAGATCGTTTCACGATCTGATACCCTATCTGGGAGCTATTCTGATCGGGTGCGTCCTCGTCCCGGCCTTGCTCCCCTGGATACCAGGCAGGGCATTTGCGTGGAAGGGGTGGTTGCTAGGGTTCATCTGGGCATTGCTGGTCGATGTGTACAATACCTGGAGTGTGACCACCCCGATCAGTTGGAGATTGGCGTTATTCTACCTGCTGATCCTGCCTCCGATAGCATCATACCTGGCCATGAATTATACGGGTTCGTCTACGTATACCTCGCTGTCGGGCGTGAAAAAAGAGATGAAGATCTGGGTGCCTATCATCATCAGTTCGGCGGGGATAGGGATCGTTTTCATGGTTTCAAGATTGTTTTTTCATTTTTGATCAGGGGTGATGGCTGTGGAACACAAATATTTGAAAAATGTCGTGACGCTTGAGCTTGATCGGGATCAATGCACCGGCTGCGGAATGTGCATCGAGGTCTGTCCTCATGTAGTCTTGGTGATTGAAAGTAGAAAGGCTTCGATTGTGGACAAAGATGCCTGTATGGAGTGCGGCGCCTGCGCCAAAAACTGCCCGTTTTCCGCGATTTCGGTCAAGGCCGGTGTGGGCTGTGCCGCCGCGATTATCATGGGACAACTCAAGGGCGGCGAACCGTGCTGCGGGGACAAAGGCGGCTGCTCATGCGCCTGATCGGCATTGGCCGGGCTTGGGTGCGCTTACGGGATCAGCAGAGGCAGGTTGAGCGGCAGCGGTGAGCGCTACATCCTCCGGTGCTCAGTCAAACCGAAGGTGCGAGGGTGGCAATGGACAGGCACCTGCGACATTTCTTGCTGGCCAAGAAAGATGGGATGCTGGTGGGAGTGATCGGGCTTGAGGTGCTGGGTGAGTTCGGCCTGCTCAGGTCGCTGGCGGTGACTTTTGATCACCGTGGTAAGGGTATCGGAAATCTCCTTAATGAGAGAATGCTGGCTTATGCCCGCCTGCAAGGAATTAAGCAGCTTTACGCCCTGACTCTTACAATAGAAGGATTTTTAAAAAAACGCGGGTTTCACAGGATAGAAAGGGCTGATGCACCGCAGCCTCTTAAGGAAACAGAGGAGGAGACCGGGGCAATTAAAGTGGACAGGTACCTGGAAACCAGCATCAAAGGTATATATGCCGCCGGCGATCTCCTTCTTCATCGTCTGGAAGGCTAACATCAACTACGCCCAGGTAGCATCACAGCCGAGCAACTCCGTCTTGACACAAATTTATTATAGATTTATCATATAAATATAATCGAATATGTTTATAGATTGTCCGAGGAGGGATGTTTCAATATGCAACTTTCCGGCGCCTGCACGGTGGAGATCGCCAGTTTTGACCTGTTCACGCGTCTGCTTCCCGATGGTCAATTCGTTGCTGTCAGCGATGCCCCCACCGCACAGGAAACAACATCAGGCGACTCGCCTCACATACTTACTGGTCTGAAACCAGTGGTCGATGACCTCTCCATGCGCGAAATGGGCCGTTATCATGGTGATGGGGAAGGGCGGCGTCGGCAAGTCCACGGTTGCTTCTGCAATAGCCTTAGCCCTGGCCGAAGCCGGGCACAAGGTACACCTTTCCACAACAGACCCGGCAGCCCACCTGAACCTGGTGCTGGAGGGGGCCGGGAGCGACATCGGCGACCGGTTTACTGTCAGCCGGATCGACCCCGAGGCGGAAGTTGCGGCATACCGTTCAGAGATTATGAAGACGGTCGGCTCCGGGTTGGATGAGGACGGGCGCGCCCTGTTGGCTGAAGACCTGGCTTCGCCCTGCACCGAAGAGATCGCGGTCTTCCGGGCATTTGCGCGTGTTGTCGGGGAGTTGGATGATGGTTTCGTTGTATTGGACACCGCCCCTACTGGGCACACCCTGTTGCTGTTGGACAGCACGCTGTCTTATCACAAGGAGGTGCAGCGCAGCACCGGAGAGGTACCCGAGGAAGTGCGTCAGTTATTGCCGCGCCACGCGATCCGGGACTGACCCACGTCATGATCGTGACGCTGCCACAGGCCACCCCTGTTTTTGAGGCATCACGACTACAGGACGACCTGCGCCGCGCCGGCATCGAGCCCGACTGGTGGATCGTGAATCAGACCTGGACTGGCATTCGGACCACCGATCCGGTGCTGGGGAAGCTGGCCGGTCTGGAAGCCCCGTGGCAGAAGCAGGTGGCCGAAAAACTGTCACGTAAGACAGTCAGCCTGCCCTGGCAGGCAGTAACCCCGCAAGGGCGTAACGGGCTGCTGCAACTCTTGTGATTAAAAATGGCAAATACATTATCAGCCTGTACTTACTGGCTGGAAAGGAGACGAGGGTGGTGTTGAAAGATTTGGGAGCAGTTGCAGAAAGGAATGAACTACGCGTTCTGGCGGATCTGGTAAAATCTATGGCCGATGAGACACGCCTGACAATACTATCCATGCTCCGGGATGGTGAGATGTGCGTCTGCGAGTTCATGGAGGCCCTGCCCGTTTCCCAGCCGGCAGTCTCCCATCACCTGAGAATACTTCGACAGGCCGGCTTGATCACTGATAGGCGCCAGGGGAAATGGATCTTCTATGCTCTTAACCCTGAAGCGATCGAGTCCACTGCCTTACTTCTGGACAGGATGCTCTTCCAACCTGCAAGGCAGTTGAAGGCCGCTGGCGGAAGCCCGATCAGACAGCATCCAGCTTGCATTGATGACGCAGAGGATGATTAAAGCCTGTGTAAGCCCGGCATTAGCTGCGCATTGACTTAAGGTTTAGCAGGAGATGCTGCGAGTCAGCATTCAAATTGAGGAGGAGAACTGCATGTCACGGCAAGCAGCAATCAGGCTTTCTGTTCTGGACCGGTTCCTGACGCTCTGGATCTTTCTGGCCATGGCCGTGGGTGTAGCCGGGGGTTATGCATTTCCCGGCATTGCCAATCTGCTCGACCGGTTATCGGTGGGGACAACATCTATCCCGATCGCTGTGGGCCTGATCATCATGATGTACCCCCCGCTGGCCAAGGTGCGGTACGAGGAACTGGGCAAGGTATTCAAGAATGTCAAGGTCTTGAGCCTGTCTCTCGTGCAGAACTGGATCGTTGGGCCAATTCTGATGTTCGTTCTGGCGATCGTCTTCCTGCGCGGTTATCCGGAATACATGGTCGGGCTGATCCTGATTGGTCTCGCCCGTTGCATTGCCATGGTGATCGTCTGGAATAGCCTGGCACATGGTGATTCCGAGTATGCGGCCGCCCTGGTGGCCTTCAACTCCCTGTTTCAGGTATTCTTCTACTCTGTCTACGCCTACTTTTTTATTACGCTGCTGCCTCAATGGCTAGGATTCCATCAGATAATGGTCATCCATGTCTCCATGGCGGAAATAGCTAAGAGTGTTGCTTTCTACCTGGGCATCCCCTTCCTGGCGGGAGTGATCACCCGGTTCGCCCTGATCCCGGTCAAGGGCAGGGAATGGTACGAAAAGCGCTTTATCCCCACCATCAGTCCGGTGGCTCTGATAGCGCTGCTCTATACCATCGTCATCATGTTCTCCTTGAAGGGGAAGTTTATCGTCAATCTCCCGATGGACGTGGTGCGGATCGCCATCCCGCTGCTGATCTACTTTATGGTGATGTTCTTCGTCTCCTTCTTCATCAGTATGAAAGCGGGGGTTAACTACGGGCAGACAACCTCGCTTGCTTTCACCGCTGCCAGCAATAACTTCGAGCTGGCCATTGCCGTGGCCGTGGCGGTGTTCGGGATCAACTCCGGTCAGGCCTTTGCCGCCGTCATCGGCCCGCTGATCGAGGTGCCGGTGATGATCGGCCTGGTCAACGTGGCGCTGGGATTTGGGCGCAAGTATTTCACACCTGCGGGTGATCCCATTACTTAGAGTTTCCCTTGTTACATCCCGCAGGGCTTCGCCGGAACCGGCACCAACGGCGACGGGGCGGTAATCTTCGGTATATCCGACATCACCAACCCCTGTCGGTCAAGAAGTACTTTTTGCACTGGAATCGGATATTAATCGCAAGCGGAGAGGCTTAAATGCAAAATAGAAAACTGAACAGTCATGCGATCATGAAAAGCATTTTCAAATTTGAGATCATTGTACCGGTAATTTTCGTCTTGTTTGTTAGTTGCCAATTAATGGCCTCGCCGATCATCGGGATGGCCGATAATCCAAAATATAGCGTCCTCAAGGGCACCAATGCATTTAGCGGCACCGTAGACATCTATGGCAAGCAGTTTGCTCAAGATTTTTATAGTCGAGTCACCACTGCAGACGTTATGAAATTTTATTTATTGCATCCACGGCATTTAATGGTGGAACTGCAAGTGGATGCCAAGGCGGCAGTCGAAAACAGGCCTGATTATCTCGGAAACTATGAGAAATCGGCAGGCTTACCACCTGTAAGCATCAGCAACAGATGGTCGTTTTGGAACGCGATGAAACGGCGGTACCTTCCGCAATCGCTCTGGTTTTATCTGGTATATTCCTGCTTATACTTGTTAGCTGTTGTTTATGCTCATATTCGCAGTGATATGAAACAAGGGAAGTTGCTGTCGGAGGTCTGCGGAGCGATCGGGATCATGGTAGTGATAGCATTTCTGGTGGTATTAGGGGACGGCGAGTTAGGGCTTGTGAAACATCTCTTCCTGTTTGAGGTTTTATTCGATATTTCCTTGCTAATCACGATCACTTCCGGCCTGGCCTTGCCGCTAGCGCGGAAGTGATTACAAGGAGCATGGGGAGCCTGACGCTCGGATCAAAGATCGCCAATCTGAAGCGACGGGTGCGAGATCTTGAAGGGGAGAACGGCATACTAAAAAAGCGGCGCAATAAGGGGATGACAGGATGGTTGATGATCTGGCCAGGTTCATCGATATGGCAAAAGAGGCCGCCCCCATGATAATCAGCATTGAAATGGATAAGACAAACGAAGTCGACACAGCAAATCCGATCGTAGCGAGCCCAAATACGATTACGGCCATAAACATGATTCGCCCTACCCGGCGCCGGCGACTCTGGGAGTATAATACCTGAACTGCCATCCGGCGGCCGGGGGTTCGAATCCCTCAGCTCTCAGCCACGACTGTTATACACACTCTGATATACAGAGTTTCCTGTCGGGGGTAAGCCCAATCCTTCCGGCAAAACAACCCGCACTGGTCTGCCGTCCAAAGCGTCACTCAGGCTTGCCACACCAAGATTTCCTTGTTTTAGGATACCAAGCAGGGTTTCCAGGTTTTGTCCCAGGCCCGGAAGCCAGTGCATGAGCACTATATCGCCGGGAGCCAATGGCTTACCGTTATATGTGGTAAGTTTACCATTATCCATAATGGCGTCCCACATCACCACATATTTTATTCCGGCTTTAGCCGCCATTTTTTGTACAACTATATCGCAGTTGCCATAGGGCGGCCTAAGCTCATCAGGATTCGCACCGAATTTCTTAAAATAATTTATCGGTGAAGATATCTGCATCAAATCCTCGCTTGGGGACACCTTCGTCAGAAATGGGTGCGAATAGGTATGGTCCTCAACGCTTCCGCCTAATTTAACAAACTCCTGCCAATAAGGAGTATTTTGCGCTGCTGCTTCCTGTATCAAAAATGCTGTCAGAGGAAGATGATCAAGTCTCATCAATTGCAACACCTCTGGACTGGGGAACCACCCATCGTCAATGGTAATGAACACTGCCCGCTGTTTTATCGGGACAGACCAAACCACTGGTGCAGCCGGACCCGGCGGGACCGCTCTCTTTACGGGAGAAACAGTGGGCTTTACGACGGTTTCTGTCTCACCCTGGCTGGTAGTATTGGCGCTAACTTGGGCGATACCTTGACTGCCTGCAATAGCACCTGGGCTTATAGCTCCCTGTGATTCCCAGGGCATCTTTGCATTACAACCAGCTAATATGATGGCGAGGAGAAGAAATAAGAATAGACGAGTATGTGTCCCCAAAAGATAATCTCCTTCCGTTACTTTTCCCGGGCGCCTGCATTCCGGAACAGACTCGCTGCCCAAAGAAAAGTGTTTTCATATATCCTGCACAATCATAATGTGTCCGGGTTTTCAAATACTTATAGTCTATAGACTCTACTACACAATAGTCGCATATCCATGGCTTAGCAGTCAAGCCATAAATTGGAGTATGTTACTATGAATTGTTAATACAGTGACGTAGCCGCTCTTATCCCACCGCTTCAGAGAAGCGGGGGCATTAGAGCGGCTACGCCTCTAGCTGATGTTGATGATTTCAGAAATAGGGTATAATTGTGGTGAATTAAAGTGTGATTGGAGGGGTTTAAAATGGGAGATAAAAGTCCTAGGGATAAGGAAAAAAAGAAGAAGAAGGCTCAGAAGAAAGTTACTGCTCCAATACCTTCGCTAGCGCCAGCGAAAGAACCTAAATAATTAGGTCGAGTAGGCGCTGGCCTCTCAGTATTAGGAGCAGCATGGATGCGAAAGTAAGGCACTGTAGGCAAATGAGCTTCAAACAGGACAAAACCCCAGAAATAAACTCTGGGGTTTTGTCGCCTACGTTCGCCTTAAAACCCCTGGACTGTCATTGTATGGTGATAGTTCCACTGCTAGAATCCCATTGTATGTTCTTGTTGAACAACTGGCTGATCGCTCTGAGCGGAACCATCATCCGGCCATTGACGATCTGGGCCGGCGCGTCGGTAGCATAAGCTTTACCATTGAGGTATACTTGCTGCTCATTGTTGCGGATGGTCATCTGGTTAGACCCGTTGTTGATGGATACTGTGCCGTTAGCGGCGTCCCACTGGACATCGTTGTCAGACATGCCCAAGGCAGCGGCTATCTGACGGATCGGGATTAAGGTGCGCCCGTTCGTGATCATCGGCTGTACATCGAACTTGATCTCTTTTCCTCTGAAAAGCACTCTTATGCCTCTTCTATGTAGTTGATAGCCAGATTGCGGTTGTGTCGAGCTTGAATTTCCAATGGAAAACACGGCCGAGGTTGCTGTGCTCCAGTTACCGTACTGGTCTTGACTGGCAACATTCACAGTCTCCGACTGGTACACGGTGAAGGCCCCGGTGTAGGCGGTGCGGGTGCTGCTGGTCTCCGGGCTCGACCCGTCGGTGGTGTAGTAGGCGGTATCTCCGCTGGGGATGTCGCCGATGGTCACGCTCTGGGCGCTGGTGAAGGTACCGCCGTCAGGGTAGAGGATCGGCGCCTGGTTAGAGCCCGAGCCATTGATGGTAAAATAGGCCGGGGTCACGTTGCTCCAGCCGGCGGAGCTGTAGGCGACGGCCTGAACGGTCTCCGACTGGTACACGGTGAACGGCCCGGTGTAGGCGATACGCGTGCTGCTGGTCTCCGGGTTCGACCCGTCGGTGGTGTAGTAGGCGGTGCCGTAAATGTCGCCGATGGTCACGGTCTGGGCGGTGGTGTAGCTGCCGCCGTCCGGAGAGATGACCGGCGTCTCAAGTGTCGAGGAACCTCCGATGGTAAAGTCGGCCGGGGTCACGTTGCTCCAGCCGGCGGAGCTGTAGTTGACGGCCTGGATCGTCTCCGACTGGTACACGGTGAAGGCCCCGGTGTAGGCGATGCGGGTGTTGCTGGTCTCCGGGTTCGACCCGTCGGTGGTGTAGTAGGCGGTGCCGTAAATGTCGCCGATGGTCACGGTCTGGGCGGTGGTGTAGCTGCCGCCGTCCGGAGAGATGACCGGCGTCTCAAGTGTCGAGGAACCTCCGATGGTAAAATAGGCCGAGGTCACGTTGCTCCAGCTTGTCATCGAGTCATAACCGACGGCCTCGACCGTCTCCGACTGGTACACGGTGAAGGCCCCGGTGTAGGCGATGCGGGTGTTGCTGGTCTCCGGGTTCGACCCGTCGGTGGTGTAGTAGGCGGTGTCCCCACTGGCGATATTGTAGATGGTCACAGTCTGGGCCGAGGTATAGGTACCGCCGGCGGGGTTGATGCTTGGCTGCAGAGTGGCAGCCGATGCTATTCCGGCTTGCAACAGCAGCAAAGACACGAGAGTTGCTACAATAACGAACAGGGCAAGCCATTTGGAGCGTTTTCCAATTTTCATTTTTCTCCCTCCAATCATTTTTAGAGTCCATTGAACTTCCAAGCATCAATAGATGACCCGATTATGCTGGCAATTTAAATCACCTCTTACAAATTGTCTACAGTACTGATAGATGCTTACCCACGGCGCCTGACAATGGAACGTCTATGCTTCATGTGGCACAACTTACATATCCTGTTTTTAATTTACTATCAAAAGATGAAAACAATATGAAAATAACCTTAAGGTGACCTAAAAATCGTAGCGGCAAGGTAGCGGTGCGCCGTCGGGGGTTCGAATCCCTCCTGGGACGTATAGCAAGGCTCCCAGGGTTCGGGAGCCTTTAAAATATGAACAAGTGTAGCAGTGATGGAAGCCGTGGAAAATAAAAACCCGGGAAATTCCCGGGTGTAATTTGGTTGACAACAAGGATATTACGTGGGATCCATGCCCAGAATCAGTAGGATCAGGATCAGGAAGAGCGTGAAAGCTAACATTGGGAAAAATGGCGACAATCCGTCTGTCCCTTTAAATCCAACGCCCAAGCCAGGCACTCCGTAATCACACCATTCTTCCTCCGGCATGCCGTCAGGGCCGGGTGGGGGAAATGGTGGTGTTGGTGGTAATAGGTAGATGTTCCGGGAATACATTCTCCGCCCATATGTATACCTCCTTTGTAACTTATTGCCTTGTTCTATATTATTCACCTGCGGTAGAAAATGTTATGATTCCAGTGCAAAAAGTACTTCTTAACCGAGGGAACTTCGCTTTATGTCCCCCACCATTTGAGTGGTTGGTGGTGAGTGGCTGGTGGTTCTTGGTTTCAGGGGGGAGCGCAACTCACTCCCGCGTGGGATTTGTAACCATTCTGGTTGGGTTGGCATATTTATGTATTGACCTTTGGGTTATATCTCAATGATAAGGAGGAATCGTCATGGGCGCAGGTCCTGGACTGGGAACCGGTGTTGGTGGATGGAGTACTGGCTTGGTGTTCATCCTGTTTTTAATTCTGATTCTGCTTCTGGTTGGGATCAACTAATTCAGCGAGTTTTAGTAACTGCTCAGCCACGTAACCCTGTTCTATATCTAATGACGCAGCCCTGGACCAGGTCCGGGGCTCGACATTTCATGCTTGAACCTCTCATGGCTGAAGACGAGCGCGCGGGCGTTAGAGCGGGTAGTCATCTGGAAAAAATGTGGATAGAATTGCGAATATTGTGGATAGTTTGCTAATATCTCCTCTTCAACTGTCGAAGATCTGCAAGCCCTTAAGAGAGGTATGTTGGATCGTGGGACATTCTTGGGGACGTTTCATCGGGGACATTCCTCGAAGAGGTGTGTGGAGGGGTATCCCCGCTACCAAGAGGCAAGGCTTCTGACTGGCGCAAAAGGGGAGAGGGGCCGGTGCTGCACCGGCCCTCTTGATTATGAGGGGGGTTTCCTAGCGGCGGGTGTTAGGTGATAGAAAAGTCGCCGCTGGTGCCTGTTATGTTCGGATTGCTGTTACTGGTGATCCGCACCTGGAAATTGGAGCCGTTGGTCTGGAAGCGGGAGATTTGCCAATAGTAATTGCCGTTTCCATTTTTGCCTACGGATGCGGCCGGAGCGATCATCTGGTAAAGACTGCCACTCTTGAGCAGATCGATCCTGACGGAGTTGCCGGGGGTTCCGGTGTAATTCCAGGCAATGAGATAGTATTGCCCCTTGGGCAGGCTCACACCGCTCCTGGGGTAGGTGACGGTGATCGCTGCCGTCGGCGCGGGCGCCGGTGCGCTGATGGCAAAGGAGTTGGGTGCTGGTGCAGGATGCCACCGTGGTGCTGGTGATGCAGACCTGGTAGTTCGAGCCTGCCGCCAGACTCGTCGGTATCGTCCAACTGTAGCTTCCCGTACCGTTGCTCCCGATGGAAGCGCTGGAGGCGATGGTACTGTTCAGGCTGCCGCCCTGGAGCAGATCCAACTCAACTGCTGATCCGGGGTTGCCGGTGTAGGTCCACGAAATCGTCTGCGTAGAGCCTGTCTGCCAGTTCGCCCCGCCTGCCGGCGCGGTGACGGTGATGCCGGTAGTCTGCGTGCCGCCGCCGGCTTGGATGTTGATCACCTCGGACTGCATGGAATCGTAGCTAAAATCCTGGCTTGCCGGGGTGAAGGTGTAATTGGCCTTGCCCGGCGTCAACTGGTAAGGTGTCCCCTCCTCGAACCCCGACTGGCTCCACTGGCCGTTGGAGTTGGTGGTCACTGCCGCCGGAACGGGGTCGGTGCCGCCCTGTTTGGCGAAAGTGACGGTCACGCCCGCCAGGGGCTGCTGGTTCTGGTCGACCACCGTGCCAGAGACGGTATAGGTGTCTGTAGCTGTTTTATCGTACATCACTTCGGCTTCAAAGAAGTTATTCTGGGCGTAACTGTAACTGATCCAGCCGTAGCCGCCGTAGTTTCCCCAACTGGTGCCCCAGGAGTTGATGAACTTGAAGGCGCCTGGCCCGTCGTCTGTCTGGTGGGTGTCGTCGTAGCCGACGATGGCAATGGCATGGCCGCCGGCGCTAGTTCCCGAGACATCGCTCTGGGCGATGTTGCCGCTCGTTTCCCAACCGGCGCTCCAATAGACATCTGTCCCGGCCACAATGGGGCCGTTGGCCAGGGCGGACTTCATGGCGCTGACGTTGGGGGTTCCCTGGAAGATCGGTGTCCAACTCTGGGACGGAAAATAGGAGGCGCGCAGGCGCTGTGCCTGGGTTGGCTGGGTAGTGTAATCATTTTGGTTATACGGCATGTCGTCCAGGGTATCGCAACCCTGGCTCACCAGCAGGTTCAAGGCATCGGCGATCGATGCCCCGTCGTCCTGGCCGCCGTCGATCTGGTTATAGATGTAGGCAGGGCTGAACAGGTTGTGCGAACTACTCAGGCCCCAGTCATGCTGTACTTGTTCCTGATAGGACTTGTAGTTGTAGCCTGTGCTCCAGGCGACGCAGCTTCCCTGCTGACCCTGGTCGCCGGGCTGGGGCATATTGGCCGACCAGTCGATTGAGCCGGAAGTGCTGGCGTTTTTAAGGATGCTGCTGATATAGCCGGCGTTGTAGTGATCCTGCAAGACAGTCTTGGAAGACGGCCTGCACCCAAGCTGATGCTGGGGGGGGTTTGCAGATACGGCGCCCGCCAAGCTAAACAGACCGATTACCACGAGTAGACCGAGAAAAGCCAGTTTCTCCTGCAGTTTCATAGGCGTTTTTATCCTTTCTGCGTCTTCTGTTCCGGTCCTTCTGTCCACTTTCATTCTGACTTCCTTGTTGAGTGAGCGAAGCGAACATCGTTGCCGGGCCGCCAGCTTGCTGGCGCGGGGCTGGCTAATGCGCATGTTTGGGAGTACCACCTCCACGGCCTGAATTTGAGACGTCTGAATTTGAGTCGCTGCAAGGCTGCGCCTAGCCAGCCTTAATTAACTGGTATAGATTCGATATCAAACACCTTATTCCTTCCTGATTCGACTGTTATTTTCATAACTGTTAAAGGCTTATAAAAATGCGACTTTCTTATAATACTGGGATCTAAGCGGCGATGACGGTCGTATGACCGGCCTCATTACAATAAATTACCTGTTATTGCTGGAAACTCCCATCGTGTCCGGAGGGTTCCCGGGTACTCTCCGGGTGAGGCGGCAGTGCGGGGCGTTTCCTCGGCGCAAAAGTAAAAGGCTCCGGACATGAGCCGGAGCGTGGATCAAGGTGGATGCTATTACTGGCCTGAGTCGTTCATGCCGGTGAGGATGTCTCTGGTGGCGCTATGCATGAATGATTCGCTAATAAATGGATGCGCCGTTAATCTTCAGCATAGAGTACGGCGCTTCTTCAATGCAGGAGTCACCAGGATAAGATGCCCATGCCATTTTGCGTGCATGGGGTCTGAGTGTTCTGCCTAATTCTTTGGGGGCATGCGGAGAGGGACGACGATCCGGGTAATCACAGCATAGAGCACAGTGCCTCCAAGCAGGAGCAGCAGGAAAAACGCCAGCAATTTTTCGTACATTGAGCCTTAGCACCTCCCTATGTTAACTTCAGCTGAGCAGTGCTTGTAAGACAATCCTCCCACTGAAGCTTAGAACTAGTTGAACATGAGAGCAGAATGAGTTGCGTACAATTTAATGTAACCGCTTCAGTCTGCGAAGATGCACCTTGACCATCCTGTGCGCTTTGAGTACTGGGCGTGAAGTGAGAATAGAGGCGGGCGCCCAGCCACTGACCTCTAATTCCAGGACCTGGGCGATTGCTTGACGAAACATGGGAGGGGTGCTATCATGGCTACGTGAACTGCGGGAGTGGCGGAATTGGCAGACGCGCCGGACTTAGGATCCGGTGGGATTTCCCTTAAGGGTTCGAGTCCCTTCTCCCGCACCATCAGAGTAAAATTAACCACGCTTGGCTGGCGTGGTGTATGAGCGAGTCCAGGAATTCACTGGCTAAAGGAGGAGCATAGATGCAAGCATCTCTGGAAAGGCTAGAGAACAATCAGGTTGCCTTACAGGTGGAAGTGGCCGTAGACCAGGTGGAGGAAGCACTGGGCAAGGCCTACTACAAGGTGGTCAAGCGTGTTAATATTCCCGGTTTTCGGAAGGGGCGGGTGCCGCGCCCGATCCTTGAGGCCCGGATGGGAAAGGACGTGCTCTATGAGGATGCCCTGGACATCCTGGTTCCCCAGGCTTTCCAGGAGGCGATCAAGGAGCACGACATCGAACCGGTAGGCAAGCCGGACATAGATGTTGTCCAGTTTGAGAAGGGCAAGCCCCTCATCTTCAAGGTCAAGGTGGAGGTGCTGCCGGAGGTCAAGCTGGGGGAGTATAAAGGGATCGAGGCGGAAATGCCGGAGGTTGAGGTGGGGGACGACGAGGTCGAAGCCCATTTAACTATGCTCCAGCAGCGCCACGCCCGGCTGATTGACGCCGGGGAGGAGCCGGCTGGCGACGGCGACGTTGCCATCATCGACTACGAGGCGACGGTTGACGGCAAGCCTGAGCCACGCCTGTCAGGCAAGGAAAGATCGGTGGAAATCGGAACGCACAAGTTCATTCCGGGCTTCGATGCGCACCTGGTGGGCAGTAAGGCCGGGCAGGAGTTGGAGTTCACCCTGCAGATGCCGTCGGTCTTCCAGGTCACGGAACTGGAAGGGAAAGAGGCCCGGTTCAGGGTGCAGGTGAACGGGGTCAAGCACAAGGAACTGAGCGCCATTGACGACGAGTTTGCCAGGGATATCAGTGATTGTGCCACCCTCGAGGAATTAAAGGCACAAATAAAGAATAGCATGGAAGAAGTAGGCCGTCATAACGCCAGGCGCATCTTCAACGAAAGGGTGGTCACCAAGGTGGTGGCCGGGGTGGAGGTGGAACCGCCGGCAGTCCTGGTGGATGAGCAGTTGCAGGAAGAGTTCAACGAATTTACCCGCACTCTGGCCATGCAGAAGATGGATATGAACACTTACCTGCACCTGGCAAAGAAAGAGCCGGAAGCCGTGAAACAGGATCTTCAGAACAGGGCGCGGGATATTGTCAAGGGCCGGCTGGTGTTCAGCGCTATAGCCAAGGCCGAGGGCCTGCGGGTGACTCCGGAAGAGCTGGAACAGGAACTCAAGGATACGGCAGCCCGGTACGGCGTGGATGATGCCAAGATGCGCAAGTCTCTGGAAGAGAAAGGCCAGTTGGGCGCTTTTGAAAAGGGCCTGCTGATGGAAAAGGTGCAGCAGTTCCTGTCGGACAATGCCAAGCCTGTGCCGGAAACAGAGGGCAGGAGCGAGGCGTCAGAGGTCGGAGAAAAGACAGAGGCAAAACCGGAGGAAGGATAAGAAGGATCCGACATTCGTTCTGCAGGGCCGTGAGTAAAATAGCTCGCGGCCTTTACATCTAAAGTGAACGTCCTCCAGACGGAGGTTTCGCTTTACAGAAAATAAAAACCTGGTATAGTGTTAGTCAAAGAAGGTTAAAAAAGGTTTTCCGGTAGTTGAATTGAATACAATAGATAGTTAGAAAGCAGGTGAAGCAGCATGATTACCGGGCAGTACCTCGTCCCGATGGTGGTGGAGCAGACCAACCGGGGTGAGCGGGCTTATGACATCTACTCCAGACTTTTGAAAGACCGGATCGTGTTTCTGGGAACGCCGATTGACGACCACGTGGCCAACCTGGTGATAGCGCAGATGTTGTTTCTGGAGGCGGAGGACCCGGAAAAGGACATCTATCTCTACATCAACTCTCCCGGCGGCATGATCACCGCAGGAATGGCCATCTACGATACGATGAAGTACGTCAAGCCGGATGTGTCCACCATCTGCATGGGTCTGGCGGCGAGCATGGCAGCGTTTCTGCTGGCGGCCGGCGCCAAGGGCAAGCGCTTTGCCACTCCCAGCAGCGAGATCCTGATCCACCAGCCCTCGGGCGGGACCCAGGGGCAGGCCACGGACATCGAGATCCACGCCAAGCGGATCATCAGGGTCCGGGAGCAGATGGACCAGATCTGGACGGAGTTGACCGGGCAGTCGCTGGAGAAGATCGAGCGCGACACCGACCGTGACTTCTTTATGAGCGCCCAGGAGGCCATGGAATATGGGATCATCGATGAGGTAATGGCTTCTCGAACGGGAGAGAAAGTGGGCTAGTCCAAAGGAGGTGCGACCCATGTACAAATTTGGTGATGACAAGGGACAACTGAAGTGTTCTTTTTGCGGCAAGCTGCAGGACCAGGTCAAGAAGTTGGTGGCTGGCCCCGGGGTATACATCTGCGACGAGTGCATCGAACTCTGTAACGAGATCATCGAGGAGGAGCTGGGGGAAGAGGCGGGCTTCGAGCTGAGCGATATCCCCAAGCCCAGGGAGATCAAGGAGATCCTGGACCAGTACGTGATTGGCCAGGAGCATGCCAAGAAGACCCTGTCCGTAGCGGTGTACAACCACTACAAGCGGATCAACCTCGGCCTTAAGGTTGACGAGGTCGAACTCCAGAAGAGCAACATCATCATGCTGGGACCCACCGGCTGTGGCAAGACCTTGCTCGCCCAGACCCTGGCCCGGATCCTGAACGTGCCGTTTGCCATTGCCGACGCCACCTCCCTCACCGAGGCCGGCTACGTCGGCGAGGATGTGGAGAACATCCTCCTGAAGTTGATCCAGGCGGCCGATTACGATGTAGAGAAGGCGGAGAAGGGCATCGTCTACATCGATGAGATTGACAAGATCGCCCGGAAGTCCGAGAACCCCTCGATTACCCGGGACGTCTCCGGCGAGGGCGTGCAACAGGCACTGCTGAAGATCCTGGAGGGGACTGTGGCCAGCGTGCCGCCCCAGGGCGGACGCAAGCACCCGCACCAGGAGTTTATCCAGTTGGACACCACCAACATCCTGTTCATCTGCGGGGGCGCTTTCGAGGGGATCGACAAGATGATCCAGAGCCGGATCGGCAAGAAGACCATCGGCTTCGGGGCGGACCTGGGCTCCCGGAAGGAGCAGAAGATCGGCATGATCCTGGAGCAGATCCT
Source organism: uncultured Peptococcaceae bacterium (assembly GCA_963767365.1). Classification (GTDB taxonomy): domain Bacteria; phylum Bacillota; class DSM-12270; order Thermacetogeniales; family Thermacetogeniaceae; genus Palsa-1188. The sequence continues at coordinate 45,543 of CAVYEE010000024.1, forward strand.
TCCGGTGGACCTGCTCAAGTACGGCCTGATCCCGGAGTTTGTGGGGCGGGTCCCGGTAATCGTCACCCTGGACGCCCTGGATGAGGAGGCCCTGATCAGGATCCTGACCGAGCCGCGCAATGCCCTGGTACGTCAGTACCAGAAGCTGTTCGAGATGGACGGCGTGGCCCTGGAGTTCAAGGAGGACGCCCTGCGGGGAGTGGCCAAGGAGGCCATCAAGCGGAATACCGGAGCCCGTGGGCTGCGGGCGATCCTGGAGGACGTCATGCTCGAAGTGATGTACGAGATCCCATCCCGCAACGACATCACCAAGTGCATGATCACCAAAGAGGTCATCGCCAAGAAAGAGGAGCCGATCATGGTCACCGTCGACCGCAAGAAGAAGCGGGAGGAGACGGCCTGACACCGGATGTCGGAATGTCTCCAGTATGTGGTTGATTGAAGAACAGGGGGTGCTTTCGAGGCACCCCTTTATTTCAGATGTCGGAAGTCGGATGAAACACTTGTTACGACCCCCTGCTTCTGACATCTGTGCCTGCTAAGCGGGCACGGGAGTATGTCGAATGGACGCCTTGATGACAGCAATGGCGATAAAAGTGGCTGCCTTAGTCGCCTCTTGGGGTTACTGGGGGATAGGTATCCTGATGGCAATCGGGAGTTGCAACATTCCTTTTGCCAGTGAGGTGACGATGCCGTTCGGCGGTTACCTGGTATCCATCGGGAGACTGACTTTTTGGGGCATCGCCCTGGCGGGAACCATCGGCAGCACGGCCGGCTCGCTGGTCTCCTACTACATCGGCCTGTATGGCGGGCGTCCCTTCCTGGATCGCTACGGGCGATACCTGGGGGCGACCCCGGGCCGCATGGCCCTGGCCGAGGCCTGGTTCGCCCGCTATGACATTTTTACCGTCTTCTTCACCCGCCTCCTGCCGGTGATCCGCACTTTCATTTCCCTGCCCGCCGGGGTCGCCCGGATCAACATCTTCATCTTCACCCTCTATACCTTCTTCGGCACCCTGATCTGGAGCATCCTCCTGACCTACATCGGCTTCGTACTGGGCGAGCACTGGGAGGTCGTCGGCTCCTACTTTCATCGCTTCGATCTGGTGCTGCTGGCCGCCGTCATTTTATTGTTGGCCTACTGGGTCTGGAGCCACCGGGCAAAATAGGTGTGAACGCAAGCGGTGACTCTTTCAACTCATGCGCAATGTATGCTGATATGTCCTTTAGGTCTTGCGTGGCGCTTTGGGTCATAAAACCCTTATATCTCTCCATTATTTGAGTCCATCTTCGATATGAAGTCAAGCTGGGTAGCCCTCGGTAAAGCGCCCGGCCGGTGAAATAGTCCCACTCTTACTCGGGCTCAAAGAATCCGGTTTTTGGCTAGGTAATGATTTGCTTCGCCAGTTTAAGCCATAATATCAAAGCTGAAAATGTGTAGATTGTAGCCGGGAGAGGCGAACGGGCGGCCCCTTGAAAGGTGGGGCCGTCCCTTTTCCTGAAAATTGGTTAAAAATCACGGTTTGAGGAAATACTTTTTTTGGTAATAATTTTCGCGACAATTCATCATGTTAGGAGCCGTGGTTGCTATGGGTAATATCTTCGGTCTGAATGGTCTGCTGACTTTCATCCAGATGTTTTTTATCATCGTGATCGGCCTCTATTTCTGGAACCTGCTCCGGTCCCAGCAGGGATCAAAGGTGGCGGTCGAACGGGAGGTCAAAAAGGAGTTGGAGAAGATCCAGTCGCTACGGCGGATCTCCCTGGCGGAGCCGCTGTCCGAGCGAACGCGCCCGCGGCGTTTCGAGGAGATCGTCGGCCAGGAGGAAGGGCTGAAGGCACTGCGGGCGGCGCTCTGCTGCTCCAACCCCCAGCACGTCCTGGTCTACGGCCCGCCCGGCGTGGGCAAAACCGCCGTTGCCAGACTGGTGCTGGAGGAGGCCAAGAAGAACCCACGGTCACCCTTTGGCGCCCAAGCCAAGTTTATCGAGCTGGACGCCACCACCGCCCGCTTCGACGAGCGAGGAATCGCAGATCCCCTGATAGGATCTGTGCACGACCCGATCTACCAGGGGGCGGGGCCGCTGGGCCTGGCTGGCATCCCGCAGCCCAAGCCCGGCGCCGTCACCAAGGCCCACGGCGGCATCCTGTTCCTGGACGAGATCGGCGAACTGCATCCGATGCAGCTCAACAAGCTGTTGAAGGTGCTGGAGGACCGCAAGGTCTTCTTCGAGAGCGCTTACTACAACTCCGAGGATATCCACATCCCGGCCCACATCCATGACATCTTCCAGAACGGGCTGCCGGCGGACTTCCGCCTGGTGGGCGCCACCACCAGGCTGCCGGAGGAGATCTCCCCGGCTATCCGCTCCCGGTGCGTGGAGGTCTTCTTCCGGCCGTTGCTGCCGCAGGAGATCAGGGTGATCGCCGACAATGCCGCCAGTAAGATCAGCTTCGATTTCGTGACCGGGGCGTTGGATGTGATCGAGAAGTACGCCACCAACGGGCGTGAGGCGGTCAATATCGTGCAGATCACCGCCGGCCTGGTGCAGTCGCGCCAGGAGCAGGCGATCGCGGTAGCCGACGTGGAGTGGGTGGTCAACAGTGGCCACTACTCACCCCGCCTGGAGCGCCGGGTGCCTGAGGAGCCGCAGGTTGGCCTGGTCAACGGGCTGGCGGTGAGCGGCCCCAACATCGGCGCCCTGCTGGAGATCGAGGCCAGTGCCACCCCGTCCGGCAGGGAGCACGGCCAGGTGATCGTTACCGGCATCGTCGAGGAGGAGGAACTGGGCGGCCTGTCCGGGAGGCGCGTGCGCCGCAAGAGCATGATCAAGGGCTCGGTGGAGAATGGGCTGACCGCCATCCGCCGGCTGCTGGACGTGGACCCGCGGGCCTACGACATCCACATCAACATCCCGGGAGCGATGCCCACCGACGGTCCCTCGGCGGGTGTGGCCATTGCCCTGGCGGTCTACTCTGCCCTCACCGGGCGGCTGGTAGACAACCAGGTGGCCATGACCGGCGAGCTGTCGATCCGGGGAGAGGTGAAGCCGGTGGGCGGGGTGGTGGCCAAGGTGGAGGCGGCGATCCAGGCCGGGGCGAAGCGGGTGCTGATCCCGCAGGAGAACTGGCAGGAACTCTTCCGCCAACTGCCGCTGGAGGTGATCCCGGTACGGCAGGTCAAGGAAGTGCTCAAGCTCGGCCTGCTGCCGGAGCGGCGCGCACAGCGCTCAAAAGCGCAGAGGATGGCGTGCGTTTGAAACGTCACAAGTACCGCCTCTCACCCATTTTTCTGCCCCTGCCCTCCGACCTTTGTTTCAAACTGCTGCTTGGTGATCTGTTTGTTCTCGAAGTGATAACTGGTACCCCTGAGGATGCCGTTGTCGATGGCCAGGTCGGCTACCGGGCTGTCGATGGGCACGTCTTTGACCGTAACCCCGCTGCTCAGATCGTAGACGTGCAGTTCCAGGAGCTGGCCGTCCCAGGTGGTCACGTAGCCGGGGCTCCAGAACAACCGGCTCGATCCCTCCAGCCCGGCCACCCGGCCGTCATCCAGATCCACCAGTTCCAGCCCGATCCCGGGTCCCGTCTTGCCGGACGGAGCGTCAGAGGCAAACAGGGCCAGATAGCGACCGTCCGGAGATGCCTGCGGATTCATGGCATTTTCTTTGAAAGTCGATGACTGGTTGGTGGCGGGGTCATATTCCTTGACTACCGGAATGTTGTCCTGACAACTGTCGTAGTAGAGTCTTCCGCCGGCCCAGCAGAGGTAGACCTGATTCATATCCAGGTAGTCCGGATACTGAAAAGAGTCCACCTGTGTCCATGTATCGCTGTTAAGATCCCTGATGCCGACAGAGATCCGGGTATCGTCCCCCTGGCTGCCCTCGCCCGCCAGGGCGAGTTTGCTGCCGTTCACCGCGTAATCGAAAACGGAGCTGAAGCCGGCATCTTCCCCCAGGGGGTGAATCTTCTGGTCGCTCTTACGGTAAAGGCTGTGGCTGCCCAGGATCAGGTCGCCTCCGGGAAGTTCCCGGAAAAGTGGGTTCTGATCCTGCCAGGGGATGTAGTTGAAAGTCCCCAGGGGCGTTCCCTGAGGAGTGAGCACCTGGTAGGCCAGGCTGCCGTCGTCGGCAACTGACGGCAGCGCCCTGATGACCAGATCGCCAGCTACGGTTTCATCGCTGAAGGCGACCTGGTAGTTCCCTTCTGCGGCGATGCGGCCGGCTGGAACAACAGGCACCCTGCCGCGGCCACCGTCGATAGCGATGGCGATCACTGCCGCTGCCAGGCACAGCACGGCGACAACCGCCCAGGTAAGCAATATTCTTTTTTGCGGTCTCAGATTCATGCCAATTCATTCCTCCAGGCTGGCGAACAGCCATATTATATCATACCATGTGTGTTTCATTGAGAAGCGGGAGAGGAGATATGGCCATCATGCAAGAGCAGGATGGCCTGCATCCTGTCGGTTCAACTAGTTCTTGGCTTCAGTGGGGATTGTCTTCCCCCACTGAAGCTTGAGAAATAGTTAATACAGTGACGTAGCCGCTCTTATGCCACCGCATGGGGACATTTTCACGAAGGGGGTGTGTCTCTTTCCACGGATGAAGCGGGGGCATTAGAGCGGGTAGTCATCTGTGGGCAGAGGGCTTCTTGCAGAGGCTACGAAAGATAGGGTAGAATTAAGAAGACAGGAACAGAAGCCGGATACCGAATTCAGAAGTCGGATGCAGGAAATCGGATGTCGGAAAAATACGAGTACTCAGGAGTCAGGAGTCAGAATGAGTCTAAAAAAGTAATGAGTAGTGATGAGTACTCATCACTCATCACCATCACCCATCACTTCAAGAACGCTGACTACTGAATTCTGAATACCTGATCAGTCTGACCTCTTGCTTCTGACCTCTGATACAAGGAGGTACACACATATGGAGCAACAGCCTGGTACAGAGCGATACTATGAAGAGCAGCACAAGATCCAGGAACAGCGCATCAGGGAGCAACAACACATTCTTCCCCTGCTTCCCTTAAGAGGTATTTTAGTCTTTCCGTACATGGTCATCCACCTGGACGTAGGCCGGGAGAAATCGGTCAAGTCCATCGACGAGGCGATGCTCAGCGACCGGGAAATCTTCCTGGTGACCCAGAAGGAGGCCCAAACCGATGAGCCGGGCACCGAGGACATCTACCAGGTGGGCACTATCGCTGAGATCAAGCAACTCCTGAAGCTGCCCGGCGGCACCTTCCGGGTCCTGGTGGAAGGCCTGAGCCGCGGCCGGATCTTGGACTACGTGGTCACTGAACCGTTTATCAAGGTCCTGGTGGAGGAACATCAGGAGAACGAGGAGAAGACGACGGAGATCGAGGCCCTGATGAGGACCGTCAACAACCTGTTTGAGCAGTATGTCAAGCTGGGCAAGAAGATCTCCCCGGAGACGGTGGTCTCCATATCGGCTGTGGAGGACCCGGGGCGGTTTGCCGACCTGATCACGTCGCAGATCGGCTTGAGAGTGAACGACAAGCAAGCGATCCTGGAGTCTTTTGGCATCAAGGAGCGGCTGGAGAAACTGACCGAGTTCCTCAACCGGGAGATGGAGGTGCTCGAACTGGAGCGCAAGATCAACACCAGGGTGCGCCGCCAGATGGAGAAGACCCAGAAGGAATACTATTTAAGAGAGCAGATGCGGGCAATCCAGAAGGAATTGGGCGATAAGGACGAACGCGCTTCCGAGGTAGAGGAGCTGCGGGAGAAGATCGCCGCGGCTCATTTCCCCAAGGACGTGGAGGAAAAGGCCCTGAAGGAACTTGACCGGATGGAGAAGATGCCGCCGATGGTGGCGGAGGCGGTGGTGGTCCGGAACTACCTGGACTGGCTGTTATCACTGCCCTGGTACCAGGAGACCCGGGACCGTCTAAACCTGAAAACGGCCGAGAAGATCCTGGATGAAGACCACTACGCCCTGGATAAGCCCAAGGAGCGCATCTTGGAGTACCTGGCGATCCGCAAGCTGGCCACCAAGATCCGGGGGCCGATCCTCTGCCTGGTGGGGCCACCGGGCGTGGGCAAGACCTCCCTGGCCAAGTCGGTTGCCCGGGCGCTGGGGCGCAAGTTCGTACGCATCTCCCTGGGAGGCATCAGGGACGAGGCGGAGATCCGCGGCCACCGGCGCACCTACGTGGGCGCCCTGCCCGGTCGGATCATCCAGGGAATGAAAACAGCGGGCACTAAAAACCCGGTCTTCCTGCTGGACGAGGTAGACAAGATGAACGCCGACTTCCGGGGCGACCCCAGTTCAGCCCTGCTGGAGGTGCTGGACTCCGAGCAGAACCACAGCTTCAGCGACCACTTCATCGAGGTGCCCTTTGATATGTCGAAGGTCCTCTTCATCACCACGGCCAACGTGGAGTACAATATACCGCGCCCGCTGCTGGACCGCATGGAGGTCATCAAGCTGCCGGGCTACACCGAGGAGGAGAAGGTGAAGATCGCCGAGCGCCACCTGATCCCCAAGCAGCTCAAGGAGCACGGTTTAAAACAGCGCAATTTGCAGATTTCGGAGAATGCCGTGCGGGAGATCATCCGGGAGTACACCCGGGAGGCGGGAGTGCGCAACATGGAGCGGGAGATCGCTACCATCTGCCGCAAGACGGCCCGGGAGGTGGTTAATGACCGCAAGCACCAGGCCCGGGTGTCAGCCGCCAGCCTGACGACCTACCTGGGCATCCCGCGCTTCCATTGGGGCGTCATCGAGAAGGAGAACGAGGTCGGGGTGGCCACTGGCCTGGCTTGGACCGAAGCCGGCGGCGACGTGCTCAGCGTCGAGGTCAGTGTTCTGAAAGGGAAGGGAAACATCACCCTTACCGGGAAGCTGGGGGACGTGATGAAAGAGTCCGCCCAGGCGGCGCTCAGTTACGTCCGCTCCCGCGCCAAGGACCTGAGTCTTCCGGAGGACTTCCACGAGAAGTACGACCTGCACATCCACATCCCAGAAGGCGCCATCCCCAAGGATGGCCCCTCGGCGGGGATTACCATCGCCTCTGCCATCGCCTCCGCCCTGAGCGGGCGTCGCACCAGCCGGGAACTGGCCATGACCGGGGAGATCACCCTGCGCGGGCGGGTGCTGCCGGTGGGGGGCATCAAGGAGAAGATGCTGGCCGCCCACCGGGCCGGGGTCAGGAAGGTGATCATCCCTAAGGAGAACAAAAAGGACCTGGAAGAGATCCCGGGCAATGTGCGGCGTAAGATTACCTTCGTGCTGGTGGAAAACATGGACGAGGTGTTGCGGGAGGCGTTGCTCCCCTTGAATGCAGTGGAGGAGCACAGAGACTCCCCACTGAATCATTGAGCGAAGCGAGTCCGTCGAGGAAGAGGTGAGGCAGAGATGGCGTCAGAACCGGATAACGACGGGCAAGATAGCACCGGGCAAGATCAGCCCCAACAGGACATCGCCCGGGGCATGGCCACCACCTACAACCCTCGCAGTGTGGAGGACCGGTGGTATCGGTACTGGCAGGACGGGGGTTTCTTTCACGCCGAACCGGGTGGAGAGCGAAAACCTTTTTGCATCGTCATCCCGCCCCCGAACGTGACCGGCATCCTGCACATGGGGCACGCCCTGAACAATACCCTGCAGGACGTGCTGGTGCGCTGGCGCCGGATGCGGGGGGACAATGTCCTGTGGGTGCCGGGCACCGACCACGCCGGGATTGCTACCCAGGCCCGGGTGGAGAGACAACTGGCCGAAGAGGGACTGACCAGGGACGACCTCGGGCGTGAGCAGTTCCTGGAGCGGGTGTGGGCATGGAAGGAGCAGTACGGCGGGACAATTGTCAGGCAGCTCAAGCGTCTGGGCGCCTCCTGCGACTGGCAGCGGGAGCGCTTCACCATGGACGAGGGCTGCTCCCGGGCAGTGCGGGAGGTGTTCCGGCGCCTGTACGCCAAGGGCCTGATCTACCGTGGCAGCTACATCATCAACTGGTGCCCCCACTGCCGTACTACTATCTCCGACATTGAGGTGGAGCATTCCGAGGAACAGGGAACGTTGACGTATATCCGCTATCCCGGGCTGGACGGGGCCGGCGATATCATCGTGGCCACCACCCGCCCGGAGACCATGCTGGGCGACACGGCGGTGGCGGTGCACCCGGATGACGGGCGCTACCGCGCCCTGGCCGGCAAGCAGGTGCTGCTGCCGATCATGAACCGCCGCCTGACGGTGATCGCCGACGAGGCCGTCGACCCGGAGTTTGGCACCGGGGCGGTGAAGGTGACTCCGGCCCACGACCCGGCGGACTTCGAGATGGGGCGCCGCCACCACCTGGAAGAGATCACGGTGATCGGCAAGGACGGCGTGATGACCCCGGAGGCGGGCGCTTATGCCGGCCTGCCGGTGGATGAGGCCCGGCGGCGGGTGGTGGCGGCATTAAAAAAACTCGGCCTGATCGTCAAGATTGAGGACTACTCACACTCTGTCGGACACTGCTACCGCTGTGAAACGGTGATCGAGCCGCTGGTCTCCGAGCAATGGTTCGTGCGCATGAAGCCGCTGGCCGAACCCGCCATGGAGGTGGTGCGCCAGGGGCGCATCCGGTTTTTCCCCGAGCGTTACACCAGGATCTATCTCAACTGGCTGGAGAATATCAGGGACTGGTGTATCTCCCGCCAACTCTGGTGGGGCCACCGGATACCGGTCTGGTACTGCCAGTCCTGCGGCGAGACCATCTGTCCCGAATCGGAACCGGATACCTGTCCCAAGTGCGGCAGCGCCAGCCTGGAGCAGGACCCGGATGTGCTGGATACCTGGTTCAGTTCGGCCCTGTGGCCGTTTTCCACCCTGGGCTGGCCCGACCGGACCCCGGAACTGGACTACTATTTCCCCACCTCGGTGCTGGTCACCGCCCGGGACATCATCTTCTTCTGGGTCGCCCGGATGATCTTCATGTCCTGCGAGTTCATGCAGGACGTGCCCTTCAGGGATGTGCTGATCAACAGCCTGGTGCTCGACCACCTTGGCCGCAAGATGAGCAAGTCCCTCGGCAACATCAAGGACCCCTTAGAGGTGATCGACACCTACGGCGCCGATACCCTGCGCTTCACGCTGTTGACCGGCAATACGCCGGGCAGCGAGATGCGCTTTCAGCAGGAGCGGGTGGAGGGCGCCCGGAACTTCGCTAACAAGGTCTGGAACGCATCCCGCTTCGCCCTGATGAACCTGGAGGATTTTCAAGTGGGGCCGGAGGCGGCGAACCAGTTCGACCCGGGGGCACTGACCCTTGCCGACCGCTGGATCCTGAGCCGCTTCAACCATACCGCCGGGGAGGTCGAGCGCAACCTGGAGGCCTACGAGTTGGGAGAGGCGGCCCGGGTGCTGTACGAGTTCATCTGGGACGAGTTCTGTGACTGGTACATCGAGCTGGTCAAGCCCAGGTTGTACGGAAGGGAGACGCCGCCCAGCCGGCGCGCCGCCCAGCAGGTGTTGTGGTACGTGCTGCGGCACACCCTGGAAATGCTGCATCCTTTCATGCCCTTCCTGACCGAGGAGATCTGGCAGCACCTGCCAGGACAGGGTCAGATGTCAGAAGCACAGAAGTCAGAGGTCAGGAGTCAGAAGTCAGAAGGAAATGATATCAAAAGCATCCAGAAAAGACATGCAAGTCTTTAATCCGACATCCGACATCCTGCGTCCGACATCTATTATGGTCGCTCCCTGGCCCAAGCGGAGGCCGGAGTTGGAAGACCCGGACAGCGAGGCCCAGATGGCCCTGCTGATGGACGTGATCCGGAGCATCCGCAACCTGCGTGGGGAGCTGGGCCTGCCGCCGGGCAAGCCCGCCAGGTGCGTGGTGGTCGCCGGGGATGCCGCCCGGCTGCTCCTGGAGCGCTATTCCTCTTACGTCACCCTGTTGGCTGTCGCCCAGCCCCTGGAGTTCGCCGGCTCTGAGCAGCCTAAACCGAAACAGGCTTTGAGTTCCGTGGTGCACGGGGTTGAGGTCTACATCCCCCTGGCGGGGCTGGTGGACCTGGACAAGGAGATCGCCAGGCTGGAGAAGGAGGCCGGTGCGGTATCCAGGGAATTGGAGCGAGTGTCTGGCAAGCTGGCCAACGAGAGCTTCCTGGCCAAGGCGCCGCCTGAAGTGATCGACAAGGAGCGGGGCAAGGAATCAGAATTGAACCAGAAGCTGGCCGCTATCGAACGCCGCCTGGCCACCTTTACAATATCTTAAAGAATGTGAGAGAGGATGCCTGCCTTCCCTTGTCGAATACGTTTGGTGGAGGATCATCGATGGGCGCTAAGATTTTGGTAGTAGACGATGAGGAGTCTATCGTCAAGCTTGTTTCCTTCAACTTAAACAAAGAGGGGTTTCAGACCATCGCTGCCCGGGATGGCAACGAGGCCTGGGAGGCTATCCAGCGGGACAAGCCCGATCTGATCGTCCTGGATGTGATGCTGCCGGAGATGGACGGTTTTTCCCTGTGCCGCCTGCTGCGTCAGGAGGGGTCGACCATTCCGATTATGATGCTCACCGCCAAGGACGAGGAGATCGACAGGGTGCTCGGACTGGAGATCGGGGCGGACGACTACCTGACCAAGCCCTTCAGCCCGCGGGAGTTGGTAGCACGCGTGCGGGCGATCCTGCGCCGTTCCGGGGAGAAGGACACTGGACAGGAAGAGCGGCTGGAGTTCGGCGACCTGGTGATTGCCCCCGGGCGCTACGAGGTGGACCTGCGCGGTGAACAGTTGTTCCTCACCCCCAAGGAGTTCGAACTGCTGCTCTTGTTGTGCCGCAGCGCCGGCCTGGTTTTAAGCCGGGAGTTCATTCTCCAGAGGCTGTGGGGCTATGATTTCTACGGTGACACCCGGGTGGTGGATGTGCACATCAGCCACCTGAGGGAGAAGCTGGAACAGGACCCGGGGCGTCCGCTCTATATTAAAACTGTGCGGGGAGTGGGCTACAAGTTCCAGACCGCTTCCCAGGGAAGCAGAGGGGCATGATGCGCCGGATTAGCCAGCGGCTCACCCTCGGCTACATCTCCTATCTGTGCGCCTCCCTGGTGATCCTGGGCGGCGCGCTGTCGTATTTTTTATGGAGCGGTCACGGCCTTCCGGCCCGGGCCTGGCAATACCTGATCGGCCTGCTCGGGCTGATCCTGCTCGGCGGGGCACTGCTGGGCATCCGCCTGGCATTCGGGATACGCAGGCCGCTGGCGGAGATCAGCGCTGTTGCCCGGCGCATCGCCACCGGGGACTGGGAGGCGGAAGTGCGCCATCCCACCAGCGACGAGATCGGGGAGTTGGCCCTGGCCATCAACGAGATCTCCCGCACCATCAGAGAGAAGATGCGCCAGTTAGCCGAAAGCCAGGGCCGCCTGGAGGCTGTCCTGGCCAACATGGAGAGCGGTGTGGCGCTGTTCGACCGGAGCGGGCGCACCAGTCTGGTCAACCCTTCTGCAGAGCGCATCCTGGGTATCAACAAGGACGAGGCCGCCGGCCGGACATACGTAGAAGCGCTGAGGAACTACCCCCTGAGCCAGATCATCGACGAGGTGCTCAGATCCGGCAAGCCCCAGGGTGGGGAGATTGCCCTGATCTTTCCGGCGGAGCGGATCCTGGATACGCATGCTGCCCCGGTTTTCGGGGAGTGGCAGGAGCCCCAGGGAGTGGTCCTGGTGCTGCACGACATCAGCGAGATCAGGCGCCTGGAGAGGGTGCGGGCGGAGTTCGTGGCCAACGTCTCTCACGAGCTGAAAACCCCGGTCACCGCGGTCAAGGGGTTTGCGGAAACCCTGCTGGAGGGCGCTCTCTATAACCCAACGGCCTGTGAGGAGTTCGTGAACATCATCGCAGAGGAGGCGGAGCGGCTGAACCGCCTCGTCAACGACCTGTTGAGCCTTTCCCGGATCGAGTCCCGGGAGTTGAAGCTGCAGTTGGAGCCGCTGGAGTTGGGAACCGAACTCAAACAGATCGTGGACACGATCAGGCCGCGCTTTCAGAAGAAGGAACTTGGCCTGGGCGTGATGGCGCCTGGGCACCCGGTGGTGGCGATGGCTGACCGGGACCGGCTGGAGCAGGTGCTCCTGAACCTGCTGGAGAACAGCCTGATGTATACACCTTCCGGCGGGCGGGTAGAGGCCAACATCCAGGAGTCAGAGGGTACGGCGGTGGTGAGCATCAGGGACACCGGGATCGGCATTCCTCCGGATGACCTGCCCCGGATCTTCGAGCGCTTTTACAGGGTCGACCGCGCCCGCAGCCGTAAGCTCGGCGGCACCGGGCTCGGGCTGGCAATCGTCAAGCACATCGTGGAGGCCCACGGCGGCAGGGTCTGGGTGGAGAGCGAGCTGGGTCAAGGATCCACGTTTTACTTCACCCTCCAAAAAACAGTAATGAGTAACAAAAGTAATGAGTAATGTGGGCGTACTCATCGCTCAGCACTCATTAGTCATCACTATAGTTTAGTAGGGGAGTGTCATGAAGGATGGTGACCCTGCTGACCAGAGAGTCATACCGGTTGAAGGCCGGGGCGCCGGCGGGTTCTTTTAAACCCAAGTTCGATATCTGCAACCTGGACCTGCTTTACGGGACCAACCACGTGCTGCACAACATCCAGCTGGAGCTTGCCGAGCACCAGGTGTCCGCCCTGATCGGTCCCTCGGGCTGCGGCAAGTCCACCCTGCTGCGCACCCTCAACCGGATGAACGATCTGATTCCGGGCGTGGTCATCAATGGCCAGGTGCTGCTGGACAGCGAGGATATTTACAGTCCGTGCGTCGATGTGGTAAACTTGCGCAAACGAGTGGGTATGGTGTTTCAGAAGCCGAACCCTTTTCCCATGTCTATTTTTGAAAACGTGGCTTACTGGACCGCGCCGGCACGGCCTCAAGGACCGGTACCGCCTGGCGGAGGTCGTGGAGATGAGCCTGAAAAAGGCTGCTCTCTGGGATGAGGTCCAGAACCAACTCTTCAAGTCGGCCTTGCATCTCTCCGGCGGCCAGCAGCAGCGGCTGTGCATCGCCAGGGCCATGGCTGTGGAGCCGGAGGTGCTCTTGATGGACGAGCCCTGTTCTGCTTTGGACCCGATCTCCACCTCGAAGATCGAGGACCTGATGGACGAGTTGAAGCAGGACTACACCATCATCATCGTCACCCACAACATGCAGCAGGCTGCCCGGGTATCGCAGTTCACGGCCTTTCTCCTGAACGGTATTCTGATCGAGTTCGGCAAGACCGACAAGCTGTTCACATACCCTGAAAAAAAGCAGACTGAGGATTATATCACCGGCCGGTTCGGATAAATTGGTAGAGGGGGGAGAGGCTTGGTAACGCGCAAGTCTTTTCACGAGCAGTTGAGTGAGATGCAGCAGGACGTCTTAAAGATGGGCACGATGGTGGAGCAGGCCATCTTCGACTCGGTCAAGTCGCTCAAGAAGCGTGACGAGAGCCTGGCCCAGCAGGTCATCGACGGTGACGACGCCATCGACGATTTCCAGGTCCGGATCGAGGACAGTTGTATCAAGCTGTTGGCTTTACAGCAGCCGATGGCCGGCGACCTCCGGGTGATCAGCGCCGCCATGAAGATCGTCAATGACCTGGAGCGCATGGCTGACCACGCCTCGGACATCTCCAAGGTAACTATTCGCCTCTCCGGACAACCCCTGATCAAGCCCCTGATCGACATCCCCAGGATGGCCGAGATCACCCAGAAGATGCTGCGGATCAGCCTGGATGCCTTTGTGAACCGGGATGCGTCCGAGGTGGAGCAGTTGATCGACTGTGACCACGAGGTTGACGCCCTCTATCAACAGGTCTTTCGGGAACTGCTGGTCTTCATGATTGAGGACCCCCGGACGATCAGGCAGTCCACCCATCTCCTGTTCGTGGCCCGGCACCTGGAGCGCATGGGCGACTACTGCACCAACCTCGGCGAGGCTGTCTACTACATGGTCAAGGGCGAGCGCAAGGATCTCAACATATAGAACTATGATACCTGAATGACCACTATGCCCCATCTATTCAATCGAACTTCGAACTTCGAGAAGGTTGCCTTATGCAATCGATAATGACGTATGACGAAGCGCTGGACTTCCTGGTCGGCCTGACCAAGTTCGGTTTCAATTTCGGCCTGCAGCGGATTGAATACCTGTTGCGGCTGCTGGGGGATCCACACCGGAAGCTGCAGGTGGTGCATGTCAGCGGTACCAACGGCAAGGGCTCGACCGCCATGATGGTGGCCCGGGTCCTGGAGGCTGCCGGATACCGGGTGGGGCTGTTCACCTCGCCCCATCTCGACAGCTACACTGAACGCTACCTCGTCAACCAGGCTCCGATCAGCGAGTTGAAGCTGGCGGAACTGATCTCCAGGGTGAAGCCGCACCTGGAGGAGATGGTGCGGGACGGGCACGAACACCCGACCGAGTTCGAGGTTTGCACCGCCATCGCCTTCCTATACTTTTACGAGGAGCAGGTGGACTTCCTGGCGCTGGAGGTCGGCCTGGGCGGCGCCATCGATTCCACCAACGTCATTCCCACCCCCCTGGCGGCGGTGATTACCAATGTTGCCTTCGACCACATGGATTACCTGGGCAACACCATTCAGGAGATAGCCGCAGTCAAGGCTGGCATTATCAAGCAGGGCGGGGATGCGGTCACGGCTGCCTCCGACCCGGATGCCCTGGCGGTGATCATGGACCGGTGCCGCGAGATGGGGGCCTCTTTGCTGCGAGTCGGCGTGGAGCTTGGCTATGACCTGACAGAGTCTACGCCCTTCGGGACGAGCTTCAGCCTGCGTAGCCCCTGGGGGGACTACCCTGGCTTGTGGGTGCCTCTGGCCGGGCAGTACCAGGCGATCAACGCCGCCACCGCCCTCGGGGCGATCGAGATCCTGCGCCGCCGCCACGGTGTGCAGATCACCGCGGATCAGATCAGGGTGGGTTTTGCCGCCGCCAGGTGGCCGGCCCGGCTGGAACTGCTGTCCGAGCACCCGGCGGTGCTGGTGGATGTCACCCATAACCACGACGGCTCCCGGCAGTTGAGGGCGGCCCTGCAGGAGATCTACCATTACCGGCGCCTGATCCTGGTGCTGGGGATGCTGGGGGACAAGGAGCGGGAGAAGGTGGTAGGCGAGTTGGCGCCGCTGGCGTCGGTGGTGGTGATCACCAGGCCGAACAGCCCCCGGGCCGGGGACTGGGAGATGCTGGCCACCGAGGCCCGACGCTACGTGGATAAGGTGCTGATGATCGAGGAGATCACCGCCGCCGTGGATGCCGCCCTCAAGGAGGCCGGAGCCGAGGACCTGGTCTGTGTCACCGGCTCCTTCTACATGGTGGCAGAGGCTAGAGCATATTTGAGAAGCGGATGAAAGTGTTAGAGATAGCCTAAAAGGCAGTCAGGTATATACCAATACTGCTTTTGCAATACCCGGATGCGACCCGAACTGACATTATATGATAAGGCATGCACATATTGCATACCACAGGAGTCCTTGTCAGGCATACATCGAAATGTTAGACTTGAAAGTAAATAAACACGAAGGAGCAGTTGCATGAAAGGATACGGGCAGCACCACTACCAGAATTCCTGGCTGCTGGTGATCCTGCTGATCCTGGGCGGGATCTTCGGAGGCTGGATCGGACAGGCCCTGAGCAGCCTCTACCACCTGGCCTTCCTCAATCTGGGGCTTAACGTCGGACTCCCTGTCACGTCGCTGAACCTGGACTTCCTGAACCTCACTTTTGGTTGCACTTTCAAAGTAAATCCCGTCACTCTCCTTGGTTTTATTGTAGGTCTTATTATCTATCTGCGCTTGTAAGGGTGGTTGCCTGTGCGGGAGATTATCCTGGCTTCGTCTTCGCCGCGGCGGGCGGAGCTTTTGAAGCGTCTGGGCGTTTCTTTTAGAGTTGTACCCAGCTTGGTCGAGGAGGCGCCTCTTGATGCCGCCGAACCCCGGCAGCTCGCTCTGAGGCGGGCTGGCGCCAAGGCCGGGAAGGTAGCCGAACAGTACCCCCAGAGCCTGGTGCTGGCTGCCGATACGGTGGTCTGGCTCGACGGCCGAGTCTTAGGAAAACCGAAGAGTGTTCCGGAAGCCCGGGAGATGCTGCAGTTTTTGAGCGGGCGCCAGCACCTGGTGTTTACCGGCGTTGCTCTGCATGTAAAGGCATCTGGCCTGCGGCAGGAGGACGCGGTGGCAACCCGCGTCCAGTTCCGCAGCCTCAGCCAGGGAGAGATCGGCGAGTACCTGGCAACCGGGGAACCGCTGGGAAAGGCCGGCGGATATGGCATTCAGGGTTACGGAGCACTATTGGTGGCAAGGATTGAAGGCTGTTTCTACAACGTGGTGGGGTTGCCTCTGGCTAGGCTGGGGGAGATGCTCAAGTCATTCGGAGTTGATCTGTTATGTCCGGGCCAGAATATCACCTGACGATTAAGAGCCTGCCCAAGGAACTCCGGCCGCGGGAGCGCATGCGGGAAGCAGGCCCTGGCGCTCTCTCCTCCGCCGAGTTGTTGGCCATCATCCTGGGCAGCGGGTCGATGTCAGAGTCGGCCCTGGACCTGGCCCACCGCCTGTTGCAAAGCCCGCGGGGCCTGCGTTACCTGGCGGAGGCTACCTATGAGGAACTGTGCGGCGTGAAGGGGATCGGGCCTGCCAAGACGGCTCAGATCAAGGCCGCGGTGGAGTTGGGCAAGCGTTTGTCCTGTATGGGCCAGGGGCTCCGGCCCACGGTTCGCAGCCCGCAGGATGTCTGCAGTTTTGTGATGGAAGAGATGTGTTACCTGGACCGGGAGCACTTCCGGGTGATCATCCTGAACACCAAGAACCAGGTGCTGGCATTGGAGACTGTGTCGGTGGGCAGCCTGAACTCGTCCCTGGTGCATCCCAGGGAGGTCTTCAAGCCGGCAGTGCTGAAAAGCGCTGCCGCGGTGATCCTGATCCACAACCATCCCAGCGGCGATGCCACACCCAGCGGCGAAGACTTGGAAATCACCCGCCGCCTGGCTGAAGCAGGAAAGTTACTAGGTATTGAAGTTCTCGACCATATTATTATCGGAGATCATGTTTTTACAAGCCTCAAGGAAAGGGCAGTGATCTGAGAAGTGGGAAGCGAGGCGTTCAACGGATACGTCTCATGCGCAACAGGAATATTATAATGGGGCTCTGGGGTTTCGTTTCAGACTCCATCCGAGGATACGCCCGGTTGAAAGAATAAGAAACATTGAAAGTAGAACCTGCACACGCCAAGCGTATTAAGGGTCTGTATGATTTGAGTACTGGGCGCGTGCTGACGTCTGCACTAAAGGAAGGAGCAAGTAACGTGATCTTTTCAAAAGACCTGGGGATTGATCTGGGAACCGCCAACACCCTGGTGCATGTCAAGGGCAAGGGCATCGTCATCGTCGAGCCGTCAGTTGTAGCCATCCAGCGGGACACCGGGGAGGTGCTGGCTGTCGGGAATGAAGCCAAGCAGATGATCGGGCGCACCCCTGGCCACATCGTTGCCATCAGGCCGATGAAGGACGGGGTGATCGCCGATTTTGACATTACTCAGAGCATGTTGCGCTTCCTGATCAGGCGCGCCCTCAAGAGGCAAAACATGTTCACACGCCCGCGGGTCGTGATCTGCATCCCGACCGGTGTTACCCCGGTGGAAGAGCGGGCGGTACGGGAGGCGGCCATCCAGGCCGGAGCGAGGGAGGCCTACCTGATCGAGGAGCCGATGGCGGCTGCGATCGGCGCCGGGCTCCCGGTGGGAGAGCCCGTTGGGAACATGGTGGTGGACATCGGCGGCGGCACCACGGAAGTGGCCGTGATCTCGCTGGGCGGTATCGTTACCAGCCGGTCGATCCGGGTGGCCGGGGATGAGATGGACGAGGCCGTTATCCAGCACGTCAAGCGGTCATACAATCTGTTGATCGGTGAGCGAACGGCGGAGGACATCAAGATCAAGATCGGTTCCGCCATCTGGAACGGAGAGATAGAGACCTACGAGGTGCGGGGCCGCGACCTGGTCACCGGTTTGCCCAAGACTGTCGTCGTCACCTCCGAGGAAGTGCAGAAGGCCTTGGAGGCGACCCTGGTCAAGATCGTAGAAGCGGTCAGGGTCTGCCTGGAGAAGACGCCGCCGGAGTTGGCGGCGGATATCATGGACCGGGGGATCGTGATGGCGGGGGGCGGTTCCATGCTGCGGGACCTGGACCGGCTGATCAGCCAGGAGACCGGCATCCCGGTAGTGCTGGCCGAGAAACCGCTGTACGCCGTGGCCCTGGGTACCGCCAAGGCCTTGGAAAACATCGAGATTTTGCGGCGGGCGCCCCTGCCTTCTAAGAGGTTGAGCTAGTTCAGGAGTCAGGATCTAAAAAAGTAATAATTCAACTAGTTCTTGGCTTCAGTGGGGGATTGTCTTACCCCCACTGAAGCTTAGAACTAGTTAACTAGAGGCGTAGCCGCTCTTATCCCACCGCTTCAGAGAAGCGGGGGCATTAGAGCGGGTAGCCCTCGGAGCGAGCATCGTTGCCGGGCCGCCAGCTTGCTGGCGCGAGGCTACTGAATTCTGAATACCTGAGGATGTTAGGATGGTGTGTTTTGTTCAGCTCCGGCTTTAAGAGGGCCCTGTTTGTCCTGGTTGCGGTGGCCGTGTTGTGCCTGGGCGTGGCCCACTACGTTCCTAATTTCGCCGATAGCCTGGTAGCCGGCGAGGTTCAGGAAGCGTTGGCCCCGGTGCAGAAACAGGTGATGTTGGCCTGGAGCAGCAGGGTCACCCTGTTGAATTATATTGCCGGGATGCGCCGTCTTCAGGCTGAGAAGAGCCAGTTGGAGCAGCAGATCAGCAACTTGACCCTGGAGAACAACCACCTGCAAGAATATGTCGGTGAGAACCAGCAGTTGGAGAAGCTGCTCAATTTCAAGCAACGCAACGCCCAGCGCTTCACGCTACTGGGGGCGATGGTCATCAGCCGTTCGCCCGACAACTGGTACAGTACCCTGGTGGTGGACCGGGGTTCCCAGGACGGGGTTAAAAAGGATATGGCGGTGGTCTCCGACGCCGGCCTGGTCGGGCGGGTGGATGCTGTGTGGCCGCATACCGCCGACGTCATCCTGATCCTGGACCCGGGTGTTGCCGCGGGAGCGATGGTCGGCGAGAGCAGCACCCAGGGGGTCATCGAAGGCAGCAAGGAGGAACCAGGTCTGCTCCGGATGATTGACCTGCCCTACGACGCCAAGCTCGAACCCGGCCAGACTGTAATGACTTCCGGCCTGGGAGGTATTTTCCCCGGTGACGTGTCGATCGGGAAAGTCCTGCAGTTCAATAACGGGGGCAGCGACTTGAACACGTATGCCCTGGTGCAGCCTGACGTGGATTTTAACCGCCTCGAGGATGTGTTCATCATCACCCAGGCGCGGTCGGCGCCGGAACCGGTAATCAGTCCGAGTCCAGTAAACAGCCAACCGTCAGCGACTCCGGCACAATCGTCTCCGGTTCAGCCGCCAGCGACTCCGGTAAAATCGTCTCCGGTTCAGCCGCCAGTGACTCCGGCACAACCGGTAACTACGACACAACCATCAGTGACTCCGGCACAACCGGTAACTACGACACAACCATCAGTGACTCCGGCACAACCGGTAACTACGACACAACCATCAGTGACTCCGGCGCAACCGCCAGCAGCGCAGACGCAGCCAAACGCAGCACCGGCGCAACTGCCAGCAGCGCAGACGCAGCCATAAGGATAGTTACTTAACAGATTTTGTTCCCACGTTTTTCTGACCTCTGACCTCTTGCATCTGACTTCTGTTACCGGGAGGGGAGCAGCATGCGCCGTGCGTGTATAGTTTTGGCCTTTATCGCCTCTTTAATACTGCAGACCACTATTCTGCCCTTTTTGAGCCTCGGCGGTGTCATGCCCGACCTGTTGCTAGTGCTGGTCATCTTCACTGCCCTCTTCTACGGCTCTCTTGCCGGCGGCGTGGGGGGCTTTGTCGTGGGCCTGGCACAGGACCTGCTCAGGGGCCACTACCTCGGCCTCGGGGGCCTGAGTTGCCTTGTCGCCGGCTACCTGATGGGCTACCTCAAGCAACGGGTCAACACCGATAACATCCTGGTGACCTTTTCCCTGGTGCTGGCGGGAAGCTTCATTGCCGGCGCCGTCAACCTGCTGGGGCAGGGGATACTCTCTGGGTCCGTGTTGAGCCTGCGCCTGTTTTGGAGCGTTTCTGCCGCCGGCGCACTCTACAATGCCTGCCTTGCCGCTTTACTGTTCAAGCCGCTGACCTGGCTGTTCGACGGCTCCGTTCCCAGCCGGGTGGAGATCGGGCAACCCGGCAAAATATTCTACAGATGACTACCCGCTCTAATGCCCCCGCTTCTCTGAAGCGGTGGAATAAGAGCGGCTACGTCACTGCATTAACTAGTTCTTGGCTTCAGTGGGGGGAAGGCAAATCCCCACTGAAGCCAAGAACTAGTTGAACAGGTGATGCCGACATGATGGTAAGCCGGAGACTGGAAGCACAACAGAAATTTTTCAGGTGGCTGACCATCGCCGTGTTCGGGGTGATCGTGCTCCGGCTGATCACCCTGCAATTCTTGGAGGCGCCCCTGTACCGCACCGAAGCCGCCCTGAACCAGTTCCGGTTTCTGCCGGTCCGCGCTCCCCGGGGTGATATCGTTGACTCCAAGGGCACTGTCCTGGCATCCAACAAGATTGTTGACACCATCTCCATCAACCTGCAGCAGATCGACCCTGGCAAGCTTGATAATACCATCACCAACCTGGTCGCCCTGCTGCATGACACCTACCCGGATGTCGACGCCCCGTATATCAACAAGCTGCTCGACGATGCCCAGACATCCGGACGTTCTTACGAACCGGTGGTGATCAAGCAAGATGTCTCCATGGACGTGGTGGAGCGCCTGGAGGAGCACCGGCAGGACCTGCCCGGGGTGCAGATCGGGAAGGAGATCGTCCGCAATTATCCGGAGGGCACGGTGGCCAGCCATCTCCTGGGTTACATCGGGGAGATCAGCAGCGATGAGCTGAAGCAGCACGCTGACGAGAATTACCAGCCGGGCGACCTGATCGGAAAGTCCGGGCTGGAGGCCCAGTACGAGAGCTACCTGCGCGGCCGGGACGGCTTCCAGGAGATGGAGGTGGATGTTTCCGGCAACCCGGTGCCGCACGCTAACCTGATCACCGTTCCCCCGGTCCAGGGAGACAAGCTGGTGCTGACCATCGACAACAACCTGCAAAAGGCGATGGAGACCAGCATGGACAACACCCTGACCATGCTGCGGGGCGAGGGGTATGACGCCAGGGCCGGCGCCGCCGTGGCCCTGGACGTGAAGACCGGGGCCGTGCTGGCGATGACCAGCCGCCCGGACTTCGACCCCAACGCCCTGGTGCCGCCGGTGGACAACGCCACGGTCAAGAAATACATGACCCCCCTGCCGGAATGCCGTCCCCGATGATCAACCGGGCGATCAGCAGCCTCTACGCCCCCGGTTCGACCTTCAAGGCGATCACCGGCATGGCCGCCCTCGCCTCCGGCAATATCAACCTCAACGACACGGTGGACTGTAACGGCCGGTATTGGTTCCCTCCCTACCCCTCCTGCTGGGAGGTGGACGGGATCACCAACTTCTTCAAGGCCATGGCCCGCTCCTGCGACGTCTACTTCATGGAGGCCGGACGCACGCGCCGGCGCCGATATGATTGCCGAGGTCGCTCACGAGTTCGGCCTCGACCAGCCGACCGGGATCGACCTGCCGGGGGAGGTCACCGGGATCCTGTCAAGCCCGGAGGAGCAGAAGGCGCAGGAAGATCTCTATTGGCGCAAGTGGTATGCGGACCAGGAGACGGCGCTGAACAACAAGTATGCCGCCCTGCTGGCGGCGGCGACCACGGCGCAGCAGAGATCGGACCTGGTGGCCCAGCAGAAGTCCGCCCAGCGCTCCCTCGATGAGGACTACCGGATCAAGTACAACTTCTACGTCAACTGGCAGCCCTTCGAGACCTTCAACATGGCCATCGGCCAAGGCGCCAACGCCTTCACCCCGATCGAGATGGCCAACTACGTGGAGCAACTGGCCAACAACGGGACGCGGATGCGCCCCTACCTGGTGCAGGAGATCGACGACCCGAGCGGCAAGGTGGTGGCCAGGTTCGGGCCGCAGGTGGTGCACACCGCCTCAGTCGACACCGCCGGCGCAATGGACTTCAACCAGGTCATGGCCACCGTCCGCCAGGCGATGGCGGGCGCGACGGATCCCATGGGCACCAGCGGCCTGCTTTTCTTGAACTATCCCGTCAAGGTGGCTGCCAAGACCGGATCGGCGGAAACCGGCGGGGCGCAGGACTTGATTAATGGTCTTTTTATCGAATATGCCCCGGTGAATGACCCCACGATCGCCTTTGCCGGCGTGATCGAGACCGCTCATCACGGGGCGGACTCTATTGGGTACGTAGGCCTGTCCGTCCTCAACCAGTACTTCGGCTTGGGCAACATGAACACCCCGTTTGGCGGCCAGCAGGGCGCCGGCGGCACCGGCCAGAATGCAACACCTGCTCCGCCCGAATTTCCCCACGGCTACTTCGACTTCAGCCAGGCCGGCGGCGCCGGGCAGAGCTTGACGCCTGCCCCGGCCAAGCAGCAGCCGGCGCCGCAATCGCAGCCGGCTGAGCAGTCTCAGCCCGCCAGCCAACCGGGGGAGGGCGCCGGCTAAAACCGGAGGTCAGAAATCAGATGTCAGAGGCAGGAAAAAGACGACACAAGGCCAAGAACTAGTTGAACAGAGGCGAAATTTAATATAAAATGCTGGAAAAACAAGGAATATTTTACCTCGTTTTTTCATTGATTAGGCAGGATAATCATGAAAAATATAGAAATATCCTTAATAGCGCAATAACTCAATGACTCAGGTGCCTGACATCATGGAGATTGTAAAAATCAAGGGAACCCGTGAGGGGCTGACGGTGCTGTTGGACGAATCGTCGAACTTCCACGACCTGCTCCGGCGACTGGCGGAAAGAATTGCCGACTCCAACGGGTTCCTGGATGGATCAACAGTGAGCATCGATGTTGGCCGGAGGGTTCTCCAGCCGGGGCAAATGATTTCTCTCAGAGAAGCCCTGGCAGGGAACAATATGGTTTTACGCCGGATTATAGCTGGCGCGAGATTGGACGGAGCGCCGGACGGAGATAGGCGGGGGGTGGAGACGGTGGGGCAGCAAGCAGCCCAGGTGAGGTTCGTCAGCCGCAGGAAGAAGAGGCGCAAGCGGAGTCATGCCGCCGGGGGGGAGGCTGTGGCGGAGGTCTCGGCTACCATGGAAACGGTAGAGGAGCAGGCCGATGCCAAGGGAAAGCATGATGGCGGTGACGATATTCCGGTGATCAGGTACAGTGTGACGGCCAGACAACTGCGGGCGGACATCGTGTCGGAAGAGCAGACCATCCTTATTCAACGCACCATCAGATCGGGGCAGCAGGTCTTCTACCCTGGAAATGTGGTGATCCTGGGGGATGTCAATCCCGGGGGCGAGGTCGTGGCCGGCGGCAATATCATCGTCATGGGCGCTTTCCGGGGGTTGGCTCACGCCGGGGCAATGGGCGACAAGAAGGCGATCGTGGCGGCCCTGAGGCTTGAGCCTTCACAATTGCGCATTGCCGGTTATATCACCCGCGCCCCGGAAGGAGATTTTTCAACCACGAGGCAGCCGGAAATAGCCCGGGTGCAGGACGGGGTCGTCATCATCGAGCAGTACCAGCCCGGTTTTGACCACAGATGACTACCCGCTCTAATGCCCCCGCTTCTCTGAAGCGGTGGGATAAGAGCGGCTACATCACTGTATTAACTATTTACCCGAAGGCACCGCCACTAAGACTCCCGCTTGCGGGAGATCAAGTGGCGCTAAGCCTCTGGATCAGTGCAACTATGGCTTCTGCCTTCGCCGATGGCTCGGCACAAGCCGAGTTTTACCGATAATTCAGTGGGGCGAAAACAATCCCCTACTGAAGCCAAGAACTAGTTGAACGGCACTAACAGGGACGAGGCAAAGGGGGAGCTTTTTTATGGGAGAAGTATTGGTGGTTACTTCCGGAAAAGGAGGAGTGGGCAAGACAACAACGACAGCGAACATTGGCACCGCTCTTGCTATGATGGGGTTCCGGGTCGTTCTGGTGGACGCGGACATCGGGCTGCGGAATCTGGATGTGGTGATGGGCCTGGAGAACCGGATCGTCTACGACCTGGTGGATGTCACCAGTGGACGGTGCCGTCTCAAGCAGGCTCTGATCAAGGACCGCCGCTTCGAGAGCCTCTCGCTCTTGCCTGCCGCCCAGACCAAGGATAAAACCGCCGTCAACCCGGAGCAGATGTTGACGTTGTGCAACGAACTGAAACAGAGTGCGGATTACGTGCTGGTGGATTGTCCCGCAGGGATCGAGCAGGGATTTAAGAACGCTGTTGCCGGAGCCGATAAGGCCCTGGTGGTCACGACACCCGAGGTCGCCGCTGTTAGGGACGCAGACCGGATCATCGGACTGCTGCAGGCGGACACGGAGATACGCCATCCGCAGTTGATCCTCAACCGCTACCGCCCGCAGATGGTGCGACGCGGGGATATGCTGGACGTGGAGGACGTGAACGAACACCTGGCTATCGAACTGTTGGGAATTGTGCCCGAGGACGAGTCGGTGATCGTTTCCACTAACAGAGGAGAACCGGCAGTGCTCAACGTCAACTCCAAAGCGGGAGAGGCCTATCGCAACATCTCGCGGCGGATCATCGGCGAGGAGGTGCCTCTCATGGACATCGAAGGCAATGGCAGTCTCGTGGACCGTATCAGGCGCATGTTGGGACTTCGTACCGGTTGAGCGGGGTGAGGGGTGAGGATATGCTAGACGTGTTGCAGCGCATACTTGGCAGGGAAGCTGAGAGAACAAGCAAGAATATCGCCACGGAGAGACTCCGCCTCGTTCTGATGCATGACCGCCTCGATCTCGCCCCGCAGATGATGGACTCCTTGCGTAGCGATATCCTGAAGGTGATCACCGAATACTTGGAGATAGACGAATCCAACATGGAGATCGCCCTGCACCGGGCCAAGGGCAGTATCGCACTGGTGGCCAATATTCCGGTCATCAAGATGAAACGCCTGCCGATGTAAGAAGTCGGAGGCAGGAAGTCGGATATCAGGAGCCATGAAAGACGAGTACTCAGGAGTCAGGAGTCAGAATGAGTCTAAAAAGAAGCGATGAGTATGCTCATTGCTCATCACTTCAAAAACTCTGACTTCTGTTGTGGTAACTGATGGCGATAGACTGGGAGAGAGCTTTGCTTTATAATGAAACCAGGCGCCTTGAAGTTCGAGAGGGGAAACTGGTTCCATGCTCAGTCGTCGCCTGAAGGGCCTTGATTTTAATTTTCTGCTGGTGATCGGAATACTCCTGGGGCTGAACCTGGTTGTCCTGAGCAGCGCCGCCGCCTCTATGCCTCAAGGTGCGCTGTATTACGTGAAGAGGCAGGCCCTGTGGATCGTTCTGGGTTTGATCATAGCGGCAATCATCACTTTTACTTTCGACTACTCCAGGCTGCACCGGTGGCACCACGCCATCTACGCGGTCATGGTGGTCATGCTGGTGGCGGTGCTGGTGGCGGGTCACACCGCCAAAGGGGCGCAGCGCCAACTCGCCTTTGGCCTCTTAGATGTGCAGCCCTCGGAGTTGGCCAAGATCATGATCATCATCTGTTTTGCCTCCTACCTGTCCAGGCGGCAGGGAGAGTTGAAGCATTTGAAGGACCTGGCGCCCTGCTTCCTTTACTTCGCGGCCCCCTTCCTGCTGGTGTTTATACAGCCGGACCTGGGGACATCCCTCGTCTTCATCGTGATCTTCTTCGGGATGTTATACCTGGCCGGGCGCGCGCCCTCCCTGCTGCTTCGAATTTTGGGGGTCGGCCTGGGGATAATTGTGCTGGCCCTGGCCCTGCATTACTCCCCGCTGCATATGCCTCTTCCCTTGAAGGATTACCAGTTATCCCGCCTGGTGGTATTTCTCAACCCCTATTCCGATCCCCAGGGGGACGGCTATCACATTATCCAGTCGCTGGTGGCCGTTGGCTCCGGCGGTCTTGTGGGGCAAGGGGCTGTACCACGGGTCCCAGGTGCAGTTGAACTTCCTGCCGGAGCACCAAACCGATTTCATCTTCTCGGTAATCGGAGAGGAACTCGGTTTCCTGGGGGCGTGTATCCTGCTGCTGCTCTACTACAACATGATCGCCCGGGCGCTGACTGCTGCTTTCCAAGCCAGGGATAGCTTTGGAAGGCTGATCATCGGCGGCATCCTTTTCATGTGGCTGTTTCACATTTTGGAGAATATCGGCATGACCATCGGGATCATGCCCGTCACCGGCATCCCGCTGCCCTTCATGAGCTACGGAGGCAGCTTCATGCTGACCAACATGATCGCCGTGGGGCTGATCCTGAATGTCTATATGCGGAAAGAGTCGCTGCTGTTCTGACGCTGGCGGTCAACCGGCTATCGGTGCATTGCGCCAGTAGCGGCCATATGGCCATCTGATTGGCTGGTGAAATCAGCCAGTTCCTTGCCCAATACCTGAAAAAGAAGAGGGTTAAGATAGAAGCGGGCACTCTTTTTTATGCAAAAATTTCCTCATATTCAGGCTGAGAAGCCATATATAAGAGTAGGAAGATGCTGGGGAGTGGTGCAAATGATGAGAGGGGAAGCAACGGCAAGGCGTTACGTGTCCCTGCCGGACAAAGCCAGAGACCTTGTCTGGCGGATACTGGCAGCCCTGGCGATCTTCGTCCTGGCCTGGCTCCTGTCCCTGACCGGGGGAACGGTGGGGCAACTCGCCCGGAATGGGGTTGTCTACGTGCTGAACGCCAACTACGATGTACGGAGCTTCAACTTTACCCCGGTGATCGACAAGGTGGGCGCGCTGCTGGGCATCAAGAGCGGCCTGGACGTGCAGGTGGACAAGCCGATCCCCCAGGGGAACGACACTCAAGGGAGTGGCGCCGTAGAACAGACGGGGCTCCCGGTCAACGGCAAGCTGGCCCGGGGCTTTGGCTGGCAGAAGGGCAGTGACGGCTGGCCGCGCTTCTCGGACGGAGTGGAACTACAGGTGGACAAGGGAGCCACAGTGCGGGCAGTGCTGCCCGGGCAGGTGAGCCGGGTGTTCAATGACCCGAACCTGGGCACAGTGGTGGTGGTCGACCACAGCGACCAACTGGCAACCCTTTACGGGCGGCTGGACGCCGTGGGGGTGCAGTCCGGGCAGCAGGTGGACCAGGGGCAGGTGCTGGGCACCGTGGCCGGGAGCTTCCTGCACTTCGAGATGCGGGACGGCGACCAGTTGGTCGACCCGATGCAGCATCAGCAGAACCAGACTTGAGCGCATATTCAACTAGTTCTTGGCTTCAGTGGGGGTTTGCCTTCCCCCACTGAAGCCAAGAACTAGTTAATCCAGTGACGTAACCGCTCTTATCCCACCACTTCGGAGCGGGGGCATTAGAGCGGGTAGTCATCTGGAAAAAGCGTAAAACATTCAAAAGCAGTGCTGGTAATTACGCCTAGCGCTGTTTTTTCATGATCTGGAAGTGATTTCTTTTAAACGGAAATGGTAAAATAGGGAGGTGGGGGAGCAACCCATCTGAAGCAAGGTTCCTTTAGACAAGAAACATGAGAGAATAAACATGAGAGAGTTGAATTTATGGAGCAGATCGAGATCGATGATGTGCTATCGCACCTGGAAAAACCTGCCCGCTACCTGGGCAGCGAGTGGAACGCCGTCCACAAGGACTGGGACCGGATAGCAGTGAAGATGGCCTTTGCCTTCCCCGACCTGTACGAGGTGGGGATGTCCCACCTCGGGCTGCAGATCCTCTACGGCCTGGTCAACGCCCATCCGGACTACCTGATGGAGCGGGTCTTCGCCCCGGCTGGCGACCTGGAGGCGGAACTGCGGCGGCGCGGCCTGCCGCTGTTCAGCCTGGAGTCCCACCACCCGCTCCGGGATTTTGACCTGCTGGGCTTCACCCTGCAATACGAACTGACCTTCACCAACGTGCTGAACATGATCGACCTGGCAGGGATCCCGCTCATGGCTGGCGAGCGAACTGACGATGACCCGCTGGTGATCGCTGGCGGCCCGGTGGCCGCCAACCCGGAGCCGTTGGCGCCCTTTATCGACGCTTTCGTGATCGGCGAGGGTGAGGAGGCGCTGCCGGAAGTACTGTCAGTGGTCAGACGGGTCAAAGAGGAGAATCTCCTGCGGGGCGGGCGCGAGCGTTTGCTGGAGGAACTGGCCGGGATTCCTGGTGTCTACATCCCCTCATTCTACAGCGTTGCATATAATAAGGAGGGGGAGTGCAGGGCTTCACGCCTCTGCGCCCCGGGGCGCCGGGACGGGTGCGGCGCCGCCTGGCGCCGGACCTGAACACTGCCTTCTTCCCCACGGCGCCTGTGGTGCCCCTGGTGGAGGCGGTTCACGAGCGGGGGATGCTGGAGGTCTTCCGGGGCTGCACCCGGGGCTGCCGGTTCTGCCAGGCGGGGATGATCTACCGCCCGGTGCGGGAGCGCGACCCAGAGTTGCTGTTACGGCAGGCCCGGGAGATCAGCGCCAAAACCGGCTACGAAGAGATTTCGCTTGTTTCTTTAAGCAGCCTGGATTACAGTGACCTGGACGACTTGCTGCCGTCTTTGAGGACCAGTGCACTCTTTCCCGGACGGGAATCTCCTTGCCGTCCCTGCGGGTTGACTCCTTCAGCGTGGATATCGCCCGGAAGTTGCCCGGGGGCCGGCGGACGAGCCTGACCCTGGCGCCGGAGGCAGGCACCCAGCGCCTGCGAAACGTGATCAACAAGGGGGTTACCGAGGCCGATCTCCTGGATGCGGTAGCGGCAGCGGCGGCAGCCGGGTGGACGGCGATCAAGCTCTACTTCATGGTCGGGTTGCCCACCGAGGAGCAGGCCGACCTGAAGGGGATCGGCGACCTGGTGCGCAAGGTGCAGCAGGCGGGGCGCAGCGCCAGGGGGGAAAAAAGCTGCGTCTCTCAGTCAGCGCCTCTTCCTTCGTGCCCAAGGCGCACACGCCCTTCCAGTGGGAGGGTCAACTGCCGCGGGGGCTACTGGCGGAGAGGCATGCCTTCCTGCGGGACCTGGTCAAGAGCAGTGGCGCCGATTACCGTTGGCACGACATCAAGATGGGTTTTATGGAGGCGGCGCTGGCCCGGGGCGACCGCCGCCTGGCCGAGGTGTTGCTTGAGGCCTGGCGTCGGGGCTGCCGGTTTGACGGTTGGACTGATCACTTCAACTTTGACCTGTGGCTGGAGGGCTTCCGGGCGGCCGGCCTCGATCCGGAGTTCTATGCGGGGCGCCGGTTGTTGTACGACGAGGCCCTGCCCTGGGACATGATCGACACTGGAATCGACCGGGAGTTCCTGGTGCGGGAACACCGGCGGGCACTGGCCGGAGCGGCTACCAACGATTGCCGCTCAGCCTCATGCGAGGGGTGCGGGGTATGCCCCAACTTCGGGGTGGAGGCCCGGTTGGTAGCGAGGTCAGAGGCAAGAGGTCAGAGGCCAGAGAAAAGATTTAAAAGACCACGGGATTTCCTAAAGGTTGACATAATAGATAGCGTAGTCAATAAAAAGTTTGGGAGATCAATGCCGAGATATAGAATAGAGTACTCTAAAACAGATAGAGCCAGGTGGCTGTCACACCTGGAACTGGTCCGCACTTTTATTCGGGCGCTGCGCCGGTCCGGGTTGCCGTTGGCCTTCAGCCAGGGGTTCAACCCTCACCCCAGGCTTTCCTACGGCCCCTCCCTGGGTGTGGGCGTGGCCGGGCTGCGGGAGTACCTGGACGTGGACCTGGCCGCCGGTGTGCCTCTGCCTGAGGGCCTGGCCTCCCTCAGGAACCAGTTTCCTCCTGGACTGGAGATCGGGTGCCTGATGGAGTTGGCGCCGGCAGTGCCTGGTATCGGCAAGGCGGTGAACTGCGCCTGGTATCGGCTGATCCTGCCGCCGGAGCAGGATGCCAACGCCTGGAAGCAGGCCATCGATCGCCTCGCCGGTAGCTCCAGCCCGGTATACTACAAACGCCCCAAGGATGGCAAACTGTTTGACGTCAGGTCTGCCCTGACAGCCTGCCGGTTAACGGAGGCCGGAGACAAGAGGTCAGAGGCAGGAACAGTTGAGTGCTGGGCTTCGCCGGGCACCTGGGGGGAGCGCACATCAGCGCTAAAAGAAGGAGATGGCCTTGTGCTTGATTTGCTGGCGGATCTCGGGGGCGCGGCTGTACCCCTGCGCGGCCTGGTGGAGACGCTGATATCAGAAGTCAGAAGCAAGAAGTCGGAGGTCGGAAAAAAAGATGACTTCCTGTATCCGACCTCTGTTTTTGAACCGGCCCAGGTCACCCGGATGGCATTGCTGCACCACAATGGCGGATTGGTCAATCCCCTTGGTGAGAGGAAGCGGCTCTGGGAGATATAAAAAGTAGAAGGAAGAAGAGCTAATGCAAAAAGAAATTTTGATTCAGGTGACAAAGGAAGAGACGAAGGTGGCGGTACTGGAAAAGAGGCGCCTGGTAGAGGTTTACCTGGAGTGCTCGTTCCAGCAGCGCCTGGCCGGCAATATCTACAAGGGGCGGATCGAGAACGTCCTGCCGGGCATGCAGGCGGCCTTCGTGAACATAGGCTTGGAGCGCAACGCCTTTCTATACGTTGAAGATGTGCATACAGTGCCTGGCAAGCACGAGAACATCCCAATCCAGAACCTGCTTCGTGAGGGGGAGGAGATCCTGGTCCAGGTCGTCAAGGAGCCCTTTGGCACCAAGGGGGCCCGGGTGACGACCCAACTCACCCTGCCGGGCCGGTACGTGGTGCTCCTGCCGGACCTGGCCTGCATCGGTGTCTCCCGCCGCATCACCCTGGAGCGGAAACGGGAGCGCCTGAAGAACCTGGCCGAAGAAGTGCGCATTCCCGGCAGTGGCCTGATCGTGCGCACAGTGGCCGAGGGTGTCAGCCGGGAGGAACTGGCGGAGGATGTGGCCGCCCTCTCTGAGCTATGGAAGCGGATCAAGGAGAAGTCATCCCGCTGCTCGGCCCCGGCCCTGCTGTACCAGGACCTGGAACTGGTTTCCTGGGTGCTGCGCGACCTGGTGGGAGAAGAACTCGACCGCCTGGTGGTCAACGATCCGGAGACCTACGAAAAGATCATGGAACTGCTGGGTTCCGACGCTCACAGCTTTGGCCGGAAGGTGCAACTGGTGGAGTCCGATCTCTGGGGTGATTACGGAATCGACCAGGAGGTGACCCGGGCGTTTACGGCCCAAGGTCTGGCTGCGCAGCGGGGGCTACCTG
Source organism: uncultured Peptococcaceae bacterium (assembly GCA_963767365.1). Classification (GTDB taxonomy): domain Bacteria; phylum Bacillota; class DSM-12270; order Thermacetogeniales; family Thermacetogeniaceae; genus Palsa-1188. Next base: position 76,917 of record CAVYEE010000024.1, read on the forward strand.
GTGATCGACGAGACCGAGGCCCTGACGGTGATCGACGTCAATACCGGGAAATATACAGGGAGCAAGAACTTTGCCGATACGGTGTTTCGCACCAACCTGGAGGCAATCCCGGAGATCGTCCGCCAGGTGCGGCTGCGGAACCTGGGCGGGATCATTATCGTCGATTTCATCGACATGGAGGTCTTGGAACACCGGGCCGAGGTCCTCAGGCGCCTGGATGAGGAGTTGAAAAGAGACAAGATCAGAACTTATGTCCTCGGTTTGACCCACCTCGGCCTGGTGGAGATGACGCGAAAAAAGGTGCGGCCCAGCCTGAGCAGCCTGTTGGAAAAGCCGTGCCCCTACTGTGAGGGCAAGGGCCGGGTGCTGTCGGAAGAGACGGTAGGCCTGAAAACCTGTCAGGATCTCCGGGAGTTTGCCAGAACGAATACTGCGCCTGCAGTCCTGGTGGAAGTCAACCCTGGCGTGGCTGCCTTCCTCATCGGCGGCGGGGGCAGCCACCTCCGGTCCCTGGAGGAGGAGATCGGGAAGCAGATCATCGTCAAGGGAAGCGAGGCCGCCCACCTGGAAGATGTGCAGATGCACCCTCTTTGCAGCCAGGAGGAGATCGCCAACCTGGCAGCTCCGGTACACCTGGGCCAGATCCTCAAGCTGAAGATCGAGGAGCCCCACGCCTCGCACCCGGCCAATGGCATTGCCCGTGTCCAGGGCTACGTGATCGATGTGGATGATGGCGGTGTCCAGGTGGGTAAGCAGGTATACGTGGAGATCACCAAAGTCTTCCGCACTTATGCCAAGGCCCGCATCATCAGCATATCCGTTTCGGAGTGAAAGGTTTGAGGGCAGTTGGACTCTGCCAATGATTGGGTAATGCTTGACAGGGCTTGCTACCGGGTGCTAGAATTGCATGTGGCCTTTGGATAGGCCAAGATACGCGTAGAGCGGGTATTCAAGTGCTCTAATGTGCCACCTGGCTCTGGCGGAAGGGGGAACAGGTTTGTTCGCGGTTTTGGAAACAGGCGGTAAGCAGCACAAGGTCCAGCCAGGCAGCGTCCTGAGGGTGGAAAAGCTGGAGGTAGCCGAGGGCGAGCAGGTCGCATTCGACCGGATTCTGGCCGTAGGTGACGATGCCCGAACAGTAATCGGCACTCCCGTTATCGAGGGTGCCGAAGTCACAGCCCGGGTGCTCCATCAGGGTAAGGCCAAGAAGATCATCGTCTTCAAGTACAAGGCAAAGAAGAACTACCGGCGCAAGAATGGCCACCGCCAGCTCTTTACGGAGATCATGGTAAAAGAGATCGTCTGCCCCGGTTTCAGCAGCGGGCAGGCGGATACGGACGCTGGCGCCACGGAGGGCGCGGCAGGAGAATAAAGGGAGGTGGAATTATGGCTCATAAAAAAGGAGTCGGGAGTTCCCGGAACGGGCGTGATAGCGAGGGCAAGCGGCTGGGCGTCAAGAAGTACGCCGGGCAGTTTGTGAACGCCGGCAACATTATCATCCGCCAGCGGGGAACTCGTATTCACCCGGGCTGGAATGTCGGGCGGGGACGGGACGATACCCTGTTCGCCCTGACGGATGGTTATGTGCGTTTTGAGACCAAGGGCAATGACCGCAAAGAGGTCAGCATCAATCCGGAGGCGGCGCAAGCATAAGGTAATTGAGGGTATGGAGAAGAAAGCTTCCCCCGAACATTCAGGGGGAAGTTGTTTTTATGGGAGCAATAAGCAATAATGATATAAAGCATGGCCTGAGCACTAGAATCGGCCGCAGAAGTCAGAAGACAAAAGTAGTAGCGCTCCACAGATGACTAACCCGCTCTAATCACCCGCTTCTTGCGGTTGATAAGAGCGGCTAATCACTGTATTATCCACAGATTGCTACCCGCTCTAAATCCCCCGCTTTAATAGCGGTGGATAAGAGCGGTTATGCAACTGTATTAACTGGCTCTAACCTTCAGCGGGAAAACTTCGCTGAAGCCAAGACCCAGTTGAATGGCTCTAAGCCTCATTGGAGCGCCTCCCCTGAGGCCAAGACCCAGTTGAACTGCCCGAGCGTTCGCTTGCAGGCTGGCATGCAAATTCTAACGGCCAACGACTAACGGCCAAAACGACTAACGGCCAACGACTAACGGCCAACGACTAACGGCCAAAATGGGGTTGTGGCATGTTCTACGACTACGTCAAAATTTTTGTCAAAGCAGGTGACGGCGGCAACGGGTCAGCCTCCTTCCGGCGTGAGAAATTCATTCCCAACGGCGGCCCCGACGGCGGCGACGGCGGCCGGGGCGGCAATGTAATGCTGGTGGTCGATCCCAACCTGAGCACCCTGGTCGATTTCCACTATCAAAAACACTACCGGGCCGAGCGGGGTGAAGCCGGGCACAGAAAGAACCAGCACGGAAAAAACGGGGAGGACCTGATGCTAGCGGGTTCCTCCGGGTACGGTGGTCAAGGAGGCGGAGACGGGGGGTGGTATCATCGCTGACCTGACCAGGCCAGGCCACCAGGTGGTGGCGGCCAAGGGTGGCCGAGGCGGGCGTGGCAACACCCATTTCACCACCGCCAAGGAGCAGGCCCCCCACTTTGCAGAGCAGGGAGACCCAGGGGAGGAGCGCATCCTGGAGTTGGAGCTGAAGCTGCTGGCGGATGCCGGGCTGATCGGATTTCCCAATGCCGGCAAGTCGAGCCTGTTGGGCCGCATCTCCGCAGCCCGGCCGAAGGTGGCCGCCTACCCCTTCACCACCCTGGATCCCAATCTGGGGCTGGTGCGCATCGGTGAAGACCAGAGCTTCGTGGTGGCCGACCTGCCCGGCCTGGTCGAGGGCGCTCACACCGGCACCGGCCTCGGTTACCGTTTCCTGCGGCACACGGAGCGCACCAGGGTGCTGGTGCACGTGGTGGACGCGGCCGGCACCGAGGGCCGCGATCCCTGTGAGGACATTCGGGTGATCAACCAGGAGTTGCGGCTCTACAACCCGCACCTGGCAGACCGGCCGCAGGTGATCGCCGCCAATAAGATCGACCTGCCCCAGGCCCGGGAGAATCTGACCCTGTTGCGCCAGGGTTTTCCGGATGTGCAGGTTTACCCGATCTCCGCCGCTACCGGCGAAGGGGTCGACCAACTAGTGCTGGGTGTTTCCCGCCTGCTTGATGAGCATCGACCGAGCGAGATTCAGGCGCCGGAAGATCTGGACCTGCCGGTGATCAGGACTGAGCTTGAGTTAACCGGCTTCACCGTTGTCAAGACCGATGGCGCCTGGCAGGTCTCCGGCAAGGGAGTGGAGCGCCTGGTGGCCCGGTTCGACCCTAACAACCCTGCTGCCCTGCGCTACCTGCAGCATACCCTGAAGCGCATCGGTCTGGATAAAGCCCTGCACTCAAGAGGAATCAGGCAGGGTGATCTCGTCAAGATCAGGGACTTCGAATTTGAGTGGACGGAGTGAGTCTAAAATGAAGCAGGAGCCGGTTAAACAGCCGCGGCGCCTTGTCCCAGGCCCGCCGGGTGGTGGTGAAGGTAGGGACGAGGCTCCTCTGTGGCGCCAGGGGACAGTTTAACCTGGGGCGGATGGATAGCCTGGTCTCGGATCTGGCCTGGCTGCGGCAGGAGCGGCAATTGGTGCTGGTGAGTTCCGGGGCGATCGGCGCCGGCGTCGGGCGGCTGGGACTGGCCCGGAGACCCCGCACCATGCCGGAGAAGCAGGCGGCGGCAGCCGTCGGCCAGTGCATTCTGATGCAGCAATACGATCACTTGTTCTCTTCCCGTGGCCTGATCGTGGCCCAGGTGCTGCTGACCAGGTACGACATCATGGACCGGGAGCGCTACCTGAACGCCCGTTACACCTTCGAAACCCTGCTCACCCAGGGCGTGGTCCCGGTAGTTAACGAAAATGATACGGTGGCCGTGGAAGAGATCCGGTTCGGGGAAAACGATAACCTGGCCGCCCACGTGGCCTGCCTGGTAGAAGCCGACCTGGTAGTCCTGCTGACCGACCAGGACGGTTTTTACAATCAGGTCCCCGCCTCCGGGCACCGGGCAGGCGGGACCTGATCCCGGAGATTGCCGAGATTACCCCGGAGATCGAGGCCCTGGCGGGAGGGCGGGGATCGGCCCTGTCTACCGGGGGCATGGAGACCAAGCTCCAGGCAGCCCGGATCGCCATGACGGCGGGGATTCCCCTGGTGATCGCCAATGGCCTGAAGGCGGGCACTATCCAGCGGATATTGAACGGGGAGGCGGTGGGTACCTTATTTGTGCCAGGCGCCGGCCGGATGCAGTCTCGCAAACACTGGATTGCCTTCAGTTCGCCTGCGCAGGGATGGATCTATGTTGACCAGGGCGCTGCCGGCGCTATCGTGAAAGAGGGCAAGAGCCTGCTGCCCAGCGGCGTCCTGCGGGTGGAGGGGGAGTTCGCAGCCGGAACCGTGGTCGGCGTGGCCGACGAGGCCGGGCATGACCTGGCCCGGGGCATCAGCAACTATCGTCCGGGGTGATCACCCTGATCAAGGGCCACAAGAGCGTGGAGATCGAGTCAATTATCGGCTATCACGATTACGACGAGGTGATCCACCGGGATAACCTCGCCCTTTTAGTGGTTGGTGGTTAGCGGTTTGCAGTGGCTGAGATTAAGGCAGACAGCCACCGGTAGATGAGAGAGAAGAAATCCAATAGATTCAGGAGGGATGGTAAAATGGTGGCGGAAGAACTGCGGCAGATGGGCGCCAGGGCCAAGGAGGCATCCTTGACGCTGGCCGGGATGTCGACCAGGGTCAAGAACGAGGCCTTGCAGGCCATGGCCAGGAGCCTGGAGGAGCGCTCCAGCATGATCCTGGAGGCCAACAACGAGGACATGGAGTCGGCCCGGAAAAATAACCTGAGCGAGGCGCTGCTAGACCGGTTGCTGTTGACCACGGACCGGATTTCGGAGATGGCCGAGGAACTGCGGACCCTGATAGCTCTGCCGGACCCGGTTGGTGAGGTGACCCGGATGTGGACACAGCCAAATGGACTGCAGATCGGGAAGATGCGGGTACCCCTGGGCGTGATCGGCATTATCTACGAGGCCAGGCCGAACGTCACGGTGGATGCCGCAGGCCTCTGCCTGAAAGCTGGGAACACCGTGATCCTGAGGGGTGGTTCCGAGGCCTTCAACTCCAACCAGGCGATCGCCCAGGTGATCAGCAGCGCTGCCACCAGTGCCGGGTTGCCGGCCGGGACGATCCAGTTAGTGCATACCACCGACCGGGAAGCGGTCGATATCATGCTGAAGATGAACGAGTTCATCGACGTGCTGATCCCCAGGGGCGGCGCCAACCTGATTCAGACCGTGGTGCAGAACACTACAATACCGGTGCTGGAGACCGGAGTCGGCAACTGCCACACCTACGTGGAAGAGGACGCAGATCTAGTCATGGCGGAGAAGATCGTGATCAACGCCAAGACCCAACGCCCGGGGGTCTGCAACGCCATGGAGACTTTGCTGGTGCACGCCGGTGTGGCTCCGGTCTTCCTGCCGGTGGCGGCTGCGGCTTTACGGGCAAAAGGCGTGGAGTTGCGGGGCTGTTCCCGGACTCAGGAGATCCTGCCCGATGTAGTCCCGGCTACTGAAGATGACTGGAAGACCGAGTACCTCGACCTGATCCTGGCGGTCAAGGTGGTGGATGGTCTGGATGAAGCGATCCGGCACATCAACACGTACGGCAGCAAGCACTCCGAGGCGATCATAACCAGTAGTTACGGCAAAGCCCGGACTTTCCTCCAGCAGGTGGACGCGGCGGCGGTATACGTCAACGCCTCCACCCGCTTCACCGACGGCTACCAGTTCGGGTTAGGGGCGGAGATCGGCATCAGCACGCAGAAGATGCATGCCCGGGGCCCCATGGGCATGGAGGAGTTGACCTCTGTCAAGTTCATCATCTACGGCGACGGACAAATCAGAAGTTAAGTAATGAGTAATGAGTGCGCACCTCCTCCGCGGCAGTGGACACGGCATCGAACCCGATGTAGGCGAAGAAGATCACGCTTGCTCCCCGGATCACTCCGGTGACTCCGAAGGGGAGAAAGGGATGCCGTTTCAAGAGAACCTTCCTCCCCGAGGTTCTTTTATAATTTCGTTTATTTTTCCCTCAAATTTCGCGTTTATGGCAGGAATTTTTATCAATGATCAGAATTAAAACAACAGGATCGGAGTGGGGAAATGAGCGGTCAGCGTATTGGGATCATGGGAGGGACATTTGACCCCGTCCATTACGGACATCTGGTGGCAGCGGATGCAGCCAGGGAGCAGTGTGGCCTGCAGGACGTGGTTTTTGTTCCGTCAGGGCATCCACCACATAAGACGCCGGATGCCGTCTCCGATTTCTGGCACCGGTACCAGATGGTGGTGCTGGCCACCGCCACCAACCCCTTTTTTGAGGTCTCCCGGCTGGAATACGAGCGGGGCGGATGCTCATATACGGTGGACACGGTGCGAGCCTTCCGCCAGTTGTACGGCGCCGGGGCGGAGTTGTTTTTCATCACTGGGGCGGACGCCATCCTGGAGATCATCGGGTGGAAGCAGCCCGAAGAACTGTTGGCCATGTGCAGGTTTATTGCCGTTACCCGGCCCGGCTACGACCTCCGGCAGCTCAACACCTTGCTTGGTGAACATTTCTCCGAGTCCGTCTCCATCCTGGAGATCCCGATGCTCAACATCTCCTCCAGCGACATCAGGGAACGGCTCAGGAGGGGCGCCTCCATCAAGTACCTGGTACCCGAAGCTGTCGAGGCTTATATAATAAAGAACAGGCTATATGAGAAGTGAGACGAACCCCCACCTCCAAATGGTGGTTAGTGGTCAGGTGTTGGTGGCATACTAACACCCGAATTAGGTAACAGGGGTGAATGGGATTTGACACGCACGTTGTATGTCGGTAATCTGCCATGGCGCACGGATGCTGAGGAACTGAACAGCTTTTTCAGTAATTACGGCAGTGTGGCCAACAGCAGGATCATCGTCGACCGGGAAACCGGGCGGTCACGAGGCTTTGGTTTTGTTGAGGTGAACGATGAGGATGTCGAGAAGATCATTGAGGCCCTCAATGGCGCCGATTTCCAGGGTCGTATCTTGACAGTCAACGAAGCCAAACCGCGCCAGTAACCTTCCGAGCGAAGATGAACACAATCGAGTCCAGATATGCAGCCGCTGCCAGCAGGCGCATGACACCGGAACGGTATGAGCATGTTCTGGCAGTGGCTAAAAGCGCTGTCGAGCTTGCCAGGGTGCACGGCGTCTCCGGCCAGGAGGCGGAGATGGCCGGGCTCTTGCATGATTATGCCCGTGATCTGGCCGCCGGTGAACTACTTCGGATTGCCGAATCCGCAGGGCTGATCGAGTACGAGATCGAGCGCCGGGTTCCGGTGATTTTGCATGGCCCTGTGGGCGCCTGGCTCGTCCGGTCAGAGTTGGGGGTTGAGAACCGTAGCGTGCTGCGGGCAATCGAGGTGCACACGGTGGGGGCTCCGGACATGGACAAGTTGGCCAAGATCATTTACCTGGCAGACCTGATCGCCGAGGGGCGGACCTCCCCGATCGTCGGGAAGTTGCGCCTGGCTGTGCAGGATGACCTGGATCAGGCCATGTTGATGTCCCTGGCTTTTTCGATCCGCTATCTGTTGAAGAGTCGCAAGCTGATCCACCCGCAGACAGTTGCGGCATGGAATTATCATCTGCATCTAAAAAAGTAATGAGTCTAAAAAGAGGAACAAAAGAAGTGACGAGTATACTTATCACTCATCACTCATGGTAGAAGAGAGGGAGTTTATTTGTCGGAGGGCCGGGAACTGGCTTTGCGCGCGGGTGATGCCGCTGTTGCCAAGAATGCCGTTGACGTCCGGATACTGGACATGACCGGGGTATTTCCGGCGGCAGACTACTTCGTGATCTGCAGCGGACGCAACATACCCCAGATCACGGCGATCACCGGGGCAGCCCAGGATGCACTGGAACAGGCCGGGCGATCGTACCTGCGCCGGCAAGGGACGCCGGAGTCCGGCTGGGTGTTGTTGGACGGCGGCGACGTGGTGGTTCACATTTTTAACGAGGAGGCGCGGCAGTTTTATGACCTAGAGCGCCTCTGGGGAGACGCCAAAATTTTGAGCCGGAAATGAGCAATGTGCAGTTCAAACCCCGGCTGCCGCAAGCAGATGGGGTTTTATTGTTACAGGGACAGATGGTATTATATTTTAAAGAAGACTGATGATCTGGCTCAGTTGAGCATTCAACGAGTTCTTGGCTGCAGCGGAGATTGCCTTCCCCCGCTGCAGCTTAGAAATCGTTAATACAGTGACGTAGCCGCTCTTATCCCACCGCTTCGCAGAAGCGGGGGCATTAGAGCGGGTAGTTATCTGTGGAAACCCTGTTTCTAATCGGCGAGAGGCGTATTATAATGAGGTGAGTGCGTTTGGTTGACATCCACTCAGTCGAAACCCGTGTTGGCTCTTTGGAAGTAAATAAGGCGTGGTGTAAAGGGTGCAAGCTTTGCATCGAGGTCTGCCCGAAGGCAGTGCTCTCTCTGAATTCTCTAGGCAAGATCGAGGTCGTCCAGGGGGATCAATGTACCGGGTGTAGCCTGTGTGAAACCATGTGCCCGGATTACGCAATCAAGGTGGTTAAAAATGCGTGAAGTAGGGGAAATCAGCTTGATGCAGGGCAACGAAGCCTGCGTGCAGGGGGCTCTGGATGCGGGAGTAAGATTTTTTGCCGGCTATCCCATCACCCCTTCGACAGAAATAGCTGAAGGCATGGCCCGGAAACTCCCGGCCCTGGGCGGTAAGTTTATTCAAATGGAAGATGAAATAGCCAGCATCGCAGCAATTATCGGCGCTTCCCTCACCGGAGTCAAGGCCGTGACCGCCACCAGCGGCCCCGGGTTTTCCCTGATGCAGGAGAACATAGGTTATGCTTGTATGACCGAGGTTCCATGCGTCATCGTCAATGTTCAGCGGGGCGGCCCGAGTACCGGTCTCCCAACCTCCCCGGCCCAGGGAGATGTCATGCAGGCCCGCTGGGGGACGCACGGGGATCATCCGGCGATCGTGCTATCGCCCTGGTCGGCCCAGGAAACCTATACACTTACTGTTAAAGCGGTTAATTTGGCAGAGAAACTACGCACCCCTGTTATCCTACTGCTCGATGAAGTAATCGCTCACCTGCGCGAAGGCGTAAAAATGCCGGATCCCCGAAAAATAGAGTTGGACGAACGGCCCCGCCCCTCCAGCCGGGAGAACTATAGACCTTTTAGTGGAGCTATCGGGGAGGTCCCGCCGGTTGCCGATTTTGGCATGGGTTATAACTGCAACGTGACCGGCCTGGTCCATGATGATGTCGGCCACCCCACAGGAAATCCTAATGTTGCAGACCGGTTAATCCGCAGACTGAGCGGCAAAATCGAAGCCCATCAAAAAGACATCCTGGGCTGGGAAGAGATCCAAACAGAAGATGCTGAAATTATGATCCTGGCTTATGGCGCCTCCGCCCGATCAGCCTTGCGGGCCTTAAAATTAGCCCGGGCGGAAGGAATCAGGGCGGGCCTGATTCGCCCGACTACTATCTGGCCATTTCCGGTGGAAGCAGTGAAAAAAATCGGGGAGAGGGCGGTCCCCTTTTTAGTGCCGGAAATGAACCTGGGACAGATTGTGTTGGAAGTAGAACGGGTAGTGGCCGGCAAGAGCGCGGTCAGACACTTGGGGCGAGTTGACGGGGAATTGTTTACCCCTCAGGAAATCCTCTCAGCCCTAAAGGAGGGATGTTAGGTGTCCTTCAGGGTCACGGAATATTTCAGGGAAGAAACCTTACCGCATATCTGGTGTCCGGGGTGTGGCAACGGCATTGTTCTGCGTGACTTTGCGGTCGCCCTGGAGAGGCTAAACTACGCCCACGATGAAGTGGTTATCGTCTCCGGGATCGGTTGTTCTTCCCGGGCAGCCGGGTATATGAACTTTGACACCGTGCACACCACCCACGGCAGGGCCCTGCCTTTTGCCACCGGTATCAAATTTGCCAATCCCGACCTCAAGGTCTTCGTCATCATGGGAGACGGGGATGCGGCGGCGATCGGGGGCAATCACCTGATCCATGCCTGCCGGCGCAATATAGACCTGACGGCAATCGTCTTCAATAACAGCATCTACGGCATGACAGGCGGCCAATTTTCTCCCTTGACCCCCCGTGGCAAAAAAGCAACCACTGCCCCCTATGGCATGATTGAGCAGGCTTTCGATATCTGCTACCTGGCAGAAGCGGCCGGCGCCACCTTCACCGGCCGGGCCACCACCTATCATAACCAGCTCCTCACCCAACTCATAGTTGAGGGAGCTCAAAACCCGGGTTTTTCCCTGATCGAAGCGGTAACTCACTGCCCTACTTCCTATGGCCGGCTCAACGGGCTTGCCAACCCGACCGAAATGGTTCGTTGGCAAAAGGATAACGCTGTCTGGATTGATAAGATAAAATCAGGCGCAGTTCAATTGACGGGTGAGCAGTTCCCGATTGGGGTTCTGCACAGACACGTGGCGCCTGAATTTACAGCATCCTACATGGAGGTGGTCAGACGTGCCCGCGAACAGGCGTGATCGTTGGCCCGATCCGGTCCAAATACAACTATCGGGTTCCGGTGGACAAGGGCTGATCCTGGCCGGGATCATCCTCGCTGCCGGGGCGATTGCAGACGGGCATTTTGTGATCCAAACCCAGGCCTACGGGCCGGAAGCCCGTGGAGGAGCCTCGCGGGCCGAAGTGATCATCGGATCGGAGTTGATCGATTATCCCCATGTGGAGAGACCGGACGTTTTACTGGCGCTTACCCAGGAGGCCTGTATAAAATACTTGCCGGCAGCAGCCGAGAAAGCACTGGTAATAGTTGATTCCCTCCTGGTCGAGAATGTTCCGGACACGGCAGCCACTGTCATCAAGCTGCCCATCATTCAAACCGCCCGGCAGGAAGTAGGCCGGGAAATTGTCGCCAATATTGTCGCCCTTGGCAGCCTGAACGCCGCCGCCAACCTGGTAAGTTGGCCCTCACTGGAGGCCGCCGTCCTGGAGAGAGTCCCGGCTGCCTTTGCCGAATTGAATAAAAAGGCTTTAACCGCTGGCCGTGATTTGGTGAGTAAGTCTTCAGCGAGGTCTTGCCCTTGCCTCCGGCGATAAAGATACCCAACTCCCGCTCCAAGCCGCGAGAGGCCTCCTTGAGCGCCCCGCAGACAGTGGTGGTCAGGCCGGAGGAGTGCCAGTCGAAGCCCAGCAGGCAGCCCAGGGCTTGAAACCAGAACGGGTCGGCCAGCTTTTCCAGGACTGCCTGACGACCCTGCACCCGGACGAGCAGGACCAGGATCGCCCGGCTGAGCCTGGTCATCCGTTCGAAGAGCCAGGGCGGGCACTGTCCGGGATGTAATGGCAGGTCAACGCTGCCGGTGCGCATTACCATCACCCCGGATATTATTGTAAGCGTTATCTCCGGCCACAACAAGAAGGACGTTTAACTTCGCTTAGAAGTCCCCACCTGTTAGTACTACAGCGCGGGTACGCTAGTTCCTTGACAACCTAATAATGGCATCCTCACCCTAGCTTGCATGTGACACTACGAAATTTGAAATCCGTGGTGGACAAGGGAAACATTTCATGTCATAATGTTCCCAGGGGCACGGTAGCGTCGGTTAAGATACAGACAAATCAAGGAAGGGCGAGCGTGCGAACGGTGAAAGAACCTGTTCTTATTGAAACACGCCCTCTGGCCGGGAGTCTCAAGGAGTTCCAGCCAATCACCATCTACCTGGTCAATCACACTGACCTGGAGCCGGTCTGGGACCACATGGTGAGAACCTACCATTATCTCGGTTATCACCGGATGATCGGCCCCCGGATCAAGTACCTGGCCTGCCACGGGGATACGCCCGTCGCCGCCCTTTCCTACAACCGGGCCGCCTTGAGGGTGGGGGCGAGGGACCGCTACCTCGGCTGGGACGACGAGCAGAGGCTGAAGCTTCTTCCCCACGTGGTCAACAACAACCGGTTCCTGATCCTGCCCTGGGTGCGCATCCGCTACCTGGCCTCGCACCTCCTGTCACGGACTTTGAAGCTTCTATTGAAGGACTGGCCGGCCCTGTTCGGGGACGAACCGTATCTGGTGGAAACCTTCGTGGATACCGACAAGTACCGGGGCACCTGCTACCGGGCCGCCAACTGGCGCTACCTGGGCGAGACCCTGGGCTTTTCCAAGGAAGGCAAGACCTTTGTTTATCACGGGCGCCGGAAGGCTGTCTACGCCTACCTGCTCGATGGGCGCTTCCCGTCTATTATTGAAGCATGCCCCCACCGTTACCGAGCCCCCAAGGTACGGGAGAGGGTGGTAAACATGCAACTGGCCATACCGGACTGGAACCCGGAACTTCTCGATGAAGTGGGTCTTACCGCTGACAAGGTGCCCGAACTCGGCAGCATCCTGAGCGATCTCCTCGATTCCTTCCGGGACTGCTACAAGAGAGACGAGCAGCGCGCCAACAGCGAGATCCTCGTCAAGGGATTCCTTTCGGGGCTCGATCGGAAGTCGATCGAGCCGATCGCTCTTACCTACGGGAAAAGCCCCCGGGCGATGCAGTACTTCATGCAGTACGCCCCCCTCGACGATGCCGGCATGATGCATACCTACAGGAATGAGCTGTCAAAAAGGACCGCTGTTCCGGACGGCATGCTCTCCTGTGACAGCTCGGAGTTCGTCAAGAAGGGGAATCGCTCGGTCGGCGTCAACCGGCAATACTGCGGGCGGCTCGGCAAGACCGAGAACTGCCAGTCCGCTGTCTTCATCGGCTACGCCGGCGATCGGGGCTATGGCCTGGTGGACTTCGAACTGTACATGCCCGAGAAGTGGTTCACCGGGGAGTATCGGTACCAGCGGGTGGTGGATTGCGGCGTCCCCGAAGACGTCACCTACAAGAGCAAGACGGAGCTGGCGTCGGAGATGCTGAACAACGCTTTTGCCTCCGGCCTCTTCCCGGCCAGGTGGATCGGCTGCGACAGCTTCTTCGGCAACAACAAGGCATTCCTGGACAGCCTGCCGAAGGAGTGTTGCTACTTCGCCGACATCCACTGCCCCACCCTGGTGTTCACTTCGATGCCGGAGGTGGCGCTGCCGGGGTACAGGGGTCACGGCAAGCGTCCCACCAGGCCGAGGGCGTCCTTCCCGCCGGTTCAGGTTTCCCAGATCGCCGCTGATGACAGCATCCCCTGGGAGAAGGTGAACCTGGGCGAGGGGTCCAAGGGCCCCATCATCGCCGACGTCAAGGCGCTCCGGGTGATCGAGAGCCGGGACGACCTGCCTGGCCGGAGGTCTGGCTCTACATCCGCCGCCTGGCGGATGGAAAGCTCAAGTTCTCCTTAAGCAACGCCCCGGCCGATATCGAGAGAGCGGAGCTCGACCGGGCGGCGATCATGCGCTGGCCGATCGAGCAGTGCTTCGAGGAGTGCAAGGACTACTCTCGGGATGGACCACTGCGAGGCCCGTACCTGGACTGCCTGGCACCGCCACATCATGTTCGTGCTGATCGCCCATCTATTCATACTGGATCTGCGCCAGCGTTTTAAAAAAAACGGGTGAACCGGTGTTGACGCTGCCACTGGCGCATAGGCTGATCAATGCCGCCTTTTCCGGTGATGAGGAGACGGTTAAAGAGATTTTGAGGATCGTTAACTACCACATGAAGCGCAACATGGTTGCCTATCGTTCTCACCGTAAGACCAGGCTCCAGGAATTGGGTGATACCATTATTCAAGGTTGTCAAAGGACATTTCCCTGACCCCGCCACTTCGCTCGTCAAGCACGGGATGGCGGGTGGGGATGAACTTCAAGCATTATTGCATCTTTTTCACAAGGCACTATAGTACTAGAGATCTAGCGCTGTAGTATTAGGCGGTGGGTTCAGATTAATAGAATCAGTGGGGGTTCAATCTCCCTCTGATTCAGGCGAATTCAACTGGGTCTTGGCTTCAGCGGAAGTTTTCCCGCTGAAGGTTAGGGCCATTCAACTGGGTCTTAGTTTCAGCGAAGTTTTCCCGCTGAAGGTTAGAGCCAGTTAATACAGTGCTTAGCCGCTCTTATCAACTAAAGGTGATTAGAGCGGGTACCATCGGTGCTGGACAGGCACATGGCATCAAACTTCGCTTCGCTTCGTTTGAAGCCGGGCTCTATGATAGAATTGGATTACCAGGCTTACAGTTTTTGTACTTTGAAGGGAGCGGGTGGGAAGATGGATGAGTTTATCAGAGAGACGATCGTCGAAGCCGTCGGCAGTTACCGCGGCCAGACCGGATACCGCACGCCGCTGGTCGGTTTTACAGCGGCGGATAACCCTGGTTTCACCGGACTGCGGGAAGCGGTCGGTCCAGGCCACCTGCTGCCGCAGGACCTGCTGCCCGGCGCCCGTACGGTAGTGGCCTTTTTCGTGCCCTTTGACAGGGAACTGGTGCGGTTGCAGCGGGAGGATCCCTATGTCAGCCGGGCCTGGGCGGAGGCCTACATCGAGACCAACCGGCTGATCGACTCTGTCTGCCGCACCCTGGGGGACGCATTGGCAGTCAAGGAAATCAAGGCTGCCTGGCAGCAGCCCACGCACAACTTTGATCCGGTGGCCCTGGTGTCCTTCTGGTCACACAAGCACGTGGCTTATTTATGCGGTCTGGGCAGCTTCGGCAGGCACCAGATGCTGATCACCAGGGCCGGTTGCGCCGGGCGCCTGGGGAGCCTGGTGACCGATGCCGTTCTGCCGGAGGCATCCCTGGCCTCGCCTGGGACAACTGCTGACCCAACCGGGGAATTCTGCCTGGCCGGGCGTGGCGGCCACTGTGACACCTGTATCAGGCGCTGCCCCAGCGGGGCGCTCACGACGGACGGGCTCGACAAACAGAGGTGCTACCGCTACCTCCTCGAAGTCAACGATCATTTCCCGGACCTGGGCCTCTGTGACGTCTGCGGCAAGTGCGCCACCGGCCCCTGCGCCCTGAGGATGCCGGAGAGGGGCTGACGGCATGGAGTTGCCTCTTCCCGAGGCGGTCAGGAGAGCCTGTGCCTTGCTGGCGGAAGAACGCAGGCAGGCCTACGTGGTCGGCGGGGGGATCAGAGACCTGATTTTGGGTGTGACCCCGCTGGATTGGGACCTGGCCACGGATGCCTCACCCGGCGAGGCTTCCGCTATTTTCAACACGGCCGGCTGCAAGGTGCTGCCGACGGGGATCAGGTACGGCACGATCACCGTCTATATCGGAAACTTTCCGATTGAGGTCACCACCTTCAGGACCGAAGGCGGGTACCGCGACCGGCGCCGTCCGGACAAGGTCCGCTTTGTGAGCCACATCGAGCAGGACCTGGCCCGGCGGGACTTCACCATCAACGCCATCGCCTACGACCCGCGGCAAACGCTGATCATCGACCCCTGCTCCGGCATGCGGGACCTGGCGGACCTGCAGCTCAGGGCGGTAGGCAACCCGGAGGCGCGGATCAGCGAGGATGCCCTGCGGATCATGAGAGCGGTCCGCATTGCCGCAGATTACGGTTTGCGGATCGAGTCCGGAACCTGGCATGCCATCGTCAGGAATGCCGAACAGATCTGCAGAATCTCGGTTGAACGGGTCAGGGACGAACTGAACCGGACGCTGATCGCCGCCAATTTTCTGGATGGACTGCAGTGCCTGCTCCAGGCCGGGCTGCTGTTCCTGATCATCCCCGAGCTGGGAGAGAGTTGGCTTTTTCCCCAGTTTCACCCCTCCCACCGGCACGACGTACTCGGCCACACCCTGGAGGCCATGCGGTACACCCCGGCAAAACTGGAGGTGCGCCTGGCAGTCCTGCTGCACGACATTGCCAAGCCCCGGTGTTTCCGTCGCGGAACTGACGGCAGGGGACATTTTTATGGCCATAACTTGCTGGGCGCCGAGATGGCGGAGGAGATCCTAAGACGGCTGCGCTACAGCAGCCATAGCACCAGGCGGATCTCCCTGTTGGTGCGGGAGCACATGTTGAGCCTGCAAATGCGCCAACCGGCCATACGGAGGTTGATCTCCAGAGTTGGGCGGGCAACCGTTCCGGACCTGCTGGCGGTCAGGGAGGCGGACATGCTGGCCCACACTACCGACTTTGTCGTGCGCGCCCTGCCTGAACGGGATGCCTTTCAAGCCCGCCTGCGCGAGGTGCTGGCGGAGCAAGCGGCCTTCAGCCTGGACGACCTCGCCGTCAACGGGGCAGACCTGATGGAAGCCCTGGACTGCCAGCCGGGACCGCTGGTCGGGGCGGTCCTGAAAGCCCTGTGGAACGAGGTGTTGGAGCAGCCCCGGAAGAACGAGCGCAACTACCTCCTGGCCAGGGCGAGGGAGATCGCCGCCAGCCTTGCCGGCACACTATAGCTGTCACCGCCACCGGAAGCGTGTACGGAGTGGTTGGAGACCACCGCCAACGATGTCGGACTGATCAAGCGTAACCGGAAGATCGATCCGGTGACTCTGTCTGGGTGCTGGTACTCGGATTCGGAGTAGGTTTTCAGCGCACCCTGGGTTTCCTGAGGAGGACCTATCAGACAGCATCGGCCAAGAAACTGGCACCATCGGCTTTCTACGACCGTTTTACACCGCAACTCGTAGCTTTCTTTAAGGAGTGCCTGGCGCACGGTGTTGCGGACATTGCCAGCCACGGCAGTTTTGTGCTTTCAGAGAAACTGAAGGGTTTTAAGGGCCTGATCGTGGCTGATGGCACGATCATCCATCTGCACGATAAACTGGCCGAACAGTTCCCGGGAGCCAGGGGCAAGGCCGAGATCAAGATCCAAACAGCCATTGGGCTCACCAACATCACGAAGAGCATTGCCATCTTTTCCGGCAAGACCGCCGATGTCAAGACCATGCGTATTGGAGACTGGGTTAATGACATCCTCCTGTTTGGTCTCTGGTTATTTCAAATACGAGCTGTTTAGCAGGATCAGAGAAAACGAAGGCTACTTCGTGAGCCGGATGAAGCAATCAGCCAACTTATATTGTATCGGTGCTGGGCACTCACCGTGGCAACACGATCAACCTGGCCGGTAAAAAGCTGCATGACGCACTCCCTTTACTGAAGCGGGAAGTGATCGACGCCCTGATCGAGGTCTCCTTCAAAGGTACATCCAAGGCTAAGAAGGATGAAGACCACTTCGAGGTCTATCATCCCAAGGGTGGCGCACCCAAGGTCAAAGAGACCTTTCGATTGGTAGGGGTGCTCGATGAGGAGACCAAGACGTATCACCTCTACTTCACCAACATAACACCGGACCAGATCTCGGCGGAAGATGTTGCTCTATAA
>CAVYEE010000025.1:0-104669 GCA_963767365.1 uncultured Peptococcaceae bacterium
GTTGACGGAACCGGCATCCCCATGCGTCCGGACGAGGTGGCCGGCAAAAGGGTCCGGCAAGCAGCCGGACGGGTTCGTCAAAGACCAGGGAGGTCAAGCAGTGCGTCGGTGGGGAAAAATCAAGTACCGGAATAAGCAATAACTAAGTCCGAGGTCTATTGGGGTGACATTTTGTTAGTCCAGACAAAGCATTTTTTCTTGCCATTTATTTACTCATAAAATTGTCGTGCACCCAAATTCTTCAACTAGTTCTTGGCTTCAGTGGGGGATTGTCTTACCCCCGCTGCGCAACGCCGTCACTACCCGCTCTTCGCCCCGGTAGTCCCTGATCAGGCGGACCTGCCGCCAGCCCCCCTGCTGCAACAGTTCGATCAGCACCTCCGCCTGCCCGGGACCGATCTCGCAGGCCAGCAGGCCGCCCGGGGCCAGCCAGGCCGCGGCCTGGGGCAGCAAGCGCCGGTACAGGTCGAGGCCGTCACCGCCCCCGTCCAGGGCCAGGCGGGGCTCCCGCCGCACCTCCGGGGGCAGCCGGTCCCACGCTGCGGTGGGAATGTAGGGCAGGTTGGCCACCACCGCTGTCCCGGTTCCCCCGGCACGGGGCGGATATATCCCCTTTGTATCGAGGGTTGAAGCGCTACCAACCTGTCTGCCGGGTGCGTCCAGCAGGGGAATCAGCAGATCGCCGGCCAGGAAACAGACCCGGTCTGCCAATCCGTGGCAGCGAGCGTTGGCCGCCGCCACATCCAGGGCCGCCTCCGAGATGTCGATGGCTACTACCTGTACTGCCGGATGATAATGGGCCAGGCTGACGGCGATGGCGCCGGAGCCGGTGCCCACGTCCGCCACCACCCAGCGCTCAACTGGGGCTTCCCTTGAACGATTGGGCACGGGGCGTGGTGTTTCCCCGGCACTCAACCGGGATATCTTTTTGTAACCTTGATTAATGCTAAATGGTAGGTTAAGCGTATCATCATCCTGTGTGCTTTTGAGTGTTGGGCGGGACTCCAGCCAGCGGAGCACCTCCTCCACCAGCAATTCCGTCTCCTGACGGGGGATCAGACCGCCGGGGTCACCGTCATCATCAGCGACATGAACTCCCTGGCGCCGGTGAGATAGGCTGTAGGCACGCTTCCCGCCCGCTCTCCGACCAGCGCCAGGAACTGCCGGCCCGCCGCCTCCGGGACCCCCTGTTCCGGGTGGATCAGCAACTCCTCCCGGTTGCGGTCCCAGACGTGAGCCAGCAGCACCTCCGCCTCCAGCCGGGGCTGGTCGAGGCCGGCCTGCCGCAGAACGGCAGTCCCCTGCCGCAACAACTCCCCGCCGGTCATTGACTTGAACCCCTTTTGACTGAAGTCACGAGATTCTTGACCTCAGCCACTCGTTCCTGATTCATCGTTCCTCGCCTTCGTGAGAGAGAGTTCAATCTCCTGCGGGAGCAGTGGCGCCAGTACCATCCCCGGCATCGCGGAGCTGCTCAGCCCGCTCGGCGGCGATCAGGGCAGCGACCGTCTCGTCCAGGTCGCCCTCGAGGATCGCCGGCAGCCGGTACAGGGTGAGCCCGATCCGGTGGTCGGTCATTCGTCCCTGAGGAAAGTTATAGGTCCTGATCCGCTCGCTGCGGTCGCCGCTGCCCACCATCAACCGGCGCATGGAAGAGATCTCTCCGTGCTGCTCGATCTGGGCGCGGTCCAAGAGGCGCGCCCGGAGCACCCGCAGCGCCTTGTCCTTGTTCTTGTGCTGGGACTTCTCGTCCTGGCAGGAGACTACCATGCCGGTGGGCAGATGGGTGATACGCACCGCCGACTGGGTGGTGTTCACCGATTGTCCGCCGGGACCACTGGAGCAGAAGATGTCGATCCTGATCTCCGAAGGGTCGATCTGCACGTCCACCTCTTCCGCCTCCGGCAGCACAGCCACCGTCGCCGCAGAGGTGTGAATGCGCCCGCCGGACTCGGTGACCGGGATCCGCTGCACCCGGTGCACGCCGCTCTCGTACTTCAGCTTGCTGTACACGGCGCTGCCGTTGACCTGGAAGACGACCTCCTTGAAGCCGCCCATATCAGTGGGGTGGGCGCTCAGCACCTCGGTCTTCCAGCCCTGGCGCTCGGAGTAGCGGCCGTACATCCGGAACAGGTCGCCGGCAAACAGGGCGGCCTCCTCGCCTCCGGTGCCCCCGCGGATCTCCACGATCACGTTCTTGTTGTCCCGGGGATCCTTGGGGAGCAGCATGATCTTCAGGTCATCCTCCAGCCGCCGCTGCTTCTCCTGGAGGTTGGCAAGCTCCATCTCCGCCATTTCACGCAGATCGTTGTCAAGCCTCTCACGCAGCATTTCTCTGGTGCCTTCGATCTCTGCGGTGGTCTTCTTATACTCACGGAAGGTGTCGACGAGTTCGGTGAGATCTGCATGATTCTTGGCTATCTTGCGCCATTCATCAAGATTGGCCAGCGTTGCCTGGTCGCTGAGTTGCCGCTCCATCTCCCGGTAACGGGCCTCGATCGATTCCAGTTTATCAAGCATGGGGCGCACCCCCCTTCACAATAAGTGCTCGCCTTCTGCATCACTCGCACTCGCATCAGGAGGGCAGAGATTGCCACCTCCAACATGCCGTTATCCGGCTCGCCGGTGGTCAGGTTCTGAAGCCAGAGCCCGGGAGTGATCAGCAGGGCACACAGGCTGTGCCGGTGCAGGCGGGCATAGCGGATCAACTCGTAGCCCAGGCCGGCGATCACCGGCAGCAGCACCAGCCGCGAGCCGAACCGGTACCACCAGGGGCCGTTCCCCAGCAGGGCGAAGATGATGATGCTGATCACCAGCACCACCAGCAGGAAGGAGGTGCCGCAACTCGGGTGCATCCGGGAGCGCTTGGTCGCCTCGGTTACCGTCAGGTCCGCCCCATCCTCGAAGGTGTTGATCACCTTGTGCTCGGCTCCGTGGTATTGGAACACCCGCCTGATGTCCTTGAAGCACCTGATGCCCAGCAGGTAACCGAGGAAGATGGCCAGCCGGATGACCCCCTCAACAACATTCTGACCCCAGATTCCCAACCCCCAGGCCCTGGCGCCGTGCCCGAGCCAGGCGGGAAGCAGGATAAACAGGGCAACGCCTGCTACCAAGGCTAAAGCTACCGCCAGGAAGATGTCCCAGTCGCTCAGGCCCTCGCTCTCCTCCTCCCCCATAGCCAGGGAGGCGGACTGGTTCAGGGCGCTGACGCCCATCACCATCGATTCGAAAAGCACCACCGTGCCCCGCACCAGCGGCCACTTCAAAAATTTTAGCCAGGGAGAAGCATCGGCCCAGGATACATACTCCTCCCGGTGGACGACGATCTCGTCGCCGGTGCGCACGGCCACCGCCACAGAACTGGGGCCGCGCATCATCACTCCCTCAATCACCGCCTGGCCGCCGTACTGGAAACTGCTTGCCTTCTGCTGTTCCGGCAAGCCCTCACCCCCTTGAGGGCGCGAAAAAAGAGCAAGCCTGGCGCCTGCTCTTACTAACGCCCGTATTTCTGGCGGAACCGCTCCACCCGGCCGCCCTTTTCCACCAGCCGCGAGCGAGTCCCGGTATAGTACGGATGGCAGCTTGAGCAGACCTCGGTCCTCATGGCGGACTTGGTAGAGCCCAACTCGATCCTGTTGCCGCAGGCGCAGGTAATGACCGCCGGACCATACTTGGGATGGATACCCTCTTTCATCGATGTCACCTCCATCAAAGCAGACTAAGCTGCAGTTATGTGCTTTGTTACCGCAACGGTGATTCAGCCAATCCTCCGAAACAATCAACTCCCCACTAACCACTAACATGGCTATCGGACATCACGTGAAGTTATTATAACACACCCCTGAATCCTTGGCAAACGTTAACTGCAGCCGTTCCTGTTCAACGAGTTCTTGGCATCAGTGGGGGAAGGCATGCCCCCGCTGATGCTTAGAAATCGTTAATGCAGTGACGTAGCCGCTCTTATCCCACCGCTTCAGAGAAGCGGGGCATTAGAGCGGGTAGCTATCGGTAGTCATCTGTCAACCAAGTAACACATGCGGCGCCAGGCTCATATTGTGTTATGGGAGCGACAATGCGTACTGAAAGGAGGTTTTTCGGATGGCGGAAGCCGAAGCAAAAGTGAGCCGAAGCAAGAGGCGGCGTCGTGTGGTTTGGTGGTTGGTGGATTTTCATCATCCTGTTTATTTTCCTCCTCTTTTTCTGCTGGAACTAGTCTCATGCCGCGACTGTTCAACTAGTTCTTGGCTTCAGTGGGGGCTTGTCTTCCCCCGCTGAAGCTTAGAAATAGTTAACTATTTTATGGCAGGCGCTCCAGGAACACTTATCCTGATGCTAACATATTTTGTAACAAGAATTGCTGTCAGAGCCTGTGCAGTTGCCACCAGTTGTTAATAGAGATGGGAGGTAGTATGGGTGCCATATACACTGATCGATGACCGGTCCTTTCAGGTCTTAAAAAGCTTTCGGCCTTACCTGGGCGACCGTGGCAACGGTTTCGTGACCGTCCTGGAAAGCCTTCAGGAACTCCTGACTAGCGATCCGGCGCAAAAAACTCTTCAAAGCTTCCGGATCTTTGGGCTTGGAGAGAGGTTCGACACGCTGGAAATGGTGGGGGAGGCCGAGGCCAATCCTTTTAACCTGTTCCTGATCCTGATCCTGCTGATCCTGGCCGATATTCCCGGGATCATTGGTGGTAATCCGAAGTCCCACACCCATACCGTAGAGCCGGTAATTCCGGTTCAGTTTGTCTAGCCGTTTGAAAGTAATTGCCCAGGTACGGCAGCGGGTTAACCGACTGGTTATTCTGCCGCACCTCGAAATGCAGGTGAGGGCCCGTAGCGTTGCCGGTACTACCGACATGGGCAATCACCTGTCCCTGGTTCACCGTCTCCCCGGCCCTCACTGCGAAGTCGTGGAGGTGGGCGTACAGGGTCCTGAAACCGCTGCCGTGGTCGATGATCACCGTAAGTCCATAGATCGGCAGCCAGCCGCAGCTAACCACCATACCGCTCTGAGCCGCCCGGACCGGCATCCCGGTGTTCCCGGCGATATCCAGGCCGTGGTGAAACGCCCCGTCAATCTGGCGCCCGAACTGTTGGGTCAGTTCGCCCAACAGCGGCCAGGCCAGGCTGCCGCTCCAGTTCCGGACAATAGCAGAAGCAGCGCGGACGGCTTCCGGTTGTTGCCGGCTTCCGGTTTGCGCTCCCCCGCCGGGGATGACCAGCACCAGCCCCACGCTGAGATGGGTGGGGTCGCTGATCTTGTTGACAGACATCAGCCGGGCCAGTTCCACGTGATAGTGACGGGCCAGAGACCACAGGGTCTCCCCCTGGGCCACCCGGTGGGTCAATTCCGGAGCGTTTGACTGTTCCTGAGACGTCCCCACCTGGTCCGCAGGCTCATCGCCAGAGTGGATGCCCTGGTCATAGAAGGGGGCAAAGCTGTCTTCGGCGAAGTAAGCATAGGCCTGGGAAACCGGATAGAGCACTGTCCAGGCAAAAAACAACAAGGCAACACCCAGCATTTTGGTTATTCTCATTAAGAACACCTCGACTTAATGCCGGTTGCGTTTCCTTGCTATTTTTACCGTCATCCCCAGGATTTATTCATGCTTCCTAATTCTGGCGCGAACGGATCTCCTTTAAGGTGTCCTCCAGCCGCTCCTGCATCCCCAGGATCAGTTCGTCCTGGTAGGCCAGGTGCCGCATCAACACCTCGATCTCCTTCTCCGCCTTGCGGTTGATCTCGAAGTCGTGCTGGGCTTGCAGCCGGTCTTTTTCGTTCTGGCGGTTCTGGCTCATCATCACCACGGGGCCGGTATAGGCCGCCTGGAAGCTGAGCACCAGGTTCAACAGGATGAACGGATAGGGATCCCACGCCGCCAGGAACCCCGGCCTGCCGACCATCACCGCCAGGTAGACGTTCACCGCCATCCAGACAACCAGGAGAAGGCTCTGGATGATGATGAAAGGCCAACTGCCGACCTTGGCGGCTACCTTGTCGGCCACTTTCTGGCCGCGAGTCATCTTTTCGGCATACATGTCATTGACGTTCCTGACCGGCGGGTGGTCGTGCCGGTACTCGGCAGCAGGGCCAAGCCGGGGCTTGTCTGCATTCACGGACATGGCAACATCTCCCCTCTTTTCGAATGGGTTACCGAGGGCTACCCGCTCTAATGCCCCCGCTTCTTTGAAGCGGTGGGATAGAGCCGGGTGCCCTCTGGGCGCGCCTCTAGTTAACGACGCGTAACTAGGCGCGCCCGTAACAACGGCGCGCCGGCAGCAGCCACGCTGCGGAGCAATTTACTTAAAAAGCTGGGGTAGGGCACGCAGCAGGTCCTTGTTGGATTTGGTCTTGGTCATGGCGTCAATCAGCATCTCGATGCTCTCGCTGGTGCCGTAGGAGGCGAACATTCTCCGGAAATTCCACATCAACTCCAGTTCCTCCTTGCTGAGCAGGAGTTCCTCCCGGCGCGTCCCGGAGCGCTTGACGTCGATCGCCGGGAAGATACGCTTGTCTGAGAGCTTGCGGTCGAGCACCAGTTCACTGTTCCCGGTGCCCTTGAACTCCTCGAAGATCACCTCGTCCATGCGGCTGCCGGTCTCGATCAGGGCGGTAGCCAGGATCGTCAGGCTGCCCCCTCCTCGATCTTGCGGGCAGCCCCGAAAAAGCGCTTGGGCTTGTGGAGGGCAGTGGGGTCGACGCCGCCGGACAGGGTACGTCCTGAGGGCGGTACCACCAGGTTGTAGGCTCTCCCCAACCTGGTAATGGAATCCAGCAGGACGACCACGTCCCGCTTGTGCTCCACGATCCGCTTGGCCCGCTCTATCACCATCTCCGATACCTTGACGTGGTTCTCCGGCGGTTCATCGAAGGTGGAGGCCACCACTTCTCCTTCCACCGACCGCTGCATGTCCGTAACCTCCTCCGGGCGCTCGTCGATGAGCAGCACCATCAGGGTTACCTCCGGGTAGTTAGCGGTGATGGAATTGGCGATTTTCTTAAGCAGAAAGGTCTTGCCGGCCTTGGGCGGAGCCACGATCAGACCTCGCTGGCCCTTGCCCAGGGGAGCGATCAGATCGATAATGCGGCAGGAGATATTCGGCTTGTCGATCTCCAGGGTCAGCCGCTCGTTGGGGAAGATCGGGGTCAGGGCGTCGAAGTGCAACCTTTCCGCCGCCTCCTCCGGCGCCACGCCATTGACCGTCTCCACCCGCAGCAGGGCGAAGAAACGCTCGGTCTCCTTGGGCGCCCGCACCTGTCCGGCTACCCGGTCTCCCGTTCTCAGGTCGAAGCGCCGGATCTGGGACGGCGACACGTAAATATCATCCTGGCTGGGAACATAGGCGAAGGGGCGCAGGAAGCCGTAGCCGTCAGGCAATATCTCCAGGATTCCCTGGGCAAAGAGAAGGCCGTTCTTCTCGGTCCGCGCCTTCATGATCTCGAAGATCAACTCTTTCTTGCGAAACCGGGAATAGTTGGTGATCTCCATCTCGCGGGCGATCTTGAGCAACTCCGCCATGGTCTTTTGATCTAACTCTGTAACACCCTCCGAAACGCTCAAAAAAATCCTCCTATTCACAAGTTAAATCAGACGTGTAATACTGCTGCAGAGGTCAACCTGGGTATTAGCCATATGCAACTTCGCTAATCAGAGGGAGATTGAACTCCCGTTGATTTACCGAGGGCTACCCGCTCTAATGCCCCCGCTTTTTTGAAGCGGTGGGATAAGAGCGGCTACGCCTCTAGTTAACTATTTCTAAGCTTCAGTGGGAGTAAGACAATCCCCCACTGAAGCCAAGAACTAGTTGAACACCCTGAACCCACCGCCTAAGAGGTGAGGGACTTCAGAGCGAAGTTAAAGGAAAAATCCATGAGGAAACAATCCGCGAGCGGACACCGACAAGGTGGTCACACATTGGGAATAAAGCAATAGAGCGGCAGGAATCATACTGTCCATCAAATGGCCGACCCAAAGGGTGCCCCGGCACATTCGATGCCACGCCGGGCTACCCGCTTCAGCGGGTCAGGCGCCCGGTTCACTTTGTTCACAATCAAAGTGGCTAAAATATACCATCGTATTCAGAAGGTGTCAAGACAAAAAAGATACGCATCTGGCTTCTATTCCAGCTTCCGTTCCGGCAGGGCGTAGTCAGGCTTACGCGCATAGTAGTGACGGGCGTCGATAAAACGCACCGTGCCGGTCCGCCCCCGCATCACCAAAGAGTGGGTGCTGGCGCCCCAGGAGGTGTAGTGCACACCCTTCAGCAGAGTGCTGTCGGTGACACCCGTGGCCGCGAAGATCACCGATTCCCCCCTGGCCAGGTCATTCATGGTCAGCAAACGCTTGCAGTCCTTGATCCCCATCTTTTCGACCCGTGCCATGTCCTCTTCGTCCATCGGCCAGAGCCGGCCCTGCATCTCTCCCTCCAGGCAGCGCAGGGCGGCAGCGGCAATGACTCCCTCCGGCGCCCCACCGATACCCAGCATCATGTCCACCCCGGTACCCTCGAAGGCGACAGCAACCGCCGGGGCCAAGTCCCCATCCGTAATCAACTGGATCCGGGCGCCGGTCTTCCGCACCCTCTTGATCATATCCACGTGGCGCGGGCGGTCCAGGATCACCACGGTGATGTCCTCCACCTGTTTGCCCAATGCCCCGGCCACGGCCTTGATATTCTCCTCCACCGGAGCATCCAGGCTGATCTTACCGACTGCCTTCGGCCCTACGGCGATCTTGTCCATATACATATCCGGAGCATGCAGCAGGCATCCCTTCGGAGCCACAGCCAGCACGGCGATTGCTCCGGTAAGGCCATTGGCCACAATGTTGGTGCCATCCAGGGGATCCACCGCCACGTCCAACTCCGGGGGCGTCCCGGTGCCCACCTTCTCACCGATGTATAACATAGGGGCCTCGTCCATCTCGCCCTCGCCGATCACCACTGTGCCGTCGATCTGCACGGTGTCAAACATTCGGCGCATGGCGGTGACTGCGGCATCATCGGCCATCTCCTTGTTGCCGCGCCCCAGCCAGCGTCCGGTAGCAATAGCCGCCGACTCCGTAACCCGAACAAACTCCAAGGTAAGCTCCCGATCCATGGCTTCTCCTCCCCTCTTCCGAAGCTCGATCCCCGAAGCGCGTCGGTTCAGTGGGGGAAGGCAAACCCCCGCTGAAGCCAAAAACTAGTTGACACAACAGAAGCCGCTTCTTGCCTATTTCTTTGAACCGGGTTCCCGCTTGCGGGCGCGGCTGCGTCCCTCTTTGCGGATCTCGATCATGTTGACGTTGCCCGGCCCCAATACGATCTCCCAAACCTTTTTCATGACATCCACATCATGGTGGGTCTCGGCGTGGATCACCCCGAAAGCCCCGCAGCCAACACACCGGAGTTCGATGCGGTCCGCGAAGATCTCCACCTCCACCTGCGGGTTGCCGCACTGGCAGGAAAGGTTTCCATCCTCTGTAATTTTATGCAGGCAGTCCAGGATCTCATACATGATTTCCGGATTGGCGAAATAGTCGGTATAACCCAGGTCCTCCGCCATCTCCTGCAAAGAGCGCTCCTGGTCGGCAATGCACTTCTTGATCTGGTTCCGGGGACCGATAAATCCGATCTCCAAATCGGTTTCGTCGCACACCAGGCTGAGCACCCGCCCGGACCAGATCTCCCTTAAAAAGAATTCCTGCAGGTGCTTGCCCTCACACATCAGGCACTCCACCTGAAAATAAAAGACCTTGCGGTCTCTGGTGCTGATCAACAGTAGGGGCGCTCCACAGGCACAGGTTAAGCGCAGGGTCTTTTGGGCTGAAAAAGAAAAAAGAGGCAGCGAGTGATATTTTATCTTGCCGCATTCGGGACAGCGTAGCGCCACTGCGGTCGTTGTTGTAATGAGCACCTCACAGGCCCCCCTCTAACGAGTTCTGTTTGTATACTTCTTCATATTTAAACAAAATCCTTTATAGTTTTTGTAATTGCGAATCCAATTGCGGAACATGCGTGCATGCGGAGCAATAGCAATTCCCTATGATTGCGGGCCCCTCGAGAAGGCTAGGCGATGGTCACCTCGGGGCTGAGGTACACGTCCTGAATGGCGTTTAGCAGTTCGATCCCTTCGCCCATCGGCTTTTGGAAGGCCTTACGCCCGGAGATGAGCCCCATCCCCCCGGCGCGCTTGTTGATCACAGCCGTGCGCACGGCCTGGGCCAGGTCATCCTGGCCGGAAGCGCCCCCGGAGTTGATCATGCCCGCCCGCCCCATAAAGCAGTTGGCAACCTGGTAGCGGGTCAGGTCGATCGGATGATCCGATGTCAGTTTTGAATAGACCTGTTCGCTGGTCTTGCCGAATTTCAGCGCCTTAAAACCGCCATTGTTTTCCGGCTGTTTCTGCTTCACGATATCTGCCTCGATGGTTGCAGACAGATAGTTGGCCTGGCCGGTCAGATCGGCGGATACCTCGTAATTAGTCCCGTCAACATTAAAGGCATCGTTACGCAGGTAGGCCCAGAGGATGGTTACCAATCCCAGGCTGTGGGCATAGGCAAAGGCCTCGCTGATCTCCTGGATCTGCCGGGTGCTTTCCTGGGAACCGAAATAGACGGTGGCGCCGACCGCTACCGCTCCCATGTTAAAGGCCTGGTCGACGCTGGCGAACAGGACCTGATCGTATTTGTTGGGATAGGTAAGCAATTCATTATGATTGATCTTGAGGATAAAGGGAATCTTGTGGGCATATTTCCTGGTGATCGAACCCAACACCCCCAGGGTTGAAGCAACCGCGTTACACCCGCCTTCAATGGCCAGTCTGGCAATGTTCTCGGGATCGAAGTAGATCGGATTTGGCGCAAAGGAGGCCCCTGCCGAGTGTTCGATCCCCTGATCAACAGGCAGGATCGAGAGGTATCCCGTCCCCGCCAGCCGCCCCGTGTTGAACATGGTCTGCATATTGCGCAACACTGCCGCCGTTCGGTCGGACGGGATCATGATCCTGCTCACAAAATCCGGCCCCGGTATCTGGATCTCTTCCTTGGGGATAGTGGCACACTTGTGGTTTAAAAGGTCGTCGGCCTCGTTGCCCAGCAGTTGATCGATTCTAATGGTCACGCTACTCACGCTCCCTTAAAGTTTTTCTGTAACATTATTTTTCGTCACTACCCAAGATATTCCTGCCATGACCCAAGTATTCAGAATTCAGTAGAGTGCAATGAACTGAGCTACTGGCTACTGTTATTTTCTGACTCCTGACTCCTGACTCCTGACTCCTGAGTAGTTACGACTCCTTCTGTTACGTATACCCGGGGGACCGTGGTCCTGATGGCGGTGCGGCGCCCCGGCAGCCGCACCGGCGTTCCCGCCCTTACTGCCGGTAGCTTGCCCACGTCCACACAGGTTAATTCCATGCCGATCCGCCCCAGGACGGGCGCAGTCCGGTTATCAATGATGGCGTGATGGATGCCCAGCGGCAGGCCAAAAAAAGACCCGACAGTCTTGGCCAGCACCTTCAGCAGGTCGATCACCCCTGCCGGGCGCGGCGTCACGTCCAGCCCGAAGCCATCGCTGTAGCCGACAGGCAGCACCGCCAGTACCGTGTCCCTGGTGATCCGGTGCGTCCGGCCGTAGCCCACCGTATCACCCCGCCGTACCGGCTGCAGGTGCACCACCCACGTCCAGAATGACCAGGGATCCTTCAGTCTCAGCCAGTCAGGTAAGGCATCTTCCCTGACGCCCGCCGGCAGTTGGCCATAGAGGAGGTTGCCCACCCTGACCATCTCCAGGTGCAGTTCGGGGTAGAG
The DNA here is from genome assembly GCA_963767365.1 of uncultured Peptococcaceae bacterium. Classification (GTDB taxonomy): domain Bacteria; phylum Bacillota; class DSM-12270; order Thermacetogeniales; family Thermacetogeniaceae; genus Palsa-1188. The sequence goes on from CAVYEE010000025.1 coordinate 11,798, forward strand.
CAGGGTGGCGGCGCTGTTGCACACGTGGCGCAGGGTGATGTCGACCCCCCGCTCCCGCAGCTCCTCCACCACACCGTTAAAGATCCGGTACTGGCGCCTGGTGTAATTCGGGTCGTCGGAGGCTGCGGCGAAGTGGGTGTAGATCCCCTCCCACCGTAAACCCGGCAGGTTCAGGAGCTTGTCCAGGACGCCCCGGAGCGCCTCGGGGGAAAAACCGGTGCGCCCCATGCCGGTTTCGATCTTCAGGTGCACTGTTGCCTCCCGCCCACACCGGTCAGTTGCGGCAGACAAGTGCTGGGCCTGGGGCAGGGAGCCGACCGAAAGAGTCAGGCCGCACTGGACGGCTGTCTCCTCCTCACCCGGCAGCAGCGGCCGGAAGACCAGCACCGGAGCGGTTATCCCAGCCTGGCGCAGCGCCGCCCCATCTCCTGGATGGGTCACCCCCAGCATCTCCACCCCCCCGGCGACAGCGACCCGGGCGGCCGGCACCAGGCCGTGGCCATAGCCGTCCGCCTTGACCACCGCCAGCAGTCTCACCCCGGGCTCCAGCACTGACTTGACCGCAGCCACGTTGCCGGCAATGGCGTCCAGATCGATCTCCACCCAACTGGCAAGCCCCTCAGCTTGGTCCATATGACCCTCCTGTCGACAGGTATCTCTATGGTAGGGTTCAACGATTTCTTCACGTGAATATCCCTCATGTCTCCGCCCAACCTCTACATCGATTCGTCGGTCTTGGGCTCCGGACTGCGGCGCAGGAGGCGCCGTGTCACCTGCTGGTAAGCGGGAAGCACCCGCATCCAGAGGAAGTACCAGAGGGGCGCCAAGACCAGGTCGTACTCTCCGATGAACTCGGTGAAGACGGCGGCAAAGCCCTTCTTGAACCGGTACAGCCCGGCCAGGTGGTCGTCCGGGTCGGCGCTGCCGGGCACTCCCCGAAAGTCGTACAGGCTGCAGCCCAGGCTCCTTCGCCCAGCGGATCATCGTCCACTGCAGCAGGTGGTTCGGCATCAGGTTCCGGAAGCGGTTGGAAGATGCCCCGTACAGGTACCAGACCCGGTCGCCGCAGTGGAAGGCCAGGGTTCCGGCGATCGCCTGGCCCTGGTAATCCGCCAGAAAGATCCGGGCCGTATCCCGTCGTCACGAACAGGTCCCACATCCGCTCGAAGTAGCTGAAGCTGCGGACCAGGAACCGGTCCCTGGCAGCGGTCTCTGTCAGGATATCGTAAAAAAGCCTGAGGTCTGAGGCGTCCCGGGCGAGGCGAACGCTGACGCCCTTGCGTTCCGCCAGGTGGATGTTGTACCTGGTCTTACTCTCCATGGCTGCCAGCAACTCCTGCTCGGAAGGGGTGACGTCCAGGCGGAAGACGTAGCGTGGCTGGACGCCCCCGAAACCGGCCCGGTTGCCGCTGGGCTTGAAACCCACGGCGGCCAGCCTTTTCCGGTATTCTTCCGGCAGTCGCCTGCGCCATGACCGCTGCTGCCCGGACACCCGGCGACCGGTGGGGATGTCCGGGTCGATCTTGATAAAAATGGCGCCATGCTTGCGCACCAGGCTCTTGACCGATTCCCAGAAGTAATTCTCTCCTGCCTGATCACAGTCCTTGCCGATGATGGGGCCCCGAGGGGCGTAGACAATAGAGCGGCGCAGATAGCGGTAAAGCGGCAGACGGCGCTTCAGGAGGGAGATGGCGGCCACTGGCCGGTCGTCACGCCAGACCAGCAGGCGGAGCGGCTCCCATCCGGTAGCGCTCTTCAACTCCCCCCACTCATAGCTCTGCAGGAAGTGAGGCTTGCTCGACGAGCAGATAAAATTGTTGAATAAGTCCTTGTCTTTTTCTTCGATCAGTTGAGCCCGGTACAACTAAAAACCTCCGTTTTTACCGAATGCTACCCGCTCTAATGCCACCGCTCCTGGGTGGGATAAGAGCGGCTACGCTTCTAATTAACTATTTCTAAGCTTCAGTGGGGGTAAAGCAATCCCCCTCTGAAGCCAAGAACTAGTTGAATCATTACTTATTTAGGCTATTTTACCCAATTATAGTTTTCTTCAAAGCTGCCCCGATAAAGGCCTTGAACAGCGGGTGTGGCCTGGTGGGGCGAGACTTGAGCTCCGGATGGAACTGGCAGGCCACGAACCACGGGTGGTCTGCCAGTTCCACGATCTCCACCAGCCTGCCGTCGGGAGAGGCGCCGGTAATCCGCAGTCCGCGGTCGTACATCTGCTGGCGGAAAGCATTGTTGAACTCGTAGCGGTGGCGGTGGCGCTCCTCCACCGACTCGGCCTCATAGGCCCGGCCGGACTGGGAGTCCGGCTGCAGTACACAGGTATAGTGTCCCAGGCGCATGGTGCCGCCCATGTCCTCTACCCCGTGCTGCTCCGGGAGCAGGTCAATTACCGGATAGGGAGTCTCCGGGTCGAACTCGGTACTGTTGGCGCCGTTCAGGCCGCAGACGTTGCGGGCAAACTCGATCACCGCGCACTGCATGCCCAGGCAGATCCCGAAGAAAGGAACTCCATGCACACGGGCGTAGTTGATTGCTTTCACCTTGCCGTTGATGCCCCTGTAGCCAAAACCGCCGGGGACCAGGATGCCGTTCACTGCGCCCAGGATCGCCCCGGCGTCGCCGTTCTCCAGCACCTCTGCGTCCACCCAGTCGATCTTCACCGCTGCCTGGTGGGCAATCCCGCCGTGGCAGAGGGCCTCGTTGATGCTCTTGTAGGAATCCCGGATTTCGATGTACTTGCCGACCACCGCCACCCGGGTCTCGCTGCCGGGGGTGGCGGCAGATGAAAACCATGTCCTCCCACTCTCTGAGGTCCGGTTTCCCGCAGGCCAGCCCCAGGCGCTCCACCGCGATATCGGCAAAGCCCTGGGCTTCAAGCATCAGGGGCACCTCGTAGATGGAATCGGCGTCCACCGCCTCGATCACGCCGTTCTTTTCAATGTCGCAGAAGAGGGCGATCTTGTCCTTGAGGTCCTTGGACAGGGGAAGCTCGGTGCGGCAGACAATGATGTCCGGCTGGATCCCGATACTGCGCAACTCTTTCACGCTGTGCTGGGTCGGCTTGGTCTTCAGTTCCCCGGCAGCCCGCAGGTAGGGGACAATGGTGACGTGGATGTAGAGCACGTTCTCCCGGCCGATGTCGCTCTTGAACTGGCGGATCGCCTCCAGGAAGGGAAGCGACTCGATGTCGCCCACCGTGCCCCCGATCTCGGTGATCACCACGTCCGGGTTCTCCTCCACGGCAATGCGCCGGATCAGGTCCTTGATCTCGTTGGTGATGTGCGGGATGACCTGCACCGTGTTGCCTAAAAAATCACCGCGGCGCTCTTTTTTAATCACTGACCAGTAGACGAGACCTGCGGTGACGTTGCTGGTGCGGGTCAGGTTTTTGTCGAGAAACCGCTCGTAGTGCCCCAGATCCAGGTCGGTTTCAGCGCCATCATCGGTGACGAAGACCTCCCCATGCTGGTAGGGACTCATGGTTCCCGGATCCACGTTGATGTAGGGGTCGAACTTTTGCATCGAAACCTTGCAGCCCCTGCTCTTGAGCAGTCGCCCCAAGGAGGCGGCGGTGATCCCCTTCCCCAGCGAGGAGACCACTCCGCCTGTAACAAAGATGTACTTGGTCAAGCCTCTCCCCTCTTTCAAGTTCTTTGCCAGATGACTACCGATAGCTACCCGCTCTAATACCCCACTAAAGCGGTGGGGTAAGAGCGGCTACGCCTCTAGTTAACTATTTCTTGGCTTCAGTGGGGGAAGGCAAACCCCTACTGGAGCCAAGAACTAGTTGAACAAGCAACGAAACCGGAGAAGTGAGGTGACTTCACACCTCACTTCCCGCCTTTCACTTCTCACTCTTCACATAGTCGAGAACTACTATTTCCAGGGATGACGGCAGGTTCGCCCCCTCCACCTGGAGCATCTGCTCCCGGCGCACCTGCCCCGGTGGATAGTATTTGAGAAAATCGTCGGCTGCGGCAATCGGGAGTGACGGCGACAACGCCGGCGTCTTGTAATGCATCGGAATGACCAGGCGGGGGTTGATCTGGTCGACAACCTGCTTCGCCCCGCCGGCGTCAATGGTGTAGAAGCCGCCCACCGGCGCCAGCAGCAGGTCGATCCGGCCCAGACCCTGCAGCGTTTTGGCGTCCAACACATGCCCCAGGTCGCCCAGGTGACAGACCCGGACCCCATCCATCTCCCAGGCGAAGAGCAGGTTTTTGCCCCGCTGGGTCCCGCCGGTTTCGTCGTGGAAGGTGGGGAAGCCCTCAACCCTCAGCCCCTTCACATCATGGACTCCCGGGCGTGTTGATCACCGCCGGGGCGCCGCGCAGGGCGTTGACGTTGTTGTGGTCAAAGTGGTCATGGCTCACGGTGGCCAGGTCGACCTCCGACTCCGGAAGCGTGTAGCCCACATCTCCGACCGGGGGATCGGTGACCAGGCGGAGTCCCTGGCCCTCAAACAGAAAACAGGCTTGACCGTACCAATGCACCTTCATAGCAGCACCTCCTCATTCACTTCTTATTCCTCCGGGAGATCGATCTCCTCGTCCAATTCATCCTGGTCCTCATTGTCGGCATCAGGCTCCTCTCCTTCGAGCAAGTCTTTGTCGACCAGCGGTTCCTCGTCCAGAGCATCCCTGACAATCGTCCTGGTGGGGCTGTCGTCATACTCCACCGACTTGTGCATCAAGGTCAAGAGCGGTACCTGGCGCGATCCCTTCTGGGGCGCCATCGTCCGTAGGCCCCAGTAGCCCTGGCCCACGCTGGCAAAGCGGGCATCCAGGTTGAGCCAGGTATAAAAGCGGGCCTTGGCCTCAACCAGATTGTCTCTCTCAATAAAGAACCTGCCGGCAATCTCGTCGAGCAACACCGAGTAATGCAAGGGTTGTCCGTTTGCTTTGAGCAGATCGTAGACAAAACCGAGGATCTTCTGCTTTTCTGCAAGGCTTTCGACCTCCGGCAAACCACATCTCCCCCCTTTTTCAGATGTGACGCTGAGGCATTGCTTCCCAACTTGCGAGTCTCTGCCATTCGCTTTTGCAGTTATCAGCCTGAAGATTCTTTGAGACGTTCAACGGCTCTTCATGCTACTCCGGCATACTTTTTTACATCTGCTCGGGCGCCGTCACCCCCAAGAGGTGCAGGGTGTTGCGCAGGGTGATCCTGCAGGCGTCAATCAGCGCCAGCCGGGCCTGGCTCAAGGCGGGCTGATCGGTCAACACACGGCAGGTGGTATAGAACCCGTGAAACAGGGTAGCCAACTCGTTGGCATAGAAGGCCAGCCTGTGCGGCTCCAGGTGGGAGGCCGCATAGGCGATCTCCCCCGGGAGTTCGGCGATCTTCTGGATCAGGGCCAGCTCTGCCGGGTCTCTGAGCAGGGAGTAGTCGGCCCGGGCTGAGAGCGCGCCGCACCCCGCCATTGCACCCGCTAAGGCTCCCGTCGGGCCCGCGCGCCGCTTGACGGCGCGGTTGCCTGCCTGAGGATGCTGCAGATCCGGGCATGGGCGTACTGGACGTAATAGACCGGATTCTCGTTCGACTGCTTCTTGGCCAGATCCAGATCGAAGTCCAGGTGGCTGTCGGCGCTGCGCATGACAAAGAAGTAGCGGGCAGCATCCGCCCCCACCTCTTCGATCAGGTCGCGCAGAGTGACGAACTCCCCGGTACGCTTGGACATCCGCACCGGCTCGCCGCCCTTGAACAACCTGACCAATTGCATGATGATCACCTGGAGGCGGCCCGGGTCAATGCCCAGAGCCGACATCGCCCCCTTCAGCCGGGCGACGTGGCCGTGATGGTCGGCGCCCCAGATATTGATCACCCGGTCGAAGCCCCGCCGGAACTTGTCCCGGTGGTAGGCGATATCCCCGGCAAAATAAGTGGGGATGCCGTTGCTACGGACCAGCACCTCATCCTTCTCATCCCCGAACAGGGTGGAACGGAACCACAGGGCGCCCTCCTGCTCATACAGGTAGCCGCTGTCCTGCAGGTCCTTCAATGCCCGCTCGATCTCGCCATTATCGTGCAGGGTCTGCTCCGAGAACCAATTGTCGTAGCGCACCCGGAAGTTCTCCAGGTCTCTTTCCATCTGGGACAGCTTTTCCTTCAGGGCATACTTGACCAGTATCTCCCGGCGCAACAGGGGATCGACCCCCAGGTACTTGTCCCTGACCTGGCCGATCAGGTTCTTCATGCTTTCTACCAGGTCCTGGCCCGGATACCCGTCCTCCGGAAACGGGACGTCCTGCCCAAGCAACTGCAGGTAGCGGGCCTCCAGGGAGCGCCCGAAGGTCTCGATCTGGTTGCCGGCGTCGTTGATGTAGAATTCTCGCTGTACATTATACCCAGCAGCAGCGAGGACATTCGCCAGGGTATCGCCGAGGGCTGCCCCCCGGGCATTGCCCATGTGCAGCAGCCCGGTGGGGTTGGCGCTCACGAACTCCACCTGGACATACTCGCCGCCCCCCAAGTCGGAGTAACCGTAGCGCTCATCCTGGGTGGCCACCTCCGGCAGCGCCTGGTAGTGCCAGGCCGGATCGAGATAGAAGTTGATAAAGCCGGGGCCGGCCACCTCGGCCCGGGCTACATACCCGGCAGGCAACCTTATAAATTCCAGCAGCACCTGGGCGACCTGGCGGGGCGATGCCTTCTCTGCCTGGGCCAGCAGCATGGCCAGATTACTGGCATAATTCCCGTGGGCACTGTCCCGGGGCACCTCCACCGTAAAGCCGGGCAACTCACGCCAAGTGAGCCGCCCGGCCCGGCGCGCCTCCTCCGCTGCGCGGGCCAATGTCAAGGTAATCTCTTTTCTGATGTTCTCCAAAATCCCCATAGTGTCCGGCACCTAAGTTAAGAATTATTCAAACGAAGTTGAAGTTTCGTTGGCTTATCCAGATTGGGCGGATGGAAGATTCCTGGCAGAAAACTCCTTAACAATTGCTTCGACATCGCATATATTATTCCTCTCCCAAAGAGGAGTTTCAAGTAGCTTCATACACAAAACTGGGCTCCTTGATGTGCCCGACTGGAACCGGAAGTCGGATGCAGGAAGTCTGTTTACACCCGCACCACCAGCACGGCGCACAGGATGCCGAGCAGCAGTCCCACCGAGGCCTCAAGGGGAGTGTGCCCCACCCCGTCCTCCCAGAGGAAGGAGTCGTCGGCGACCCCATGCAGCCTTTCCTTCAACACTCTCGTATGCTCACCGACCACCCGCCGCAGGGTGATGGCGTCGTAAACCACGATCCCCCCGAGCACGGCGGCAACCTGAAAAGCCGGTGAGGCCCAGCCAAGATCCAGGCCCAGGGAGGTGGCCAGAGCGGCGGCAACCGCTGTATGCGAACTGGGCATGCCCCCACACTGAGTGACCCGGTGCCAGGGGATCCCCTCGGATTCGTTCCGTGCGGTGAAGAGCTTCATCCCCTGGGCGCAGATCATGCTCAACAGGCTGGAGAGAATATAGCTGTCATGAAGGATCGGTGGCAGAAAACGCAGACCCCCCCATAAAACCGTACCGATTAGGGCTATAATGTAAATCAAGCGGCGCCTGGTGATTTCCCACACTCTCGTCACTACGCTCCCGACACTCATTCCTCTGTCTCATCCTTTCTCCTTCATCCATCAACTCACTCACCGTCACGGGGACCAGCCCCTTGTTCAGCATGGTTTCCAGCAACTGCGGCAGCGCCTCCACCAGGGCTGCGGCATTGCGCCGCACTCCCGGGCCATCATGGAACAGGATGATGGAGCCGGGGGACGCCCACCGGGATACTTTCCTGATGATCAGTTTCGCCGGAGTCATGAAGAACCAGTCCAACGAATCCAGTGACCACAACACCACCTTTTGGGCGGCCTTGCGCATCCAGTATTGGGTGACCAGGTTGGACATGCCCCATGGCGGCCGGAAGCAGCGTACCGGCTGGCCGGTCAACTCCTGCAGCACGGCTACCGACTCCTGGATCTCCAGGCGTGACCGTTTCGGCGACTGAAACCAGGATGGGGAGTGATGCATTCCATGGCTCCCCACCTCGTGTCCCCGCGCCACGATCTGCTTCACCACATCCGGATACCTGCGGGCATTCTCCGCGACCATGAAGAAGGTTGCAGAAACGCCCCACCGGGCCAGGATATCCAGGATGCGGGGGGTATAGACAGGGTCCGGGCCATCGTCAAAGGTCAGGGCAACCTTATTGCCCACTTCCCCCTTCCGCAGCACGTCGCGGCTCCGCCACCGGTTCCACATATCGGGCACCAGCGCCCATACCGCCAACAACCCCAGAATAAAACCCTCGATCAACTCCACGTCAATCTCTGCTCCCTAATCGATATACTTGATCCTGGCGCCAAGAGCGCGAAATTTCTCACACACCTTTTCGTAGCCCCGCTCGATCACCTCTGAATGGCAGATCTCCGTCTCCCCCTCCGCCGCCAGTCCGGCCACGATCAGGGCGGCGCCGGCCCGCAAATCGGTGGCCTTCACCTGGGCGCCCAGCAGCCGGGCCGGCCCTTCAACCACCGCCGAGTGCCCCTTGACCCTGATCTGGGCTCCCATGCGCTTTAACTCGTCCGCCACCCGGAAGCGGTTATCGAAGACGTTTTCACTGATCACGCCGGTGCCCCGTGCCAGGCAGAGCAGAACCATCATCAGGGATTGCAGGTCGGTAGGAAAACCCGGGTAAGGCAAGGTCTTGATGTCCGTCGCCAGCAGCGGGCCGGAGCGCCTGACAGTCAGTGAGTCCTCATTCACATCCACTTCCAGGCCCACGTCCCGGAGCTTGGCGATCACTGGCTGCAGGTGCCGGCTGATCACGTTCTCGATGGTCACCTCGGTGCCCACCGCGGCCGCCGCAATCATATAGGTACCCGCCTCGATCCGGTCCGGGATCACGCTAAACCGGGTGCCGCGCCCGCCATCGATGGCACCCGGTATCCGGTTGCCTTCGATCTTGATCAGGTCGGTGCCGGCGCCCCTGATGGTTGCCCCGGCGCCGCCCAGAAAGCTGGCCAGGTCGACGATCTCCGGCTCCTTGGCGGCGTTTTCCACGATCGTCGTCCCGGGAACGCCGACCGCCGCCATCATGATATTCTCGGTGGCGCCCACACTGGGAAAGTCCAGGTAGATCCGGTTGCCCCGGGTTTCCCGGGCCTTGGCTTCGATAAACCCGTGCTCCAACTCCACCTCGAACCCCAGGGCGCTCAAACCCTTGAGGTGAAGGTCCATGGGGCGGGAGCCGATGTCGCATCCGCCGGGGAGCGGGATCCGGGCCTGGCCGATCCTTGCCGCCAGGGCGCCCAGAAAGAGGTTGGAAGCCCGCAGCTTCTTGGCCAACTGGTAGGGCACGCTCGCCTCGAACTGGTCCGGCCAGTCAAGCAACACCCGGCCCTGTTCCAGCCACTCCACCTGCCCTCCCAGGGCGCGCACGATCTCCAACTGGGTCTCCACGTCCGCGATACGCGGCACATTGTCCAGGATCACTTCGCCCCCGATGACGGCGCTGGCGGCAATCAACACCAGGGCGGCATTCTTCGCCCCGCCGATCCTGACGCTGCCACGGAGCGTATTGCCTCCTTGTACTGCCAACTTCATTAAAAAGTGCCCTCCGCGCGGTAACGCATCAATCAAAAGACTCCCCTACCGATATATTCTCGGTATGACTAATTATTCCTTCACAAAATGGAAGGCATCATCTAAAAAGATATGAGCGAGTCAGGCGCCCTCTCAGATCACAATAGTTGTTAACATTCGGTAAGAGAATTATTCCCGGCTCCAATGTGACCCATACGTAAGGGGACATTCCCCCGATTTCCATGACTGAGGCAATTCTTGACCTCAGTCATAGAGGTTCAAGAACTCGTCAAGGGTGATTCCGTAAACCTGCGCGAAGGACTTGTCCAGCGACTGGCCGCGATCCAGGGCCTCGAGCAGCCTGGGGATGCGCGGAGATCCGTAGTTGCTGATCAGGAAGGAAACCAAGTCAAGGGATACGATGTAGCTGTAATCCTGCCACACCGGATCGTCAAACTTTCCATCCAGTTGCTTCAGGGCCGGTTCGGTGACCGCAAGCCGTTCCCGGTCTGGCGGGTCGCCCCCGGTAATAGTCTGCTCCGCATACTGGGCGAGACCCTCGGTCAGCCAGCGGGTGTAGTTGCCGCCGGTCCTGTAATCCACCAGGAGGTGGGTGTATTCGTGAGCCACAGGCCCCTGGGCCTGGAATACCTGCTGCTGCTGGCTAGCCGGCACATTTCCCATCCACGCCCGGGGTGACAGCACCCGGATCACCCCGGCCCAGTAAACCCCCATGGCGCTCTCATCGCTGTTCCAGCCAAAGCACCGGTTTAAAGAGGCGCGATCCGGATAGACCAGGATGGGGACTCTCTGGTCAGGAAAGTAACCGAAGAAGCTGCCCAGCGGCTGGTAGACCCTTTCCGCCTCCGCCAGCACCATCCGGGCGCTGGCCTCATCTCCACGCTGGTATTTGACAATAAAATGCCGGTCTTCGATGGCCGGCCAGTTGGCTGTTTCTATATTGACAACCAGGCGCTGGCAGGTCCTGAAGATTTCGGAGCCGCACAGCCGCACCGGGTTCCGCAGCAACATGGTCAAGGCCAAGATCGACGGCCAGGCCAAGCAAAAAACACGCCCCCAGCAGGCGGTCCATCCTCGCTCCTCCTCTCTCCCCCGGTTCAAAGCGAAGCGAAGCGCAGTTTGCATTTGCCATTTGCATCATCTAATAACTTCGCCTATCAGAGGGAGATCGCACTCCCGCTGGATAAACTGACCTGCTACCGTAGAGGCAGCGATCGCTATGCGAAGTTATTATACTAGAAGAGAGAGGATGTGTCAGACACCAAAGTCATCCAGATATACAAATAACCGCCAACCGGGAATTAGCTGCTCTGCTGCTGGGTCTGTGGTGGCTGGGGCGCCTGGGGCGCCAGGGGAATACTGCCCAACCCGAACCAGGCAAGCAGTCCGATGGCGATCATGACTGATCAGAATCCACATCACAAACTTTGTAAAAGCGCGCCGGCGGCGTATCAAACTCAACAATTGAGCGAACCTCCGTTTCTATCAGATCTTTTATTATTCTAACACAATCCGGATGGTCCTGGTGTCACTTCTAAAGTTTCAATCTGGATCGGCGTAGCACGTTATTATCCCACCATCTTTGAAGAAGCGGGGGCGTTAGAGCAGGCAGCCTCGGTCAATTCCGGGGCATTCATCAGAGATATTTCCTGAGGGGTGTGTCCCCGTGCCTTGCCTGGCGCCGCTAGGGAAGGTAGTTCATGGGGTTTTGTACGTTTCCGTTGATGATGACCTCGAAATGGAGATGGGGGCCGTCGGCATTACCGGATTCACCAATGTTGCCGATCACCTCTCCCCTGTTTACCTGCTCCCCAAGGCTCACGTCGATCCGGGACAGGTGGGCATAACGAGTGGCCAGGCCGTCCCCGTGGTTAATGACCACGCACCGGCCATAACCGCCGTCCCAGCCGGCCAGGACCACTTTCCCGGAGGCGGCTGCCCCCACCGGGGTGCCGTAACTGGCGCCGATGTCTATTCCAGTATGAAAATTAGGCCTCCCCCATAAGATACGCCAGCCAAAGGGTGAGGTGATGCGGCCGCTAACCGGCCAGATCAGGGTACCGCTTCCGGAGCCCCGGGAGACGCTACCTAGGCCACCTGGCGCGGCATCCCTTGTGCCGCCGGGTGGGGCTGCGGCTGGCCGGACGCCTCGCTCACGCCGCCAACATCGGCCTCCGCCAGGGCTGGCTCCTGGTTGACGTAGGCCGGCCCCCTGTCGGTCATCCAGGGGAGGCCACGGAATTCCTCGGTTAACTCGCCGGGAGGGCTGAGGACGGTATCGGGTGCCCTACAGGCCATGTAGGTCAGAGGAGCCGGCAGAAAAACGGTCTTGCCCAACTGGTGCTCCAGGTCTTGCTGCACCTGGATCCTGAGTGCGTCTCCGACCTGCCGGGAGGCCACCACCCCGATCTCCTGCCCGTTATACACGGCGGCATAGACCAGGCGGCCCTCAATCAGCAGCAGGCTCCCGCAGGCTAAAACGAAAACGGCCGCGGCAGCAATGACAACCGGCCTGGTGATCAAGTTCCGCCACTCCAACTGCAGCTTGCCGGGGCGCCAAGCGCTGACAGCCGGCAGCATTGCACTCAGCCGGCGCCGCGCCGCGAGAGTGTCCTGCCGCATCCAGTCCCAGGCCTCACGGCCCCATTTCCCCGCACTTCGCCCGGCGCTCAAAAGGACACGGGATGATGTGACGTTTACGCAACCAGCACGCAATGACTCCAGGCGAGCCAAAAATGGCAAACTACCTTGCGCCAGGCCCGATCGTTCAGCCCCGCGACTCAACAATTGACGAAGCATCAGTCTTGCCACCATGCACCGTTATGGGCGCTGATCCCGCCCCGTGCCGGGCAGTCGCGTGCCGGGATATAACCCTTGATACAAAAGATATGCATCCGTTAAGTGCTGGGCTCAGCCAACGTCCAAGGGGGGCTGCCACACCGGATCGACCCCGCCGCGGTCTCCGGTCTGCTCTATGGATCTCAGGCAATGTCCTGATTACCGACATCAGTTCCCTCTGCCGGTGTCTAGCCGCCTCCGCCGCCCTGGCCTCTGCAGATGCATACTCATTAGCGCCAAGAAGTTGGCGCAGACGGGATAACAAAGTATGGGCCACCAGGCCTATCCTCCAGTTCCGGTTCATCTGTTCCTCTCCCAAGGAGCACGCCTTATGTTTGGGCTTAATGTGCCTTCTCATTTTATGAATCTTTTCGGGATCCTGATACATTCAATCTTTATTTAGTATACCCCTGGATAATCATAATGTCCAGCCTATAATTTCCTTAATTATCACCATTTTTTTGTAGCCGGGTAGAATACCCGATTAATCTCTCCCGCATTCTTAGTAATACCCCTGGATAAGCGTCAGATGTACAGCCTCCAGTTAACTATTCCTTCAGTGGGGCTGTAATCCCCATCTGGTGAACTATTTACACGAGGGCTACCTGCCAAGAGCGAGGTAGTACAAAGCCCCTTCCAGGCGCGCCTGGACCAGTTTGCAGGCCAGGGAGTATGGCCTCTTCAGGCCGCCGCCCAGCAGGGCTGCCTGGGCATGGCAGCCGCCGCCACAGAGAAAGCGCGCCCAGCAGGAGCGGCAGACAGCCTTAGTAAAGACGTGCGCCTGCCGGAACTGTTCCTGGAGTTCCGGGCGGGTGATCCCCCGGGCGAGGTCGCCCAGGCAGTACTCCGGATGCCCCACAAACTGGTGGCAGGGGTAGAGCGCTCCGTCCGGCGTCACCGCCAGGTACTGGTAGCCGGCGCCACAGCCGGTGAGGCGCTTGGCAGCGCAGGGCCCGCCCGGCAGATCCAATTGAAAGTGGTAATAAGAGACCCGGCATCCGGCCCGCTCCTGGTCCCGCAAAAAGCGCGCCAACCGGAAGTACTCCTCTCTGATCCCGGGGATATCCTCCTCGCGCAGGGCAAAGGGTTGTTCCGGAGCCGCTACCACCGGCTCCAGGGAAATGCTGCGCGCCCCCAGGCCCGCAAGGTAGCGGACATCCTCGGTAAAATCCAGGTTCCGACGGGTGTATGTGCCGCGCACGTAATGCTCCTGGCCTGTGGCCCGCCGGAAATAATCCTGCAGCCGCAAGGCCACCATCTCAGAAGTCGGATGCAGGAAGTCAGAGGCGGATCGGGCGCCGGGCGCCCGCCGGGTGCCCGGCTCGCTGAAGCGGATACCCCGGACGCGGTGGGCGCGGCGAAATGCGTCGTGAACCTCCGGCCGCCCGTCACAGCTCAGTACCAGGCAGAAGTTGTGTTCGAGGGTAAAAGAACAGACCTGCTCATCGAACAGCAGGGTGTTGGTGGTCAGGGTGAACTTCCAGTTTCTTTCGGAACCGCGCTCCAGGGCGTAAGCCACCCCGTCTCTGATCCCAGCCAGGTTGAGGAGCGGCTCGCCCCCGAAGAAATCCACCGCCAGATGCCGGTGGCTGGAGGACCTCAGCAAGAAATCCAGGGCTGTCCGGATCACCTTCCCGGGCATGATCTCCCGCCCGGTACGCACCTGGCCCGGAACAAAACAGTAGCCGCAGGACATGTTGCATCCGTGGGCCACATTGAGACAAAGCGCTTTCAGGTCCGGCCCGGGGCTTGGAGCATAATTCTCCCAGCCGGGATCCGACGTAAAGAGGTGGCCGGCCTCGTGCAGGGCCTCCACCTCTGTTGCGGCGCCGGTCGCTTTCTCCTGCCCGTAAAGCCGGGCTACATCCCTCCGGCTCTGCTGCCAGTCGCCGCTCTCCTGAAAGCGGCATAGCAGGCTCCAGGCCACGGGGTCCAGTTCGTGAAGCGAACCGCTGTTGACATCGAAGGCCAGGCAGCGGTCCTCGGCCTGGATCAGCTTTACTTCTTCAGGGTTCCACAAGTCTGGTTACCAACGGTACAGGATGTCTTGCAGGCAGACTGGCAGGAAGTCTGGCATTCACCGCATTCCGGCGTCAGCAGCGGCTTTCTCAGGCTGCCCGCCACAATCGTCCTGACGTGCTTGGTCTTCTTCATGATCTTCCCCTCGCTACTTTTTTTTACCTATATTTTAAACCGGCGCCGGGACAAGCGCAAACCTTATGAGATGTCCAGAACCCTCACTTTTCATATTCCCTTCTTCCGCTTCTCAAGCCGCTCCAGGCGCCCCTCGGGCGTGCCGGCATCCCGCTATCCCGCTTTTCATTAAGATAGACGTTAATCAGCCGGTCGAGCTGATCCGAAATCTGCAACAATTCCCTGCTGTTCAAGGGCGCGGCCCGGCCGCAGCGCTCTAACTTCTCTCTCAGTTGCTCGATATCTTCCAGGAGATTGCTCATATTCATCCAGGCGCCTCGATTGCCTTCCTTATCGCATTGAGTGCTAGGCGGCGTCAAATTCTAACTCAATCTATGATCCGGACTTTGCTTTCATTCCACACATATTCAAACGAAGCGAAGCGAGGTTTGAGTTATGGCACGGCTGCTAGTTCAGCAAGCGCCTCAAGTCTTCTTCTGAAATCTCCAGTTCTCTAGCCAGGGCGCTGACATACTTCCCCGGCCCCACTTTTCCGCGCACGATCTTCGAGAGGTACCTCGGGTCGACTCCCAGCGCCTCCGCCAGGCTACGCTGGGTTCTTCCGAGGTCGATCAGCCTTTTCTTGATCGTTTTGCCGAGCCGCGTCACCATCATCCCCCCTCCGTGATTTGGCATGTCAGCGGCATCCTTTCGAGCGCCAGGTGTTCACGTGTCCTGATGCATCCCCCTTTCCATATTCTTCTATCTGGTCAGGCGATCTGTCGCCTATTTTTTCTTGTCTTTTATGTGCCATGGATGATAAGATATCTTACAGGCGTTAAATCGCCTGGGAGTTAAATCACCCGTAAAAAATAATACCACTAATGTAAACTTTTATCAATACTTGATCAACGCCTGTAAATTTATCAGTGAATGGAAGGTCCGGAGATGAGCAGCAGTTCGCTTTTTGGGAATAAACTGAGAGAGGCCTTAAAAAACGCCGACTTGAGCCAAAAAGAGGCTTCGGTCATGCTGGGGATCAGTCCTGGCTCAATGACAAATTATGTGCACGGAAGAATACCCGAGGCGGAAATTTTATTAAATATTTCACGCTTGTGCAATAAGCCGATGGAATGGTTTCTAACCGGGCAGGATGCTGTTCGATACGAAAAAATCAATCCCGACCTGGGAGTCCGCATTTGCGACGCCATGGTCTGGAACGGAATGACCATCAAAGAACTCGCAGAGTCTCTGGTCGTCACCGAGGAAGAGGTTGACCGCATTGGCCAAGGTTTTCTGGCCGACCCCGGCGTTCTCGCCGACCTCTGCCGCATCCTGAACGTCACCTCTGACTGGCTCCTGAACGGAGAAGGCGATGGGCCCCCTTGCCAGGGTGAATTCATCAGCGCCCAGAACAGTTTCTTTTCAGCGTTGGCAAAGTTCATCGCCCACATCACCCTGATCGACAGGGAAGACCTCCGGCAGGCGCTTGCCGGCAATGCTCCAGCCGAGATCCTGCTGCCACAAAACGGCCTGAGAGATGAGCTTCTTGCCAACCTCCAGGTCTTGCTCCGCAGCCCCGCCTGGACAAGGCGCCTGCAGGGCGGCCACGCGCAGGCCTGGCCAGTCAGCCCGGAAGAAAGAGATGGAGCCTCCGGCGCCGATGCGCATCCGGCATTCCGTTACGATTCAGAACAGAATACATCCGCTGCCACCGAAAAATATCCCTTCAAAGAATGGGGACACACCTCTACGAAGAATGTCTCCCATGTCGCTGAAAGAGACGAGACTGCCGGGCAATCAGAGGCGGGCCGATCCCGGCGGTCCTCCCATAGCCCTGATGAATCAACTGTAGAGGAAACTGGCCTGCCGATCTCAGGCGTCAGAGGTAATAGGCGCCGCGAACCGCGATGATGCCCGCCCTGCGCTATCGGATGCTGCCGCCGCATTGACATCCTCCTCCATCAAGGAGGATTTTTTGACATACACAGAGAAAAATATACAAACATAGTTTACTGAGGGCTACCCGCTCTAATGCCCCCGCTTCTTTGAAGCGGTGGGATAAGAGCGGCTACGCTCTAGTCAAGTTAGCCGGGTATGGAGATATTTGTTTATTGCTGTACAAAACGAAATCAGTTAAACTTCGCTTAGAAGTCTCCCGCCTAACTTAGATGTGTGAGGTGAGAGGTCCCGCCTCTCACTTCTCGCTTCTCGATGGGTGGGTTCAAGGCGTTAAATCAATGGGTGTTCAATTTCCTTCTGATTTAGCAGCCATCAGGCCATGCGCTCTCTCCTCCCAAGCGGAAATCTCGACACGCTTCCACTACATTTCGCACTAGAAGTCTTTAGCAACGAAGGCAGCCCGGCGACCGGTTTGGAACAAAAATATTTTCTCCAAGCCGTTGCATCGTGGAACTTTTTCTGCAGAAAGAGTGTCTAACATCGTAGGGGGAGCCGGCAACCGGGAGCGAAACCTCCGTGAACGTAAAACCACAACTGAACAGGCCAGGCCACGGGGCGCTAGACGCCGGGTTGCTCATCCGCCAGGCGCAGGCCGGTGATCTCGGGGCATTTGAAGGGTTAGTGGCTATCTACCAGGACAAGATAGTGACCCTGAGTTACTACCTGACCGGAAATCAGGCGGATGCTCAGGACCTGGCGCAGGAAGTGCTTGTACGGGCATACACAAAGCTCGGGAGTTTCCGCCGGGAGGCCGACCTGGGTACGTGGCTGCACCGGATCACCGTGAACACGTGGTCGAATATGCAGCGGCGCCAGAAGTTCTCCAACCTGCTGTCCCTGGACGACCCGGTGCAGACCGAAGAAGGGGAGTTTACCCGCACCGTGGCCTCGAATGACCAGGAAGGGGACCCGGCGGGAGCATTTGAGGGCAGGGAACTGCAGGAATCGGTACGACAAGCCCTCCGGAGCCTGCCCGAGGAGTACCGCATCGTCCTGGTACTGCGAGAGATAGAAGAATACTCTTACGATGATATTGCCAAGATCACCAAGTCTTCTCCGGGAACCGTAAGATCCCGGCTGAGTCGGGCACGGCAGGCCTTGAGGGAGAAGCTCCTTGAGGTTCGAGGTTAGAGGCCGGGGTAATCGAAAAGGAAAGGCAGTCCTCGAGGTTCGAGGTGAGATTTAAAGAAGGGATTGGCGAATCTAAAGATACATAAGATATCATAACAATTTCCCAAGCATGAGGTGTACGAGATTGGTAGGGGGAGGTGAGCGTGATGGAGCGCAAGAACGAAAAGGAAATCAATTGCAACCAGGCGCAGGAGCTTTTTTACGGCTTTACTGCCTGCGAGTTGAGCAGCGAAGACATGCGCCTCCTCTCTCGTCACGAGGCATCATGCCCGGCCTGCGGCCCTGAATTCCAGGAATGGCGTAGGTTGCGCCAAGCCCTGCAGAGCAGCGGGATAGCCCCGACCACAGATTTCAAGGCCGGGGTAATGGGGCGCATCAGGTCAACCCGGAAGGCGCCGGCCGCGCAGCAGTCTCGCTCAGGGGCTGCCATCTGGCAGCATGGCTGGGCGAGAGGCGTGGCGGCAGCAGCCGTGGTCCTGATCATGCTGACCGGCGTAGCGAAACTGCCGGCGGTGGAGAGCCTGGTCGCCCACTCTGGCAAGCCGGCCACAGTCGCCCTCGAGCAGAACCCGACCGGCGGGCAGGAACAGGTCCAACCCACCGCCCCCGCCAGCCCTGTCCAGAAACCACCTAAGCAGACTGCCTCTAATAATACACCGTCGACTAACAGTGCCCCCTCAGTGCAGCCTGTGCAACCGAAACCTCAGGAAACGCCCGGCGGCAATAAGGAGCCGCAGATCGCCAGCGGCGGTCCGTTCACTGTCAGCAGCGAGCCAATGGTAATCACCACCACGACAATCCAGATCGCCGTCAATAACCTGGATCAGGCCCAAAGCGCCGCTCTGAGTATCGCCGACGCCTGGGGGGCAACCCTGACCTCGGAGCAGTCGGCTCAGGACAGCGGACACTCCATGCTGTTCCTCCACTTCACCGTCGATCCTGAAAAGGCGAACGCCTTCCTGAGTCGTCTGGACAGCCTGGGCAGCGTGGTCAGTGAGGACACCGTAAACAAGGATGTCACCGGCGATTACTCCAGCGCCCTGGAGAAGTACCAGGCCCTGGAGGCCCAGCAGTCAGCCGCAGCCGACAGTGACAATGACCAGTACACCAGCCAGATCACCATGCTGGAGAGCGAGCTTCAGAACTGGCACGACGCCTCCGGAAAGCAGATAGTCGTGCTCTGGATGGTGGAATAGAAGTCGGATGCAAGAGTGAGAAGTGGGAAAGAATAGCTACGAAACGTGCCACAACAAGCAGGGACATCAAACATGCCCTGCTTTTTGTTGTCCGGGGCAAGGTTTCGATTTCATTGTACGGCTAATGCTGGAGGTTCGAAGTTCATCGCTCGAGGCTCAACTTTTACAGGGCTGCCGGAAACCCTCCAGGAGGTGGTTGACGGCAGCAGCGGCCTCACCGCGTGTCAGGAAACCGGATGGCGCAAACTCTTGTGGGGTTCGCCCGGCAATTATTCCCGCATTGTACAACTGGGATACGGACGCCTGCGCCCAAGCGGGGATCTGTGCCCAGTCATCCCATGACGGTGTCAGGGAAGAGGCATGACCGGCATTAGGGGTGAAGAGCTGCAGGGCCTTGTCCAGGAGCACTGCAGCCTCGGCCCTGGTGATCGGAGCATCCGGCCGAAACGTATGGTCCGGATAGCCTTGGACCAGCCCCTCCTGCACGGCGCAGTTGACCGCCTGCATCGCCCAATTGGGGATGGCATCGGAAAGGTTCACCGCGCCAGGTTCCGTGGCGTTGCCGTTGCCCGACCAGCCCAGTGCCCCGGCCAGCAGCACCACAAACTCGGCCCTGGTGATCGGAGCATCCGGTCGAAACGTATTGTCCGGATAGCCCGCGACCAGGTGCTGGGCAAGCAAGGCCTCCACATCGGCCTCCGCCCAGTTGCCCTCCAGGTCACTCAGGCTGGCTCCGGTCCGGGCCGGGATGGTGACCAACTGACCGGTCACCCCGCCGGTGCGAGTATCGACAGCCACCAACTGGACAACCAGGCTCTCCTGCCCTGCCGCCTGACCCGCTGCGGCGCCGGCGCTACCCGGAGCCTGGGAACCCGTGTCAGCCTGCGTCGACACCTGGGAACCAGGGGCTGTGCCTGGTGCATTGTTGTTCAACTGGAAACGGCAAAGGAAGCGTTTTCCCGGTGTCACCGGCACTGTCTGCCGGCCCCCAGGCAGGTAGAGATAGAGCCGGTCGGCAGAAGTAATGCCGGAAAGGATCACGTAATCGTCGCGCCAGGGAGCAGCCACCTCCAGGGTCGGGGTTGTCGCCCAGGATCTTGCCCGGGCAGACACGGCGGCCAGCAGCGGCTGACCGTACTCGTCGCTGGCCAGCAGGGGCGTCAATATAACTTCCTCGCCTCCCGCCAGGTCTTCAGGAGCAACGAGGTACCCGTTCTTGGCCACCATGGTGTGGTCTGTCACCCGGTAAGTTCCTTTGTCGGTCGTCAGTATCTGCCGCGCAGAGTCGTAGCCTCTGATGATCTCCGTCTTTTCCGGGCCCGCCTCCGCCAGGTCGAGGCGCCAGATCTGGCCTGACCCGGGGTCGAGGTAGAGACGCGCCCAGCTTCCCGGCGCCACTGCATTCACCCCGGCAGGCAGACCCCAGCGGAAGAATTGGGTAGCGCTGGAGAACTGGAGGCTGTGGAAGTTCTGGTTGTCATCGATCAGGTCGAGCGAGCACTGCCCGGCGTCGACGTTGACCACCTGGCCATAGAGCACCTGGCTGTATGCAGATACGGCCAGGATTGACCGGGTGTCCGGGTACAACACGGCGATGGCATGCTGGCCAGGGCTCAGGGCCGCCAGGCCCACCGCCTCGTCGTCAAGCTGCACCGATACTCCCGGCTCCACCCTGTAGGAACTGCCACTGCTCAGGGTAATCGTCCTGCCGGCTGCATCGACGCCGGTGATAGTGCCTACCGCCAGCAGGCGGGACACCCCCACGTACATGACCTGATCGTTGTCCGGAGACAGCATCAGCTTCATTTTGAGGCCCGGGAGCAGCTTGTCCCAGGCAGGGCTGGCCCCAGCCCCAAAGGGAATGTCCGCCGGATCGGCCTCGGCAATCTGGTCAAGGTAGGCCAGGGTTGCATTCGGAGCAAGCGTTAGCGGCTGTTTAGCGCCGACCAGGAATAGCTCCTGCTGCTGCAGGTCGACCCGATCGAGGAAGCCGTCCACCTCCCTGAAGGTTATCTCTGCGCTCCAGACGGTCTGAGTGCCAGGGTTGATCACCGCCCGGATTTCACCCCCCGGAGTCAACTGACTCGTGTCCTTCAGCACGGACCCGTTGACCGTGAGCCGGTTGCTCGCCCCGGGAGCGAGCAAATATCCACCCGAACGATCGCCGGGATTGATCTCGGTAAACATGGGGCCTTCTCCCGCATTGACCAGTTGCACTCCCGCGGCCTGCCAGGTGCGACCGGCCAGATAGGCATAGGACGGACTGCTGGTTGTTGCCGGCGGCAGGTAGATGTCCGCCCCGCAGATGCTGTCGCCGTCTGCCGATTGGCCCTGGGGCAGTGCCGGGGAGTCCGGAGCGCTGCCCTGTGCCGCCAGCGGCCAGTTCACGATCTGGCCGTCCTGTTCGTAACTGACCCGGGCATTATCGAGGCTGATCTCCGCCCCCGAGGCCAGGGTCACTGTCTTGGAGACAGACTGCACCACGTCCCGGACCAGGGGCTGACCATAGACCAGCGCATAATCCTGGGATTTGTCGGAGGCGCCGTGCACCGTGTTCTGGACGATGCTCGTCCCTTTCACGTAGACGGTGTAGGTTCCCGCCTCCGGCTGGGGAATGTAGACCTCCTCCACATTATTGACGTCATCCGGTTTGCCCGCAGTCAGGAAGGAGTTGCCCAGCCACAACTTGCCGCCCGGGTCCTTGACCACCAGGTCCAGGTTGTTCACCAGCGGGTGAGCAGAGCCCGGGGCGACCGACGGATCAGTCCAGGCCAGGGTGGCCTTGAAGGGCGACCCGCTCCCCTGCACCTGGAAGGTATAGGCGCCGGTCTCCCCGTTGGCCACTCCGTCCCGGTCATCCACAAAATTGAAGGTTTTTTCATGCAGGCCCAGGATCGTGCCACCCAGGTCAAGTATTCCAAAACCAGTGCTGCCGTCGCTGCTGGGGCCTGTCTCCGGAGTGCGGGCGCCGCAGATCAGGGCTGCCTTGAGCAGGGCTGCGGTCGGCGTAGGCGCCTGCTCGTACTTCATCAAATATTCCCGCAGCAGGGCGGCGCTGCCGCCTGCCACCGCCGCCGCCATGCTGGTCCCCTCCATGTAGGTGTAGTTGCCGTCCCCCAGGTCGAACTCGGACGCCACCTGGCGGGCCTTGGCCGAGATCACGGCCCCGGGCGCCAGCAGGTCCGGCTTCAATCGCCCGTCGCTGGTGGGGCCGCGGCTGGAAAAGTCACAGACCTGGCTGCTGTCTGTCTGGCGGGGGTTGAAGGCCGGGTGCGGACTCTGGCTGGCGCCGACTACCAGGGCGTTTTTGGAGTAAGCTTCCGGGGTCAGGCTCCCGGCCTTGGGCCCATTGTTGCCGGCGCTGAAGATCACCAGAAAATCCGGGTGTTGCCTGATGAAGTGGTCGGTCTGCGAGGCCGTGTCCTGATAGCCACCATTGGTGCCACCCCAGCCGTCCACGTGGATGCGGACCCCGGCCGCATAGGCCGGCGCGAACAGATCACTGAGGTCCGGCGGCGGGTCCAATTGGCCGCTACTGTTGGTCAAACCTTGAAAGTAGATGCTGGCCCCGGGCGCCAGGCCCTGGTACCGTCCCGAGGAGGCAGCGCCGGTGCCGGCGATGGTGGCCGCCATGCTGGTGCCGTGGCCGTCGGGGTCCGCGGCCACGGACGCTCCCGCCCAGGAACGCAGCATAACCACCTTGGGCGTCTGGCCGGGCACGCTTGCCAGGTCCGGGTGGATATCAACCGTCGATCCGGTATCCAGGCCGCTGTCGGCCAGTCCGATAATCTGACCGCTTCCGGTCAGGCCCTGCTGCAATGAAGACAACCAGCCGTCCACGCTCAGCGGCGTCGCCCCCACCAGGTCCCGCGCCCGGTCGTTCATCGTGCTGTAGGTCGTAGCCGGCTCCACGTAAACAACGGCGGGAATTTGCGACAGTTCTTCGAGGCGGGACCCCGGTACCCGCATCCGCAGGACGCGCCCGGGATCGGCCTCGCCGCTCAAGACGGCGCCGCCAAGGCCGCGGACAGCCTGGGCAACGGATGCCTTGTCACCAGGCTGGAAGACGGTGACGTTGACCGTCAAGGCGCCGTGGCTCTGGGATTGCCGCGCCGCTGCCCAAAGGGCACCCGGCACCCGCTACCAGAGAAGGCGCCAGGCGCGCCGAAGGCGTGTACGCCTGCAGGGCGCTGCCTGCCACCTTCTGCGCAGCAGCCAGTTTGTCATCCGGCACCCGCACCAGGAGGCTGTCCCGGTCCAGCAGTTCTCCCTGCTCCACTCCCAGCCGGGCCAGGGATGCCAGGGCCTCACTCTGACCCTGCCCATTCTGTCCGGCCGTAGGCAACAAGCGCAGCACCATCACCTGGCCCGGCTGGCTACCGGCCTGGTCGCTTTGTCGCGGCGGCGCCTGCAGATCATTTCTGATCGCGCCCTCGTCAGGGCCGGACAGGACTAGCGTGCCGGCTACAAGCAACATGGCCAGGACCAGCAAGGCACAATGCTTTAACTTCGCTTGAAGTCCCCCGCCTCTATAGACGGTGGGTTCAAATTGGTAAATCAGCGGGAGGTTGATCTCCTTCTGATTAGCGAAGTTAAATAATTTAAGAGCCGTGCCATATGTTTGCTTCGCAAACAGGCACATGGCTAATTCAAACTTCGCTCCGCTTCGTTTGAATAGTTTTGGCAGGCCGCCGTCTTGCAATAGGATCCCCTCTCCCCGGGGAATCACGATCCCTGGAAATGTTGCTTCTTTACCTGAGCTTTTTCCGGCCTCCGGCTTCTGATAACACCATACCGATAAACCGGGGCAGCACCAACAGGCGCCGCCAACGGGCAGGCTCCTGGAAGATCCGGAACAGCCATTCCAGCCGGAGCCGTTGGATCCATAAGGGGGACCGGCGCAGCCTGCCGGAGATCACGTCGAAGCTTCCCCCCACCCCGACCGCCACCGGCAACCCCAGGTCCTGGCAGTGGTCACGAATGAAATACTCCTGCCTGGGGAAGCCCATGCCCGCCAGCAGCAGGTCAGGGCCTGCCGTCCGGATCCGGCCGAGCACCGCCGGCACTTCCGCCCTGGTAAAGTATCCATGGCCGGTTCCCGCCACCTGCAGGCCCGGGTGCTGCCGTTGCAGGTTGGCCGCAGCCGCTTCGGCCACGCCGGGCGCTCCGCCCAGCAGGTACAGGCGCCATCCGGCTCCCGCCGCCCGGGCAGCCAGCGCCTGGATCAGGTCAATCCCGGTGACCCGCTCCGGGAAGGGACAGCCGAAGCGCTCCCCGGCCCAGATGATTCCGTACCCGTCCGGCACCACCAGGTCACCCTGGTTCAACAGGCCCCATAGGGCCGGGTCATGCCGGGCCCTGCAAAGCATCTCCGGGTTCAAGGTAATTACCTGGTGTGCCCGGTATGCCTCTCCCCCAACAGATCCCACTCGAGACCGGGCCTGCTCGATCCAGCCGGCGATCACCGCTGCGGCCTCTTCTAAGGTAAAGGGGTGGACACCCACCCCCATGATATCGACTTTCTCTCCCAAAATCCCGACCACCTCGCCAAAAGCACTGCATGCAGAACGGCTTGCACTCAACGACTAATGTCCAACCACCAAAATGTCCAACATCACCGCCGCCTCGGCCCGGCTCAGAATCTTGTTCGGGCGGAAAGTTCCGTCCGGATAGCCGCTGATCCCGGCGGCCGCCAGGTAAGCGATGGCCCCGGCAGCCCAGTAACTGCTGGCGACATCCGTAAAGCTGGGATTGGCGGTTTTGCCGCTGCTCTGAGAGGAAAAGGCCTTGTCCAGCAGCACCGCTGCCTCAGCCCGGCTGACTCCTTGCTCCGGGCGGAAGTTGCCGTCGGGATAGCCCTGCAGGTAGCCTGCCGCCTTGGCCGCCCCGATAGCCCCGGCTGCCCAGTAACTGGAGGGCACATCCGGAAACACTGATTCGGCATGGTTAAGAGCAAGTTTTTTGGCCTGGGCTAGCATCACTGCCATGTCCGCCCTGGTGACCTGGTCGTCCGGGTGAAAGTTGCCGTCAGGATAGCCGGAGATGATCCCCCGTTCCTTCAGGTCCAACACGGCGCTGGCAGCCCAATGTCCGCTCAGGTCCGGAAAAGGCGCCCCGGCTGCTTGCAGCGCCTGCAGGTCCTGGGATACCAGATCGAGGCGTGCCTGCAGGCTGTCCAGTTGTTGGTTCTGGGTCTCAAAAAGCTGGTCCAGGTGCTGCCGCAAAGAACTCACGGAGAGTACCGGGTCAGCGGTTGTTCCCGGGTCCCCAAGCGGTTGGTCCAAAGCCTCCGCAGGCCTGGCCAGCCGGTTGTAGGCCGGCGCCAGGCAGGCCAGGAGCAGGATGACAACACAGAAATACAGCCTCCGCTTGTGCATGCCTCTCCTTTCAGATGTCAGAGGTCTGAGGCTTTCCCCAGGCCAGCCCCTTTGAGACGGCTGTGTAATTACGATATTTCGGCACTGACTTTGCTAAACCCTGCCCGCCGCAGCAGGTAAACCTTAAAAGAAGATAAGAACTAACCCTGCCGCACCATTTTCTGCCAGGCAAGAAATCAGAGGCAATCTGTTACCGTTTTTTCTGAATCCCGACTTCCGGCTTCCCACCTACGGCTTTCGCCGAGCCCCACAGGTTCTCGCTACTCATCTTTTCCGAAGTCCGACATCCTGCTTCCGACTTCCGTGTTTCGGTAGATAGTCTTGGCCTGGGCGGCGGGAATGCTCCGCTCCGGCACTGCCAGCACCTCCACCTCGGTGGTCTTACGCCCCCAGGTCAGGCTGACGAGGTCGCCGACTTTGACCTCGCTGCCCGGCTTGGCCGGGCGTCCGTTGATGCTTGCCCGCCCGGCATCGCACACCTCCTTGGCGCTGGCCCTGCGTTTGACCAGGCGGCTTACCTGTAAAAATTTATCGATGCGCAAGAGACCGCCTCCTTCATAGATAAAAGCCCTCAACTGTTTGCCAGATGACTACCCGCTCTAATGCCCCCGCTTTTCTGAAGCGGTGGGATAAGAGCGGCTACGTCACTGGATTAACTATTTCCAAGCTTCAGTGGGGGAAGGCAAATCCCACTGAAGCCAAGAACTAGTTGAACAACAGTTGAGGGCTTGGTTGAACAAACATAAACCTGCTTCATCGCCGGATGGCTCCACAGGCGGATGGCAGATCCAGTCTCCAGAAAGATGGCAGTTGGCAGATGACTACCCGCTCTAATGCCCCCGCTTCTCTGAAGCGGTGGGAAAATTGCGATTCCAATTGACGGAGCTTGCGAAGCAATAGTAATTTCCATGCTAAGAGCGGGTACGTCACTGCATTAACTATTTCTAAGCTTCCGTGGGGGAAAGCAAACCCCCCACGGAAGCCAAGAACTAGTTGAACTAACCGATAGAGTCTCTGAGGGCTTTGCCGGCCCTGAATGCAGGCACGCGTGTGGCTGTGATCTGGATCTCTTCACCAGTCTGCGGATTGCGTCCAGTACGGGCAGCCCGGTCACGCACCTCAAAAGTGCCGAAGCCCACGAGCTGCACCTTCTCACCCTTTGCCAACGCCTCTTCAATCACGTCGAACACCGCCGTTGTGACTTTCTCCGCATCTTTCTTGGTAACTTCAGCCTTTTCCGCTACGCTGCTAACCAGTTCAGCCTTATTCAACCAGATACCCTCCTTTGCAAATTTTAAACTTTGGCTACCTATTTCGCCAGAAGCCTTGCAATTCCTGCTAAAGTACGTGAATCTAAAAAATATTTTTCCTCGCTATCAAAATTATAGCATATTATGTCATATTTATACATTACTGGCTCGATTCTTGCAATTTGACCTCGTCCCAGATGGCGTCCAATTCTGCCAGGGACAGTTCACTCATGTTCAACCCCCTGTCCAGAACCCTGGCCTCAATCCCCTGAAACCTGCGTGTGAACTTATCCACTGCGGCCCGTAACGCCTCCTCCGCATCAACTTTCAACAGCCGGGCGACGTTCACCATCGTAAAGAGCAGATCGCCCAACTCCTGGCGGACAGCATCCTCGTCTCCGCCCGACCAGGCTGACTGCAGTTCCTGCCACTCTTCCGCCAACTTGGTGGAAGCACTTCTGGCATCAGGCCAGTCAAAACCGACCAGGGTGGTCTTGCCCTGCACCTTTTGGGCCCTCTGCAAGGATGGTAGGTGTCTGGGCACCCCCGCCAGCAACGACCGCGGTTTCCTTTCGGCGTTTATTTCCGCCTCGGCCCCTTCCGTCCGCTTGATCGCCTCCCAGTTGCGCACCACCTGTGCGGCGCCGTCGACTTGGACCTCACCGAAGACGTGGGGGTGTCGCCGTTCGAGCTTGGCAGTGATCCCCGCGATCACCCGGTTGATGTCAAAATCCCCTCTGGTGTCCGCAAGAGCGGCATGAAAAACCACCTGTAATAATAAGTCTCCCAACTCCTCACAGAGTTTATTCATATCGTCCTCGTCAATGGCGTCGATAACCTCGTAGGTCTCCTCGATCAGGTACTGGCGCAGGCTCAGGTGAGTCTGCTCCCGGTCCCAGGGGCAGCCATCCGGCCCCAACAGCTTTTCCATCACAGTTACCAGGGGGTCGAGCGGAAACCGGCAGGATTCGGATGTCGGATGCAGGACTTCTTTTTCCGACCTCTGACATCTTGCCTCTGACCTCTGAGCTGGCACGTAGACAGAGGTGAGGTGGTCCAGGTCATCCAGACGGTCCAGCTCGTAGAGAGGAATCCGGCGCTGCCGCTCCTGCCCCTGTACTCCGGCCGAGTAGATCACGGTCAGGGGGTGGTCGTCCGGAAACTGCTCCATCAGGGTCAGCTTCACCTCCGAGGCCAGCGCCCTGTTGTAAACCTGGGCAATCAGCACGCCGGCTTGAGGCATCTCCGCCGCGCCGCGCAGCAATTGAAAGCTCTCGGTCACCAGCAGGCCCTGGGCCGGGTCGAGGCCGAGGCTGATGACAACCGCATCCAGGAAGCTGGGAGCCGGCCAGAGACGCACCCGCACCCCCTGGGCCGCACCCCCGGCCAGCAAGAGGCCGACCACCGTCTCGCCCACCAGCGGATGCCCTGGAACCGCAAACACCAACGGCTCCCGGCTGCCACTAGCGGCGCCTAAAAGCCATGAGGCCATCTCCCGGTAGACCTCGTCGAAGGAGGCGCAGCGCTCGTAGAAATCATCCAGGGGCTGCAACCGGAGGCCCTCCCGCTCCAGGAAGGGCACCACCGGGTGTTGTCCGGTGCGCAGGTAAACCAGGCGCCCACGCATCAGGCTCAGGTTGAGGGCCGGCAGTTGTAGGGGATCGCCCGGCCCCAGCCCCACCACGTAGATCTCCCGGTCGGGAGGCTTGTCCATCTTGTCCATACGACATCACCCTTTTCCACAGATGCCTAACCCGCTCTAATCACCTGCGGTTGATAAGAGCGGCTAAGCACTGTATTAACTGGCTCTAACCTTCAGCGGGGGAAAGCGATCCCCCACTGAAGCCAAGGCCCAGTTGAACTCGAGCATTACCGGCGGAATAAGCGGCGGAGGCCGAAGATGCTCACCTCGCCCGTGAGCAGCAGGGCGGCAAAATAGCAGGCCATACCGCCGGCCATCGCCGCCAGGGTCGCCGCCAGGTCGCCATGGGGCATAAAGAAGCGGTACAGGTACAGGATGGCCGCTCCCATTATTGTAGCAGCCAGCAACGGGCGAGGCAAGAAGTAGGAGGGGCCGCGGTAGCCGGTGACCGCCCGCAACGACCGGAAGTTCAGCAGGCTGGCCACGAACAGGCAGGCGCAACTGCCCAGGGCCGCCCCCTTGACATCCATGCCAGGTACCACGGTCAGGTAGTAGTTGAAGAGGATCTTGACCAGGCAGCCGGCCAGCAGGTTCACCACCGGGAACCAGGTGCAGCCGAGGCCCTGCAGGATCCCGGAGGTTGTCTGCTGGAGGCCGGAAAAAAAGGCGGTTGGCGCCAGCCAGGCTGTGACCACCCCGGCCCGCCGGTCGGCAAACAGGAGAGTGGTCAGCGGAGTGCCCAGCGCCACCAGGCCGACCGCGGCAGGCAGGCAGAAGAGGATGGTAACGCGGATGGCGGTAGCCACGCGTTCGTTGATCTCCCGTGTCCGCCCCCTGGCCAGGGCGGAGGCGATGTTGGGAACCAGGCTGACGGCCAGGGATACAGTGAAGACTGCGGGCAGGTAAACCAGGGTACCGGCCATGCCGGACAGTTCCCCGAACATGGCGGTGGCCTGGTGAAAGCTGAAGCCTGCTGTCTGGAGGCGATGGGGAATGATGATGGCGTCGATGGTCTGCACCAGGGGGAGCACCAGGGAACCGGCGGACACCGGCAAGGCGAAGGTGAGCAAGCGCTTCAGGAGTTGCCCGGCGCCGTCAAGCAGCGACAACACCCGCGACCAGTCCCAGGGGTGAAGCTGCCGGCACAGGCCGCGTTCGAACCAGAGGAAAAGGCAGACAAGCGCCAGGAGGCCCCCGCAGCCGCCGGTGAAGGCTCCGAAAGCGGCCCCGGCCGCTGCGAACTCGACTCCCCGGTCAAGCAGGACATAGGCCGCCCATAAGACCGTGCCCACCCGGATGCACTGTTCCACCACCTCGGACAGGGCAGTCGGCCACATCAACTGCCAGCCCTGAAAGTAGCCCCGGAAGGCCGAGGCGACAGAGATCACCAGGACCGCCGGGGCGATGCTCACCAGCGAGTAATACGCCCTGGCATCTCCCAGCACGGACTCTGCCAGGTAGTGGGCCGAGTGGTACAGGCCAAGGGCCAGCAGCAGGCCGAACAGGAATAGAAAGGCCAGGGCCAGCAGGAACACCTGACGCGCCCCGAAGCGGTCGCCCCGGGCGCCCTTTTCCGCCACCAGCATGGAGATGGCGATAGGAACGCCGGAGGTGGAGAGGGCAATCAGGGTGATGTAGATCGGATAGGCCATCTGGTAGAGCCCGACGCCCTCGCTCCCCACCAGGCGGGTGAAGGGGATGCGGTAAAACGCCCCCAGGAGCTTGACCACCAGGCCGGCTGCGGCCAATATGAAAGCCCCGCGCAGGAAGGATTGCGGCTGCTGCGGCTGCACTGTGTCGCCCCCGTATCGTTCTCAATGGGGACACTCCCATGGGGACATTTCTCCATAGGAGAAATGTCCCCATACCTTAAATGGCGTGTCCCCTTTCATCTATCCTTACGACACGGGGTTGTCCGATAGACCAGGGATGCATGTTAGATTATCACCGATGGCGCCATCGGTTAAATCCGGAGGGGAGAAAAAAATAAAAGGCGGCTGGTACTGCCACCTTTTGGGTTATTCCGGTATCGATAGCCTGCACGCTCAGCCGCTACTGTTCCATCTGTTTGGCCAGGAAACCCGCTGCCGTTTCCGCCAGCTTCAATTCCAACTCGCCCATCTTCACGTTGGGCTCCTTTGACCAGATGATCACGGCGCCGATCGGATCTCCCTCAGCAGATAATCGGAGCAATCACCTCGCTGGAAAACTTGCAGGTCTCTTGTTCCTCTTCCGAGAGGCAACCCTTGCAGAAGGGATGGTCTCCCGCCTTGCTGATGAGTATGGGCTTGCGCTCTTCCATCACCTTCTCAATAGCAGCTCCAACCGGTTTATTCAAAAACTCCTTCTTGGCCGCCCCCGCCACAGCGATGATATTGTCCCGATCGGCAATACACGCTATGTGGCCGATCGCTTCATGCAAGGAGTCCGCATATTCTTTCGCGAAATCTCCAAGTTCTCCGATTGGTGAATATTTCTTAAGGATGACCTCGCCTTCCCGGTCCACAAAGATTTCGAGGGGATCACCCTCCCGAATCCGTAGGGTCCGGCGGATCTCTTTAGGAATTACCACGCGACCTAGATCATCAATGCGGCGTACGATGCCTGTTGCTTTCAAGTGTATCCCCCCTTCTATACCGAGATGAGCTTATCGAGCCTGGAGACCTTGACCTTGAGTTCTCACGAATAGTATATAACCAGAAGGGGTGATTTATTCATTATTTTCCACACGATTACCGATTGCTACCCGCTCTAATCCCACCTCTTCTGAAGCGGTGGAATAAGAGCGGTTACGCACCTAATTAACCGACGCTACCTGCTCTAAGCCCCCGCTTCAAGCGGTGGACTAAGAGCAGATACACGTCTAATTAACTATTTCTAACCTTCAGCGAGGGAAAGGCAATCCCTCACTGAAGCTAAGAACTAGTTGAATGGCTCTAAGCCTCAGTGAAGGAAGCACCTCCCCTGAGGCCAAGAGCCAGTTGAAGAAGCCTGACGCGGCCTGTTCAACTGGGTCTTAGTTTCAGCGGAGTTTTTCCGCTGAAGGTTAGAGCCGGTTAATACAGTGCTTAGCCGCTCTTATCAACCGTAGGTGATTAGAGCGGGTTAGGCATCTGTGGGCAAAAAGCTTCCTTGTTGGGTGACCGAGGGCTACGAACCTCGAACCTCGAATTTCGGGGAGGCCCGGTTTTCGATGAAGCTGTTCTCCCGAAGTCCGTTAATATAGGCGATGAACACATCATTTTTTTTGCGTGCCAGCACCTGCTGCTGTAATTGGTCGTGAACATCTGCGAAACTGAGCTGCTGAGGGATCATGTCCCGCTCAGACTCGTAGGCCGCCTTGACCTCATCCTCGGTAACCGTCACGCTGCTGGTCACGTAATCATTCAGCTTGCTGACGGTGATCATCTCGGCAACCAGGCGGCGGTATTGATCCAGCGTATAACCCTGGGACGCCAGGGCCTGCTCCAACTGGAACTGGCCGCCGGCGTTCATCATATCCATCATCACCCGGGTCTCCACGTCCTCCGGTGAGGCAGAAATCCCGGCCCGGGCTGCAGCCTGGCGCAGCAGCGCCCGGTCGACCAGTTGCTGCAGGACTTCCTTGGAGATCTCCTCGTCGATCTTTTCGTTACCCGGAGCCTTGGGGTTGAATTCGGGTATCGACGCTTCGGCGCCGTCGGTCTCCAGCCGCCACTCAGCCCTGGAGATCGGCGCCCCGTTGACCCGG
This sequence comes from uncultured Peptococcaceae bacterium, assembly GCA_963767365.1. Taxonomy (GTDB): domain Bacteria; phylum Bacillota; class DSM-12270; order Thermacetogeniales; family Thermacetogeniaceae; genus Palsa-1188. The sequence continues at coordinate 43,655 of CAVYEE010000025.1, forward strand.
ACCACCCAGTCACCGCTTTCCGACCACCAGCACCACAGGCCCGCCAACACCAGGATCCCGGCAGCCACCAATACCTGCGGCCAGTAGGGCCAGCCCCGCCGCGCTCTTGGCTGTAAAATCACTCGCTCCACTCCCAGTTCCTCATTATTTTTACCACAGATGACTACCCGCTTCGATACCAACTGAGGATGGAACCTTCAACTTCGAATCTCGATCATCGAACCTCGAGTATGCTTCGCCTTTTGACGCTCGAAATCCTGCCTAATTGGAAATGAGAAGTGAAATCTCACTTCTCACTTCCCAAAGCCTGGTCCAGCATCCCGATCAGCCGTTCCGGGGTGAGGCCGCGGGTCTCGATGCGCACCTCCAGGTCGCCCACCGCCGAGAAACTGATCCGGCGGTCGAAGACCTTCCCCCAGCGGGCCAAGGCGTTGCCCCGGGGCGCCCCTTCCCTGTCGAAGCGTACCACCAGGACGCGATCGCTGTGCTGAACGTCCAGGACGTGCGACTCCCGGGCGCGCAGCCGCAGCCTGGCCAGGCTGAGCAGGTGCCCCACCGGCGGCGGTAGGGGCCCGAAGCGGTCCCGCACCTCCGCGGCCAGGTCTTCCACCTCCCGCAAGCTCTCGCTCGCTGCCAGGCGCCGGTACACCTCCACCTTCTGGCGCCCGTCGCTCACATAGGTATCCGGAATGAAGGCGTCTCCGTAGAGCAACTCCCAGGCCGGCGTCAGACCACGGCGCACCGCGCCCAAAGGGTCCCCGGCGCCGGGGACTGTCTCCCCCTTCAGTTCCTGCACCGCCTCGCCCAGCAGTTGATTGTACAGCTCGAAACCCAGGGCGGCCATGTGCCCGTGCTGCTCCGCCCCCAGGATGTTGCCCGCCCCCCTAATCTCCAGGTCCCGCAGGGCGAGCTTGAAGCCTGACCCGAACTCGGTGAACTCCTGCAGGGCGCGCAGTCGCTTCTCCGCCTGCTCGCTGAGCATCATGTTCTCCGGAATGGTGAAGTAGCCGTAGGCCAACCGGTTCGACCGCCCGACCCGGCCCCGCAACTGGTAGAGCTGGGACAGGCCGAAGGTGTCCGCCCGCTCCACGATCAGGGTGTTGACGTTGGGGAGATCCAGGCCGTTCTCGATGATGGTGGTGCAGACCAGGACGTTAAAGCAGCGGTTCAAAAAGTCCAGCATCACCGCCTCCAGGTCATTCTCTTCCATCTGGCCGTGAGCGATCCGGAAGGAGGCCTCGGGCACCAATCCTTCCAGGAAAAGCAGGCAGCGCTCGATGCTCTGCACCCGGTTATGCAGGTAGAAGACCTGCCCGCCCCGTTGGATCTCCCGCAAGATGGCGTCCCGCACCAGGTCCGGATGGTACTCCAGGACGTAGGTCTGGACCGGCATCCTCTCCTCCGGCGGCGTCTCGATGACGCTCATGTCCCTGGCCCCGGACAGGGAGAGCTGCAGGGTGCGGGGAATGGGGGTGGCGGTCATGGTCAGGGTGTCCACGCTGGTCTTGAGCAGCTTGGTCCTTTCCTTGTGGTTGACCCCGAAACGCTGCTCCTCGTCGATCACCAGCAGGCCGAGGTCCTTGAATTTGACGTCTTCGGAGAGCAGGCGGTGGGTGCCGATGATCACGTCGATCAGGCCCTTGCCCAGGTCGTCGAGGGTGGTCTTCTGCTGCCGGGGCGAGCGGAAGCGGCTCAACACCTCGACCCGCACCGGATAGTGGCCGAAGCGCTCCCGGAAGGTGTGCTCGTGCTGCTGGGCAAGGACGGTGGTGGGCACCAGGACCGCCACCTGCTTGCCCTCCTGGACCGCCTTGAAGGCCGCCCGGATGGCCACCTCGGTCTTGCCGAAGCCCACGTCCCCGCAGATCAACCGGTCCATAGGCCTGGACCGCTCCATGTCGGCCTTGACCTCGACAATTGCCTGCCCCTGGTCCGGGGTCTCGGTATAGGGGAAGGCCGCCTCGAGTTCCCGCTGCCAGACAGTGTCCGGAGCGAAGGCGTGGCCCGGCTGCCGCATCCGCTCGGCATAAAGGGCCACCAGGTCGACTGCCAGCTCCCGCACCCGCTTCTTGACCCGCTGCTTGAGGCGCGCCCAATCGGAGCCCCCGAGCTTGGAGAGCTTGGGCGCTGCGCCATCGGGGCCGCTATACCTTCTGAATCAGAGGCGCCTGGTCCACCGGAACGTAGAGCCGGTCAGCGCCGGCATAGGCCATCTCCAGGTAGTCCCTGGTGCGTCCGTCCACGGTCATTCCCTTGATGCCCAGGTAGTGACCGATGCCGTGGTGCACGTGCACCACGTAGTCGCCTGGGGCCAATTCGGGCGGCGCCCCCCTGGCTTCCGTGGCCCGGGCCTGGGCGCGGGTGCGCACCCGCTTGCGCCCGTAGAGTTCCTCCCCGGTCACCACCGACAACAAGCCGGGCAGCTCGAATCCCTGGCTGAGCTGCCCCACCCCCACCTGGAGGCGACCGCTGTCTACCCTCAGAGGCCACTCCCTGGCTACCAAGGGCGCCAGGTCATGGTCCCGCAGGTTCTGCTCCAGGCGCTCCATGCGTTCTTCGGTCTGAGTCAGCAGCAGCACTGCCACCCGGCGCTGCAGCCATCCCCGCACCTCCGGCGCCAACAGGTCCGGGCGGGCGAGAAAGGGCTGCATCTCCTTGACCGATAGCCGCACCGACACCTGGGGCTGAAACCGGCCCGGCCGGGTGAGCAGCCCTGCCAGGCAGACCATGGGAAGCGCCGCCAAATCCCGGTGCAACTCGTCCTCGGTCAGGTAGTACTCCTGCCAGGGGGTGAAGGACTGGCCTTCCTGGAACAGGCGGCGATAGTCAGACTCCAGCAGGGCGATGTGGGCGCGGCACTGCTCCAGAAAACGCCCGGGCTCGTCGACAACCACCAGGGAGTCCTCGGGAAGATAGGCGAGCAGAGACACCTGTTCAGGGTAGAAGTATGGCTGCACCAGGTTCAGCGAACCGCTCAGGCCCTCCTCAGCCATCTCTAAGAAACGGCTCTGGCGCTGCTGCAGCCGCACCCCGGCGCTGCGGCTTCCCTTCAACTGCTCCCGCCTCGCCCGGTAGGCGGCCCTGATCCGTTCCGCCGCCTGCTCAGCCTGATCCGGGGCGTAGATAAACTCCCGGGCCGGCCAGGCGGTGAACTGCTGCATGGCAGCCAGGGAGCGCTGGCTGACAGTGTCCAGCTCTTTTAACGAAGTGATCTCGTCACCCCAGAACTCCAGGCGCACCGGGACGCCCTGGAAGGGAAAGATGTCCAGGACGCTGCCCCGCAGGGCGAACTGCCCCGGCGCGGCTACCAGGTCGACACGCTCATAGCCGGAGTGCACCAGCCGGGCCGGGATGGTGGTCAGGTCGCACTCGGCGCCGGGCGCCAGGAACAACGCTGCTTGCTCCCAGCTTGACGGCGGCAGCAGCTTGGGGAGCAGGGCCTCCACCGGGGCGACCACCACCGGCGGGGACAGTTCTCTGTCCCGTGACCCTGACGCTTCCCGCAGGATACTCTTTCTCCGGGCCGGATCCCGTTGGGCTGCCGCCCGCAGCGCCGCCAGGGTCCGCAGGCGCCCGGCGGTTGGCTCCCGGCTGGCCGCCACCACCTCGAAGGGGAGGGCCTCCGCCGGATCGAAAAGCAGGACCTCCCGGTCCGGGAGCAGGCTTTCCAGATCACGCAGCCAGGGCGCCACCTGGTCGAGGCCGGGCACTACCACCAGCAACGCCCCGCCAGTCCCTCTCTGTTCGAAAAGAGCGGCGCACAGCAGTGCCCGGCAGGACCCCCCGGCCCCGGTGATGAACAACGGCAATTGCCCTCGCTGCAAGGCAGCCAGGGCTTGTTCGTATTCCGGCAGTTGGTTGAGCAGGTTGCGCATGGTTACCTTTCGAAACCTGACAAACGTGTTGGTTCAACGAGTTCTTGGCTTCCGCGGAAGCCAAGCCCCCGGCTAAATCCTGGCGAATACCATGCCTAAATCAATTTCCAGATCGGGGAAAACCGATACCTTTAGCTTATCTTTATCAGTGTAGTTTTCAGGCCGGCCATACCTGTTGTTTTCCTGCAAGGTGAACACACTGACAAATTTTCCGTCCGGTTCCACGATCCAGTATTCCTTGACACCGGCTTTTTCGTATTTGTTGAACTTCAACAGTCTATCCTTCTTTGATGTTGAGGGTGAGGCGATCTCGATCACAAGCGCAGGCGCCCCGAAGTAACCTGTTTTTCTGAGTTTATTTTCATCGCAGACGACAACAAGATCGGGCTGGGCAATGAGATTGGAGATCTCCCCGTCGCTCTCATCGAATTCGGGGATGCAGAGGTCAAACGGGGCGGCAAATACCCGGCAAGGTTTATCTCTGAGATAAGTATTGAATTGTGTAGCCAATTCCACGGATATTCCCTGGTGCTGCCAGGTAGGAGCCGTCATCATGTATGGCACGCCGTCGATAATTTCCCACCGTTCGTCTTCGGGCCACGTCAGATAATCCGCATAGGTGCACTTTCTTGCTCTATCCGGCATTGACATATTTCTCACCCTCCTCAATCTTTCGGCGCAAAAGGGTTTATTATGCTTCAACCTTCAATTTCTCTTGCATTCTGCATATCTTCAGTATACAGTATTTTACAATTGCCAGCAACTGAACAGGAAACGACTAAACTATCGTATTATATCACACGTACAGGTGTTTGTGAATAGTGATCTAAAATTATTATGGTGTCGTGCGCAGGGGCATGGAGAAGCGGTTTTTGCGTACACTAAGTCGGCAGGTCATCTCCAAGAAAGGTGGTCGCGTTTACATGAGGCAGTCGACGCAACTGGCCCTGGCCCGGAGCGACATCCTCAAGGCCGAGAAGCGGCTGAAGGCCCTGTCCCTGCTGTTGCAGGAGGAGGCATATTCGGACGTGGTGCGGGAGGCCCAGGAACTGGTGGAGCTGGCCCTGAAGGGCATCCTGTTCCAGGCCGGGATCGAACCCCCGAAGGAGCATGACATCGGGCGCTTTTTCAAAGAGAAGCGGAACCAACTGCCCCAGCCCGCGGCCCAGGCAACAGACCGGCTGGCGGCGATCTCCGGGAGGCTGGGCCGGGAGCGCAACGCCTCTTTCTACGGCGACCAGGACTGCATCCCCACCCAGGAATACACCCGCCAAGAAGCTGTACAGGCTCTGGAAGACGCGGAATTCACCTACCAACTGGCAAAGGAAGTGATCGGGGGTTAGCGCGCCTCCACCAGCCAGCCCGCCACCCATCCGGTACGAGTATCCGGAAGGCGCACCTGGTACCAGCCGCCGCTCTGGGACAGCACTGTCATCGGCTCGCTGTCCGGATTGCCCCTGGTGGCGGTGCCTACCAGCGGAAAATTGGTGCCCGGGCCCGTCCTCAAATTAACGTAACTGTTGTCGGCCTTGATGTAAAGCTGCTGGGATGTGGTGGCCTGCGCCGGCTGGGTTGTGGTGGTGGTCTGCGCCGGCTGGGTCGTGGTGGTGGCCGGCGCCGGCTGGATCGGGGTGATCCCCTGCTGCTTCTGGGCCTGTGCCAGGGCCTGCTCCAACTGGGCCTCCCGGGTGGTCAGGTCCGAGATCCTCTGGTTCAGGCCTGCGATGTAGGTGGCTACCTGCTCGTCCACGTAACCCTGGGACACCAGCGGGTCGGCGGCGGAGCCGGGCGCGGTGCCCCCGGCCATTACCCGTGAGCTAACAAAAAATCCCGCGGCTACACCCATCACCACGAGAGCCAGGTACAGCACCAGCGGCCTTGCTCTCATAAATCCTCCCATTCTCAGAGGTCAGAGGCAAGAGGTCATCCGACTTCTGATCAAGCAGCCCTTGAAAGCATGCAAGTCTTTAATCCGACGTCCGACTTCCCGCATCTGACATCTGCTCTACAGCGGGCGCCGGCCCGGGAAGGCGCTTCAGCGACAGCAACCCGGCCCTGCTGGCCAGGAACAGCACCACGGCGCATAACAGGAACAGCGCTACCAGCCCCTCGTCAGTGGTCAGAAAGGTCAACAGCACGGCGCAACCGCCCATGAGCAGGCTGACGCCGTAGATCGCCACCACCGTCTGGCTATGGGTCAGGCCCAGGCTGAGCAGGCGGTGGTGAATGTGCTCCTCGTCAGCGGTAAAAATATGCTGGCCCCGCAACAGCCGGCGGATGATCGCCAGGAGCATGTCGGAGATGGGGATTCCCAGGATCAGGATCGGCAGTACCAGGGAAAAGGTCGTGGCCGCCTTGGTCAAGCCGATGGCCGCCAGGGATGCCAGGGTAAACCCAAGGAACATGGCGCCCGCATCCTTCATGAAGATCTTGGCCGGGTGCCAGTTGTGAGGCAGGAAACCCAGGGCGGATGCTCCCAGCAGCAGTGAACAGGTGCCTACCAACGGCATTCCCTGGCTGAAGGAGACAACGGCCACGGTGCCGGCGGAAATGGCAGCGATCCCCGCTGCCAGCCCGTCCAGGCCGTCCACCAGGTTGAGGGCGTTGGTGATGGCCACCAGCCAGGCGATAGTCAGAGGAATGGTCAGGTAGCCCAGCGACAGGATCCCTCCGGAGGGATTGGATACGAAAGGCACCCTCACTCCCAGGGAGACAGCCACCACTGCGCCTAAAACCTGGCCTGCCAGCTTGGCAAGGGGCGAGAGGCCATTCCAGTCGTCGATCATGCCCACCAGCAATATTACCAGGCCGCCAGCCAGCAGTCCGGTTACTTCCCCAATCAGCCCACGGCTGAGCGGTATAATATGGGGCAAAGTGACGATCACGGCAACGGCAAATCCCAGGAAGATCCCCAGGCCGCCCCAGCAGGGAACCGGCTGTTGGTGAATCTTGCGCTTGCCGGGCCGGTCAATCGCCCCTGCAGCCACGGCCAGCCTCTTGACCAGGGGGGTTATTAGCAGAGGGATGCCAAAAGCCAGCAGTGTTCCTATGATCACTACCAGATACGGCCTCACCCTTCTCCATCTCCCATGCTCAAAGTTCGAAGTTCGATTTTTATAGAAAGCTTGCCCCGCATTTTACCGAGGGCTACCCGCTCTAATGCCCCCGCTTCTTTAAAGCGGTGGGATAAGAGCGGCTACGCCTCTACTTAACTATTTCTAAGCTTCGGTGGGGGGTAAGACAATCCCCCCCTGAAGCCAAGAACTAGTTGAACCATTTGGCTTTGATTGCGCGCCGACGACAAACAGGACCTCGGCTTCGGCAGCCAACTTATCACCCACCAGGGCCCGACCACGCGCCCTGCCGGTACTGCCCCTGAACTTCAGGAATTCCACCTCAATCCGCAACTGGTCGCCGGGGCGCACCTGCTGCCGGAACCGGCAATTGTCGACGCCGGCAATAAAGGCCAGCTTCCCTGCGTTTTCGGGCCGCTTCAACAGGGCCACGGCGCCGGTCTGGGCTATGGCCTCCACGATCAGAACACCCGGCATCACCGGATATCCCGGAAAATGACCTTGAAAGAATGGCTCGTTGACGGTGACATTCTTGATCCCCACCACCCGCTTGCCTTCCTCCAACTCGACGATCCGGTCGACCAGCAAAAAGGGATAGCGGTGCGGGATGATCTCCTGGATCTCGCGGGCTCCCAGAAGTTCGCCCTGTTCAACCATAGCAGCCTCCGGCCACCTCCTGTCGACCTCGGCATGATCGACGCAGTGCTTGGCCTGTCCTCATAACCACTACATCATAACACATTCTTGCCAAATTTAACAGAACACCCCCCCCCACCTTAAAAGTATTGTACTACAACAAGGCCGCTAAAATAATTAAAATATGTTAAGAAATTTACCGAGGGCTACCCGCTCTAATGCCCCCGCTTCTTTGAAGCGGTGGGATAAGAGCGGCTATGCCTCTAGTTAACTATTTCTAAGCTTCAGTGGGGGTAAGACAATCCCCCACTGAAGCCAAGAACTAGTTGAACGAGGGAAACCTGCCCTCATCCAATTATTAGCTGACGATCAGGATATCTTCCGGCACTTCCAAGACGCTGGTGTCGGCGTTCTTGATTACCCCGGCCAGGGACGTTGCATCGGGTAAAACATTGTGCACATAGTATCGGGCGCTGGCCAGCTTGCCCTCGTAGAAATTCATTTCAAAATGACCGGCGGGCAGCTTGGCCATGGCCTGCAGGGCCACCATCGCCTGTGACACCAGGAGCATGGCCACGTAAACTTTAGCAAACACGAACAAGATCCGGATGGCGTAGAGGTTGATCAACTGGCCCTTTTCATCCTTGTTGGCATGCCAGTCATAAACAAGGTTCATGACCTCTTCGGCGCTGACGTAGGCCTGCTCCAGGGCAGCCATCTCCTTTTCCAGGCCGGCGGCCGCCTTGTTGCTGTCGATGAAGTTTTTGATGCCGGCCATCCACTTCTTGAAGGGCTCGCCATTCTCCATGGTCATCTTGCGGCCCACCAGGTCGTTACCGTGGATAAAGGAGGTTCCCTCCCAGATGGTCAGGATCTTGGAATCACGCATGTACTGCTCCACCGGGTAGTCCTTGGTGTAGCCCACGCCGCCCAGGACCTGGATGGCCTCGGCCGTCGTCAGGACCGCGGCCTCGCTTCCATAGCACTTGACGATAGGGGTCAAGATGGCGGCCTCATCGTCGCACTCCTTGGCCTTGGCCTTGTCAGCGGAATTTTCCGCCATGTCCAGGTCCCAGAAGCCTTTAAAAATCATGGCCCGGATGCCTTCGGTATGGGCCTTCATATCCAGCAGCATTCTCCTGACATCGGCATGCTTGATAATTGTCACCCGTTCACCCTTGATGTAGCCCTGAACGCGCTCGACGGCATACTGGGAGGCCAGGTAATAGGCTTCTGCGGCCTGGTTGTTGGCATTGTGCCCGGTTCCGATCCGGGATTCATTCATCATGTTGAACATCATGGCCAGCCCCTTGGACCTTCCCCTTTCATCCGGAGGAGCGCCGAGCATGATCCCGTAGCACTGGTCATTGTCCCCGAAGTTCAACATGCAGGTGGCGGAACCATTGAGCCCCATCTTGTGCTCGATGGCGATGGTGGTGACATCATTGGGCTTGCCCAGGCTGCCATCTTCATTCACCCAGATCTTGGGCACGATATAGAGGCCCAGGCCGGAGGAGCCTTTAGCCCCCTGGGGCGGACGGGCCAGGACCGCATGAACGGTGTTTTCGCAGATCGACCCGTCTCCGGCGGTGATAAACATCTTGGTCCCTTTGATTTTCCATATCCTGGGATCATCTGTCGGGTAGGCCCTGGACAGGGCATCGCCGACGTCCGAACCGGCAGTAGGGTTCTGTCAGGCACATGGTTCCCTGCCAATCCCCGCTGAACATCTTGGGCAGGAAGCTCTTCTTATCCTCTCCGGTCCCAAACTTAATGATCAGGTTGGCGCAGCCTGAAGTCAGTTTGATGTTGGAGCCCATGGCCGGACAAGCCGCACTGATCATCTCGCCGAAGCCCTTGTACAAGACCAGGGGCATGCCCGACTCCACCTCGACACACTCACTGCTGGAACCCCAGCCATTCTGCTGGAGGAAGCGGTAAACCTCCTTGTATCCCGGGGGGCTGGTCACGACACCGTTCTCAAGCTGGACCGGGTTCTTGTCGCCCGCCACGTTGAGGGGGCTGACCATCTCACGGCATATCTTGTAGGCTTCGGTCAGGATCGGGTCGACATCATCGAGGCTGTAGGTGTCCTTGAACCTGTCACAGGCGAACACTTCCTCCGTCGGCAGCCATTCCTTCAAGAGGAACTTCAAATCGCGGACATTATATCTGTACTCCATTTCCCCACCCTCTCCTATTCTGACTCCTGACTCCCGGCTCCTGACCTTTTTTCCCGCACACATTCCAGGTAAAGCCTCGTCAACTGTTCGGTCATCACCCTGGCATCGAACCGCTCGGCGGCAGTCCGGGCAGCCGCCTCGCCCATCCGCCGGGCCTCGTCCGGGTGCTCCAGCAGCCAGGCGATCCTCGCTGCCAGGGCCCTGGGGTTGTCAGGCTCCACCAGCAGCCCGTTCTCCCGGTCCACCAGGATCTCCCTGATGCCCCCGACATTGCTGGCAACACAGGGCTTGCCCATACTCATGGCCTCCACCAGGCTCAGGGGCAGGGCCTCGCTCAGGGAAGGCAGCGTCACCACCGACATCTGGGCAAGCAGGGCGGGGATATCGTCCCGCAGGCCCAGGAATTCCACCCGGCTGGCGATTCCCAGCTTCCAGGCGTGATCCCGCAAGTCCTGTTCCAGGGAACCGGCGCCCACGATCCAGAAGCGGCAAGCGTCGTGCTGCTGCAACAACATCCGGGCCGCCTCCAGAAAGCAGCGGTGGCCCTTTTCCGGCTCCAGGCGCCCGACCAGGCCGATCACCGTCTTTCGTCTCCTCCGCCGGATTCCCGCCGGTTGGCGGTGGTTGGAACCTGCCCAGATCGATCCCGTTGTAGATCAGGACGATCTTGCGGTTCTCCACTCCCTGGCGGATCAGGTCTGACCGGACCGCCTGGCTGACCGCCACCACCCGGTCGCAGGTGTAATTATTGACCATGCTTCTCAATCTGGAGGGCGCCCCGGCGCCCTCGGCCTCCAGCCGGTGCCTGGTGTAAATCACGCAGGCCCCTCCGGCCAGCCTGGCAGCCAGGCGTCCGGCAAAGCTGGCATGGGTATGGACCACATCGATCTGATACTGCCTGATCACCCTGATGATGGCCGGTATCTGTTTCCAGAGCCGCCCCGGGGCGAAGGACTCGTCCGGTGGCAACTCGGGCAGGGCCAGCACCGTGGCGCCGGTGTCGGCAGCGATGCACCGCTCCTCCAGCAGGGAGCCGGCCGGACAGAGCACGTACACCTGGAGCCGGGAGCGGTCGTAATGGGCCAGGAAGTTCAGCAGCAGGCGGCCGGCGCCGCCAATGTTGGTATCGCTGATGATATGCAGCACCCGGAGGGCCGGCCGTGCCCACCGGGTTCCCCTGCGGCACCAGACCGTGCCCGGCCATCAATCTTCAGCGCCCCCTTCAGAAAGGGCTTGGGCTGCATGAGCTTTCGACGCCGCGTCCAGCAGCCGGGCAGACGCCACCGTCATGGCGATCAGGAACCAGAACAGGAACACAAGCTTGAAATCAAACCAGCAGTCCTCCGTCAGGCCCATGAACAGGTAGCTGGCCATGCCCGCCACGGTCGCCACGGTCGTCATCCTGGCAAACCCTGTCGTAGTTCCTGCAGCGCCCCCCCTGGCAATCCGCTTCAGGGCGTAGCCAAGGTAACTGCACAGCAGCCACAGGAAGATCAGGGTCCCGAACACACCGTACTCCACCAGTAACTCGATGTACAGGTTATGGGTGTGGTAGGCCCTCATCCCGTAAACCACATAATACTTGTTGTAGACCAACTGAAAGGCGGCAGACCCTGGTCCGACCCCGCTGAACCAGAAATCCTTGATTATTATGCCAGGCCGTCTGCCAGATCTGGAAGCGATAAACCATGGATGAGTCCTGGGACATGTTGAGGACGCTGGTCAGACGGGTGGACAACATGTCCGGCCGGAGGACAACCGCCACGACCGCCGCCGTTGCCACCAACAGCAGCAGGCGCCAGTCATAGAACAGCAGGAAAACGACAATGGCCACGCCCAACGACAGCCAGCCCATGCGCGTCCAGGTGTAGACCAGGGAGGCCCCGGCAATGCCGCCAGCACCAGGAACAGCACCCGGGTGGACAGCCGCGTGGCCTCCGACCTCTTGCCGCGCCCGCTCCGGCGGGCACCTACCTCTGAAATGCCAGGGCCAGGCCGAACATGATGCCCGGCACCAGGTACTGGGCGAGAATGTTGGGGTTGTTCAGGGTGCCGAAGACCCGCACCGTGATGTTCGGAAAAGAGGCGGAGTCGATCCAACTGGGATCGACCGGCGGCTTGGTGACGAATTCTGATAGAGACCGAAGCAGGCCTCCAGGGCTACCGAGACCAGGAAGACCACGATCAGCATGTAGAGCTTCCGCTCGTCCTTGATCTCCGCCAGGCACATCAAGTAAAAGGCAATATAAATGCCGAACAGGACGGTGATCTGCAGGCTCTCCCGGCGAGTCACGGAAAAGACGCTCAGCAGCAGCATCACCGCCAGGAACACCAGCATCGGCTTGAACAGCGGCAGCCGGAGGGCGCGCAGTGGCGCCCAAAGAGCGCCAGGGCACCAGGGCTGGGGTATCCGCGGCAACGCCCGCGACCAGGAACAGCACTCCCGCTGCCAGGATCAGCACGGCAGTGGCGGTAACAGGGATGAGCGGCATCAGCAGCATGATCAGGCACAGGGCGACCAACTCCGCCCGCCCCACCGTCAGCCGGTACAGCAGACTCTCCCTGAAAACAGTTGCCAGGGCCGAATCAGAGCAAAGCCGGCTCCAGCGGTCTGTCAGAGTGACCGTGCTCATGGGATCTCCCGACCCGCAGGGCCGGACGAGGTGCTAGGGCTTACAGGACTGGCTTGAGCGCCGGGGCCTACCTTGACGCCGATGATGACACCCTGGAAGTTGTACAGGTCACTGCTGATGGTGATCTTGCTGCCCACTTTGACGTCGATTGTTCCCACCTTAATCTGATTGTTGTAGTCCGTCAGGTTGCCATCCAGGGTCAGGATCAGCGTCTTTCTACCAGGCACCGGATTCATGTGCCAGTTACCCTGGGCGTCAGCGGCCTTTTCCACGTGGTCCTCGACATCGTACGCTTTGATCACGCCCAACTCATCTCCGGAACCGGAGTTCCCTGACAACGTCCCCGACCTTGGGCGCCTGCTGCCGTTACAGGGAGGATATCGTCAATGTAGACCTCGGTCCTGACGTGGCGACCGAGGATTTAACAACCATCCTCCGAGGACGGAGGTCTTGGCGGCCACACCCACCACCGCCGCCACCACCAGCAGGATGACGATGATGTCGACGATGTTCAGCAAGCCGAACAGCTTACCCTTTTCCCACAGCCTCATTCAAAGCATCCTTTCTGTCTGTTATTGTCCTGATGTTGCGCCAGCATCGCTTCATAGACTCCGGCCACCCGTTCCGCCATCCGCTGGCTGCTGTACTCGGCGATTACCAACCGGCGCAGGAACTGCCCGGTGCTCCGGCGCCATTCGGGAGGTTTGGCAAAGAACTCCTCCAGGGCGGCCACCAGCCTGGGCACGGTGACGGCAGCGTTTTGCCGCCGGGCGGTAAAGTTGTCCTCCTTGAACCGGTCAGCCCGGTCCGGCTCCAGCAGGCCGCCGAATCCCTGGGGCCCTGCCAGGATCACCGGCCTGGCGCAGGACATGGCCTCCATGGCCACCCTGCTGACCCCCACCACCAGGTCGCTCTCCGCCAGGATCCGGTTGACGTCCGTTCTGGCGCCCAGCACCGAGACCACCGCCTTGCCCCGGCGTCTGTTGCAGTCTGCCGCCCTGGCGGACACGGCGTCAAGGTTGTCCCCGTCCCCTACAATCGAGAGCTGCAGCGGCCACCGGTCATAGACCTGTTCACAGGCGGAGACCAGGTTCACCGCCACGTCGGCCAGAGGCCCGTCCATCCGGCTGACCATCACGATCCGGGTCGCCTGTGGCGCCGCCCCGGACTCTATGGTTTCAGACGGCGGGCTGAACAGGTCTGTATCCACCCCGTTGGGGATGACCACGATCCGCTCGGGAGAAACCCGGAAATAATCGATCAGGTAGGCCCTGATATCCTCGCTGACGGCGATGGTCTTCTCGCCCCAGCGGGACAGATGGCGCATCCCCTTGAAGTTGTAATGGGAGGTGGTGACGAAGCGAACCTGCCTCGGCCTGCCCATGACCGCCGTCACGAAGGCGGGAATCCGGGCGTGGGCGTGGATCAGGTCCACCTGCTCCTCCCTGACGATGCGGCGCATCGCCCAGACCGACCGCCACAGCAGTTCAGGCTTGTTGTCGTGCAGGGGAACCCGGTAATGAGGCACGCCATAGGCCGTCAGCCTCTCCACGAAGCAGCCGCCGTTGGATGCCACCAGGACACGGTATCCCAACTCAGTCAGGTGACGGGCCAGGTCAACCACGTGCGTCTCGGCCCCTCCGATATCCAACTGCATGGTTGTAAGCAAAACCGTCGCTTTATCCATCAGATCGGCAGTTCTCCTCGGAATCACCGAATAAATTTGCTCAAGCTTGATCATATTGTTTCAGGTTCTTGCCTTTGTTCGCTGTCGCTCCCCGCAGCGCCTCTCCGGTGGCGCCGGAACCGGCGGACGCCCGGCCCGCTGAAGCGGGTGCCCCGGCGCGGGCGCGTTTGCCAGTCCGGCCCAGTTCTCTGCGCTTCTGGGGAGAGCGGGCATAGAACACGCTCAGGGTCAGGCTGGCGGTTTCCCAGGCCTGCTGCCTCAGATGGGCCAACACCTTGTCCAGGTGCGCCGCAATTCCCTGGCGTCGCTCCCAGGTATCCAGCATCACCCGGTAGAGTTGTTCCTCTTCCAGGCTGGCCACGCTGCCGGCGTTGGGCTGGCCGGTCAGTTCCAGGAAACGCTCCACCTTGGGATCGTAAGAGATGCCCACGCAGGGCACCCGCATCACCGATGACATGACGATGGCGTGCAGCCGCATGGCCAGTACCAGGTCAAAGGCGCCCAGCAGTCCGAACAGGGATCCAACCGCCTGGCGGCGGTCAACCAGCAGGTTCGGCTCCTGCATCAACCAGGAGACCTCCTTGCAGGCCTGGACATCATCCGGATAATGAAAGGGAACCAGGATCACTTCCCAGCCGTTCCGGACAAAGCGGTCGGCTGCAGTGACAATGCACTTCTTGCATTGGCCGTCGTCGGGCCAGTCCCGGATGATGATCCCCAGGCGGCGCCTGGCAGTTTTTGTCCGCTCGGGCCCGGCATCAGCCTCCGCAGTTGCCTCCCCCTTCCCGTTGGGGGATGCAGGTTCCGGCGTCTTCTCCGCTCCATCGGGGGATACAGACTCCTGCAGTCCTCCGTTCACGCCGTTCAGCCCCGGGTGCCGCGCCTGTTCCGGGCGCCCGGCGTGCGAGTCGGCAGATCCGGCGCGGTGCAACTCCGCCAACAATTCGGCGCCGTCGGCAATGTCGAGTTGAGCCGGGTTCAAAGCCAGCACCGGGTCAGCGGTAACCACCAGAGGCGGCCGGTTGACGCCCATAGCCAGGAAGTCATCCCTGGAAGCCTGATCCCTGATAGTGATCAGATCGACCCGGTTGGAAACCACCCTGGTCAACCACCGCCCGAAGCGGGTGCGCACCGGGCCCACCCCCTGGGCGTAGTAAACCACCGGTTTGCACACAACTAAGGCCAGCAGCACCACCACCAGGTAGTAGCAGATGCTGCGGACGCCGGTGACATCCTGAAGCAGGCCGCCACCGCCGGAGAGCAGCATGTCCGAGCGCAGCAACGTCCAGATGATGCCCAACGGGTTCCAGCGGTTGACCGCCCTGACCCCATACAACTGCCGGGTCTCCACCGGCGAGCTCGAAAAGACGGTGATCTCCGCTCCAGGCGCCAACGCCCGGATAGTGGCCACCATGGCCATCAGGATGGCATCGTCGCCGGCGTTCTTAAACCCATAATAACCGGAAACTGCAATACGCAGCACCGAAGACACCTTCTTTGCGAAAATGTCCAAGACCAGAGGGGCGCAAAACAACGCCCGGCCTCCCCAATCTTGTCCCTGCATCTTGCGTGGCTCGCGGTCTTAATTCTAACATATCCGATTTCTACAGCAACCGTCCAAATCCTTCCCATAATAAAGATAAAAAAATCTTAGCAACCCATTTTGATCTCACAGACCGCTTAGCGGTAGTAGAGGCTCGGGGCCATACAGCGCTGGATTGGCGAGGGCTACCCGCTCTAATGCCCCCGTTTTTTTGAAGCGGTGGGATAAGAGCGGCTACGCCTCTAGTTAACTATTTCTAAGCTTCAATGGGGGAAAGACAATCCCCCACTGAAGCCAAGAACTAGTTGAACCTTTAGGATCACCTATGTGCTTTGCCAAAAGATCGTATACATAAAGATAGCCTCTGTGCTTAAAGCCTAAATATATTAAGCCAATGTTAAGACAATGTTAAGAATTATTAAGCTAATATTATTTTATCGTAAATAATTTTAAGATATCGTTAAATCTATCAAGATATGACGTTTTATGCAGGATAAGTTGCCATCAAACATAGAACTTCTTTAACAGGTAAATGTGCTGTTTGGCCAACAGAGGCGGCAAATTATCCACAAAGCACTGAGTCGCAGCAGCAAACACACCAAAAGCCGTCGAAACACAAAAACGCTCTAGGGGTGATGGCAAGGGCAGAAGACTCCCTACCTGAAAAGCTAGACGGGACACGCAGGTTCCAACACCTCATGCTATACCGGCAAGCAACTAAAAGAGGGAGACCCCAATTTTAAGGAGGAGAACAATTTTGGTCAAGAGTCGCAAGAGACTGATTTCCCTGATCGTGGCCGTAGTGATGGTGGCCGCCCTGCTGATCCCGATGGTGGGGCCGGCGAGCGCCCTCAGCACCTACAGCATGACTATTGTGAAAAAGATCGTTAATGATGATGCCTTCCAGGCAATCGGCGATCTTGTAGTCACCTTTGACGTCCCGACATGGCAGAGCGTGGGCAGCTACGGCTTCGTACGTCTACCTGCCTCTACCATCCAGTCCCAACGGCTATGCATTCGACCTCAACGGCATTAGCATCTGACCACATGCCGGCTCACGAATCATTGGCGGTACCGGCACCGTCACCATTACCGGGGCAGACCCTGTCACCTTTACTAGCACTGACACGGCGCATCAGAAACAGGATACCAGATGTTTAGATTAGTGATATTACAAACACCGTGTACGCCAGGTACTACTTGCGTGCAGCTCTCCATACCGCTCACCATCGCTGCGCCGCCCGGCGAGACCGGCCCCATTACTGTGACCGCCAGCGCACCGAGCAGTTCTGTTTTCTCCAGCGGCAGCATCACGATCGGCACGGTCGGCACTTCCACGGTATCGCTGGCGGTGGAGAGCACCCCGGCGATCAGTTCCGCCGGCGGGTCCACCGGCACGATCGACATCAAAGAGGGTGCGGCTGGAGCGCTCTACGACACGAATGGCAGTCCGTCCTGGAACTGACGCTGCCCCCGGGCTTCACCTGGAATACTTCCGGTTGGGGTACCACGTCGCCATTCTCCTACATGTGGGGCGGCGCCTCGAGCACTAATCCAGGCACTTCTGTTGCTGCACCCGGTCCTCAAACAAGCGCCTACTATTCCCTGACAACCGGCCCCGCCACCAACAGCGCTTATACGTCCGGTTTGTCAACAAGCAACGGCGGCAGGGAACTGGATTTTTACAACTCGACTTTAGCATCTGCAAGCGGCCTTTGGTTTAAGTTTACGGGAACTATATCCGTTGACGAGGCCACTGCCCAGACCGGCAACATCAACGTGACCGTCGCCGGCCAGACCTCGGCCAACGTGACCACCCTCGTGGTGGGCTCTTACGGCAGCTTCGGCAATACCGGCGCTGTCGGAACAGCCCCGACCATCGTCGCCGGCAAGGCCGGAACGACTGCCGGCGAGATCGAGATCAAGGAATCTATCCCCGGCAGCCTCATCTGGGGCCGAACGATCACCCTGACCCTGCCGTCCGATGTGGCCTGGGCTCAGGCTCCGGTCCTCGACACCACTCTCTCCACCAACATCGGAAGCATCGGGTCATACTTCAATGACTGGACGACTGTGGGCACCAACGGGACGGAGATCCAGTGCAACCTGGGTGGAGCTACTCCCCCTACTGCTACCGGAGGCCCGACCTCCGGCCTGGCGGAACCTGGCGATTTCTTCCTGCAGAACGCGGAAGTCACCCCGGCGGTCGATTTCAGCGGCCCCATCACGGTGACCATCGGCGGCAGTGAGGGCCTCACCGGCACTCAACCCTGGCGACCGTCGCTGCCGGCGTGACCGCTGCCGCGTCAAGCGCGCCGACCGTCGGGATCGGCACGAGCGGCCAGACACTGGGCGATCTGACGATCACGGAAGCGCTTCCTGGCGCCCTCGATGCCAATGCTACCTATTCCGCACTCGAGGATAACGCCTCGTCATTGCAGGTTTTAGCCACAGACACCACGACCTCCGCCCAGGCCGATCTCGACATCGTGGCCCCGGTTGGCGTCACCTTCGACACCACCCCGACCGTGACCGTCACCTCCGGCAACCTCCAGCTCGGCGCTGTCACCACGGGCACGGGCCTGACCGTGGACTCGTCTGTTACCGCCGGTAACCAGGGCGTGCTGGTGATCCCGATCCAGAGCAGCAGCACGACCGCTTCGACCATCAAGATCGCTGCTCCGGAAGTGACGATCGACAACACCGTGCCCGAGGGACCGATCACCTTCAAGGTCGAGGGCCCTGCGGTCGATGAAACAACGTTTAGCGGTTACACGAGCGGCAATAACATCACTTACTCGCAACTGTTCCCGAATGATACCGCCGCCGTGGCTGTCAACGTGGCCACTGTTGGCACTGCCTCCGGGACTGTCACCCAGTCTGTATACGGCACTGCGGTCTTCATGATCGGCCAGACCAGCTACACCCTGAACGGCCAGTCTGAGACCATGGACGTCGCCCCGTACATCAAGGACAGCCGGACCTTCCTGCCGATCCGCTACGTCGCCGAGGCCCTGGGAGTGCCGGATTCCAGCATCAGCTTCAATAACGGCCAGGTCGTGATCAACAATAACGGCGCCATGGTCGTCCTGAACATCGGCAGCACGACCATGCTCGTCGGCGGCGCCCCGGTCACCATGGACACCGCTCCCGAGATCACCTCCGGCCGCACCTGCCTGCCGGTTGCCTGGGTAGCGCAGGCGCTCGGCGCCAAAATCACCTGGGATGCAGCCACCCAGGCCGTCACGGTAACCTTCTAACAAAACAGGCATCGCTACAGTAATAAATCAACTCACAAAGGGGCCGTCCCAGAAGTGCAGGGACGGCCCCTTTTCTATTTCCGCTTCGCTTCGTTTGCGCCTTTTTTCTGCCTTCTGACCTCTATTCCCGCAGGTAGAGCAGGCTGCCGTCGGGATAGGCCCGGTACAGGGTGAACCCCTCCACCTGTGCCGGCCTCGTCCGGTAGATGGCCAGCCATCCCGGGTCCAGCTCGGGTGTGTCCCAGGTAATCCAGTGGGACAGGAAGACCGCCCGGACCGGAGCGAGAGCGCCGAGCCGCGGCAGCAACTGCGGGGCGAGGGGAAGCTTGCATCCGAAACGGTCGCCGTACCAGGCAAAGAATTGGCCGATGTCCGATGCCACCACCTGGTTCCCGGCCAGGCTGTCCTGGACATCCTGCAGCTGCTGCCCTCCCCACATGGACAGGGGGTGCGGCCCCTCGGACGGGGGGTGGAAATCGGGGTAGTTCGCCCGCACGCCGGCAACGGTAAAGACGGCCAGGATAATCAGGACAATCGCCACGACAAGCGGGGAACCAGGCCCCATCACCTGCTGCAAGACGCCGCCCCGCACCTCCGGCGGGCGCTGCAGCCGCCCCCAGATCCCCGCCGCCGCCAGCCGGCCCAGCGCCCAGACACCGGCCGCCCCGTAAAGCATGAAAAAGGGCGCAAAGATGATGAAGAGGCGGTCGATATAGTGCAAGGGCAATAAAACCACCAACTGCAGCAAGTAGCAGGCCACCAGCAGCGGCCGCACGCCCCGTTGCGACGGGAACCACAATCCCAGGGGCAGCAAGAGCGACAGCAGGAACAGGATCGTGACCCCCGGGGCGACGCCGGTGAACGCCGGGGTGAAGAAATCGTGCCGGTACTCGGCCCAGGCGGCAGCCATCTTGGCGGCCATCTCCGCCGGATGGGTGCGGATAAAACCAGCCACGTCGATCTTCTCCGGCAGCATGTAGAGGCTGTACTGCGGATAGGTAGCGGTAAACATGGCCGGCTCGTACTTTTGCAGGGTGAAGAAGGGGCTGCCGGTAAGGGTGTAGTTGCGGACGAGCCAGGGCCCCGTCACTAATAATATGCCCAGGATGAAGAGGGCTGCCGGCCTGATCAGGGCCTGGCCCACGCTTGCCGGGCGCCCGGCACGGGGCGGACGGACCCTGCAGTATCGCCACCAGATGTAGACCAGCGCCGGAAGGAAAAAGAGGCCGGCATTGTAGCGGGCCAGGTAGAAGAGGCCGCCGGCCGCTCCGGCCAGCAGGGGCTGCCACCAGGCGTCCGGGGTCGGGCCGGTGAGGAGGTAGAACCAGGCCAGCATCAGCAGCACCGCCAGGGGTTCGGTCAGGCCGGAGTTGGCGAAGATCAGGAGCTGGCTGCTGAAGATGTACAACAAGGTGGCCGCCGCGGCCACCGGGAGGTTGAACCAGCGCCGGCCCAGCAGGAACACCAGGCAGGCGCCCGCTCCGAAGCAGGCGCCGCCTGCCAGGGCTGAGGCCTCGTCCTTGAAGCCGAAGACCTTCTGGGGCAGGGTGAGCAGCATCGGCCACAGGGGCGCCCGCCACAGGTCCGGCTGGGGCACACCCAGGTGAGCCAGGCCGAGGGGGGTCAGGTATTCGGAGAGCACACCCCGCCCGAGGGCGATGTTCCTGGCCATGCTGGCGTAATCCCAGGCATCGTTGATGAACAGCCCGTGGAAGGTGGCCTTGTAGAAGGCGTGCCAGTAGCCCAGGGCAATAGCCGCCACCACCAGGAGCAGCAGCGCCCCGGCCAGCCAGTCGGACAACCGTTTTCTTGGAGTGATGAGTGATGAGTGATGAGTGGTGAGCATACTCATTACTTCCTTTTAGACTCAGCTATAGCTAGTCTCATTCACTCGATTCCTAGTCTCCGATTCCTGACTCCTGATTCCTGACTCCTGATTCCTGACTCCTGATTCCTGAGTTACGTCACTCTTATACTTGCGGAACAGCTCTCCCCAACCGGTCTCCATGAACTCCCGGATGCGGCGCTGCCCCACCGTGGGATACCAGACACAGTCGTGATAGACGTTCGAGGCCAGCGGCGCCCAACCGACCAGTTTCGTGTGCAGCAGCAGGTGTTCCAGCGGCTGCAGCGGTCCCTTGCGCAGCATCTGGTCGCCCCAGATCACAAAGCTCCGTTTGGCCTGGAAACCGAAGTTGACTCCCTCGACATCATCCCCGACCAAGTCGATCCCCGCCGGGTCGGCCACCCCCAGCCCCTGCTCCTGGCAGAGGCGCAGGTAGGGGATCTCCAGCGGGTCGAAGCCCATCAGCCGGGCGGCCACGGCATCCAGGGCGACCGAATCCGCCCCGGCGAGGATGACGTTTTTAGCCCTCGGCACCATCGTCCGCGGCCCCGCCCCGTCGCCGGCCACCGTCCCGTCCATCACGGCAAAGATCCCGGTGTGAATCTCCTGTTGCAGGATCATCAGGTCGGCCAGGACCTCGTGGATGTGCTTGTGGCAGTAATGCCGCACCTCCTGCAGCAGGCCGCCGAAGGAGTTCTTGATCGCCCCGGTGGTGATGCTGTGGCCGTGCGTCTTCAGGGTGGGCAGGTGCAGCACCTGCCTGCCGATGAACATCTCCGGGATGTAGATCCCGTCCGGAAAGATCTGGTCCAGCATCAGCAGTTTGCGCTTGGGGCGGAAGAGCACCCACTTGACTCCGGGCAGGGGGGTGAAGGAGAGGCCGTAGCGCTCCAGCACCGGCAGCCAGGCGTTATTGGCGGCGCCCTGGAGCGGGTTGGTGACCACCGTCTTGTTCTCCACCGGCATCAGCCGCTCCGGGGCAAAACCGGCCTGGAGCAGGCCGCGCAGCACCCCATCCAACTGCCAGGGCTCCGTGGAGCAGGCCGGGAAGTACTTCGTCCAGGAGAGGTTGAGCTTGATGATGGTTGACCGGGCCGGATCCAGGGCGGTGGTCAACCCCGCCAGGTCGAGCAACCTGGCATAGTCATCCAGCACGGTTGACGGGCTGGTATACAGCACCGCCACCCGCGGCTTTCTATCTCCAGTCATGATGATCACCTCCAGGGTCTACATGAACCGCTCCTTGTTGGTATCATTCAATCCTAAATCGCGGCATATCTTCCTGGCCAGAAGATCTGCAATCTCACTATGCCTTGGTATTGCCGAAACTTTTCCGTTTAAAGGATTATAATAAACAGAATGATTGCTTCCTTCCCTTAAGAGCGAGCAACCATTTTTCTTGAGGTGCCGTATCAACTGCCGGCGTTTCATAGATCGACAGCAAGCTCTTCTTTAATGACTTCAAGCTTTGCTTTTTGCTGGCGGGCAATAAGTTCACGATTGGCTTCAACTACCAGCGCTATCGCTTCCTTGAGATTTTCTCTGGCCTCATCGATGGTCTTGCCTTGCGTATTGGCACCCGGCATTTCCTCGACAGAACCCACCCACCAGTCGCCATCACGTTCAAATACAGCAGTAAAGCTCCTTTGCACAGCCATGCCCTCCTCGCTCCTTTTCATCTATTATACCAGAGATGTTGGCCTCAGGCCTAAGCCAGCACCGGCTGCCCCGGAACCGCTCCCAGGTAGAGGATCAGGATGCAGGCGATGATCCACAGCAGCACCGCCGCCAGCAGCGGGCGGTCGTTCAGGAGCACCTCCTCCGGGGCGCCGCCGGACTGCTGCCGGTAGATGACGAACAGGTAGCGGAAGAGTCCGTACAGCACGAAGGGGATGGTGTAGATCAGGTTCCGGTTGGTAGGCGCCAGGAAGGTGTAGAGGGAGTAGGAGATGATGGTGGCCGACGTAGCGATGCCCACCATCTGGTCGATGAAGGCGAAGGAGTATGATGACAGGGTGGAGCGGTGCTCCGCGGCGCTGTCGTCCAGCAGGTACAGTTCGTGGCGGCGCTTCCCCAGGGCGATGAACAGGGAGAGAAAGACCGTGCAGAGCAGCAGCCAGGGGGACAGGTAAACCCCGGTGGCGCTTCCCCCGGCCACCACCCGTAAGATGAACCCGGCGGCGATGGCGAAGACGTCCAGGATCACCTGCTGCTTCAGATATAGCGAGTAGAGCACCATCAGCAGGATGTAAACCAGGATCACCAGGCCCAGCGGTCTGGCTACCAGGAAGCCGCCGATCACCCCCGCCGCCAGCAGCGCCGCGGCCAGACCGGCGGCGTTATGCACGTCAATCCGCCCGGCAGCGATGGGGCGATTACTCTTGACCGGGTGGTTCCGGTCGTGCTCCCGGTCGAGGATGTCGTTGACGATGTAGACGCCGCTGCTGGACAGGCAAAACAGGGCAAAGGCGGCGGCGGTCAGGCCCAGCAGGGGCAGTTGGAAGACGTTGCGGGCAAAGATCAACGCCGCAAAGACGAACAGGTTCTTGATCCACTGCTTCGGACGGAGCAGCCGCAGGTAGTCCATCATTCCCCTCCAGGGTGTTTATCATAGGCAGCTACCCGCCCTAATACCCGCGCTTCTAAAAGCGGTGTATGGATAAGGGCGGCTAAGCTACTATATAACGTACAAGCTCAAGCGTCAGTGGGGAATCAATCCCCCTCTGACGCCAAGACCCGGTTGAATGGAACGGCGCTGCTCGGGTGCGCCCCAGTGTATCTTGGCGCAATCGCCCCTGTCGCGCCGTGGTCGGGCGCCGGCTCTTTTGCATCCCTCAGCCTGGACAGGATCCGGTACAGGTCCGACCGGTCCTGCTCCGACAGCAGGTCAAAGTAGCGACGCCGCACCCGGTCCCTGGCCTCCAGGAAGGCGCCCACCGCCTCCCGCCCGGCCGGACTCAGCTCCAGCCAGACCACCCGCCGGTCGGCCGCGTCCCGGAACCGTCTCAGGAGGCCGATCCGGCTCATGCGGTTGGCGCTGGCGGTTACCGCGCTTAAAGATACCCCGAACTCCCTGGCCACGTCGGTGACAGTCATCCGCCCTCCCTGCCGGCCCAAGATGACGGCGATCACCATCTGCTGCGGAGTGGTCTTGAACGGCAGGCGCTGCAGCAGTGCCCGGTGCAGTTCCTGCATCATCCTGCTGCTGAGGCCCTCCGTCAGTTCAAAGATGGCGTCAAGACTGACCTCCATCACGGCGAACCGCCCCTCCCGGCGCTAACGTCAGGCGCCATCCAGGCGCAGAAAAGCCCTCGCCCAGGCAAGCCGTGCGGCTCATTTGGGCGCGGGCACAGCACGGTGAGCCATGGAGCCATCCCCTGACCCAGTTGAATCACACTAATTTGTCGCATCCACCACCAGGTCGCCCGTCATCCACTGGAAGTTGGCCACCAAGACCTCGTGGTTGAAGACGACCCCGGTAATCTCGCTCTGGAGATCGGCCACCGCCGCCTCCGCCGCCTTCACCTTGTCCTGGGTGGTGAGGCCGACCTCAAACATCAGGCTGGTGTCCTTCAGGTTGTTCTGGGCGCTCTGCAGCGCCGATTGCAGGGCGGAGTAATTGGCCTCCAGGGACATGATGTCGTTGTAGCCCCCGCGCACCTGATCCTCGATCGTATCGTTGGCATAGCTCAGGCTCTGCTGGGCGGCGTCCACCTCGGGCTCCGTCTCTTGCGGCTCTTGAAGCGTGGGAGATTCCGCACTGCCCGTCCAGGGAAAGTCAACCTGGAGCTGCGCCAGGCTGATATCGCTCTTCAAGTCGTTCAGCGTCCCCTCGGAAAGCACCGCTGTGCCGTTCACGTTCGATTCCGAAGACACCATGGCGTTACCCGAGGCCAGCGCCTTGGAGACCTCGGCGTCCAGGCTGGCCACCTGGAACGGGGCATAGGTCAACTGGTCGGTCAGCACGGGGCGATTATCGGGCGTGAGCCCGAGGACGGTGTCGAGAGTGACGTACGTCTTTTCCAGCGCCTGCTGGGCGGCAGTCAGGGCCTTGTCCGAAGCATCCTCCTGCGCCCCGGCGGCCTGAAGCTGGTCCTGCGTGCTCAGGCCGGCATCATATGACGCCTGCGCCACCTCGAGGGCTTGCCGGTCGCTGTCCAGGTCTGCCTGGGCCTTGTCCAGGGCTGCCTGGGCCGAAATCACGGCATAGTAATCCGTGAGGGTATTGACATAGACCTCGTCCTCAACGGCGTTATAATCATCCTGGTAGTCCTGCAGACTGACATTGGCGCTCGCCAGGCTCTTGTCTTCCAACTGGTTCCCGGGTGACCCGTTGGCGCCCAATGCCGTGACACCATTAAAAACCTGCGCCGCATCCTGGTTTTCCTGGTTGGCCGCGTTGATGCCATCCTGGGTGGCCTTGAGTTCCGGGCTGTAGACCAGGGCCATGGAGATGGCGTCCTTCAAGCCGAGACTGGGCGTGGCCGTGGTAGTCCGCCCCCGCTGCCATGACACCCGCAGCGCCAAGCACCAGGGCAACGGACAGGATCAAAACCAGCACCCGTTTGACAAACTTCTGCAGCGACACTCTACCGCATCCCCTCTCCCGGAAAGCGATTACTTAACCAGATTAACTATCTCCTCCTAAGTATATTTTTCAGCGCCACACTTGTCAAGAGTCCGCCTTCCCCGCAAGAAAATTCCACACCGCCCGGCAGGTGCCCTCTCCTTCAATGATACTTGCCGGTAATACTATCTTGTAGTATTATCTAGGTGGAGGTGGTATTTTTGAAAACGGTAAAGGTATCCCTGACTCTGCCTGAAGAGCTTCTCAGGCAGATCAAATCAATGACCGGCAACGTCAGTGCTTTTGTGGCGGAGGGGACGCGTCAATATGTAGTCAGGGAACGCTTGCACAGCGCCCTCGAACTGAGCGCAGGCGCCTGGAGCGAAGAGAGCCATCCAGGCCTGGCAACCCTGGAAGACCTGGAGAAATACGTCGATGGCATCCGCTCCTCCTGGATGCAACATGAGCAATAACGATTATTTAGTGTTGGACACCAGCGTCCTGATCGCCCACTTAAGAAATTTTCCCGGCACGGCAGCTCTTTTGTCAAGGCTCAGCGAACGGGTATCCTTTGCTATCTCGTCCGTTACTCCGGTAGAGGTATGGCAAGGGAGCAAGGCCTGCCGAAACGGAAAAGACCAGGTTGCTCCTGCAAGGGTTGGAGACTTTTCCTTTAGACTCAACGCTGGCCGAAACAGCCGGGCGCCTTGCATTCCAATTGCGAACAGCAGGCCATGCCTGCGATCTTGCTGACGCGGTTATCGGCGCCACAGCCATGATGCTGGGGGCCCCGATTTTAACAACAAATCGCAAGCACTTTGAAATCATCCCGAATCTTGAAGTCTGGGATTTGAAAAGCCTGCTGTGACAAAGACTTGCTCTTAAGAACCCCTCTATGGTAAGTGAGCCCGGACCTTCGGTCCGGGCTCGACTTTTGCTGCTCTTGCTATTCTGCTTGGGCTTCGACTGTTAGTTGGAGACGACGGTCACGGTCTGCGCTGTCGCATCCCACTTGCAGTTGGCGTTCAGCGCCATCGCCACCCAGGCAATCGGCAGGCAGGTGCGGCCGTTGGTGATCTCGGGGGCGGCATCCATGGTGACCGAGGCGCCACCGACGAGCATGGTCATGCTGCCGATGTTCAGGACGACCATGGTGCCGTTCTTGTTGATCACGACCTGGCCGTTATTGAAGCTGATGTTGGAATCCGGCACTCCCAGGGCCTCGGCGACGTAGCGGATCGGCAGGAAGGTCCGGCTGTCCTTGATGTACGGAGCGACGTCCATGGTCTCAGACTGGCCGTTCAGGGTGTAGCTGGTCTGCCGATCGTGAAGACCGCGGTGCCGCCGGTACTGGTACGGTACCCGTTCCTACCGTAGCCACCTGGACGGAGGCGGCGGTGGTGTCGTTCGGGAACAGGGCATGCCCAGTCAGTCCCAGGGTAGGTGCCTAGAGATGGTCTGGTCAACCGCCGTGCCCTCGACCTTGAAGATGACCGGTCCGCTAGGCACGGTGCGGTCGATGGTCACTACCGGGGCGGCGATCTTGATGGTGGAAGCAGTCGTGCTGCTGCTGTCGATCGGGATCTCCATCACGCCCTGGTTCCCGGCGGTCGTGGTAGCCTCCACGTTCACATCAGTGCCCGTGGTCGCCGTGCCGAGCTGGATGTTACCGGAGGTGACGGTCACGGTCGGGGTGGTGTCGAAGGTGACGCCGACCGGGGCCACGACGTAGAGATAGGTGGTGCCAACTGGCTCCGCGGATATGGTGTCAGCCAGGTAGTCTTCATCAGTTACTGCGGGGCTGGGTTCATTAAGCCCGCTGTAGTAACCGACGGAGCCGATGTCGCCGGCTGCCGCTTCCGTGATCGTCATGTCGCCCAGCGTCTGGCCGCTCGTGCCGATCCCGACGGTCGGTGTGCTGGCCGCCGCAACGGTCACGGGGGCGCTGATGGTGGCCAGGGTGACGGTGCCGGTGAGGCCCTCGCTGCCGCCCACGGTCACTACGAGGGGACCGCTGAAATCAACCGCCGGGGTGACTTCCATGTTCTTGAAGAAGAAGTCCCCGGGTTCCGTCTGACCGGAGGTCGGGCCGGCGAGATTCCGGTAAGGGTTGATCCTGTAACGGTGCACTGGGCCTGGTTGCCGCTGGTGCCCTCCATCTGCCAGTTGGAGAAAGCGCTGGTGCCGTTGCCGGTGTTGGTGGAGAGGGTGGTGTCCAGGGTCGGGAACTCGCTCCAGGCCACGTCGGTCGGCAGGGTCAGGGTGATCGTCCGGCCGTAGATGAGGCTGCCGGGGATGCCTTCCTTGACCTCCAGCTCGCCGATCGTATCGCCCTGTTCACCGGCGACGATGGTCGGGGCGGTTCCGGAGGCGGCGGTGGTCAGGCCAAAGCTGCCGTAGGAACCCACCACGAGCGTGCTCACGTTGGCCGAGGTCTGGCCGCCGACTTCCACTGTGATGTTGCCGGTCTGGGCCGTGGCCTCGTCAACATTGACCACTGCGTTGATCTTGAAGAATTGTGCTGATTGTGACGCCTCCGGTCTCGTTAATATCCAGTTCTCTTCCAGCATTATTCGATATGTCCAGCGGTGTCGTTATGTTGTTGAGATCGGCTACATTATTTGCATCCGTGCCCCACATGTACTCTAACATAGAACCCGTCGTGGGTGTCTCCCAGGTAAAGCCCGGAGGCAGGGTCAACTTCAGCCCGGGGTTGCCGCCGGCCATAAGGGCGCCCGCCGCATTCTCGGTCACGTCGATGATGCCGACGGTTCCGCCGGCGGAACTGATGGCCGGGGTGCTCTCAACCGCCACCGTGATCGTGGCGTTGCCGACCATGGCGATCGTGCCGCTGCCGCTTGACCAGACAGAACCGCTCTGTGCGGCCAGGGTCTGGGTGATGCCGCCGGTCACGCCGCTCGGTACCCATAAGGTGGATGCTATTTCCAAGGTCACGCTGCTAGGACTACTACCATAGGTTGGGCTTGTAGCGAGCGGAACAACGTCAATATCTAACTCCTGTGGATAGTAGCCGGCGGGCAGGGTAACGCCAGCAATAGGTGTCCACGAGTCGTCTATATAGACGTAGTCTGCGCCGGTAAGGGTTACAGTGCCATTACCGTTGATAATGGTGCTGGTACCCAGGGAGTTGGGTTCGTTGTCTCCAGTTATAGTGCCACTAAGCACTGTAAATGACGAGACATTGCCGGAGCAGTCTCACCAGCTGTCAGAAGCGGATACCCATAAGCTTGCTGGAGAGGGTTCTGCACAGGGCCAGCAGGAACTAGGCTGCCCGGAGCGTATGCCATCCACAGAGAGGGATCGGCGTAGGCAAAACCAATCGGGCTCGAAGGCAGACTGGCGAAGACGGACCCGTTCGTGTACTGATAGAATCCCACGTAGGAACATCGAACGTTGTTTCCCCGGCGCCGATTGCCTGGGGTACCCCGGTGCCTGCTGAGATATTGGCTACGCTGGTGATGCTGTAGGTGGCGAGTGCGCTTGCCGTCCCGACGAACGGGATCAGCAGCCCGGCGACCATGACTACGGCCACCAGCAGCGAGACCCACCTTTTGCGAGTCTTTAGCAAAGTAATTCCTCCTTTTAAAAGTTTCTCCTCATTGGGAGTGTGTTTTTTCGAAGTGCTTTTTTCGAGGTGCTCGAGGTGTTCGGAGCCTATGCTCCGGTTGACTGTCCAGGTTGGGGGCCTTGGCCGCCCGGTCATTCCTCCTTTTACGTATGGTTGGTGCCCGTGCGGTGGTCCGGATCCTGCTGTTTCTAGAGTTGATTCCCTGCTGCATCCGTTAGAAAGTGAAAAGTATCGAAGGAAGGTAATATTCTTCGCTTCTCTCGCCTTTTTCCTGCCAGAGTGGACGGGCCTTCCTCGACTTCCACATTTTATTAGACACCAAAAAAGGCTGGAAAGTTCCCTGGCCGGAAAAAATTTTTCCTCATCTATGATCCTGGACATGCCTTCCTTATCTTCCACATTTTATTAGACACTAAAAAGGGCTGGAAAGTTCCCAACCCCCGTAAATATTTTTCCTCTTCTTTTGTTAAATCTTATGCGCCGGAGCACCGGTTAATGAATATCCTGCTTATTTTTTGAGAGGAAGAAAGGTGGGCAGACACGTGTGAGCCCGGACCTGAGGTCCGGGCTCACTGTTGCCGCTTTTGTTGCTCTGTCTGGGCTGCGTTCAGTAGTTAGTTCGTCTGTTAGTTGGAGGTGACGGTCACGGTCTGCGCTGTCGCATCCCACTGGGTGTTGGCGTTCAGCGCCAGCGCCACCCAGGCAATCGGCAGGCAGGTGCGGCCGTTGGTGATCTCGGGGGCGGTGTCCATGGTGACCGAGGCGCCGCCGACGAGCATGGTCATGCTGCCGATGTTCAGGACGACCATGGTGCCGTTCTTGTTGAGCACGACCTGGCCGTTATTGAAGCTGATGCTGGAATCCGGCACTCCCAGGGCGTTGGCGACATAGCGCAGCGGCAGGAAGGTCCGGCTGTCCTTGATGTACGGGGCGACGTCCATGGTTACGGTGTTGCCGTTCAGGGTGTAGCCGGTCTGGCCGATTGTGAAGACGGCAGTGCCGCCGCCGCCAGTGGTACCCGTTCCTACCGTAGCCACCTGGATGGAGGCGGCGGTGGTGTCGTTCGGGAACAGGGCCGAATAGTCACCCGCGTAGCCGACAGGTAGAGATGTCTGGTCAAGCGCCGTGCCCTCGACCTTGAAGGTGATCGGCCCGCTAGGCACGGTGCGGTCGATGGTCACTACCGGGGCGGCGATCTTGATGGTGGCAGCAGTCGTGCTGCTGCTGTCGATCGGGATCTCCAGCACGCCCTGGTTCCCGGCAGTCGTGGTCCCTTCCACTTCCACACCGGTGCCCGTGGTCGCCGTGCCGAGCTGGATGTTGCCGGAGGTGACGGTCACGGTCGGGGTGGTGTCGAAGGTAACGCCGACCGGCGCCACGATGTCGAGGTAGGTGGTGCCAGTACCGGTCGGTAAGGTCTCAGCCAGGTAGTTATCAGGATCCGAACTGTTGCTGGTGTCGTAATAAAGCCCGCTGTAGTAACCGACGGAGGCGATGTCGCCGGCCGCCGCTTCCGTGACCGTCATGTCGCCCAGCGTCTGGCCGCTCGTGCCGATCCCGACGGTCGGTGTGCTGGCCGCCGCAACGGTCACAGCGGAACCGACGGTGGCCAGGGTGATGGTGCCGGTGAGGCCCTCGCTGCCGCCCACGGTCACCGTGAGGGGGCCGCTGAAATCGACCGCCGGGGTGACTTCCATGTTCTTGAAGAAGAAGTCCCCAGGCTCCGTCTGACCGGAGGTCGGACCTGCGTTACTTCCGGTAGCGAGAGTCGGATCCTCCGACGGTGCACTGGATCTGGTTGCCGTCGGTGCCCTCTTCCTGCCAGTCGCTGAAAGCGCCAACGCCGTTGCCGGTGTTGGTGGAGAGGCTGGTGTCCAGGGTCGGGGCCTCGCTCCAGGCCACGTTGGTCGGCAGGGTCAGGGTGATCGTCCGGCCGTAGATGATGCTGCCGGGGATGCCTTCCTTGACCTCCAGCTCGCCGATCGTCGATCCCTCTTCACCGGCGACGATGGTCGGGGCGGTTCCGGAGGCGTCGCAGGTTATGCCGAAGCTCCCGTAAGAGCCCACCACGAGAGTGCTCACGTTGGCCGAGGTCTGGCCGCCGATGGTCACCGTGATGTTGCCGGTCTGGGCCGTGGCCTCGTCAACGCTGACTCCTGCGTTGATCTTGACGAACTGTGCTACTGTTGAGGCTTCAGCGGAACCAGATCAGCCTGCAATACTAGGCGCATTGCCTAAATCCAGTTCTCTTCCGGCATTAGCTGTCATGGCCGTATAGATGTTGCTGGCACTATCATTGCCAGTGCCCCAGGCGCCCCACATATACTCTACCGTAGGAGCGCCGTTCGTGGGCGCCTCCCAGGTGAAGCCCGGAGGCAGGGTCAACTTCAGGCCGGGGCTGCCGCCACTGTTAAGAGCGCCCGCCGCATTCTCGGTCACGTCGATGATGCCGACGGATCCGCCGGCGGTGCTGATGGCCGGGGTGCTCTCAACCGCCACCGTTAGCGTGGCGTTGCCGACCATGGCGATCGTGCCGCTGCCGCTTGACCAGACAGAACCGCTCGGTGCTTCCAGGGTCTGGGTGACCCCGCCGGTCACGCCGCTCGGTACCCAGATGGAAAGCGGTAGATCAACCGTTACGCTGGTAGGAAGAGGACTACTGAGTGTTCCCGGATCCGTAATCGCAATATTTAACGTCTGCGGGTATTCGGCCCCGGTAGCGCCACCATATACCGTAGTCCAGTTCGCTCCGGTAAGTGTGATGACAGCGCCGGTAGCGCCAATAACAGCATTCGTTAACCCCAATGCAGTAGAGGTAATGGATGGTGAAGTGGGGCTAATAGCAGGAGTATAGGGAGCGACGTCCGAACCGATATAGTACGCAAAACCGGTCGGGCTCGAAGGCAGGCTGGCGTAGACGTAACTGGTGGTTCCGCCAGGTGTAATCGATGACCACGTCGGGACATCGAACGTTGCTTCCGTGGTGCCGCATGGCTGGGGTGTCCCGCTGCCTGCGGTAATATTGTTCACGCTGGTGATGCTGTAGGTGGCGAGTGCGTTCGCCGTCCCCACGAACGGGATCAGCAGCCCGGCGACCATCACTACGGCCACCAGTAGCGAGACCCATCTTTTGCGCGTCTTCAACAATGTATTTCCCTCCTTAAAAGTTTCTAATCTTGGTGTGTTGTTGCGAAGGTACTTTGGTTCGAGGTGTTCAAGGTGTTAGGGTCTGCGTTTCTTCCTGTTCAGGTTGGGGGCCTCGCCCGCCCGGTCATTCCTCCCTTTGACGTATTTTTCCGGTACTGCCTGGTTGGTGGTGCGTGTGGTGGTGCGAATCTTCTGACACATTTCATTAGACACCAAAAACGGCTTAAAAGTTCCATAACCGCCAGAATACTTATTATTTTTTAAGTATTTTTTAAGGATTTGGGAAATAGCTTCATATTATGAAATCTTCCTCCAGTTTACGCTGGAAATACACCCTGTATTTTCCACGGCCACCCGCTCTAATGCCCCCGCTTCTCCAAAGCGGTGGGATAAGAGCGGCTACGCCACTGTATTAACTGGCTCCCCCTAAGCTTCAGTGGGGGTAGCAATCCCCCTCTGAAGCCAAGACCCAGTTGAACAGGCGAAAGGTACCGTCCACCACCTATGAGACGCCAAAAAGCGGCTGGAAAGTTTCCAGCCGCTAAAAATTTTTGTCTGACATTAGATTACCCTTTGAGGATTATCACAGTGGCAGTGCTTTCTTCGTCAGAGGAGTGACTTAACTGCCCCGTTCAAGGTTGTGGGTAGGTCAGCGTGGCCTCCTGGAGCGTGGGGTTCCAGTCCACCTGGCAGCCCAGGTTTTCCGAGATGAACCGCAGGGGGAGCATCGTCCGCCCCGGAGGCGCCAGGATGGGCGTTACGTCCGGGTTGTCGGGGTCGATGGGCGTGGACACGCCGTTCACCATGGCGGTACCCTTGCCGATCCACAGGTCCAGCGTCTTGCCGTTCAGAGATATCGTCGCTTCCTGATCAGACGAGTTCCAGGCCACGGAGGCGCCGAGGGCCGTGGCGACGGCGCTGACCGGCAGGAGCGTCCTCCCCTCGCTGATAACGGGTGCGGCATCCATCTGGTAGACCGCGCCGTTGACCGTGTAAGCCGTCTGGCCGATGTCAAAGACGATCACGGTCTGCTGCGCCGGGGCCGGGGCGCCGGGGGAAGCCGGCGGGTTGGCGCCGGACGGCGAAGAGGCGGCACTCCCGTCAATGACGGTCACGCTGTTGCCATTCTGGCTGAGGACGTACACCTGATCGGTGGTCGGGTTGACCGCCACGGCCGTGGGGGTGGCGGCGAGGCCGATGCTGGTTACCTGGCTCGCCTCGCTGAGCACGGTCAGGTCGCTGCTGCCGGAATCGGCGACGTAGACCTGGCCGGTGGCCGGGTTGACCGCCACGTCGATCGGCTGCTTCCCCGTGCTGAACAGGGAGGAGCCGGTACTGGAGATCTCCAGCACACCGTTGCCGCCCCAATCGGCCACGTAGACCCGGCCGGTGTCCGGATCGACCGCAATGCCCCGGGGCAGTGTCCCGGAGGCGGCCGTTGCGGTCGTGTTTGCCTTGGGGTCGATCGCATACACGTTAATACCGGCGACGACGTAGACCTTCCCGGTGGCATCGTTGACAGCCACCTCTCTCGGCAAGGTGAACGAGCCGTTAATGGTCGACATGCTGCCGGTGGCTCCGTCGACCACCGTTATATTGCTGCTGCCCTCATTGACAACGTAGATCTTGTTGGCGGCCTGATCGACAGCCACGGCCAGCGGGGTCCGCCCCGACATCCAGGGTCGACATGGACCCGTTGCCCTCGCTCAAAACCACCAGGTCCGCCGCCATAGCAGGCCACATAGATCTTGCCGGTTGCCGGGTCGACGGCGACGACTCGGGTCGGAGCCGATGGAAATGACCCGGGAGACGGTGTCGGGGGGGTATGCGTCGCCCCGTCGATCGCCGTCAGGGTATTGTCATCGGCGCTGACGACGTAGATCTGGTTGGTCGTGGGATCGACCGCCATGGCCGTAGGCTTATTGACGTGGATCTGCGTCGGCCCGCCGTCCGCAGCCGCCGCCGGCAGAACCGGCCAGAGCGCCACCAGCATGGCGGCCGCCACCGGCAGGGCAAGTCTCCTGAACGAAAAAAGCTTTGGGTTCTTCATGCTTTTCGCTCCTCCTCGCTTCTCTTGCTACCTCTATGCGCCGGTGAGCATCCCTCCGGGATTCACAGTGATCAATCGGACAAATGCTAGCCTCTAGTCATTGATCCAATCTAAAATGTATAACGCAAATGAAGTTACCAATGCTAGTTGAAAGAAGGGCATAAAAATGGAGCGGAAAACGGGGCTCGAACCCGCAACCTTCGGCTTGGGAAGCCGATGCTCTACCGTTGAGCTACTTCCGCCCTTACTCGATCTTGCATCCTGTTGTAGTTGTTATTATACACGCCGACCCGGGGTTTGGCAAGAGCATCCCCGGTCAGAAGGTGGCGGTCACCGTCTGCGCCGCCGCATCCCAGGTGATGTTGGCGCCGAGCGCCTGCGCCACCCAGGCAAACGGGAGGCAGGTGCGGCCGTTGGTGATCTCGGGAGCGGCGTCCATGGTGACCGCCTCGCCATTGATCAGCATGGTCGTGCTGCCGATGGTGACCTGGACCTGGCGTCCGCCCTTGTTGATGGTGACCTCCTGCGTTGCGGGATCCCACGTGATGCCGGAGTCGGCGACCCCGGCAGCCTCGGCGACATAGCGCAGCGGCAGGAAGGTCCGGCCGTCCTTGATGTACGGGGCGACGTCCATGGTCACAGAGTTGCCGTTCAGGGTGTAGCTGGTCGAGCCGATCGTGAAGACGGCTGCGCCGGTAGCGCCGCCCGCAGGCGACAACCCCGTGCCCGCCAGGGACACCTGGTAATCCGGGGTGGACGGGTCGCTGGAGAAGACGTGCAGCACTGCCTGCCTCGCACCTGGGGCCGCGGGGGTGAACACCACCTCCAGGGTGGCTTGCTGCCCGACAGTCAGGGTCTGGCCGCTGCAGTTGTCCTGGCTGACCTGAAAGTCGCCGGCGTTGGGGCCGGTGATGGAGACGGAGCTGATGGCGAGGCTGGAGGCGCCGATGTCCGAGGCCGTCAGCGTCTGTTCCGTTGCAGCGCTGCCGACGTTGACGCCGCCGAAGTCCGCGCTGTTAGGGTCAACCTTGAGCACGGGCGCTCCCAGGGAAGCGGGCGCCACCAGGTTATTGCTGCTGGAGAAGACGGACCCGGACGGGGCCAGGGCGCTAAACCCGATGTTGCCGTTATAGCCTGTCGGGACGCTGATGGTCAGCGGCAGGACGATCTCCACCGAACCGCTGGAGGTGGGGCTCAGGCTGTTGACCGTAAGCTCGACCGTCCCCGGCTCGATGTTGGCGTAAACGACGCTGCCGGTGGCATTGATCAGGCTGTAGCCCGTCACCGTCAGGCCAAATCCCTCTGGCTGGGTCGGCAGGCTGATGTCCACGGAACTGCCGGCGCTGCTGCCCGCCGTGGCGGCATCCATGGTGATCACCAGCGACCCGACAGGGGTGGTGCTGCCCGGCGCCACCTCGGCCACGGTGGTCATGCTGTAGGTGCACGCCGCCGACGCCGCCCCGGCGCCGCCCAGCAGGAGTGCGATCATCACCGCCAATCCCACAATCACACTCGCCAACTTAGTCGAAGCTGCTCGCACCGCATTCATCCCCTTTCAATTCTTACTTGCCGAAAACACTGTCCAAATCGATCTCCAGGCCGGGGAAAGCCTCCGGGCAGAAGGAACCTCCCTGTTGCCAGCAGCGCCTCAGCATATAAATCCCCCGCTCCAGGCGAAACTCCTCGACTACCCGCTGTTCGGGGTCGACCACCCAGTAGTAGGGGATGCCGTGGCGAGCGTAGACCTGGGCCTTGGTCACCCGGTCGATACTGGCCGTGGCCGGGGAAACGACCTCGATCGCCAGGTCGGGAGCGCCGGCGATGTTCTTTTCATTGACCACCTGTTCCCTCGCCCTGGAAACATAGACCAGGTCGGGTTGAAGCACAGACGTGCCGTTCAAGACCACGTCGAGCGGAGCGTCGAAAACCTCGCCGAGGTCGTGCTCTGCAACATGGTTTTGGAGAATCAAAAAAAGTTTTCCCGACACCCTCTGATGTCTGGTGGTGGGCGAAGGCGCCACCTGGAGCACCCCCTCGAAAAGTTCGTAACGCCGCCCGTCATCCGGCATCTGGGCGTACTGTTCGTAGGTGACCACAATCTCGCCTGCGGGAGGCATACTCGCACTCATGGTCATGATCCCCCCTTTGCCTTTTGTTATATTTTAGCACCATCTGCGATCGGTTAAAAGCCCCTGTCAAGACGGTGCCGGAGCATGCTAAGGCCTCAGAGTTTCCCGAACCGCCGCAGCAGCAGGCAGGCCCGGTACATGGCCCGGGTCTCCCTCCCCCCGGCCGCCAGCAGGGCGCCTGCGGTTTCGTCCAGACCTTGCGCCCTCACCTTGGGGTCGGACAGGTAGAAGGCAGGCAGGCCCCGCACCACCGTGGTATGGAACCAGGGGTCCGGCAGGGCGGCGGCGCACTCCAGCGCCCGCTCCAAAAACAGCAGCAGCCGCTCCCGGCATTGCCCGGCGCCGGCATAACAGGAGACGAAGTTGAGGTCGCCGCCGGCCTCGTCCTCCGCCTGGTCGATGAAGTAATCGAGCAGGATGTGCAGCCCGGAGATCCAGGGAAAATAGGCGGTTGACAACTGCTCCACGACCTCCGGCGTGAGGCCGGGATCGGCTGCGGCGGCGCAGAGGGCGAAGATCCCCAGGGTCGACCCGGTGGCGGCGGCAAACTCCCACCAGTCAAGGTCATGCGTGTGCCGGGCGCCCTCCGGGCACGGAGCGGCGGCATGGGCTGCAAACCAATCCTGAAGCAGGCCCTCCCGCAGGTTCGGGTAGGTATGCTTGAAGACCTGCAGGTCACAGTAGAGCAGGGCTTGCCGCAGCAAGGCGCCCTGCACCAGGTGATAGGACGGGAGCCGCTGCAGCACCTCCCGGCACTGCCTCACCAGGGCCGGGAGGTAGCCCCCGTCGTCGCGGTAAGGATAAAGCCGGTAGTAATCGTCAACGCCTCCGTATGGTTCGAGGGCATCCGTGTAAGCCAGGTGCAACTGCCGGAAGGCGGCGGTTTCCAGGCACCCGGCGCGGTCGCAGAGGTTGTCCAGGTAATCGCTGATGGTCTGGAAGGCCACGATAAAGGCAACCAGGCTCCGGCCTCCTGTCGTCCCCGGCAGCCGCAGACAGGGCGTAAACGCCGCCCCCCTGGGCGTGAAAGCGCTTCTTGCCGATACTGGCCAGGCCCTGCCGGCGCAGTTCCGGGTCGCCGGCCGCCTCCAACCGCTGCCGCCAACACCCGAGCTCCCTCTCCACCCCGGGAAAGATCCAGGCCAAAAAGCGGGTGGCCAGGCCCAGGCGGCGCCACCGGGCCCCGAGCGCCGACCCCGGACGTGAGGCCACCTGCCCGGGTGAACCCGTCAACTCTTTCACGGCCCGCTCATCTCCATCACCAAGCCATCATCCTTTGAACCTTATGTTTACCGGACACTTTAAGCCTTTCAAGCCATCTTCCATTCTAACACACCAACGGTTTCAAATCCCACGGGCCGCCCAGCTTGGGGTTGATTAAAGCCGGGCGCACTGGGCAAAATAAATGGTATCGGGGAATGTCCCCGATGTTAAACCGTACAAGGGGGTGAACCGAATGGATAACCTTAAAAACCAAGTCAGTGAAGTGCCGATAGCCAGGATCACCGAGGATGAGGAGCGCCAGATCCAGGACCTGGAGCAAAAGTTTGGCGACAGGTACTACCTGGTAGCCTTCGAGAAGAGTTAAGCGAATCTCGAAACTCGAGAAGGGTTTCAGGAGGCGGGCTGATCACTCAGGTCATAGGCGCCGGTGAACTGGCTGTTGTAGAGGTCGGCGTAGAAGCCGCCCCTGGCCAGCAGCTCCTTGTGGTTGCCCTGCTCGATGATCGCCCCGTGGTTCATCACCAGGATCAGCTTGGCGTCGCGGATGGTGGACAGCCGGTGGGCGATCACGAAGCTGGTCCGCCCCTTCATCAGGTTGGCCATCGCCCGCTGGATCAGCACCTCGGTCCGGGTATCGACGTTGCTGGTGGCCTCGTCGAGGATGAGCATCGGCGGGTCGGCGAGTATGGCGCGGGCGATGGTCAGGAGTTGCCGCTGGCCCTGCGAGATGTTGGATGCCTCCTCGTTCAGCACGGTGTCGTAGCCCTGCGGGAGGGTTCTGATGAAGCGATCGGCATAGGCAGCCCTGGCGGCGCTGATGATCTCCTCCTCGGTGGCATTCTCCCGCCCGTAGGCGATGTTCTCCCTGATCGTCCCGTTGAAGAGCCAGGTATCCTGCAGCACCATGCCGAACATGCGGCGCAGGTCGCCGCGCCTCATCTCCCTGATGTCCGTCCCGTCAACGGTGATCCGCCCGCCCTGCACGTCGTAGAAACGCATGATCAGGTTGACCAGGGTGGTCTTGCCCGCTCCGGTCGGCCCGACGATGGCGATGGTCTCCCCCTCCTGCACGTCGATGTTCATGTCCTCCATCAGCGGGGCGTCATCCTTGTAGCCGAACCGGACGTGCTCGAACCGGACGCGGCCCTGCGGGAGCTCGACGACCTGCGCATCCTCCCGCTCGGCGACCTCCTCGGGTTCGTCCAGGACCTCGAAGACCCGCTCGGCGGAGGCGATCGTCGATTGCAAGATGGCGGCTATGTTGGCCACCTGCAGGATCGGCTGGGTGAACGACTGGTTATACTGGATGAACGCCTGGATGTCGCCGATCTCGATCACCCTCTTGGCCACCAGGATGCCGCCGGCGACGCAGACGAGGACGTACCCGAAATTGGTCACCAGGTTCAGGGCCGGCCAGATGATGCCGGATATGAACTGCGCCTTCCACCCGGCGCCGTATAGCCTGTCGTTGATCTCCTTGAACTTATTGATTGAATCCTCCTCATGCCCGAATGCCTTGACGATCTTGTGGCCTCCGTACATCTCCTCTACATGGCCGCTCAACTGCCCCAGGTAGCGCTGCTGGTCGGCGAAGAACTGCTGGGAGTTCTTGGCGATGAGGGCGGCGACGATGCTGCTGGCCGGCAGGGTCACCAGGGCGATCAGGGTCAACAAGGGGCTGATCGTCAGCATCATGATCAGGATGCCGAACACCGTCACGAAGGCGGTAATCAGTTGGGTCAGGCTCTGCTGCAGCGTGGTGGCGATATTGTCCATGTCGTTGGTGACGCGGCTCAGGATATCACCGTAGGTGTGCTGGTCAAAGTACTTGAGCGGGAGGCGGTCGAGCTTTTCCTTGACGTCGTTGCGCATCCGGTAGACAGTCATCTGGGAGACGCTGGACATGATGTAGCCCATGACGTACAGGCAGAGGGCGCTGAAGAGATAGAGCACCAGCAGCAGCAGCAGGATCCGGCCGATATAATGGAAATCAAACATGATAATCGACTGGCGCCTCAACTGTTCGATGGTGGCTGCCGGCATTTTCTTCTGGATCGCCATCCACAACCGAATGTAATAGTAGTACCTGGCAAGGACGCCCTCGCCCAGCTTGGTGGTGGCCTTCCCCAGGATCTTGGGGCCGACGACCGACAATGACGTGCTGGCAACAGCCAGAATGAGTACGGTCAAGAAACGCAGGCGCTCCGGCCTCAGGTACTCCACCAGCCTCCTGAGCGTCCCGCTAAAATCCTTGGGCTTTTCCGTCGGCATGCCGCCGCCCATCATCGGGCCGCGGCCAAAAAATTGGCGCGGTTGCGACCCGGCTTTCGGTGACTTCTGTGGATTCTGCACGCTCATTAACCAGCGATCTCCTCTTCCGACAATTGGGAGAGCACGATCTCCCGGTAGACATCATTGGTGCTCAGCAGTTCCTTGTGCTTGCCCATGCCCACGGCCTGACCGCCGTCCATCACGATGATCCGGTCGGCATCCATGACCGTGCTCACCCGCTGGGCAATGATGATGACGGTGGAGGTGGTGGTCTCCTGCTTGAGCGCCATCCGCAGGCGGGCATCAGTCTTGAAATCGAGGGCGGAGAAGCTGTCGTCCAGGATGTAGATCCCCGGCCTCCTGACCAGGGCGCGGGCGATGGACAGCCTCTGCTTCTGGCCGCCGGACAGGTTGGTGCCGCCCTGGGAGACCTCGGAGTCGTATCCGTCCGGCAGGGCGGTGATGAACTCGCTGGCCTGGGCCACCTCGGCGGCGTGGACAACCTCCTCGTCGGTGGCATCGTCCTTGCCATAGCGGATGTTCTCGGCGATCGTCCCGCTGAACAGGATCGGGGTCTGCGGCACAAACCCGATCCGCTCCCGGAGGTCATGCATGGTCATCTCCCTGACGTCCACGCCGTCGACCAGGATGCACCCGCTGTCGACATCGTAGAACCTCGGGATCAGGTTGATCAGGGTGGACTTGCCCGAACCGGTGCCGCCGATGATGGCGGTCACCTCGCCGGGGCCGGCGGTGAAGGAGATGTGGCTGATGGCAGGCACCTCGGCGCCCGGATAGCTGAAGGTGACGTCCTGGAACTCCACCAGGCCTCTATTGCCACCGGGCTTGATGGCGGATACCGGATCGACGATCTCCGGCTTCAGGTCCAGCACCTCGTTGATACGCACGGCCGACGCCTGCGCCCTGGGGATCATGATGAACATGATGGTCACCATGATGATGGAGAACATGATCATCATGGCGTACTGCATAAAAGCCATCATGTCGCCGATCTGCATCAGGTTCTGGCCGACGCGCAGGCCGCCGAACCAGATGATGGCGACGGTGGTGCAGTTCAAGATCAGCATCATGATCGGCTGCATCACCGCCATGATCTGGTTCACCCTGATCGAGACCGCGGTCAGGTCGCGGTTGGCCGCCTCGAAGCGGGCGTTCTCGCTCCGCTGCCGGTTGAATGCCCGGATGACCCTGATGCCGGTCAGGTTCTCGCGCAGCACCAGGTTCACCCGGTCCAACCATTCCTGCATCGACTGGAACATGGGGACGATCACCCCGGCGAAGATCACCATGAAAATGAGCATGAACGGAAGGATTGCCAGCAGGATCAGGGTCAGGTGCCGGTCCTTGGCGAACGCCATGATGATGCCCCCGACGCACATGATCGGGGCGAAGACCAGGAAGCGCAAGCCCATGACCAGCACGTTCTGCACCTGGGTGATGTCGTTGGTGGTCCTGGTGATCAGGGAGGCGGTCCCCAGGCGGTCGAACTCATGCAGGGAATAGCTCTCCACCTGGGTAAAAACCTGGTTGCGGATGTCCCTGCCGAAACCGACCCCGGTGATGGCGGACAGGTAGCTGCCGACAGACGGAGCAGATGCTGCTCCCGATGGCCACGAACACCATGTACATCCCGTACCGCGAGATGTAGCCGGTATCGCCGCTCATCATCCCGTTGTTGACGATATCCGACATCAGCGTGGGGAGATACAGGTTGGCAATGGATTGGGCGAAAAGAAACGTCACCACTCCGAAGATGTCCAGCCATACGGCTTTAAGAACCGGAATAATTTAACATGAACATGTTATCTCCAGTGCCTCAACTACTGATCTACTGCTGTTGAAGCTTTACCGGCATATTGTCGGCCAGGGCGTCCGTGTTGGTGACGGCAACCTGTTCGCCGGCAGTAAGGCCCTTCAGGATCAGGGTTCCCTCGTCGCTCGAGAGCCCGGTGCTCACCAGGCGCTTTGAGGCCACGCCATTCTTGATCACGAACACGTAACTGGCCCCGTTGCTCTGCACGACCGCCGACGACGGGACGACGATCCCGCTTGCCTTGACAGCCGCCGAGGCATGGGCGGTCAGCCCGGCCATCAGGCGGCCGTCGTTCTTGATGGTGACCTCGATGGGAAATACCTCGCCCGTACTCACGGCGATAGGGCCAAGCGTCGTTACGGTACCCTTGTAGTCCTGCCCGGGGAAGCTGTCGACGGTAACGTCCATCTCCTGTCCCGAGCGCCAACAGCGGCAGCTCATCCTGGGTCACGGTGCCTCTCAGCTTCAGGCTGGAGGCATCCACGACCGACATCACCGCCACGCCCGGCGTGACCACATCGCCGACGTCCACGTTCCGGCTGGCCAGGACCCCGTCCAGGGGGCTCTTGATGGTGGCCTCGCTCAGTTGGACGTTGAGGCTGTTGATGTTTGCCTGGGCGGTGCTGACGGCAGGCTGTGGCCTGATCCAGGGCCGGGCCGGAGGCGTCATACTGTTGGCGGTATTCAGCTTGTCTGTGGCGTCATCCATCTGGCTCTGGGAGGCCGCTCCCGCATGCAAACAGGGCCTTCGTCCTGTCGTAATCCCTCTGTGCTGAATCCAGGTTGATCTTGGCATCGAGCCTGATTCCACCCGGCCGCTCCGGCGGACTGCAATCCGGCCTCCGCCTGCGCCAACTGGGCATTCAATGTCTGTGTATCCAACTGCATCAGGACATCCCCCGCCTTGACGGCGTCGCCGGCCTGGAAGCCCAGGCTGGTTACCTTCCCGCCGATCTGGCTCGAGATGTCCGCCGTCTGGGCCGGCACCAGGACACCGCTGAAATCAAGCGTGGTGGACAATGATTGATCTGGTGGCAACTGCTGTCGTCACCGCCACGGCGCTGCGGACCGGCGCACCCGGACGCCGCGAAGAGCAGCAGCGCTATGACCGGAATTGCCAGGGACGCTCGGATTCGTTTCTGCATGCGTACCTCCCCCTCCACCCTCGAGAACCTTTCACTTGATGTAACGCAGCTAAATGGTACTCAACCGTCTTTTAGAGGGCTGGCGCTTCTATTCACGGATAGTCAGAATCTCAGCTAGTCGAGCCATTCTTCGAGACGATAAATCGTTCTCTCAATTCTGGCTCCTGACTCCTGACTCCTGAGTAGTTATTTGACGTGGATCTTGACCTCGGCGTTCATCCCGAGCATGAGGTCCAGGTTGCCGGCATCCGTGACGTCGATCTTGACAGGGATCAACTGGGTGACCTTGGAGTAGGTCCCGCTGGTGTTGAGGTTGGGCAGCGGGCTGAAAGCCGTCTGGGTGGCCTGTCCGATGCTCTCGACGTAGCCCTGGAATTGCCTGTGGGGATAGGCGTCGATCCAGACGTCGACCGCCTGCCCCTGCTTGATGCGGAGGATGGATGTCTCTTCCACGTTGGCCTGGATGTAGATGTGCGCGGTGTCGGCGATCGTGGCGACCTCCGTGGCGGGCGAGACGACCTGGCCGTTGATGACGTCGGACTGCCACTACCTTGCCGTCGATGGGGGACTTGATCTCGGCATTGGCGATGAGAAGCCCGCGGCGTTGGCCAGCGCCTGCGGGTTGGTGGCGGTGCTGGTGACCAGGTTGCTGACGTCCTGCACCCCCAGGACCTGCCCGGCCTTCACGTCGTCCCCCTCCTGGACGTTCCAGGTTGTCAGCTTGCCGGTGACCTCGGGGATGATGGTGATCATGTCGGCCGACACCTGGGCGTTGTCGGTGTAAAAGAAGTTGACGCTTTCATAGACGTAGTAGGCCAGCGACGACAGGCCGCCGATAACAATGAGCGCTCCCAAGATAAACAATAGCTTCTTGTATTTCTTCACTCCATGACCACCCTTTTTCGAAGTTCGATGTTCGAGGTTCGAAGTTCGATTAACCTTTCCCCTCGGATCTCTAACCACATCCAGCAATCAGAGCGCACTGGATGGTAATATCCGAGCCCTACTTCACTTTTTGCAGGATCTCGCGGGTTCTCCGGATCATCCGCCCCAGTTCGTCCAGTTCCGTATCCGGCAGCACCTCAAGCTTGGCTGCAAACACCTGTTTTACCTCCATCCATAGTTCTTCAATCAAACCCCTGCCCGCTTCGGTGATCTCGATGCGCACGATCCGCCGGTCATGCTCATCCGTCTTTCTCGCTGCCAGGTTGTTGTCGATCAGCCTGGAGATCAGCGGCGTGGTCTGTTGCTTGGATATCTTCAGCTCATTCGCCAGCTCTGAGATGGACACGGGGCCATGCCGGCGCAGGAGCGACAGGGCATAGTATTGAGCAGGGGCAAGCCGCAGCCGGGCGATCTTCTCGCCCGGCCTGGTGAACTTCTCGTGCATATCGCCGAACAGCGAGAGAAAGATCGCCGGCCACGTTTTCCGCTTTGCTCATGTCGCAAACACCCGGCTTTATTCAGATACTACAATCACGGCATTGTGCATCCCCATTCCCTTACATGGCAAACAATAACACAGTATATAGTGAATGAGCTTAATAGTAAACTGTTGTTTACTATCAAAAAATGTTGTAAATAATAGGTATCATGAGTTTTCCTGCTAAGATTGGGCTGTTTTCACTCTGTTTAGACAATAATAAGGCATCCCCTCCAGGATCGGGGGATGCCCTATCGAACTAGGTCTTGGGTTAGCAAGCAGGGGGCAGTGGAACGTCGTAGCGATCGGTCAAACACCGGCCCGTCATGGAACCGACATAGCGACGTTACTTGATGATGTTCACCGTGCCCTCTTTTCTGGGCGCCGGGGATGGGGATTCTGCCTTGTAACCGAATGCGCCGGCGCCATACACCCTGTATCCTTCCGGCATGCCCAGGCTCTTTCTCAGATCCCCGCCCCCTTCGGCGTTCACGACCATGCTGATGGCATTGATCCAGCAGGAGCCAATCCCGACCGACTCCGCCGCCAGGAACATGTTGCCCAATGCCAGGGCGCAATCAAACTGCGGCGTGATGACCGTCTCGTCGTCGGAAACCACAATGAGCGTGGGCGCACCGTAAAAGATACTGAAGTTTTCCGCCCTGGCCCTCTCCTCGAAGACCTTGTTGCCCGAGTGCAGCATACAACCCCTGCAGGCCTCGTTTATTGCCTGCAGCGTTTCCTTCTTCTGGACCACCGAAAAGTGCCAGGATTGGGTGTTGCCGCCGCTGGGGGCATACCTGCCGGCCTCCAGGATGGTATTCAACTCTTC
This sequence comes from uncultured Peptococcaceae bacterium, assembly GCA_963767365.1. Classification (GTDB taxonomy): domain Bacteria; phylum Bacillota; class DSM-12270; order Thermacetogeniales; family Thermacetogeniaceae; genus Palsa-1188. Next base: position 88,603 of record CAVYEE010000025.1, read on the forward strand.
ATCCTTGATCTGCTCCTGCCTGTACGCCCTGATGCTTCGCCTGCTCAAGATCGTGTTCATGGTCTCGTTCATCTAAAACTCACCCCTTCTTTTTTTATAAACAATCATATCTTAGCATCGGTTCAACGGCTTACTATAAAAGGTATCATGGGGCATGTCGTACCCAGGGCTTCCATTATATGCTAACAGGTAAACATTCGTGGGTCAACCCGTCTGAACTATTTTTGTTTTAGCTTGAGGCCAAATGGTTTGAACCACAGGGCGCCCCGGCAGGCCTGAAGAAAGCTTCCGGCTGTTTCAACATCCGCTAGCAGGAGTCCACGTCTATCAGGTGGCGGGTTCAAACTTCGCTTCGCTTCGTTTGAATGGCCGCCAGTATCCTGCTTATCAGCGCCATCAACAACACAAACGCCACAGTAAAGATAAAGGAGAAAATCTGCTCCGGAGCGGTCAACCCCAAAACAGAGACCGACAACAAGGCCAGGAGAGCTATGCCGCTCAGGGCAAAACCGTTTTTCTCCAGGCGGCCGTGATTACGGCCGGGGAGAGACAGGTTCAGCCTGGCAATCAATATGCCTCCCCAGTTGACAAAACTGAGGTAGCCGGTAGAGGATACCGCATAGTTATAAGTATTGCGGGGCAGCAGGAGAGCTGCCAGCGTCAACAGCAGCGCCACCACGGTGGATGTCAGCAGGGCATTGAAGGCCAGCCCGTTTTTTCTGACCGCCAGAAAGTCCGGGGCCTCCCAGTCGTGGGCCAGGGAGGACAACATGATCACCGCACTGAACATGGAGGCGACCAGGACGGAAAATGACGCTATCAGCACGACGGCGTTCAATACCGATCCGCCGGCAGTGATGCCCAGGTGTTGCAGGGCGGTGACAAAAGGGCTGGAGTTCGTGGAAATGATCGTCCAGGGCACCGCCAAAACCAGGGCCAGGGTGGGCAGGGTGAAAAAGATGGTTTGTCCCAGGGCCATGCCCAGGACAGCCCTGGGCACATCCCTCCGGGGGTCTTTGGTATCCCCGGTGGCCACGGCAAAAGCCCCCAACCCGTAAGCAAAGGTGCAGATGACCGCAGCCTGGGTCAGGCCGCCAATGCCCCGGGGCAAAAAAGGTGTCAGGTTAACCGGCCCGGGGGTAATAGATCCCCCGCGGGGGGCAAAAAAAATAAACAGGACGGTCAGCACGAAGGCCGCCAGGGCGCCGGTTTTTACTATACTCATCAATCCCTCGGATTTGTCCACAATGGTTATGCCATAAAGATTGATCGCCACGGCCAGGATGATAAAGGAGATGACCAGTACCCAGAGAGGCACGTGGGGAAGCCACACCCTGGTATAGGTAGCCATGGCGATGGCCTCGGTAATGATGGCGGTGATGCTGGTAAGCCAGGCCGACCAGCCCACCACGAACCCCGCCCCGGGACCGACGGCTTCCTGCACATATCCCCGGAATGACTCCCGGTTTCTGTATTGCAAGGCCAGGTAGCCCAGGCTCAGCAGCACCAGGTAGCAGATCGCGCCGCCAATAAGATAACCCAGTACCACGGAAGGGCCGGCCTTTTCCACGGCAATACCGGAACCCAGGAAAAAGCTGCTCCCGATCACCGATCCCATTCCTAAATAAACCAGTTCCAGGGCGCTGATTTTGCGGCCACTGCCGGAAACCGAGGCCACATTGCCATCGTTCTGATCTGCCAGAAAGCAAACCCCCTTCTTCAGGCTCGAAGTGCGGGATTCGGGGTTCGGGTCTCGAGCGGCGCCGCGCCGGGTGCCGGATACCGCAATTTTCTTTAATTTGCGCCAGAACATTAAAATAATGCAGAATAAAAAAACAGCCCTTTGAAAAGGCTGTTGTTCCGGCTGTCACTGCTCAGTAGGCTTTCAGGGCGTCACGCCTTGTCTCCGCCTTCTTCGACGGCGGGGATAGCCGGCGCCCGCGTGGCGGGCGCAGAGGGCGCGCTATCCTCTGCTGCAAGGCTCTTTCTTACCCGAGGCGTTCGCTTGACCTTGTACTTTTCCTTGATCCTCGGCACCACCAAGACCACGTACAGTCCGATCACCACCAGCCCGGCGGCCATCCAGATGCCGATGGCAGGATCGGTGGCAATGGTCGCCACGGCTAAAAGGGCGAAGATCAACACGGTAAACACCGGAATGACCCAGCCAAAGGGCACCTTGAACGCCCTGGGGGCGTCGGCCATCTTCTTTCTCAGCACCACCAGGGCGGCGGCTGAAAGAACATAGATGACACATTCGGTTGCGGCTCCCATATCCATCACGACCAGGTATCTGCGTGTATAGAGGATGGCCAGGGAGCTGACATACCCGACCACAAAAACCGCAATACTGGCCACCCAGGGGGTCATGTACTTCATGCTGATCCGGCTGAATACCGGCGGCAGGGCGTGCTCCCTGGCGGTGGCGTAAAAAAAGCGGGAGACGCTCAACAGTCCGGCGTTAAAGGTGCCAAAGGAGCAGGCCAGGCAGACCAGCACGATCCAGACCAATCCGGCCTCGCCCAGCACCTTCTGGGCAAGGAGCACCTGGGTGATCGGGCTCACCTGGGACGAGATGCAGAAACGCCGCCCGGGGCACGTTGGCCGTCAGGGCGGCGGTGAACAGGGCGTAAACAACACACACGATCCCCACCGTGATAAACATGCCGTGGGCGATGATCCGGGATTCCGTGACCTCCTCGGCCAGCGGGGTGACCCACTCGAAGCCGATAAAAAGGAAGACCCCCACCGCTACCGCCTGGATCAGGCCGGACGCCCCGCCGGTGGCCAGCGGCGCCGCCAGGTGCCAATGGACCAGATGCAGCCCCCAGAGAGAGATCAGCACGTGGAAACGATCACCCCGTAAGTGACGATGTCCTGAAAGGTGCCGGCGACTTTCACGCCCCTGATGTTCAACAGGGTTACCGTCACCAGCATCACCGTGATCCAGATGATGGGGGCCACCTGCGGGACGGAATAGGTCAATGTCTGGGACAGGATAAAGCTTTCCGCCCCCACAACCACCAGCAATAAAATCATGTAGAGCAGGGAAAAGGTCAGGGCAATCTTCTCGCCGAAGGCCTTCCCCAGGTAGAGCCGGATCCCGGCCGCCGAGGGAAGGATGCTGTTGAGTTCCGAAAAACAGGCTGCCGCCAACAGGCACAAAACCCCGCTGACCAGGATCGCCAGCCAGGCGGAGTCGCCCGCCAGAAAACCGGCCACCTGGGCTGCCGCCACAAAAGAGGATGTCGCCAGGGTGATCCCGGCGCTGGTGGCCACCACGGTGCGGAGCGTGAGCACCTTTTTTAACGGCAAATTATTCACCCCAGATCAAAAGCGAGATAAAATCGAGCCGTGTGATGTCGTCTTCGGAACCGAAGATTTTCAGTGTGCCGTTGAGCCATGGTTCCGTGGGGGTGATCTCGCCAAAAAACATGGCGGCCAGGGTCTCGCTATCAGAAATGATCGTCATGTCCGGTTCGCCCTGCCTGCCCTGCTGGAGAGCCAGATCCCCTCCCTCAAGCACCATCGTGTGGGCGGATTCTATATCATTGGCCAGTACATGCACCGTCCGGTTCCAGTCCCTGTTCATGTTCTTGAGCTTTTCATTGGCAAGGTAAGCATCTTGAAAAGCCTGCAAACTCTCGGTGATTTCCTCGTGTGTTGCCAATCTTCCGACCTCCGTTATTCCGGCAAATCGGGGGCATTCCCCCAAAGGGGGTGCATCCCCATTCCTTAATGTCCCCATTCCTTACAGTTCGAGAACCCTCGGCTTCATATCCAGGCGCTCGATCAGCGACAGGTAGTCCTCGGGCCTGACCTCATCCCAGGCCTTGCCCAGCAAGACCAGCATCACCGCCTCCATGACGTTGGTGCCGAAAGACCGCCCCTCCAGCTCCGGGGTGGTGGTGACCAGCCTGCCAACCCCCTTTTTCTTCAAGAACAGCACGTCTTCCCTGGTGGTGGTATTGGTGATCACCAACTGCCCCTGCAGGCCATCCGGCATGTAGCGCCTGACCAGGTGATAGTCCCCGGCGATCACCTCCGCCTCGTGGTAGTAGTGCCCGTATTTCCGCACCTTGTCTTCGTCCTGGGAATCCTGTTTTGCGCCGGTAGGATACAGCATGTGAAAAGGCATCTTGACCATTTCCGGCAGTATTTTACGCGCCGTATCGGCAAGTTCGCCGACGGATCTGATGAGGTAGGGAATGCCCGCCGAAAAGATCAGGTCCCCGAAGGCCACGTCACACTCCATCTCTGTCAGGGCCTCGGCCATGCCAAACCGGTCCACGGCGCTCACCATCAAGACCTTGCACCCTTTCGGAAGCAGGTCTGTGTGTGACCGCAAATAATAGACCGTTTCCCGTTCCAGCGTATTTTTCAGGCCGCTGCCGTCCACCACCGGCGTTTTTTTGGCGGCCTGCAGCAGCTTCAGCCCATCCTGGACGACATACCTGGCGTTTCCTGCATAGAGATAGACATCGATGCCGCCCAGCCCGATGGCGTCCACGTGGCCGTCAAGCTCCCCGATCAGGGACAGCGCCCGCTCAAAATCGCCGTCCGTGCCCAGCCGGCTGATTTCGAACTCCTCACCTGCCATCGTGGCCGTCACTTTATGGTCTCTCTTGGATGACCCCAGGCTCACCCCGACAACTTTTTTCATAAAAACACGTCCCCCTCTTGAATAATCCCCCTCTTTGGTTACCTTAACATTGTACCCAAACTACCCAAAAAAAAGAAATCCGCAATCACCTATATCGTTGTCGGCGGGACAATCGCCTAACCTGCATCCCCCGCCTCCGCCCTGTTTAGAGGCGGAGAACTTCCGCCTCAATCTTGTTTAACCCGCTTAAATTCGACGGCCCGGTTCTTTTTCCTGCCGGTGCCAGTGCAACCAACCCGATAAGAGGTATGCCGTTTTCAACCTTTTCTGTGTTACAATGTACAACGAGAATAGAGGGATGGGATGAGACCATGCTGGGATGGGTATGCGCCTACACACCCGAAGAGGTCTTTGCGGCCCTGGGAATAAGATCCTACCGTCTCTGCGGCGAGGGGCGCCAGGAGACTGCCTTGCGGCACCTGCCGGTCAACCTCTGTCCCCTGGCCAGGGCCTGCCTGAGCGAGGGAGGGATGAATGGCGCCGGGACGGGAGACCCGCTGACAGGCATGGTGACGCCGACATCCTGCCATGCCCTGGTACACCTGGCCAATGCCTTCCAGCATACCCGGGGCGGCAACGGTCAATTTTTTGTGCACCTGCTGGACCTGCCCCGCACCTTTGGCCGGGAGAACGAGGCTGCCTGCCGGGCCTTCGCCGCCTCGCTGCGGGACCTGGCCGGGCGCCTGAGTAAATTCTACGGGGTGGCCTGGGACGATGGTGCTTTTCTGACCGCCATCGAACAGCAGCAACAGGTGCGCCTGCTGCTGCAGGAGATCTACCGGATGCGCCGGGAGCAGCCTGGGCAGTTCCGGGCGGCAGGCCTCCTGGAGCTGGTGCGAGCCGCCGGGCGCGCCCGGAAGGAGGAACTGGTTCCGGTGCTCCGCGGCCTGGTCGCCTCCCTGAGGGATGCCAACCTGGAACAGAAGTCGGATGCCGGAAGCCGGATGCCGGATATCCTCCAGGAAGCCGATTGCCAGATGGAATCGAATTATGGGCTTAATGCCTCCGCCAGTCAGAGACCTCGCTTAATGCAACAGTCCGGCTCTTGTACCGGCGTGTCTCCTGAAGGGAACCGGATTGGCTCTTCAAGAGAAAGCCAGGATGGCCAGGCTCTTGACCTGTACTTGAAAAGCTTGCGGCGCCGGGGTTCACCGCGGGGGCCGCGCCTGTTGGTGACCGGCAGTCCACTGCCGCCGGTCTATCTCGACTTGATCGAGGACCTCGGCGGAAATGTGGCCGGGGATGACCTTTGCCAGGGCTACCGCTACTGCCTGCCCAACGTTGAAGAGGGCCTGGCCGGCGGCGGGGGCAACGGGAGAGACCTCTTCCTGGCTGTCGCCCGCGGCTATCTCCGGCGTCCGGCCTGCCCCCGGATGCTGGCGGGACCGGAGCGGTTCGCCTATTTGCAGGCGCTGATCCGGGAGTGCCGGGCACAGGGCGTGGTCTACCACGCCTTGAAGTTCTGCGACTCCTCCCTCTATGACTATGCCCTGCTGCGCAACCGCTTCGTGGAGGCGGGCGTTCCGGTGCTCTACCTGGAGACCGAATACCGGGAGGCCGGCCTGGAGCAGGCGCGCACCCGCATTCAGGCCTTCCTGGAGCTGCTCGACCCCATAGAATTACAGAAGTTGGAGGCAAGAGGTCGACTTCTTGCATCTGACGTCTGAAACCGGCAGGTGAGATGATGGACCTCGAGGGTTTGATCCGCAATATGCTGCGGGACCGGCGGCGGTGGAACAAAGTGCTGTCGTCCCCCCTTTCCTTTAGCCTGATGGGTGGAGTTCTCAGGCTGACCAGGGGCAATTGGCCAATGGACGCCATGTACCGGATGGGGCAGTTTGCCTTGAACGAGATGGGGCGCGCCTACACCAGCAAGGCCCCTGTCGTCTGGTCGAGCGCCTTCTTTCCGGTGGAGCTGGCCTGGGGCCTCGGCCTGTGTCCTTTCTCGCCGGAAGTGGCCGCCGCTTACATAGCGGTGCTGGGCTTCGGCGAGGAAACCCTGAACCTGGGGGAACAGGCGGGCTACAGCCGGGATATCTGCTCCTTTCACCGCTGCATCGCCGGCGCCGCCTCGGTTGGCAACCTGCCCCGGCCGGCAGCCCTGCTGGCCAGCACCCACCTGTGCGACGGGGCGCCGCTGTTGTTCCAGAACCTGGCCGCCCTCTACGCGGCCCCGCTGCTGGCGCTGGACATCCCATACAACTCCGGCCCGGAGGCAGAGCACTACGTGGCCGAGCAGTTGGAGCAGTTATGGCTCAGCCTGGCCGACCTGACCGGCCGGCGCCCCGACCGGGCCGGTTTGGCGGAGGCGGTGCGCCGGAGCGAATCATTCCGGGTGCAGATGCAGCGGGCGAACGAGTTGCGTTGCCGGGTGCCGTCGCCTGTATCCGGAAACGACATGCTCGGCTTTATCTATCTCTTTTTTGTCGGCCAGGGCAGCCGGGAGGCGGCGGAGATCAGCGCCAGCCTGGCCAACGAGATCGAGCGCCGTGTGACGGACACCCGGGCAGGAACTCACAGGAGCAGGCAATCCGTCGCTCCGCCGGAAAGGTACCGCCTGCTCTGGATGCACCTGAAGCCATACTACAGCGACGAACTGATGAACTTCCTGAAGCAGGAGGGAGCCGTGCTGGCCATGGAGGAGTTCAGCCACATTTTCTGGCCGCCCCTGGACCCGGAGCAGCCCTTCCTCAGCCTGGCCCGGAAGGCCCTGTCCCATTTTACCTTCAAGCCGGTCACCGAACGCATCAGGGTGATGGCCGACCTGGCCCGAAAGTACAGGGTGGACGGGATTGTCCACTTCTCGCACCATGGCTGCCGCACGGCGTGCGGCGGCGCCCTGATGATCAAGGAGGCCCTGCAGGAGGCGGGCTGGCCGGTACTGGTCCTGGAGGGAGACTGCCTGGACGGAAGGAACGAGGCCTGCGGCGGAATGCTGACACGCCTGCAGGCATTCCTGGAGATATTGCAAGACAGGAAGCTGGTGAGCGTGCAATGATTACGGGTGCGGACCGCCGTCGGCCCTCTGTCGGCAGACCAGGGGGCCACCCGGGAGCGGCCATGATTGGCCAGTACAGGCGCTTCCTGTGAGCACCCGTGCCCCAACCCCGCACTCAGTTTCGTTCACCTGAATAACTTTTTGTATTAGCAGTTTGGGTTGAGTGCGGGAGAAGGCAGAGGACTAATATTTTGATTCAGGCAGGTATATGCTAGAATAGACGCCAGACGGGGGCGGATTGTGCCTGGTGGTGCGCCTGGACTTCAAATCCAGTGAGAGGCATGACGAGTGTCTCTGGTGGGTTCGATTCCCACACGCTCCCGCCAATTACCGCAAGAGGTTGAGAGATTACCTTAAACTTCCAGAGCTTTGTCTGCTGTCAATTTGCAAACGAATTGCAAACGGATGCAAACATTACCTCTCCCCTCGGTTACAGCGGGGAGAGCTTTTCTTTCTAGCGCTCATGAGAGCCTTGTCGAAGACCTGTGCCACCCGATGCTTTCTCTTGTGAGTCACGTCCGTGTATAAGTCTGCGGTTATTCCCAGGGTGCTGTGCCGTAGCCGGTCTGAGATGTCTTTAAGATCTACGCCGAGTTCATGCAGGATTGTGGCGTGCGAATGGCGCAGGTCGTGAAAACGGATGTGCGGGAGCCCATGGTACTTAAGGTTTCTTGTGAAAACGCTACTGAAAGTGCTTGGATTCCATGGACTGCCGTCAAGTCGGGTGCAAACCAGCCCGTTAGCGATGTAATTCTGACCGCAGAGAAGCCTTTGTTTCTTCTGAGCAGTATGGTAGCGCTTGAGCTCGACGATCAAGGATGTGGGGATAGCCACCTGGCTTTCTGATGCCTCAGATTTAGGGAGACCCGCTTTGATCTCGCTGTCCTCGACGTGCAAGGCCTGGCAAATGTTTAAAAGCCCATGCTCCAGATCAACATCCTCCCATCTGAGGCCCAGTACCTCGCCCCGACGTAAACCCGTGAACACAGCAAGCAGGGTGGGGATGTAGATCTCTTCTTCCGAGAAAGCGTCCAGCATCTCGATAATCTGCTCAGGAGCGTATGTTGCGGCCTTGTACTTGCGGATCTTTTCGAGATCGATATCCTCGGCAGGATTGACAGTAATCAGCCGGTGCTTTTTTGCTTTTTTCAAGGCGGCCTGGAGCAACTGCCGGTCCTTCTTGATTGTGTTTTCCTTGATGCCACTGAGCCGTAAGCGGACAAAGTAGCCCTCGATATCGATTGCGGCCAGCTTTCCGAGCGGAATTATCCCGATTATACCATCGCGGCTGATGCGCTTGATGATATATTCGTAGCCAAATCGAGTCTGGCTTGAGATTCTGGTTTTGGTCTGAAGCCATTTACGCAGAAAATCTACCAGCAATTCTTTCGACAGCTCGACATATCCACCCGTCTTCATCTTATAAATGAACTCTGTCAGGGCTGCTTCGGCCTCTTTTTTTGTTGCGAACCCACTTATCCATTTCTGTTTACGCTTATTATCCGCATCCAACCCGAGGTCGACAATTATTGACCATGCTTTGCCACGCTTTCTTACGTGCCCCCTCAAAACATTCTTACCTCCTCTCGGCCCGGGGCAGTCTGATGATCTTCGCTCCGGTGTCAACGGACTCCTGCTCATCAATCCAGTTCAGGAAAATATCCCGCGGGACACGGATCGTTGCTCCCAGTTTTATGGACGGAATGATGCCTCGTTTGATCAGGTCGTAGGTCTTTACCTTGCCGATCCGCAGAAATTGTTGCACCTCGGGAACGGTAAGCATCGATGGCATCTGGCGCCGCTCAATCTGGCACTCCATTGTTAGTTCCCCCCTTCTTACATACCTCGTTCTGTTTTCACCACCGCTAAGGATGGGATGATCCACCTTTCAATTGTGTCAGCATCCATGAACGCATCCTCAAATAAAAAACCCCGGGCTTCGGCCCGGGTCTTGATGTCTCTCCTTGCTTGAATGCCTTTGGCTCTCACTCTGTATTCAAAGGCCGCATCATCCAGTTCCGTTCTCTGCGCGTCAGTCACCAGTCCCATCTCCTCAAAAAGAAGATAAATATAGGAACTCTTCGCCAGCACCTTCAAAGGCGCTGCCCCCGACCCACTGCGTGGAAGTGGTTCCCTTAAGGGCCGGTCAGCTGGTTTTAACTACGTCAACATGCCGGTTATCCGGAGCTATCCCACCCGCATACCTTTCACCATTGGATCTTGCTGCTCTTATCGCTTCTCGTTACCTCTCCCCCAGGGTAAAGGCACTTTAAAGCGATTGCTGAAAAGAGTTGCTGGATACATTGCCGGATCAGGTCTGCGGGTTTCGTGCGTAGTCCGTCTTCAGGGTTTCCCCCTCATCAGACGACAGCTTGATAAAGCAAGCATTCAGTTGTCAAGGTTCGGAAAACTTGCGCCTCTGGCTTCTGTATTGCCTACCCTGCTCTGTTTGAAAGCGGTTATCACATTGCTCCTGGGGCAATGACATCCGCATTCGTTATTTGTTCAGTTTGTAGGAGAAGCTGAAACGCCAGCTTTCATGCGGGATCTCGTGGCTTCCCGCTACGCCCATTCGGGACGTTACGACCGGTTGCCGTCCGGCCTCATCAGGCGGGTGTGATTACGCAATGCGACGAATCAGCCTGGCAACAGTGCTGTGGAATTTGCGGCGGCTGTGTGAAGTTCACTTTTACGCCCTGGCGCTGTACTCGGTTTAGTGTTGGCGCCGGTGGTTATGTGACCTTCTGTCACATCATTGGGTAAAAAGATGCTCTTCTCATGATGCCGGATCCTTTCTTGTTCGCGAGAACAGCTCTTATTTATATAATATGTGATGTATGTTCACGTTGTCAAGGGGGTATAATAAAAATAGTTGCTCACTCTCACATAATGGATTATTATTGAAACCGGGGGGTGAATGTCTTGCACATTTCCTTTGGAAAGCGCTTGAAAGAATTGAGAGAAGAGAAACGGAAGACCCAGGAAGATATAGCTAAAATAATTGGCCTTGAACGGTCTACCATCGCCAAGTGGGAAACTACTTCCACTACTCCAAATGCTGAAGCGCTTGATCTATTGGCGACTTATTTTAATGTTTCCGTTGACTACCTGTTGGGCCGTACTGATGCTCGCGACGAGAGACGACACTCAGTGGATAGGCGGAAACTTTCTGGTAACTGGGTGTTGGACAAAGACGATGAAGTGGCGCAAGAGCATTCCGGGGATGTGTACGAGGCAAACGGGCACCGCATGATCGGTCCCGAGCTGGCATATTCAACCGGCCTTGAGGCCGCTGCGGCGGCGGCTGGCTTCGAGTTCGACATTGAAGTGCTGGAGATCGATAAGATAGCGCCCCCCAGCGACGTGGCCGCCATACTTGGCCTGGCCAAAGGTGAGCAGGCATTGAAGAGTACGCAGATTCAGAACATCGACGGGGTTCCATCCAGGGTCATAACATCCTGGATGCCGATAGATCTATTCGCTGACATAGTAGATCGCCAGGGCAAACCTCTCTACGAAATACTTGAGGAAACGAGAGGAATTTATGCTGTCAAGGTCGAAGAGCGCATCAGGACATCGAGCATGACGGCTGAACCGGCAAACTTGCTCAAAACTGATCCGGGCGAAAGTGCCCTGGAAATACAGAGAGTTGTTTATGCCGACATCGGCAGGGTCCTCGAGGTATCGTTTATCGCAGCCACGGGGAGGTTGTGGGAACTGGCATACACATATGCTGCAGGCGGTAGAATCAGTGCTCCTGCTTGGTCCTGGGCACAATATACACACCAGCGTGATTGGCTATAGAGATAAAATTCGTGAGACCCGAATCCATCCTTCTGTCCAAATATTCCCTCACAGTATCTAGTTTACTCTGAGTTGCTTTAACAAACCTACTGGGATACTGTCATTCAAAATGCTTTTTGGCGGCGCCTTGCTTTTCTGGCTGGAGGGTTTTTGTTATCATGTTCATAGGATCGAAACGAGGAGGAATGCGCCTTATGTCCTTTTACTGCGTGAGACTTCCTGTAGCCGGGTCTGTTGGTCTTGAGGTTGAGGCAGATTCTGAAGAAGAGGCAATTGAGAAAGCATTTCAAGCATTTGTTATTGTTGATCAGATAGACGATATTGAGGCATACAGATCGCTTGATGAGCATTTTGTTGTCACCGAAACTCATACTCCGCTTGTAAAGGCAACCGTAAAAAAGATTGAGAACCGGATCGAAGAGCGCTAGCGTCGCCTGTACCGCATCTCCGCCAACAACTTAAAGCTAATCCCTAACTCGTACGGTTAATTTTTCTTCGCCGCCTTCCGGCTGCGCAGCTTCTTCAGCTTCAGCGGCCTTTTTTAGTTCCGCCCGATAGTCATCGATCACTCGCCGCACGATCTGATAAACCTCTTTTTTGTTCGGCAGATCTCTGACCATGGTAGCGATGGCCCGGTCGATTGGTAGTTGAACAATGCCCATCAGAGCTTCCGGGTCGGTGCCCAGCCATTGTCTTAACGTGATCGGTATATTTTCAGGGTTACAATGAGAATACACTAAGACCGCCAGCGCCAAGACTACAATCTGCAACGAGAACCAGGTAAAGCATACCCTGGGGATCATCAGGATGCCACCGAATAGGCTCAGGCTGTTCAGCCAGATCGTCAGCGCCTGGCCACCGTGAAGTTGGACGGCCAGCAGAAAAAATAGCGCCCAGGGCAGGGCGAACAGGTCTAACAGTATCAGCACGCCTATTTGAATCCAACCTTTTATGCCCCTATTCGTCGTTGTTGTCATCCTCCTCCCGGCGCATCATTTGCCTGGCTGCCCACGACATGGCTTCCTTGATCCGGTCTGCACTGGAAGCAGAGGCAGCCTTTTTATCGCTCGATGAAGAGATCCGGAGAAATTCCGTAAGGTATATAGTGGCTCCGGCAAATTTAGTGGCTTTGGCTGACAGCTTCGCCATCCGGTTTTCAGTGCTCTTGAGTTCGGCCCTGATCGTTTTGCGAATAGCCGTGGTAATCGTCTCCAAGCCCTGCGCAACGATCTCGGTGCTCGATCCCTGCTCCAATAAACGCCTGATCACCTCTGCAACAGGCTCACCCCGGGTAGTCGCCAGGGTCTTTAGCTGGTTGTGAAGTATTGGAGAAACACGAACATGAATTACCTGCATTTTCATGGTTAAAGCACCCCCTTTTTATGCGTATCCGCTTGTGTAGCACGCTAAAAGCCTTGCAACAGAAGAGAAAGCAACGACATTGTGATTCGGTTTAGACACAAAAATAAAAAACGCTCCCTCATTTGGATACGCTTTTCTTATAGCCCCCACCCGGCTTTGCCGGGTGTGTGTGTCCTTTGGCGGTACCGCCCCTTATCCTGCATTACTTCCGCATAGTAGTTCACGTCAGATGCGCAAAGTGACCAAGGCGAAGTGCATCTTTCCGGATGATTAATCGCTTTTGAAAATGCTCTACCTGGCAACCATGGATTTCACCCGCAAGTGAACCGGCAGAATTATAAAATTAGGCGCATTATACCTGGCCCAGCTCTCAATTTATTTTGAGGAGCGTTTTGAACAGCAGTCTCTAAGATAGGGTCTGCTGAACAGACCCCGAATTTCGCAACCTGATCTTAGACAACTGCATAACACTTCTCAACCCCGTCTTTGGCAACCGGCTCCTTTTGTTTCTGATGTCTGGAAACAACAACAGCATCAACAATATTTTCATCGCTGCTCACCGCATCAAGATCTATTTCCTGTTGTTGTTGTTGATCGTTATTGTTATTAGTACTTATTGTATTTACTTGTGTTTCCTTATCGGCATACCGCTGAGCGGTATGCCGCTTTTGGGCATACGGCTTTTCTATACCCGAACTATCCGTATCGCCTTTAGGGGCACATGGTGGATTACCAACGGTTTGAGGTCTCTCGAAAATTGTATAAGTGATGCCCAGGATCTTACCCTTATTGTTTCTGTTGAACTCCCGAGCTAGATAGCCGCATCCTTCCAATTCCTTGAGCATGGAGTAAATCGCCTTGCGGCCATCGCTTGCCCGGTTAACCAGATCGCTGACGTAGACCATCCAGCTATCCGGTTTTGCTAGTAGATACGCCAATAGGCCTTTTGCCTGAAAGCTAAGACGAGCATCATCGTCTAAAAAATATTTATCGAGGACGACCCATGAATCTCTTTTGCTTACCCTAATGATGCCTCCACTGCTCATTGCCATCCTCCCTTCCAGACGTGCCCGCAGGCCGTAGCATGACCGACGTCCCTAAGAATCTTGCTTGGATTTCTGTTGCACATCACTTTTTATCCCCCCTAATCGAGTAGGGTAGCGCCGCAGTAGCTTTCTGCGGCGTTATCCCTCTCACAGAACCGTACGTACGGGCCGCGTACACGGCTCCTGGCAAACCTCAGCCGCCTCATAGTAACGGCGCAAGATACCGACATATGAACGAATCCAGACTGACCAGTCCAAGCTCCTGGAACCAACTGTTGGGCAGAGCCATGCTAATCAGCGGGCTGGCCGAGTTGCGCCACCTAGGAGGGTGTTGCAAAACCCCCTGCCAGAGCGCACAAAAACCGGAAATAATTCTGCATAAAATCGATAACAAAGCAGGATATTTCAAGCATGCTAGCGAATATTAACGATATATAAAGATAAAGGGCGGTAATCTAGCATGCTTGGTCATAAACGCAAGCAACTCCAATTTACAGACATGGATGTCATCCAGACCTGGGAGCAAAAACCCCTGGTTCCGGAAAACAGCATCTATTACGGCCTGTCCCAAGCCGATGATATCTTCAGGGACGATCTGTTCGCAAAGACCTACTCCTTCACCGGAAGGCCGTCGATACCGCCCAGCCTTCTGGTCAAGGTGCTGCTCTTGCAGTTTTATGATAATGTCCCGGACCGTGAGGCAGAAAACCGCGCCCGCTACGACCTGCGCTGGAAGGTGGCCCTCGGGATCTCCATTGCCGAATCCGGTTTCAACTACAGCGCCCTGTCCCGGTTCCGGGCCAGATTGTTGTTACACAAAAAGGAGCGCTCCGCCTTCGAGGAGATCCTGAAAGGCGCCACCAGCAGGGGGCTGCTTCCTGAAGGTTGCGCCAGGCAGATCATGGACTCCACCTATGTGCTGGGAGGTGGAGCGGTGCAGGATACCTACACCCTGATCCGTCTGACCATAAGAAACCTTTTCAATGCCGTAAGCAAGAGAGTAAACCTGGCGGCGCTGCTCCCCCGGCCCTTGCATCTTGATTACCAAAGTAAGAACAAGCCCAAGATCGACTGGGAAGATCCCGCCGAGCGCCAAAAGCTCCTGAATAACCTATACGAGGACTCCATGCTGATCCTCGGAGCGGTGGACAATCTCAAACTTTCCGCCGGGGAACAGGAGGCAAGAGACCTCCTGGCCACGGTGGCCGTTCAGGATGTGGAGCAACAGCCGGACGGCGCTGTCAAGATCATGCGGGGTGTGGCCAAGGACCGGGTCATCTCTGTCACCGACCCCGAGATGAGGCACGGACGCAAGTCCAGCTCCAGGTTGTTCGACGGCTACAAGGCCCACACCGCCATGGAAACCGATAATGAGTTCATCACCGACATCGAGGTCACGCCTGGCAATATCCACGACTCCGAGGCGGCTGCCCCGCTCGTGGATGAACAGTCCGAAGAGAGAAAACCCGGCACGATCCTGTCGGATACGGCCTACGGCACAGGCCCGAACCGGATGGAGATGGAGAAAAGACGGATCGAGATCATCTCCCCTGCGCCCACTGATCATGGACATAATGGCTGTTTTCCCAAGTCAGCCTTCACCATAGATCTGGATAACCTGACCTGCCGGTGCCCGGCCGGGGAGATCGCCCCCGAGCAGAAGCACGATCATAAAACAGGCCAGTTGAAGATGTTTATCTTCTCGAAGGAGCAGTGCCGGAACTGCCCGTTTCTTGACCAGTGCACCAAGAGCAAGGAGGGCCGGCGCAGGATCGCCCTCAACCCCTATGAACGCTTCCTGCAGGAAGCCCGTTCTTTTCAGCAGACTGACAGGTTCAAGGAGGAGTATCCCGAGCGCTCCAAGATCGAGAGGAAGCAGGCGGAGATGGTGCATCACGGCCTGCGCCAGGCTCGCTACATCGGCAGGGACAAGGTTCACCTGCAGTCCTTGCTGATCGGAGCGCTGGTCAACTTCAAGCGCTACTGGAAGCTCTTGTCTGCGCGACTGTCTGCCGCTGTCGCCGCCGGGCCTCTTCCTGCGTCTGCATAGGGAGTAGTCTGCCCAAAATCAAATAATTGGGAAAAAGGGAGACGTGAACCTCAATGTGAGGCCTGCTTGACCACATCCACCCAAATTAAATGACAGTATATGGCATATAATTGCTTGCAAAAAAGCTTAAGAGTTCAGTAACGG
>CAVYEE010000026.1:0-80566 GCA_963767365.1 uncultured Peptococcaceae bacterium
ATAGTTAACTAGAGGCGTAGCCGCTGTTATCCCACCGCTTCAAGGAAGCGGGGGCATTAGAGCGGGTAGCCCTCGGTAAAGGAAGGACAGAAAAAATCTCAGCAGCTATTACAGAGGAATTTTCATACTGTTGAGTAGTATTTTTTAAACTTACTCCTGGACAGAAGTT
This sequence comes from uncultured Peptococcaceae bacterium, assembly GCA_963767365.1. Taxonomy (GTDB): domain Bacteria; phylum Bacillota; class DSM-12270; order Thermacetogeniales; family Thermacetogeniaceae; genus Palsa-1188. The sequence goes on from CAVYEE010000026.1 coordinate 170, forward strand.
TTCCGGCGATGCCGGCCAAATATTTTACAGCGAAGTAATTGGCCTTCATGTCGATAAGTTCGATCAGGTTGCCGTCGGGGTCCCCCATGAAAACCCATTCGGTGTTGCCTGTCCGCTGGGGCTCCGAAAAGAAATGTACCCCTTTTGCTTGAAGCAGCCGGTACCACTCGCCTATATTTTTTACGTCGAGGGTGAGGTGGGTGAGCCCGGGCCTGTCCCATACAGTCCGGCCAGCCGGAAGAGAGGGCAGGATCTCGAAAGATCTCCAGAACGCCTCCCCTGGGCACCTGGAGGAGTCCCAGGCGAATATCCACATCACGCAAGCCATACAGACCCGGAAAAGCTGTTCACCGTTATTTGCCGATGATCTGTTCTTCGATCAGCCTGAATCCGAACGTGTCGTAATACCATTTTACGGCTTTCCCAAAATCGGAACTGTCAGGCCAACATGGCTGAATGATCTTATTTTCATTTCTGGCCTCCACCTATTCACTTAACCGTCTGCAGTTCCTTTGGCGTAATAGCCTACCAGCATCATATATTCGCCGATCTCTGCCCCGTACTCAGGAGCGCCCTCCATGATCATGCCTTGATGGTCGCCTCGATCATATCGTCCGTTTGAAGCAGAATGCCAAGTGCACTGTCTACCGAATCAAAGCGCATGGTAAAGAACGGCTTTGAGTATGTATATTCTCCCCGTGCCGATTTCGTCTTCCCCGCCTTGACCCTTATTATGCGCCCAGTTCGGGTTTTCCGGTGACAGCCCAGGCGTATACCCGGTCCGGGCTGGCCGCAGCCCATTTGGAACATCAGGGTGCCCCGCCTTGTTCAACTGGCTGATGCCCGAAGAAAGCAGATAAAAATCAAGCTTTACCAGCAGTTCCTTGTCTCCTTCACCGGCCGGTGGCTTTTTCGCGCCCAGCAGCCTGCCATTGCCATCAGAGCGGTGAATATCCCCAGCAGCAGGCCGACGCGGTGCAGCCCGATTATCTTGGTGAACTTTTTGCTTTTTCCCGCAAAAAAGGCGTTCAGGTGGGGGATGCTTCCGAATTCAAGTTCAAGGTCGGGCCGTTCAACCGTGCCCCCCATCACAGTCCAGGAGCCATCCCGGATATCAAACCAGGTGCCGACCGCGCCTTCAGGTCTTTGGCGCTGATCTGAACTTTGGCGGTTTTACCTTTAAATTTATTTGAAAGGCTTTCCCTCTCCTCCACGATTACTTTCAGCAAAGGCAGCACCGGATTCAGGAAAATCCTGTTTGCATAGATATCTTCTTTGGAAGCCATGGCTACACCTCGTCATCCCAGTTTTCCTCTTCTTCAAAGTCCCTGCCCATAAGCTCCCTGGCATTCTCCACAATACCGTTCGTATCGATTTTGTAGTACGCCATCAGGTCTTCATGCAGTCCGATGATCGAATAGGTGTCGGGGACCCCAAGCCTGACAAAAGCGCATGCTTTTCCGCTCCCGGCCAATACCTCGGCAACCGCGCTTCCCAATCCTCCGATCACATTATGGTCTTCCACCGTGATAATTCTCCTGGTTTCATGAAGGGCTTTTAAAATTGCATCACTGTCGACAGGCTTGATCGTATGCATATTTAACACACCCGCCTTGATTCCATCCGCAGAATTCAAGATTTTTGCGGCTTCCAGCGCCTGAAAGGCGCAGGAGCCGCATGCGATAATCGTCAAGTCGGTCCCTTCAGCCAGTTTCACGGCTTTTCCTATTTCAAAGCCGTATTCGCCGCTGTCATACAACCTCTGGTCAAAGCCGCGGTTTATTCTTATATATATGGGCCCGGGGGTTTCATAAGCTGCCACTACTGCGTTTGCTGTCTCGAGACCGTCTGCCGGCACAATTACTTTACAGTTGGCCATAGAACGCATGATTGACAAATCCTCGGTGCAATGATGAGTAGTCCCGGCCTGCCCGAACGAGAGTCCTGCATGGGTCGCAATAATTTTTACATTGAGCTTCTGGTAGCAAATATCCGTACGAACCTGTTCTAGCGCCCGCATCGAGGCAAAAACGGCAAATGTGGAGACAAAAGGGACAAGTCCTGCCTTTGCCATGCCTGCTGAGACGCTGAACATATTTTGTTCGGCAATTCCCAGGTTGAAAAAGCGTTCAGGAAACTTCTCCTGAAACAATCCTATCTTTGTAGACTTTGCCAGGTCGGCTGAAAGACCGACAATTTCCGGATGCCTTTCTCCCAACTCGCACAAAGCCTTGCCGTCTGCCTCCGCTGTCGACAGGCTGGCAGTATCGATGATCGTAAATGTCAAGCCGGACATTTTTCTACCTCCCTCTTCTTTTCTCATAATGCCTCTTCAGGCTCTCCTTGCTCTCCCTGATCTTTTCAGAGTCCAGTCCGCCATAATGCCACCTGTAATCACCCTCCATAAAGTCGACTCCACAGCCTTTTACCGTGTGAGCAATGATAACGACAGGCGCGGATTTCTCGGCCAATGCAAAGTCGATCGCCTCCGAAAGCTGTTTGAAGCTGTGTCCGTCAACTTCTTTCACAATAAACCCGAACGCCTTCCATTTGTCTGCAAACGGCTCAAGCTTCATCACTTCTTCGGTGGGGCCGTCGATCATGCATTTGTTCCTGTCGACCAGGGTGACTAGGTTTGACACCTTGTAATGGGAGGCGGACATCGCCGCTTCCCAGACCGAACCCTCGTCACATTCCCCATCTCCAAGGAGACAGTAAGTCAAATACGACTTACCCAGGACGCGTGCTGCAAGCGCAGTGCCTACGGCGATGGAAAGCCCATGGCCCAGGGACCCGGTTGAAGCGTCCACTCCCGGGACTTTTAAAGAGTCCAGGTGCATTCCCAAAGGTGAGCCGGTATGGTTGAATTCTTTCAGCAGTTCCCTGTCGAAATACCCCTTGTCGGCCAAAACCGGTGCATACCCTATGCCCGCATGGCCCTTGCTCAGGATGAACCTGTCCCTGTCCGCCCACTCGGGGTTTTCAGGGTTGATCTTCAAATATTTGTAATACAGGATTGCAAAAATATCCATGGCGCTCAATGAACCGCCGATATGACCGCTTCCTGCCCACATGACCGTGTCAACACACAGGCTGCGGAGTTCAAAAGCTTTTTGTTCAAGCATTTCAATTTCCTGACCAGTGATCGGCATAGTATTCTCCTTTCCTTGATTGTTCCCCAGCATTCATGGAGGATATCTGACCGGCTTACCCGCGCCCTGCTTGCATTGCGCGGGGTTTCTCAAACCATTTCGGGATGACGCGCTTTTACTGCCTTGAAAGCTTCCTCTGCAATTTCCAGGGTTAACCGGATATCTTCATCCGATACGGCACAGTTCATAAACTGGTTGTGATGGTTGGTAAAAAATGCCCCTCTGCACACACATTCCGCAACCCATTCCTGGTGCAGCAGCAGGGAGTCGTCATTCGCAATCCTCATGTACCACATGGAAGGAACCCCGGTCACTTTCAAGTCAAAGCCGTAGTTTTTCCCGACGGCTGCCAGCCCCTCGGTCAGCTTCCTGCCCTTTTCCTGAATAATTCCAGGCACGTTCAGCTTCCTGAGCTTGTTTACGCAGGCAATACCGGCAGCAAAGGGCACTGCGGAAAGCCAGTAGCTTCCGGTGTACATGACGGAGGCCGCGGCATCCTTCAATGCCTCGATGCCGCATAGGGCGGAAACACTCCATCCATTTGCGATTGCTTTACAAAAGCACATCAGGTCCGCCTTAAAGCCGAAATAATGATCCGACCCGGCTGTGTCCAGCCTGAAGCCGCATCGTACATCATCAATTGCAAGCACTATCCCATTGTCCGTGCATAACTTCCTTATTTTCTGCCAGTACCCCGCCTCAGGCAGCACACTGTCTTCGAAGACGGGATGGTGGTATGGGGTTGACATGAAGCAGGCTATTTCCCCAGGGTGTTCCTTTACTACCTTCTCAACCTGTTCGTAGTTGTTCCAGTCGACATAGATGTTGTTGGCAACATCTTCCTCCGTGATCCCAAGATAGCCTAGCTTTTGGGTCCAGGGCGCCACTCCGTGGTATCCGCCCTTGACAAGGATTATTTTTTTCCTGCCTGTAGCAGCCCTGGCAACCATAAGGGCAAAGCCTGTAACGTCCCCGCCGTTTTTTGCAAAAAAGGCCCAGCCCGCCATGTTCACCGTGTCTACCATGAGTTCCGCGAAATCGACCATGGTGTGTGAAGGAAGGGTCGTGCAGTTTCCGAGCTTTACCTGGGCAAGTGCAGCGGCATCGACATCCTCGTCGTTATATCCGAGCACATTTGGCCAGTAAGCGCACATATAATCGATAAACCGGTTTCCGTCCACATCCCAGAAGTAGGCGCCTTGTGCATGTTCGGCGAAGAAAGGGAAGGCGCTTACAGGAATAAAGCACCCTTCTGCCGGTCCAGGTGTCCGTAAACTCCCGCAGGAATAACCTTCACAGCTCTTTGGAAAAGTTCCCGGCTTTTGACATACCCGTAAGTATCCATGAGCGTCACTCCTTTCCCATTATTTTAAGTAGGCCGGCACCTGTGCCAGAAGTTTATTCATATTGTCAAGCATCGGTATGTAGCCCTTGACCTGGAAATCACCCGACCCGACTGCAGCGTAGGCATCAAGTTTTCCATTGAACATTTTAGAGAGGACATCAACGTTTGAAAAAATCATATACGATCGGGGCGGCAGCTCGGAAACCTTACCTGCCTTCAGGCGGCCGTCCTTTGCCGTCAGGTTTATCGATGGTCCACCGTCCAGTACTGATACTGAAATAACTCCGTCCGGGATCCTCGCGGCATTTATCCTGCCTAATTGATCTGTATTGCCGATCTGCACCAGTGCATGAAATGCCGCATAAGCGGTAAGAGACGTATTTATCCTGAAATAGGACGGATCTTGAAGCAGTTCCTCCGTTGGCCTCAGGTAGTATTCCAGCCTGCCTGTAAGCTTTGTGAATTCATTTGTCAGGAATTTGATTTTTGTGAAGCCTTTTAACGGTATCGGTTTTGCCTTCCCCTCAAACATTGCATTCAGATGGGCGGGAGAGGTGAAATACAGTTTGATGTTACATTTCCCCCTGCCCTCTTTCACGGTGCACTTCCCGCCTTCAATAATCAGAAGAGCATTGGGGCCTTTTCTGACCGAAAACTGGACCGTGATTTTTTTATCTTTGATCAGGAGTTTTGACTCCTGGTCCATTTCACATAGGTCCTCAAGGCATCCGAGCACTGCAAACAGGTTTATGCAGGCTTTCGTCAACTCGTCCGTCATTTGATTCCCCCCCCTTTTTTCGTTTGGGAATTTCAAGCATGTGAAGTCACTGTACGCCTGTTATCAACTCCGATTCTTTCAGCCGGACAACGATAAAGAATGTTGCCAGCATTAAGAACAGGAGTATAACAAGGGATGTCGTCATAGCTCCGGATACCGGAGACCTCAAGGCGTCCATGCCGTAAATAAACAGGATTCCGGATATTTGCCCCATAAGCATCAATAGTCCGTAAGAAGTGCCTTCAGGGACAGGGTAGGCAATTTCAGCCCCGTATTGGAAGGCGATCGGTCCCATTCCCATTATGCAAAATCCCATCCAGGCGGCTGAGATTAAAATCAAGGGATAATTCGCAAAGAAGATCATACCTGCAAACCCCGGAATTGCGGCAAGAAAAGCCCATACCAGGAAGGGGCGCCTTTTTCGCGCCTTGTCGGATAAGACGGGAAGGATAATGGAGCCGATCAGTCCGACTACCACTATAATTCCCCCAATCAGGCCGGCCTGGTCGGGCGATATGCCCCTGGGTTTCAGGATGTCTTCTATCCATGTCATCACGGCATTAAAGATGCCCAGGCCAACGAAAATGGCGATCATCAAATACTTGAAATCCTTATTGATAATGACCTGTTTCACATCTCCGAAATTCAACTTGTTTACCAGTTCCTCGCCGGGGCCGGGAGAAGTGGCGGGGCGTTCCCTCGACAATACGAGGAAAATGAGTGCGCAGGCAACCGCGGCGTAGCCGTACATCATGAGCATTTTTTCGATCCCGTATTGACTGGCAAGCAGCGGAGTCAAGACCATGGCGATAATCATTCCTATGTATCCTGCCATGAAGGCAATCCCGGATGCTGTAGCTCTTTCATTGACAGGGAACCACCTGGCAGCGATTTTTGTAATCGAATTCATGAGAAACGGCTGCCCTATCGCCACTCCGATCTGGGCTGCGGTGACCACCGCAAAATTGGAGGCATAAAGCCCCCGGGCCATCCCAAAAACTGCCGTCACCACCGCACCGATGCCCATAGCCACCCGGAAGCCTTTTGTATCCACAAACCAAGATGCAGGAAGTGTTACAAGGATGTAGATGATCATGTAGCTCATCGATAAAAAAGCGATACTGAGCGGCGAAACATGGTAAAAACTCGTGGCCTCCACCGTTATCGGGGCAAAAGTAAGCCAGAATACCTGGGTCACAGCCAGAACCGGGATGATCGACAGCAGGATCACCCAACGGTATGGATATACTTTGTAATTATCCAAGCGTATCACCTCCATAGAATCAATTAACGCGGGCAGTGATTTCATCATAGGTTTTTTTGAGTCGGCTCTCGTGAGGTGCTCCCGGGTGTGGGTGCGACTGATGCTGAGAAGAGTGGCCCTGATTGTGGTGGAACTTACAGGACAGCGTTACCCGATCATCCAGGGGATGCAGACAAGTTGTATCACCTCGCAAAAATCAAATTTACCGATGGCTACCCGCTCTAATGCCCCCAAAGCGGTGGGATAAGAGCGGCTACGCCCCTAATTAACTGGCTCCCCAGGGGCTAACCGCCACTAAACTCCCAATGAAACGGAAGCCAAGTGGCGCTAACCCCTGGATCAGTGCAACTACGGCCTCTGCCTTCGCCGCTGGCTCGGCACAAGCCAAGTTTTACTGATAATTTAGTGGGGGCAGCAATCCCCCCTCTGAAGCCAAGACCCAGTTGAATGAACTAACGGAATTGCCATTTACTTACTTATTATTGACTATAATTAGTATACTATGGTATGATATTGTAATCAAGTATAATATTTAAGCAGAGTATAAATACTATGATTATCCGCGTAGTTAATATTCCATAGCAGTTGAGGAGAACAACATGGAACCCAACAATTCATCCAGAAGAGAGAGAAAGAAGCTGGAAACAAGAGACGGCATATTAAGGGCCGCACGACACCTCTTTGAAGACAAGGGTTTTGAGAACACCTCCATCGAAGACATCACCGAGAGGGCGGATGTATCCAAAGGTACTTTTTTCAACCACTTTACAAACAAAGAGGGTCTGTTGGCAGGCATCGCGGAAAAAGAAGTGGAGGATATCCTTTCCTATGTGAAAGAAGAACTGGAAGATGCTTCCGGTTCCGTAAAAAAAATCAGGCTTGTAATGAAACAGTTGCTGGATGATTCCATTTCATACCTTCATCTTACAGGGAGATTGCTATTTTCATCAATTATCAATACCAGTGAATGCCCATCTCCTTTTTTTAAGATAAATGTCTTACTGGAGGGTCTGGTGGAGGAAGGACAGAAAAGCGGGGAGATAACAGACCGGTTTGCCTCCGAAGATATTGTCACTTCCATTCTCGGCAGCTATTTTGGAGTGATTTTCAAATGGTACGAACTCGGGTGTAAACCGGGGATGTATTCAGAGCTTGAGTGTATATTAAACATGATATTTCAAGGGATTAAAGGGTCCGAATACAATGAATGACCATATTGCGCCACTCCAGAGGCAGCAGGATTCGAACCACCGGACGGAGTACCACCTGTGCATTACTTGAAAAATGCGGAACAGGAGGGATGGTAGGGCGGCCGAGGCCCCCAACCTGCACTAGCCATCAGGAGCCCAAGCTCCGAACACCTCAAGCGCCTCGAAACACCATACTCAAATGAGGAGAAACATTATTAAGGAGGGGGAATACCTTGTTAAAGACTCGCAAAAGGTGGGTCTCGCTGCTGGTGGCCGTAGTCATGGTCGCCGGGCTGCTGGTCCCGTTTGTCGGGCCGGCAAGCGCAATGTGCACCTACAACACCACCAGCGTGGTCAACGTCACGGCTGGCGGGGCACCCCAGGACATCGGCGCCGGGGAAATAACGTTCGATATCCCCACGTGGGACTCTATCGGTACTACGAACGGATCCGTTTACGCCGACCTGCCTTCGACCCCGGGCGGTTTTGCAAATGCCGACCCCGCTCTGTATTCAGCATACCCACCGGGCAGCAGTTATCCTGCGGGCACCACGATCGGTGGTGTAGATGTTTCTGGTCAGACTGTTCCGGTAACCTCTCGCGGCTTTTACGTGTTACCAACCGGCGCGACTCCCCCGGCAGGCTATCCGGCAGTCAACGATCCCGAACAGAACTCTCATGGCAGTGACGGTATTATTAACGGTTATGGCGCAGTGATCCTTACGGGATCAGACTACCAGTACGAGAACGCCTGGGATCTCACAAAAACTGAGGGAGTCCCGCAACAAAACGGGCAGGATTACATCATACCTGCCGGCTACTATCCCCGAAATATAAATGTCACAGTGATTCCGTATGCCGCCCAACCGGTAATAACAGGGAATCCCAGCAACGTAACACTTGAACTGACGTCCACCCTGTGGATACCGAGCGGTGTGACCGGCACCATCACCCAGACCCTGGCGGCGCCGAGCAGTTCTGTCTTCACAGCCGGCAGCGGTCCGATTGCCATCGTCGGCAACGCCACGCTAACGGTGGCGGCAGAGAGCACCCCGGCCATCAGTTCCGCCGGCGGAGCCGTCGGCATCATCGACGTGACCGAGAATGCGGCGGGCGCTCTTGCCAGCGGTGGCAACCCCGGGCTGAAGCTGACCCTGCCTCCTGGCTTCACATGGGAGACGAACCCTGGTCAGTCCCTGGTAGAGTACATGTGGGGTACGGACGACCAGGGCCTCCAAGATGCCAACAACATCCAGACGAACATAGCCGACTTATCTAATGATGGAAGAGAACTGGATATCTACGATCAAGCCACCAAAGGTAGCACCTCTAGCACCGGAGCCTCAACAACAGCACAGTTCATCAAGATCAATGCAGGGGTTAGCGTTGACGAGGCCACGGCCGAGACCGGCAACATCACGGTGACCCTCGGCGGCCAGACCTCGGCCAACGTGAGCACTCTCGTGGTGGGCTCTTACGGGAGTTTCGGCACGACCTGCGCCGCCTCCGGAACCGCCCCGACCATCGTCGCCGGCGAGCAGGGCTCGACGATCGGCGAGCTGGAGGTCAAGGAAGGCATTCCCGGCAGCATCGTTTACGGCCGGACGATCACCCTGACCCTGCCGACTGACGTGGCCTGGAGCGAGTACCCGACCCTGGACACCACACTCTCCACCAACACCGGCAGCGGCGTTAGCGCTTTCAGCAACTGGACGGAAGAGGGCACCAACGGCAACCAGATCCAGTGCACCGTTGGAACTAGCACTCTCGGTACCGCAAGTCTCGCCGGCCCAACCTCCGGTCAGACGGAACCCGGGGACTTCTTCTTCAAGAACATGGAAGTCACCCCGGCGGTCGATTTCAGCGGTCCCCTCACGGTGACCGTGGGTGGCAGCGAGGGCCTCACCGGCACCGTCACCCTGGCCACCATCGGCGCCCCCGTGACCGTTGCGGCGGCCAGCACACCGACCGTCGGGATCGGCACGAGCGGCCAGACGCTGGGCGACATGACGATCACGGAAGTGGCGGCCGGCGACATCGGCTCCGTCGGTTACTACAGCGGGCTTGTTATCAACAGCGCCGTACCCTGCGGATAACTACCTGGCTGAGACCATACCGAAAGGTACTGGCACCACCTACCTCTACATCGTGGCCCCGGTCGGCGTCACCTTCGACACCACCCCGACCGTGACCGTCACCTCCGGCAACATCCAGCTCGGCACGGCGACCACGGGCACCGATGTGGCAGTGGAGGCGACCACGACTGCCGGGAACCAGGGCGTGCTGGAGATCCCGATCGACAGCAGCAGCACGACTGCTTCCACCATCAAGATCGCCGCCCCGGTAGTGTCCATCGACCGCACCGTGCCTAGCGGGCCGGTCATCTTCAAGGTCGAGGGCACGGCGGTTGACCAGACATCTCTACCTGTCGCCTACTCGGGTGACTATGCGGCCCTGTTCCCGAACGACACCACCGCCGCCTCCGTCCAGGTGGCTACGGTAGGAACGGGTACCACCAGTACCGGCGGCACCGCCGTCTTCACGATCGGCTCAACCTCGTACACCGTCAGCGGCGCCGTCTATACCATGGACGTCGCCCCGTACATCAAGGACAGCCGGACCTTCCTGCCGATCCGCTACGTCGCCGAGGCCCTGGGAGTGCCGGATTCCAACATCAGCTTCAATAACGGCCAGGTCGTGATCAACAAGAACGGCACCATGGTCACTCTGAACATCGGCAGCATGACCATGCTCGTCGGTGGCGCCTCGGTCACCATGGATGCCGCCCCCGAGATCACCAACGGCCGCACCTGCCTGCCGATTGCCTGGGTGGCGCAAGCCCTCGGTGCCAGCACCAAGTGGGATGCGACGGCGCAGACCGTGACCGTCACCTCCAACTCCTGAACGAAGCCTAACAGAGCAGCAAAAGCAGCAAAAGCGAGCCCGGGCCTAAGGCCCGGGCTCGCTTCACCTTCTGAATGCACAAATGGAATGGCGACAGCTTCCGTAAAAAACAACCCTTCCTTACCCCCTATTGTTTGTCTCCTTTAATTAATATTCTCAGGGGAAGGAAGATATTTAGTTTGTTGCTATTGTTCGTTTTTCTTTTGCATGCTGCGCAATGCCTCTTTGCGGGACAGGTTGATGCGCCTCCCAAATAGCTATCTTTGGAGCGGGGCAGCAGGGGCTGCGCCAGCCGGATCTGGTCTGAAGACTCTGAGCCGTCTGCCTGTTCATAACAGTCCCTCCGGTTCCAGGAAGGATTCCGAAAGAACACGCAGACGCCATTCATGTCTGTCAAATACTGGAAGCGCGATCTCTGTGAGACGATAGGCAGTGTTGCAAATACCTGGCATTATGATAAACTTAGAGTGAGCATTCACTCATTTTTACATTCGGTCGAGGAGCCGGATTGTCAATGGTTAGAGAAACTACACAAAGCGGGGTCTCATTGATGAAGCGCACTTCTTACAAGGAATCCTTTGAGAAAATATCGGAGGAAAAAAGAAACAGAGTGCTTGCAGCCGCGATTGCTGAATTTGCAGAAAAGGGCTTTGACAGCGCCAACATCAACAGCATCGCTAAAAAAGCCGGCATCAGTATTGGCTCCATGTATATATATTTTAACAGCAAGGAAGACCTCTTCCTGACGACAATCCACTTCGGCGTGGAAACCCTCAAGTCGGTACTTGATGAAATCATGCGCAGCGATGGGGATCTGCTTACCAGGATAGAAATGATCATCAGGGCGATCCAGACCTATTCGCGTAGCCATGTCCACCTGACGAAGCTTTACAATGAAATGGCCACTGAAAGTCATTCGGAAATTGTCTGGAAGATTGTATCCGACATGGAAAGTGTAACTGCAGGGCTATATTCGTCCCTGATCAAGGAAGCACAGGCAGCAGGGGTAGTGAGGAATGATATCGACGTACGATTATTTGCTTTTTTTCTGGACAATCTTTTCGTATTGCTGCAATTTTCCTATTCCTGCGAATATTACATGGAACGGTTCAAGTTATTTGTCAGTGAGGATGTTTTGAACCAGGATGATCTGGTTGCCGGACAGATGCTGAAGTTTATCAAAGGGGCTTTTTTCTGGAAATGACCTGCGTACTTGGAGACGGAGATGGAGGTGCTAAATTATGGGGGTTTTTGTCATTGCCTACGATCTAGGCACAACAGGAATAAAAACCTGTGTGCTGGAAATTGCCGACACCATAACGCTGCTTGCCAGCGCCACGGAAGGCTATGATCTCCACGTCCTGGAGAATGGTGGCGCCGAACAGGAACCAGACGACTGGTGGCAGGCCATGTGCAGCACAACCAGGAGGGTGCTTGACGAAAACAACATTCCTGCTGAAAGAATCAAGGGGATCTCGTTTTGCTCACAAATGCAGGGGCTTGTTCTTGTTGACAAAAATGGCGAGCCCGTGCGACGCGCCATGAACTATATGGACCAGCGGGCAAAAAACGAATTGCGGGATGGCCTTGCCAACGGGTTACAGATTTCCGGAATCAACATCCTGAAGCTCATCAAATCCCTGAGAATTACCGGAGCTGTTGCCGCAAGCGTCAAAGACCCCGTGTGGAAATATAAATGGGTCGAGCGCAACGAGCCTGAAAACTTCAGCAGGGTAGATAAATGGTTGGATGTCAAAGAATTTTTAATCTCCAAGTGCACCGGTAAATTTGTCATGACGCCGGACAGCGCTTACGCAACGCTGCTTTACGATACTCGCCGGGGTAGAGAGGGTTTCAGCAGGTCAATATGCCAAATGCTCGGAGTCAAGATGGCGCATCTCCCGCCAATTGTGCGTTGCACCGATCTGGTTGGCGGAATAACCGCCGATGCCGCCGCACAACTGCACTTAAATGAGGATACACCCGTGTTCGGGGGCGGCGGCGATGCCTCGCTCATCGGCGTGGGCGCCGGAGCGGTTGAACTGGGCAGCACCCATATCTACTGCGGCACCTCCGGCTGGGTGTCGACTGTCGTCCCAAAACAGATCGTCGATATCCAGTCAATGATCGCGGCGATAGTAGGCGCCAACGACAATAATTTTAACTATTTCGCCGAACTGGAAACAGCGGGCAAGTGCCTGGAATGGGTAAGGGATCACCTGGCGCTGGATGAAATAGGTATCTATCTTGAAAAGACAAGCAGATCCGGTACGCGGGATGCGGTTTTGAAAAGTCTTTACGATTACATGATGGAGGCGATCAAAAATGTTCCCGCAGGAAGCGGCGGGGTTGTCTTCGCCCCATGGCTCCATGGCAACCGCTGCCCTTTTGAAGATCCCAACGCCCGGGGGATGTTCTTCAATATCAGCCTGGAAACGGGAAAAACCGCACTGATCCATGCTGTTCTTGAAGGTATTTGCTATCATTTACGATGGCAGCTTGAAGCCCAGGAGAAAAAGGTAAAAACATCCAGGGTAATCCGCTTTGTTGGAGGTGGCGCCCTGGCTCCGCTAACCTGTCAGATCCTTTCAGATGTTCTGGGCCGGTCAATCGAAACAGTGGCCAGCCCGCAAAATGCTGGCGCCGTCGGGGCGGCGATCGTGGCCGCCGTCGGACTCGGTATTACCGACAAGATTGATGACGCCAAAAAGCTTGTCAAGGTCACCGAGCGCTACGCACCCAAGATGTCGAACAAGGCGGTACATGACAGGAACTTTACCGTGTTCAAGGCTTTATACAGAAGTAATAAGAAATGCTTCAAGATTTTGAACGGAGGTTAGCGGCGTCTCTCTTCTGCTGCTGCGCCCTGGCTAAGTCGACGAGTGACTTGGAAGTGTTCCACGCCCTTTCGCAGAACTGGCGGAAGCCCTCCAGCTTTTCCGGCGCAGGGAGTAGCGGCTGACCGATGCGGGCCTGGCCGGAAACTGATTCATAATCAGATAAGAGGCCCAAATATTCCCGGCGCTCCTCCTTCGGGATCAGAATGGGCGGCTCCCCTGCCCTTAGTACAGGCAGGTTGGACAGCAGTCGCGCCATTCGACCATTGCCATCGAAAAACGGATGTACCCGCACGAAAGAGACGTGCAATTGCACGTAAGCATCTAAGGCATCATGAGCGGAGAGATTACGCTTCATAGAGTAGCGGCTCAATAAAGCGAGCCATTCGCGCATGAGACCGGGCACATCACCGGGCGGCGCATACTCCCTGAAAGCCTGCTTGCCATCTGGAGCAATGAAGTAAGTTCCATTCGGTTCCCTCTTCCATGCCCCCAAAGGGCGGTAGATATCGACGGCCACCGATGTCTGAACAGCCTTGTGGAGAAGAAAGAGGCCCTGTTCGGTAATTTCAGAGTCGCGCCCCAAGAAGTCATAAAGCAAGTCGATGGCCCTGGCGTGGCCGACTACTTCCTGATGGTCCTTCAGCGGCTTGCCTGAGACAGTCAAACCCTCCTCAAGGATGAAAGCCGTGTCCCCCAACGTCAGAGAATTCCCCTCAATAGCAGTGGAAGTGTGGGTCCAGAGGATGCGCATCTGGGCCATAAGGCCTGTACGAATGTCGTTGTCCAGGTTGTCCAGGAAAGCAGCCGCTCCTAATGGCCCCTTCTTTGCGTCAGTCTCGCTGCTATCTGAGTAGCGTCCCTGGCGCAGCTCTCTGATCAGGGCGGTGGAGTCGCTCTGAATTCCAGTCTTGCTGGCGATTTCGTCCCTCAACTGTAATATTTCTTCAAGGCTTCTCCGCCTTTCCCGGGTCAATAAATCTATACTTTCGGGTTTGAGTTCTTTTTCATACGTTTCAGCATCGACCAGATAGGCCACAGGTTTTGAACGTTGGATGATTACTACCGGCTGTCTAGTTCTGACAACCTCTGCCAGTATTGAGCGCACTCTTCTCCTTATTTCCGTCACATTCACCATGTTCATTAATATCACTCCCAAAGGTGTTCTTAATGGCAATATAGCATAGCCTGGTATTTTTTGAAACTGGGCTTTACCGAGGGCTACCCGCACCCCTTTATCGACGGAAATGGACGGGTGGCCAGACTTCTGATGAATCTCTGCCTCATTCGAAAGAGATACACCATCGGCATCATCCCGCCAATCCTCAGGAACGAGTATATTTCTTTGCTGGAGAAGGCCCACCGAGATACTCTGCCTTTTATCAAATTTATCGCCGAAAGAGTGGAAGAAACCCAAATGGATTTACTGCGCATGCTAAATTAGGGGGGATAAAGGCATGGAGTACGGGGAGATAGTGCGGCATCTGGCGCCGTGCGGGACGTCCAGGACAGATCTCTGCCGGTCGCCCTTTTACATGTTGACAGGATATGGTATAATTCCGGTAAAACAACGAGACCCGATGGCCTCGTAAAAACAAGAAGGAGACAATTCAATTATGGAATATTTTGAACTCATTCAAAAAAGGCACAGCGTCAGAACTTACAGGAATGACCCTGTCGAAGAAGAAAAGCTGTTGAAAGTGCTTGAGGCTGCAAGGTTGGCGCCTACAGCCCACAACAACCAGGCCTTCAAGGTTGTAGTGATCCGCACGGCCGGCCGGGAGGAAGAATTGAAAAAGATCTATAGTGGGGACTTTTTTGTTCAAGCCCCCATCATCCTAGGCATTTTCTCCAACCCTGAAAAAAGCTGGGTCCGGTCGGACGGAACAAACTATGGTTGGGTTGACGCCGCCATCGTTGCCGATCACATCATTCTGGCAGCAACCGCTCTGGGGCTTGGCACATGCTGGATCGGCGCCTTCAACCCCCAGGCGGCACGCGACATTGTGGGGTTAGATAAAGGCTTTGAGCCTGTGGCTTTCACACCTTTAGGATATCCCGGCAGTTCAGATGTTAACAATGTTAAAAAAAGAAAGTCACTGGACGAAATTGTGGTTTACATATAACAAAGCGCCAGAAGAAGTCTCCCACCTGAATTCGGCATATTAACCTTTATACCCCATAGCTGTCGAATTCATAAAGACCACACAGGCTGCCAGTAGTACAAAACGACGGGGAAACATCATGGACATCAGAATGATGACGAAAATACTGTGGGAAACACCGAAGATCCAGGCGCGAGAACGCTGGACCCGTCGGCAACTGGAAGCGCACCAGGCGAATGCGTTGCGCAGCCTGCGCGACTATGCCTATGCTCATTCACCGTTCTACAGGGAGTTTCACAAGGGGCGCTTCGAGGCTCCCTTGCAGGAACTCCCGGTGCTGACCAAGGCCATGATGATGGACCGCTTCGACGACCTGGTGACCGATCGGGCGATTCATCTCCGGAAGGTCCAGGCGTACATGTCCGATATGCGGGCAGGTGAACGTTTTCTCGGCCGCTATCTGATCAACGCCACCTCCGGCACCAGCGGCCGGCCCGGTGTGTCTATCTTCAACAGCGTCGAGTGGACGACCATGACAGCCGCCACGTTTGCTCACTACAAGGCATGGATGGGCGTCAAGGTGAGCCTGGTTAACCGTTTAAAGACGGCAACAATTACCTCGACGGCCCCCTTTCATATGTCGACGCAGGGAGACGCGACCCTGCGACGTTTGCGGACGTCTTTAATGCATTTGGCAGTCAGTGAGCCGTTGACAAGTATAGTCGAGCGCCTCAATGCCTGGCAGCCGGAGTCACTGATTGTCTTTGCCCAAATGGGTCGTCTCCTGGCTGATGAGCAGCTTGCCGGACGACTCCGGATCACGCCGCGCACTGTGAGCACCGTAGCCGAGGTGCTGACAGAGGAAACACGCCGGCGCATGGTGCAGGCCTGGGGCGAGCGAATCTTCAACAACTATGCGGCCAGTGAGTGCGGTGGCATCGCCAGTGAGTGCGACCGGCACTTGGGAATGCACCTGTGGGAAGACCTCCTAATCGTTGAGAATGTTGACCGGGACAACCGCCCGGTGCCGCCGGGAGTCTTCGGAGATAAGCTTCTCGTCACGGATCTCATCAAACGCACACAGCCGCTAATTCGTTACGAGTTGGATGATAGTGTGCGCATGGCGACTGAGGCCTGTCCTTGCGGGCGGCCTTTTGGGATGATCGACGCCGTTCAAGGCCGTGTCTCGGAGATCCTGACCTTTCCGGGTGTGGCTGGCGAAAGCGTGAAGTTGCATCCGGTGGTCATTCACCAGATCATGGACACGCTGCCGGTGAGCGGCTGGCAAGTATTGCAGGAAGCCGATGGCTTGCACGTGCTCTTGTGTGGCATCAATGGCACGGTGGATGAAGAACAACTCAGAAACCTCTTCCAGCAGCCAATCGCCTCACAAGGAGCGGTCACCCCACGCATAGATGTCCGACAGGTGCCGTTCATTCCGCAAACCGTAGCCGGCAAGACGCCCCTGGTCAAATCCAACCTGCCCAGCGTCTTGCCGTGAGCCCGTGATCCCACGATTGTCACCGGGCCTTCCGTAAGACCACCCCGCATGCGCCAGCAGTGGTGTAATTCGGCCTGCCCCCTCCTCTGCCCCTACGAGCACAGCGGGAAAAGGGCCGAAAGGCCTGTTCCCGGGTCGAGTAATATTATTTAACCACCGCATGGGCAAAATGTGATTTCTCACTGGCGTGATAGTGATCCGCACGTCCCTGGAAGTCCTCATGGAGGCGCAGGCCTAAACAGGAGGCAGTTAGCCTAAACCAAACTGTTCTTGAACCGAGAGACCTTCGTCTACTCGACCGAATGTAAGCGGTAATATCTGGATTATTTAATTACTGCTTTCAGTATTTTGAAAAATAACTGCGTCGACATATTCTTTTTCTAAAGATTCAATTAATCGTTGTACAGGTATAATTTCATTTGTTCTATATGCATTTGCACCTGCAAATACAAAACCTTTTTCCATAATACCTTTTTTGGCGTTCATCAATGCAAGGGCAATGCAATAAGGGCTGTCCTTATAATCGCAAGTTATTATGCAATGATAAGGACATATGTACGGTTTCTTTTCTCCAGCCCTTACGTCACAAATAAATTTATTTATTATTGCTCTTCCCGGCATACCGACTGGGCTTTTAATAATGACAATATCCTCTTTTTTTGCTGTAATATAGGAATTTTTAAACTCAACAGATGCATCACATTCATCTGTTGTAACAAAGCGAGTTGCCATCTGAACGCCAGAAGCACCCAACTGCATTATTTTATAAATATCTTCACCTGTATAAATTCCACCTGCAGCAATTACCGGGACAGTATTTTTAAATTTTTCCTTAAAATAGTTTAGTTCCTTCATTACATCAGTAACAATATATTCTAACGAGTATCTAGGGTCGTTGATTTGTTCAGTTTTAAATCCAAGGTGTCCGCCTGCCATAGGCCCTTCAACGACTATAGCATCGGGTACGTAGTCATATTTTTCAAACCATCTTTTTGAAATAATTTTTGCCGCTCTTCCTGAAGATACAATAGGAACCAGCTTTGTTTTGCTTGAGCTATTTAAAAACTCAGGAAGATTTAATGGTAGGCCGGCCCCTGAAAATATAATGTCAATTCCTTCATCAATAGCAGTTTTGACCATGTCTGCAAAGTTGGACATGGCTACCATTATATTGACTCCAAGAATTCCTTTAGTTTTCTCTCTTGCTTTTTGAATTTCTTTTCTGAGCGCTCTAATATTTGCCTCAATATAATTTGAATGAAAATCCGGTTCAAGCATTCCAATACCAGCAGCTGAGATTACCCCAATTCCTCCTTGATTTGCTACTGCCGACGCAAGACCGGATAATGAAATTCCGATGCCCATTCCACCCTGAATGATGGGAATTCTTGATGTTAAGCTCCCTATTGTTAGTTCTTTCATTTTTATAATGTTCCCATAATCCCTCCTAAATATTTGGTCTAGATTTGTAACGAATGAGGCCGCGTTGTTTCTCCCCTTTCGGGAGAGTAATTCCCGCCTGGTACAAGATTTTTTCATGCTATATTGCCCCGGTTTGGGGTGTACCCAGTATTGTAGACACAGATAACCCGGACGCATATCATTGGGATCAATATCTAACACTCTCTCTTCAGCATGGTCAATAAATACTACTGGTTGAGCAGCACATACCTTAAGCAAATCAACGATTTTTACAGTCCACCCTTCTGCAAAGCAAATAGAACTACTGGGTGTTCAATTAATTTATTAATATGATTCCGAAGTTCATCTGGTGGCTCTTCTATAATTTCGGTTTGGTTAAGACCTGCCGGTCTACTGTTTACCGATTCACGAGCTCTTAAAATCTTTTCAGCGTATTCAGGTTTATCAATCCCTTGTAGTCCTCCTGATAAGAAAAATTTAGCTCGTTCATCATTCATCCAGCCCAAAAGAATCCTTGCGGGTCGGTCCACTTTAAATATGGCATCAGGATTTATTTGAGGAATGTCTTTAACCGCTTTCATTACTGAATCCATTTTATCACTCCTTGCTTCTGGCCAAAGATCACCAACGCCGTCAAACAGCATTCCCTCCTGACCATTGAGATCCTGCCTGTTGATCCTTTTATAATTTCCTGCAAACTTCTCTCCGATCTCCTTCAGCCAGTTCACCTCTCATCACCGGTTGGCGAGTCCGGTATCGTCCTGGGAGCGGGTCAAGATCGGCGGTGGCGCCCCGCCTATCCTGACCCGGCATGGCTGGTACGCCTTAACGTGCCGGATTTCTTGCCGTCAGGGGCGCTCGCCGACCATCCGGAAGCAAAAGTCTAAATTCTCACCGGCAGTGATTACCGGTCCCTCACCCTTGATGCACTTTTAAATACCCAGAGCATCCCGGCGGTAATGGCTACCTGGTGTCCGAAGTTCCTCGAAAAGCTCAGTAATTTAATATTGATGTCCCGATTGCAGATCGCTCTTGCCATCTCCATGGTCCGATCTTTGCTGCCATCATTGACCAAGATTATTTCATAGCATTCGCCCGTAGAATCCATGACCCTGGTCAGTCTCTGATAGGTGTCCTTGATGACAAGTTTAACCAGATAGTAGACCAAGGCCACCGAGATCACGGCCGCCAGGGTCTGGGGCAGGATCAAACTCCAGCCCTTGAACCCGAAAATCCAGGCGCTCAAAGTCTGCAGCCACAGCGCCACCGGCGGTTTGTCAATGCTGACGTAGCCACCTGGATCGAAGGACACGAAGAAGAAGTTGTGCCAACTGGTCAGCATGCTTTTTACGGCTGCTGCGTAATACGGATTGCCATAGCCCTCGTTCCAGGCGGAAAAGAAACCCAGGAAACCCGACACAAGAAGGATAGCAAGCAATGCTGCCCTGTCCCAAGTAATTTTTATCTTTACCATCTGCA
Source organism: uncultured Peptococcaceae bacterium (assembly GCA_963767365.1). Lineage (GTDB taxonomy): Bacteria > Bacillota > DSM-12270 > Thermacetogeniales > Thermacetogeniaceae > Palsa-1188. The sequence continues at coordinate 20,147 of CAVYEE010000026.1, forward strand.
CAGCCCTTTCAATTTCGCTGTTAAAGGGGATTAATTCTTAATTCAACTAGTTCTTGGCTTCAGTGGGGGATTGTCTTACCCCCACTGAAGCTTAGAAATAGTTAACTAGAGGCGTAGCCGCTCTTATCCCACCGCTTCAAGGAAGCGGGGGCATTAGAGCGGGTAGCCCTCGGTAAACAAGTATAAGTGCAACTTGGCTTACGCCAAGTCTTCTTCAAAATCCCACCTGAAGCAAGTTTCCCTGATAGGCTTCAGTGGGGGTAAACAAACCCCCACCTGAAGCCAAGAGCTCGTTGATCATGTTACTGTATGGTTATGGTCTTGCTGGAGGCGTCCCAGTTGGCGGTGTGTCCAAGACTTTCGGTGATGAACCGCAACGGCAGCATGGTCCTTCCCGTAACGGAAATGTACGGGGCGTCATCAAGTGTTGTTGCCGCGCCGTTCACTGTGGCGGTCTTATTGCCAATGTTGAGCACAATGGACGTACCGTTTAAGGTTATGGTTACCTCCTGATCGGCAGCATCCCAGGTAACTGTCCCGCCCAGACTTTTAATGATCGCGCTGATGGGAACAAAGGTGCTACCGTTGACAATTACAGGGCTCGTCTGGTTGCCCGGATCGATAGCCTGAGCTGCACCATTCACGTACATCGTGGAACTGCCTATGGTCAGAACGATGCCGTTCGTGGTGGTTGAGCCGGTAGTTGAAGAGTTGCCACCCATCCGGCCCGGCATCTGGCCGCTGATCAGGCTCGTTGCCATAGTGCTTGCTCTTTGCTGGTCATTGCTGGCCATCGCTTGCTGGATGGCGGCAGCCAGGGTGGCCTGGGTGATCGTGCCTGCTTGAGCAAGCTGTTCGGCGAGTTGCGGCAGGGTCTGGCCATTGGTCACATCCTGCTGGATCTGGGCGGTTGTCTGTCCGGAAGCGGTGGCCAGGGCCTGTACGAGCATATCGTCGCCACCCTGTCCGTTGCCCTGTTCGTCCGTCCTTGCCCTGTTCGTTGCCCTGTCCGGAGTTCTGCCATTGACCCGAGCCCTGAGTGTTGCCCATCCGGCCCGGCATCTGGCCGCTGATCAGGTTCGTTGCCATAGTGCTTGCTCTTTGCTGGTCATTGCTGGCCATCGCTTGCTGGATGGCGGCAGCCAGGGTGGACTGGGTGATCGTGCCTGCTTGAGCAAGCTGTTCGGCGAGTTGCGGCAGGGTCTGGCCATTGGTCACATCCTGCTGGATCTGGGCGGTTGTCTGTCCGGAGGCGGTGGCCAGGGCCTGGATCAGTTCATTTTGCATCTGCCCGCCACCTGAGTAGCCGCCTTGGCCGGTGGTATCTGCAAAAGCTGCGACAGTTGTCGCCATCGTCAGGGCCAGGGTCAGGGCCAGGATTGCCAGAGACACCATGATATTCCTTCTGAGCTTTAGCACTGTCTTCATCCTTTCTATGCACGGAGATTGTACCTGGAAGACACCTAGGCGGGGACTAGGCCCCACCTCCGGCGTCGTCAGGTTTAAGCGTCACAGTCAGCGATCAAGTGGTGGGAGTTGTCTGGGATGTCTGCGAACTGGATTGGTGGTGGCCATGCCACTGAGACATATTTTGCAACTGTGTGATCCAGGCGCCGGAATCGATGTTCTGCTGCATCTTGCTATAGATATTGGTTTCCTGGGTCTGGGTCATCTTGCCATTGGTGACGGCTTGATTCAGTTGGCTCTGAATGCTGGCCAAGATTGTGGCCTCAAGCTGCGTTATGGTGGTTCCTTGCGGTAGCAGGCTGGAGATGGTCTGGCCGCTGCGCAGGTCCGACATCAAGGTTTGAGGGCTTATGCCCAGGGCGCTTGCCAGCGGCTTCATCAGCATGAAGCCACCCATTGCGCCACCACGGTGTTGCCGCTTGCCATAAACACTCCCTGCCACCGACCCTTGCCTTCCGAAGCCCATGCCCATAAAGCCGAATGGCTTGCCGCTGTTGATCTGGGATAGGATGTTGTTAGCCTGCTGCTGGGTGATCTGGCCGTTCTGAACCTCCTGGTTCACTGTATGGGTGCCGGCTGTCTTTAAAGCATTGGTCAGCGTAGTCTGATCGATGTTCAGGGCGCTTGCCAGGTTGCCTAGAAAAGCCTGGTACATGTTCTGCGGAGACTGACCTGCAGTTGATGATGTATTATCTGCCAGCGCCACGCCGACAGCAATCGTTCCCAGAAGCACCACGGCAACGGCCAACGCCAGCCATACCTTGCTTTTCTTCATCAGTTCTCACCTCCTTTCCGTCACTGTTTGTAACACTTTCCACTTCATTATAGTTTGATCCGCGGCTTCCAATATTAAAGAAGGATGAGAAAATCATAAGATATTATGTGACTACTGGATGTCAATCCGGCCGTTTGTAGAACAAGTTTATGTGGCTGAGTAGTTACCCCTGAAGCAACTCATTCTTGATGCGCGGCCAGTGCTCGCTAGGTATGGGCGCAGGGATTTCAGGTCCATACCGTCACTGCCGGGCGCACAAGGCAAAATGCCCTGCGTATACGCAGGGCACAAGGAACCATCTCTCAGATCACTAAAACTGAACAAAGCCAACACCACGTCACCAGACTTCGCCATAGGCAGCGTCCACCTCCGGGTCATTCCAGTCGTCAAATACCTTTTCAGGGTTATTAAGCGGAATCGCTACTTTAATAAGTAGTGCTTTGCACAGTAGCTGGAAATCCTCCGCTGAAAGATTCTTCGCTTCCTGGAGTAACTGGTTAACCTTTGCAGACATATTAATCACCCCAGGAATATTGTAACCCCTGATCATCGTTTTTAACAACTCAGCCATGGGGAAGAAATCAACGCCAACCCACAAATTACATTAGATCGTCGCCTGGCTCTTGCGGAACTCTGGCGAGTAATGAACAAACGCTCCGCAATTTTCTTTCCAGAGTTGTTCGCCCTTGCATTTCGTTCTGCAATGTTCGAGCGTTTTGCCGCTGTCGCAAGACTCGATATTACCGCAAATGGAGCACTTACAACGCTTGCAAGATGGGCCTAAACAGAACATGTTCATTTCCTCCTTATAACCAGCGTTCCAGCATTAGAACTTTCGCATATTTTCGGCATCCTTCAAACACAGGTCGGCTGCTCCGGGCAGCCTTGATTTATAAGAATCAGGTTGCCCTGTTGTTGGGAGATATGGCGGGAGACCCCGCAATTTATAGATAAAGCAGCCAGGCTGCAGAAGTGAAGAGACAACAAAAAAACCCTGCGGATACCGCAGGGCGCATAGCGAATACCTTTTATTCAGCTTGAATGGTGACGGTGATCTTCTCCGGGTTGCCAAGCTTCTTGAACGCAAATTTCTGCAAGTAGATAGTTCTGATCTGCAGCGGCATTTCGTCAGTCTCGACTTCTTGAAAACGTATAGTGTTTGCCGTCTCTTTCTCTTTTACGAATTCCAGCTTGATTTCAGCCAAGGCTGTTCGCCTCCTTTCGCTTCAGCATTGGATGTTTTCGTCCATTATGGTTTTACGAATACTTTGTAGCCGTTCTCTGACGCCAAATTCATGAAGGCTGCTATTGGAATTATTACCACAACCTTATCAGGGTCGCCCGATCGCAGTTCATACGGCCTCCACCAGTAGGTATTCGCGGGCAGATGACTTTCGGCCACTTCCAGAGCCACCATTTCCCCATTGTATCCGTGGGTGCTATTCCGTTCGATAATGTCAAACACACAGGTTGATATTCCCCCGATGCTGAATTGTTTGAGCCACCCTATATGATCCAAATGCTGACGTGATTGCCTGTCCAGGAATTGACGGCTATAATGACCATATAATTCTGGAGAGGAGAAACGCCCCTGTTTGTTGTGCTAATGCGCCAACAGTAGCACCAAGGGCGTCCCACAAAGAACGATATGGTTATTGTAACCGAATATGAGTTAATTGAGAAGCCTGAAGCCAAACGGGTTTTCCGTGAGGAGCGCGGAGCAGAATTATTGCCCATGCTGCGTAACGCCTTTGGCAGTATCCCCCTTCCCCATCCCTTTCCAGCCACCGTCCCGCTTTGGCATAGACCAGTCATTCCCATAATTTCAAACGTGAGAAATTTTTAGTTCTTTTTTTTGTATTTTTCCTGTGACGGTCATCCCAGGCTTCAAAGCAGGGGATGCCTGAGCGGTTACAAAGCCCTCTAGTATTTGTTTCAATACATACGGGGCTAGAGAGGACTAACCCAACTCCTTCAGAAATTGAATTGGAAGCCTTTCGGCTACTAACTCACTAGTTTTTTCTCGATATCGCTTAAAGTATGGAGTTTGAACGTGGGCGTCTAAAGCCTCCTGGTCGGCGTATTTTTCCAAAAAGGTTATTTCTGCAGGGTTGTTTGCCGATACGTAGGGCATATACATTAAGCACCAGCGCTCCTGTTCTCGGACAATCCTTGCAATCTTTATGCATTCCTCGGCCAGCAAAGCTTCCTTACCCGGTTGAGCAATAATCCTCGCAATTAAGGTTACCATGACGAGCCCCCATTTGTATTTTGAATTCTGAATTTGATTTTAAAAGGTAATCTCCTTTATCGAAAAAAATACTTCGATCTCTTCGGGATCAGCACCAACTGTGCCGTTGTAACTTAAATAGCGCAATCTGAGAACCATTGAGTACAACCAGCCTGTAAGACAAGATCCTGGTGCCACGGGCGCCCAGTTTCACTGCAGACACCGATGGTTTCATGACCTATTTTATGATCGTTACTGTATTTTCTTTTCTATGCGGGGCAACCGGCATCTCCCCATCCCGATATCCCAGACAGGCAGATCCGCAAATTTGGTGATTGGCTGGCATCCCCAGCCCTGTCAGAAAGCTTCTCACGCCTTGATCATGGCCAAGCCATCTTACTTGATTAATCCAACAGGAACCTAAATTTAACGAGTTTGCAGCTAGAAACATATTTTCTAAAGCACATGCGCTATCTGCCATAGCATTTGCGTAGTCGGCCTCATTTGAGACAATGATCAAGGTCGGCGCGTTATAATAAAAATTATAGTTGTCATTTTTAGAAGCTGTTTTGGCAGCACGAATACTTCTATAAGTATTTTCATTAACTTCTAATTTTTCGAAACCCGCTCTTATATACCCATTTAATTGCAAAAGGTGCTCTTTGTTTTGCAGTACTGTGAAATGCCATGTTTGGGAGTTTCCTCCACTAGGTGCGTATTTGGCCGCTTCTAAAATGATTTTTAAATCTTCATCCTCTATCTGTTGATCTTTATACTTTCTTATGCTTCTTCTCGTTAAAATATTTTCTATTACTGAATTCATCTTATCACCTTTTTCTCCATTTTTTTTCCCACTGGCATTTGGTGTGGTCAACAAACCAAAACACCCCCTTTTATCGTCGCCGCAGTGGCGGCATTGATTGACAGGCTCATCCGCTCTTTAATTAAAACGATAAAGTTTTCTTCTGCAATACCAAGCGTTTCACTGGCCAGTTTTGTAAATGCGCTCATGAGCTTTTCTTTTTGGTCCTTGTCCATTTTACCGGGGACTACCCGCTCTAATGCCCCCGCTTCTTAAAGCGGTGGGATAAGAGCGGCTACGCCACTAATTAACTGGCTCTAAGCTTCAGTGGGGGAAAAGCAATCCCCCACTGAAGCCAAGACCCCGTTGAACCGCTTCAAGCTTGATTAAAGGCATCGTTGTCATCCCTATCAGCCGGTTAGAAGGGTCCGCCTTACATTTTAAGGTTTGGTGAATGAGAAAAACAGCATTAGATTTCCACTACTCATCTTCCACCAAGTTCGTGCCCTCAAAAGCGCGAATTTTTTCCCTAATGTGTTCTGGGATCAGCTCGCTTTGCTTAATTGCCGGATTGAAACCAACATAAATGTTCTCAGCCTTGAAAATCAGATCTCCATTCGATGCTCTTAGCATTACGTAGTTGGCAGTGTAGCTCTTCCGCCCCAGTCGGGAAATTCTAACGTAAGCGTCGATGACATCATCAAAATAGGCCGGGCTCTTAAATTCAAGGGTTGATTTAACCAACGCGATGTCAAAATGGGCTTCTCCTTCTTGATTGAAACGCATTCCTACAGTACGAAAGTATTCGCCATTGGCTATCACGATATAGTTCAAATAATGGACATTAAAGACTATCATCTGATGATCGATCTCCGAGTAGCGCACCTTGATGGGGGTATGGAAACTGTAGCCTTCAACCATTTGAGACCCTCCTGTTCTTTTCATAGAGAAGCAGTGGGGATGCGCCCATTTATTTTCTTGCTGCGAACTTTTCCCCTGTTGGCCGATATTGAACATGGAATATTGCCCCGGTAGTGAGCGTAGTAAAACATGGGGGCGGCGAATGCTTGAAATATCTAAGGGTAAGGGATCATCATAAATGTTGTGATTTAGTTTCTCCGGCACCCCCATGCCTAAACCTATAACTTTTCTGCATATAAACAGACCGCCCACAATGGCGGTGCTGAAGCGTGCTGTGCTACAGTTGTTTGGTTTAAATTTATACGAAGAGTACTGCTACATATATTTCCCTAATAATGACCGTCTTTGGTTCTTTCGCCATTAAATAACATATTCCTGCAAAAAACAAAAATGGATAAAGAAAAACTATGTTCATCCCCTACTGGCGGTAAACCATTTTCCCTGTGAATCTCCTGCCCATATAAAATTGTCATTGTCATCGTGGTGCAGATAAGGGGAACACCTGGAATGCTTGCTTTGCTCTTTGATCAGCACCACAGTTAACCACCAAGGTGGGCTGACTTCAAGTTATTCATAGTGGAACCAGGCAGGCTCCGGCCAGGCAAGACATCCATAAATGCTTTGTCATCTTCATCGCTTGAATATAAACTTGCCGCCGTATTCAATACCTGATGTTTTTTTCTGTTGAGATATATAAGGGCGCTAATGAGATGCGATCAAAGAGACCGCGCTCAGTACCCAAGTCCATTCAATGATAGGTGGGCAGGGTTGCCGTGTGCGGCTGGCTTTCAGACTGAGGCGAAGCCTCAGGGTGTGCCAAACCGGTTATGGTGAACAAAATCCTGCACATCCCGACGCACTCTCAGGTATTTGGCCGCAGAGACCGGGTATCCCAGGCGTACTGAGAAGGCAATCCTCAGGCGTTCGGGAATACTGAGTATGCTCTTAACCTCTTTTTCCACCGGGCTGGCGCTGAGAGAACTCACTACGTGGTAGCCGATCCCCAGGGCATTAGCCATCAGCCACATGTTTTCCATCACGCAACCGAGGCTGATGGCGCCTAAAAAGTCTCCCTCCGAAGCGGGCGCCCTCTTGCCGGGATCATAAACCACGATCAGCAGGACTGGGCTGGTCTGAATCACCCTTCCCAGGGACGAGTTAAATTGTTCCGATTCGTCTGGTTTGGCATCCGGCGTTCTCCAGGACGGAGGAAACATGGTACCCAGGATCCCGACCTTTTTTCTGAGCAGTTCCTCTTCCGAAAAGGAAAGCTGATGATAATTTTCTCGGACAAAGATCTCGGATACCGGGTATTTTATCCCTCCTATAGCATCAAGGAGTTTCCTGTCGTCGACGACGACAATTTCAAAGTTCTGCATGTTGTGGGCTGTGGGCGACCAACGCCCCGCCTCCAGGATCCGCATCAGGTCCTCCTTCGTTACCGGGCGTTCGGGATCGAAGGGGCCCCTTGCCGATTGTCTTTCCCGGATCAGTTTTAAGGCTTCCATCATTATTTCCTCCTTAGTATACAGTCTTGCTTTCCGCTTGAAGCAAGCTTCAGCGCCTGCCTGAAAATATTTTTAATCCATCTTTAGAACTGCCCTGAAATGCACTTTTGATGTCATCATCTTTTCAAAAGCCAGTGCCGCCTGTTCCAGGGGGAACACCTCCACCATCGGCACAACCCCGAACAACATGCTGAACCGGATAGCCTCTTCGATGCTTCCTGAGACCCAGCCGCCGATGGAACGGCTGCCCCCCAGCAGTAGAGAGGGTGAAAAATGCAACGGGTCCCAGACACCGGTGACGATGATTATTTTCCCGTTGCGCCCGAGACCGCCGATCAACTCTGATATGGCCTTGCTGTTTGGGGCGGTGCAAAGAATGACCCACGCTCCTCCCAGCGTCCTCAATTCCTTCACCGCATCGGTGGCCTCAGTGTCAATATAGATATGGGCGCCCAGCTTGGAGGCCAGTTCCTCCTTTTCCCTGCCCCGGGATAAAACGGCGGTTTTGAAGCCTAGTCTTACGGAGTATTGTACTGCCAGATGGCCCAGCCCTCCAAGACCATGAATCGCCACCAGTTCGCCGCCCCTGGCCCCGCAGTTTTGCAGCGCCCCGAATGTTGTCCGGCCGGCGCAGAGAAGCGGCGCCGCCCCCATCGGAGTGAGTTCATCCGGAATGTCGACCAGCGCTTCGGAACGGGCAACCATGTACTCGGCATAGCCTCCATCAATCGAGAGGCCTGTTGTCAGGGAATGCTCGCAGGCCAGGAAATCCCCCCTCCGGCAGGCGCGGCACTGGAAGCAATGCCCCCCATGCCATCCCACGCCAACCCTCTGTCCGATCTTCCGGTTTGTTACCTGAGATCCCAACCCCTCAATGATCCCGACCACTTCATGCCCGGGAATGATTGGATATTTGATGCCCGGAAAACGCCCCTCTTTTGCGATCGCATCCCCACGGCAGATCCCGCAGGCCTCCACCCTGATCAGGACCTCATTTTCTTCTGGTCCAGGAACCTCTCTATTAACCAGTTCAAAGTCAGCTCCAGGCGCACTCACTTGAATCGCTCTCATCATCGGCACCAAACCCACCCCCCCATGATATTACATATATATTAATAAATGGTGATTCATAAGTCAAATTGCAGCAGGCTAATACCAAGGGTGATTATTGACCTCCTCCCCACGGCTAAGGCCCTTAGCATTACCGAGGGCTACCCGCTCTAAAGCCCCCGCTTCTAAAGCGGTGGGATAAGAGCGGCTACGCCCCTAATTAACTGGCTCTAAGCTTCAGTGGGGGAAAGCAATCCCCTCTGAAGCCAAGACCCAGTTGAATGATAATTCAGTGGGGGTAAGACAATCCTCCGCTGAAGCCAAGAACTAGTTGAAGGTGCATTTCGGTAATTTAAAAAACCTCATCTTTCGAATCGCTTGTTGTCCTTAGGACGAACCGTTCCAGGGCCAGCGCCACCCCGTCCCCGTCGTTCGAGGCGGTGACATGGCCGGCCCGGCTCCGCACCTCCGGTGGGGCGTTGGCCATCGCCACCCCCAGGCCGGCAAACTCCAGCATCTCGATATCGTTGTAACTGTCCCCGATGGCCAAAACCTGACTGCGTTCCACCTGCAGCCAGGCAGCCAGTACCTGCAACGCCCGGCCCTTGGTGGCCTCCGGGTGGTCCACCTCCACGAAGCGGGGCTTGGACTTGGCGAGGTGTACCAGCCCCCCAAACTGCTCCCGCAGTTCCTGCAGGCAGCGGTTCGCCACCGGTTCATCCTCGATCAACAGCAGTTTGAGGGGGTTCCCCCGCAGCAGCAGTTCTTCCAGATCAGGCACCTGATGCAACCTGACATTGGAAAACCGGCTGTAGCCCTCCCCCCAGGGTGTGAGCAGTTCCACATACAACTCGTCATCCTCCCCGTTGAGCAGGTAATAATTGAGCTGCATCCTCCGCTCCCGGGCAAATCGGATCACCCGCCGGGCCACCTCCGGTTCCAGCGGGCGGTTGTACAGCACCGTCCCGGAGCCGGCGTTCTTGACCAGGGCACCCCCGTAGGTGATCAGGGGCACATCGAATTCGAGCTGATCGGCGTAGGGCCGGGCCGAACGGAACATCCGCCCCGTGGAGATGGTCACCGCCACCCCCAGGCCCCGCACCTGCCGCAGCACCGCCACCGTGTGCTCCGAGACAGTCAGGTCGCTCCGCAGCAGCGTGTCGTCAAGGTCTATGGCCACCAGCTTGAAAGTTTCCATAGTCGCTCCTCATCCCCTAAGGAAATCGTACAGGGCCGCAGCCGCCTTCCTGTTCATTCCCGGCACTGCCGCCAGCTCCTCCAGGCCGGCCGAGCGCAGCCGGGCCAGAGAGCCGAACTGCTTCAGCAACGCCCGCTGCCGCTTCTTACCGATACCCGGTATCTGGGCCAGGGCAGTGGCACCGGCTTTGTCCCGCCGCAGTTTCTCCTGGTAGGCGTGGGCGAAGCGGTGCGCCTCGTCCCGGGCCTGTTGCAGCAGGTGCAGACCGGCGTTGCTCCGCGGCAGGTCCAGGGGTTCCAGACGTCCCGGCAGGAACACCTGCTCCTCTTCCTTGGCCAGGGAGGCTACCTCCATTCTGTCGCCAGCGCCCCCGAGCACCTCCAGGACGGCATGCAGTTGCCCCTTACCGCCGTCGATCACCAGCAGGTCGGGTAGGGCATCCCTGTGTAAGAGGGCGCTTCCTTCCCCACCGCGCCCGGAAGCCTGCGCAACCGCCATTTCGGATGTCGGATACTGTTTTTCTCCGACCTCTGACCTCTTGCCTCCGACCTCCGATACTGCCCGGGCGATGCGCCGGCGCGTCACCTCCTGCAGGGCGGCGTAGTCATCACCGGGAATGACGTTGTGCAGCTTGTAGCGCCGGTATCCCCCGGTGTCCGGCCGCCCGTCGGTGAAACGCACCAGCGAACCCACCGTGTCCTGACCGGCAAGGTGAGAGATATCCATACACTCCAGGCGCCGTGGTGGTTTATCCAGTCCGAGCGCCTGCTGCAGCTCGAACACCAGGGTGCGCCCCTTCTCTTTAGTTCTTAAAGCCTGCTGGTAGCGCCGCTCCGCGTAGAGGTGGGCGTTATCCCTGGCCATCTGCAGCAGCTTGCCACCGCGCCCCCGGCTGGGCGTACGGATGGCCACCTTCTTGCCCCGCAGCCGGCTGAGCCATTCGCCCAGCAGGTCCGACTCCGGCAGCAGGCTGCTGACCAGCAGGGCCGGCGGGATCTCCCGCCCGGCGTGGTAGTACTGCTTGATGAAGGAGGCCAGGATCTCGCCGGGCGTCAGCTCCTCGGCGCCCGCCAGGAAGTAGTTCTCCTCCGCCACCAGCTTGCCGCCCCGGACCCTCAGGATCAGCACACAGACCTCGTCCAGCCAGGCGCCGGCGGCCAGCACATCCTCGTCGCCGCCGGAGGCCTGGGCGACTCGCTGCTGCTCCCGGAAGGTCTTCAGGGCCGCCAACTGGTTCCGCAGGCGGGCCGCCTGTTCGAAGTCCATCGCCTGCGAGGCGGCTTCCATCCGGGCAGCCAGGCTCTTCTCCACGTCCCGGGACTTTCCCTCCAGGAACTGCACCAGGTTCTCGATCATGTCTTGATAACTCCCGGGGGTTACCCCTCCGGTGCAGGGACCCAGGCATTGCCTGATCTGAGCGTTGAGGCAGGGGCGGCTGCGTGGGGCCAGGTCCTGCCCGGGGCAGGAGCGGAACGGGAACAGCTTGCGCAGGAACCCCACCGTCTCCCTGACCGCCCCCACGTCGGGGTAGGGGCCGAAGTAGCGGGAGCCGTCCCGCACCAGGTGTCTGGTGACCATGACCCGGGGGAACTCCTCCGCCGTCACTCTCAGGTAGGGATAGGACTTGTCGTCCTTCAGGTTGATGTTGAACTTGGGACGGTACTCCTTGATCAGGTTGCACTCCAGCACCAGGGCCTCGACCTCGGAATCGGTCACCAGGTACTCGAACCGGGCGGCCTCGGTGACCAGCCGCTGGGTCTTTTCCGGCTGCCCCTTCGCTTGGAAGTAGGAGCGCAGGCGGTTGCGCAGGGAGATCGCCTTGCCCACGTAGATCACAACCCCGGACCGGTTGCGGAACAGGTAGACCCCCGGGCGCTCCGGCGCCAGGTCGAGGTCCTTTTTCAGTTCCTGGATCTTCTGTTCCTGCTCTTTTTCCGACATCTGGCATCCGGCCTCTGACTTCTGTTCGCCATGCCCCGCCACTGCCCTTCCCGGCTGTTTAACCCATGCTTGTTTAACCGCGGGGAATGAGCGGTAATTTCCGTATCCGTATGCTGCGTTCCCGGAAAACCACAATCGTGCCCTGTAGCAGTGCTTCCGAAATATTTGGTAGATTGGCTAAAAGAATGGTGAGCAATACCTGTGGTCTTTTATCGGGTTGGCGGAAGAGTATTACTGACGGTTCGGGGGAATTGCGAAGTGCCAGCAGCGTTCCAAAATCAGTATCTGCAGAAATAACGACTCTTTTTTCTCGGGAAGCAAAGTCGAAGATGGCCTTGTCTGGCGCATCCGCCATTCCCAGATCCCTTACATGCACCGTATCGTGGCCTGCCTTGCAAAGTCCAATTGACAAATACGGAGACAAGGCATTGTCAACCAGAAATTTCATTGTTCTTCGACCAACGGCAACTCGCGCTCGCGAACAGCCTCGGCTGCAAATTGTAGTGCTTCATCAATATCCCCTGGTTCCAGATCGGGATAATATTTTACTATGTCTTCACGGGCCAAGCCTTTCGCAAAAAGATCGACCACCGTAGCCACAGGAACACGTAATCCCCGGATACATGGTACACCGCCCATTTTTTCCGGATCAACAGTAATTCTTTGGAAACTCATTTCGACACCCCTGACTCTAATTATTATCATCTATATTCTAACATCCCAAGTGTGGAAAGAAAATTGGGAAATCATCATCTGTCGTTACAAAGCAAGTTACGTGATCAGAACCGCCTGCTTCGTGGCTGCCGGTTTCCGGAGCACCGGCCTCAAGTACTGGCCGGTATAGGACGTGGGGTGGGCGGCAATCTCCTCGGGAGTACCTGAGGCGACCAGGCTGCCGCCCAGTTCGCCGCCCTCGGGCCCGAGGTCGATGATGTAGTCGGCGGTCTTGACCACGTCCAGGTTGTGCTCGATGACCACCACGGTGTTCCCCGCCTCCACCAGGCGGTCGAGGATCTGCAGCAGCCGCTTGATGTCATCCTTGTGGAGACCGGTGGTCGGCTCGTCCAGGATGTACAGGGTGCGCCCGTTGCTGCGCCGGGACAACTCCGTCGCCAGCTTCACCCGCTGGGCCTCGCCGCCGGACAGGGTGGTGGCGGGTTGGCCGAGCTTGATGTAGCCCAGGCCGACGTCGTTCATGGTCTCCAGCTTGCGGCACACCTTGGGGATGTGCTGGAAGAACTCCACCGCCTCGCTGACCGTCATATCCAGGACGTCGGCGATACTCTTCCCCTTGTACCGCACCTCCAGGGTCTCCCGGTTGTAGCGGCTGCCCTTGCACTCATCGCAGGGGACGTAGACATCCGGCAGGAAGTGCATCTCGATCTTGATGATCCCGTCGCCCCGGCAGGCCTCGCAACGCCCGCCCCGCACGTTGAAGCTGAAGCGCCCCGGCCTGTAGCCGCGCATCCGGGCATCAGGAGTCAGGGTGAACAGCTCCCGGATGCCGTCAAACGCCCCGGTATAGGTGGCCGGGTTGGAGCGTGGCGTGCGCCCGATAGGAGACTGGTCGATCTCGATCACCTTGTCCAGGTGCTTCAGGCCTCTGATCTCCCGGTAGGCGCCGGGGTGCGTCCGTGCCCCGTTCAACTCCTGGGCGAGGGCCTTGTAGATGATCTCCTGCAGCAGCGTGCTCTTGCCGGAGCCGGAGACCCCGGTGATGCAGACGAACTGGCCGAGGGGGATGGCCACGTCGATGTTTTTCAGGTTGAACTCATGCGCCCCGTAGACCTCCAGCCACCTGCCGTCCGGGTGGCGCCGGGCAGTGGGCACGGGGATATCCAACTTGCCTCCCAGGTACTGGCCGGTGATCGAGCCTGGTGTCTTGATGATCTCCTCCAGGGTGCCCTGGGCGACGATCTCCCCCCCGTGCACCCCGGCCCCCGGGCCGATGTCGATGATCTCGTCGGCGCGCAGCATCATTTCCTCGTCGTGCTCCACCACGATCAGGGTGTTGCCCAGGTCCCGCAGGTCCATCAGGGTCTTGATCAGCCTGGTGTTATCCCGGGGGTGCAGGCCGATGGTGGGTTCGTCCAGGATGTAGAGGACGCCCACCAGGCCCGACCCGATCTGGGTGGCCAGGCGGATGCGCTGGGCCTCGCCGCCGGCCAGGGTGCCGGCCGCCCGGTCCAGGGTCAGGTAGTCCAACCCGACGTTGACCAGAAACCCCAGCCGGTTGCCGATTTCCTTCAGCATCTGCCGGGCGATCTGCCCTTCCCGGGCGGTCAGTTCCAGGTTTTTAAAAAAGTCGCCGACATCTCTGATGGTCAATCCCGTCAGCTCGTAGATGTTTTTCTCACCCACCCGCACCGCCAGGGCCTCCGGCTTCAGCCTGGCTCCCTGGCAGGCCGGGCAGGGGCGTGAAGCCATGAATTCGGCGATATCCTCACGCGCCTCTTCCGACTCGGTCTCCCGGTAGCGGCGGGCGAGGTGGGGAATGACGCCCTCGTAGGCGGCATACCAGGACTTGACCTGGCCGAAACTGTCCCGGTAGCGGAAACGGATGCGCTCCGGCGTGCCGTAGAGGAGGGCGTGCTGCACCTCTGCCGGCAGGTCCCGGAAGCGGGTGTCCCAGGAACAGCCGTAGTGCTCCAGGACCGCCTGCACCAGTTGCGGGTAGTAGTGCTGCGGTGAGCGCGTCCAGGGGATCAGCGCCCCCGCCCGCACCTGCAGGTCCGGATTGACCACCAGGGACTCGTCCACCTCCAGGTGGTAGCCCAGGCCCGAGCACTCCTTGCAGGCTCCGAAGGGGCTGTTGAAGGAGAAGAGCCGCGGTTCGATCTCCGCCAGGCTGATGCCGCACTCCGGGCAGGCGAAGTTCTGGCTGAAGGTGTGCTCCTCACCCGCCTCGCCAGCCTGACCGGCTTTCCTGTCCTCCTCCGGCGCCCCCTCCAGATCCTCTGGCTGGGCGTCTCCCGCCTCCTCCGGCCCCGCCGGCTGTGTATCTTCCGCCCCTTCCGGCCGCGCCTGGTCCACCGGACCTGGCGCCACCCTGCTCCGGCCTCCGGCCGGGTACCCGCTTCAGCGGAGGCGGCGCCCTGCACCAAAACGGTCACGGTGCCCCCACCCAGCTCCAGGGCGGTTTCCAGGGAATCGGCCAGGCGGCTTTCCAGTCCCGGCCGCACCACCAGGCGGTCGACCACCACCTCGATGTCGTGCTTGCGGTTCCGGTCAAGGGCGATCTCCTCGCCGAGTTCCCGGATCTCCCCGTTGACCCGGACACGCACGAATCCCTTGTGCTGCACATCGGACAGCAGCTTCTGGTGTTCTCCCTTCTTGCCCCGCACCAGCGGCGCCAGGATCTGCACCCTTGTCCCCTCCGGGTTGGCCATCACCTGGTCGACCATCTGGGAAACAGTCTGCTGCCGCACCGGGCGCCCGCACTGGGGGCAGTGCGGCCTGCCGATCCGGGCGAAAAGCAGGCGCAGGTAATCGTAGATCTCCGTCACCGTGCCCACGGTGGAGCGGGGGTTGCGGCTGCCCGCCTTCTGGTCGATGGAGATGGCCGGGGACAGCCCCTCGATGTAGTCCACGTCCGGCTTGTCGGCCACCCCCAGGAACTGGCGGGCATAGGCGGAGAGCGACTCCACGTAGCGGCGCTGCCCCTCGGCGTAGATGGTGTCGAAGGCCAGCGATGACTTGCCGGAGCCGGACAGGCCGGTGACCACCACCAGCTTGTTGCGGGGGATCTCCACGTCGATGTTCTTTAGATTATGGACCCGCGCACCCCGGATGACGATCTTGTCCCTTGCCGGGAAGCGGATCTCTTTTTCCGTTTGTCTTGGTGACTGTCTGGCCATGGCTCGCCCTTTGAACCCCCTTCGTCTCAGAGGTCTGATGCAAGATGTACCGGATGTCGGATAAAAAATTACATGCCTTTCAGAACAGAAGTCGGATGCCGAAAGTCGCAAGTCAGATTTCAAAGTGTTTTTCAGTGTGCTTTAGCTTTTTCTTTTCCCTGTTTCAAGCTTTTTTCTGACCTCTTGCTTCTGACATCTGAAATGGCCTCTTGCCTCTTGCCTCTGTTACCCGCAGCCGCGTCCTGGATGCCGCGTCCGCTCTTGCGTCCGTGTCTTCCCCTGGCGATGATCTCCTTCCGGAGCTCGATGATCATGTCCCGCACCTCGGCCGCCCGCTCAAAGGCCAGGTCGTGGGCCGCCTGGCGCATCTCCTGCTCCAGCTTGGCGATCATCTTTTCCAGGTCCGGTTTCTCCAGGCTCTTGATATCCCTGGCGCTGTAGGTCTCTCCGTTCTCCGCCACCACCGGCAGGGTGATCTCCAGCACTCCCCGCACCTCCTTCTGGATGGAGCGGGGCGTGATCCCGTAGCGCCGGTTGTAATCCAGTTGGATGCGGCGGCGGCGGTTGGTCTCGTCGATCGCCCGCTGCATGGAGCCGGTGACGGTGTCGGCGTACATGATCACCTTGCCGTCCAGGTTCCGGGACGCCCGCCCGCTGGTCTGGATCAGGGAGCGTTCCGACCGCAGGAAGCCCTCCTTGTCGGCGTCCAGGATCGCCACCAGGGAAACCTCGGGCAGGTCGAGGCCCTCACGCAGCAGGTTGATCCCCACCAGCACGTCGAATACCCCCAGGCGCAGGTCGCGGAGGATCTCCATGCGCTCCAGGGTGTGGATCTCCGAATGCAGGTAGCGCACCTTGACATCCAGGTCCCGCAGGTAGTCGGTCAGGTCCTCGGCCATGCGCTTGGTCAGGGTGGTGACCAGCACCCGCTGCTGCTTGGCCACCCGCAACCGGATCTCCTCCACCAGGTCGTCCACCTGGCCGGTCGCCGGACGCACATCCACCTCCGGGTCGATCAGCCCGGTGGGGCGGACGATCTGCTCCACCACCTGGCGGCGCCGGGACAACTCGTAGGGGCCGGGCGTGGCCGAGACGAAGATGATCTGGGGCACCCTGGCCTCGAACTCGTCGAAGCGCAGCGGGCGGTTGTCCAGCGCCGAGGGCAGCCGGAAGCCGTAGTCCACCAGGGTGCGCTTCCGGGAGTAGTCCCCGGCGTACATGGCGTTCAGTTGGGGAATGGTCTGGTGGGACTCGTCGATCACCACCAGCAGGTCTTCGGGAAAGAAGTCCAGCAGGCAGTAAGGCGGCTCTCCCGGCTTGCGCCCGGTCAGGTGGCGGGAGTAGTTCTCGATCCCCTTGCAGGTGCCCACCTCCCGCATCATCTCCAGGTCGTAGCGGGTGCGCTGCTCCAGGCGCTGGGCCTCCAGCAGCTTCCCTTCGCCCCGCAGCTCCGGCAGGCGCTCCTCCAGCTCCGCCTCGATCCCGGCGATTGCCCGCTCCATCTCGCTCCGCGGCGTCACGTAGTGGGACGCCGGGAAGACCACGGCATGCAGGCGCCGGGCCAGCATCTCCCCGGTCAGGGTGTCGATCTCCAGGATGCGCTCGATCTCGTCGCCGAAGAACTCCACCCGCAGCGCCCGCTCGCTGAAGGAGGCCGGAAAGATCTCCAGCACGTCCCCCCGCACCCGGAAGCGCCCCCGGGCGAAGTCATAGTCGTTCCTGGTATACTGGATATCGATCAGCTTGGCCAGCACGCTGTCCCGGTCGATCCTCATCCCCTGGCGCAGGGACAGCATCATGTCCCGGTAGGCCGCCGGCGAACCCAGGCCGTAGATGCAGGAGACGCTGGCCACGATGATCACGTCCCGGCGCTCGAAGATGGAGGCGGTGGCGGAGTGGCGCAGCTTGTCGATCTCCTCGTTCAGGGACGAGTCCTTCTCGATGTAGGTATCGGTCTGGGGCACGTAGGCCTCCGGCTGGTAGTAGTCATAGTAGCTGACGAAGTACTCCACGGCGTTGTCCGGGAAGAACTCCCGGAACTCCCCGCAGAGCTGGGCGGCCAGGGTCTTGTTGTGGGCGATCACCAGGGTCGGGCGCTGCACCTCCTGGATCACCCCGGCCACCGTGAAGGTCTTGCCGGACCCGGTGACCCCCAGCAGGGTCTGGGTGGGCAATCCCTGCCTGATGCCCGCCGTCAACCCGGCGATCGCCTGGGGCTGGTCGCCGGTCGGCTGAAAAGCAGATTTGAGTCGTAAACTATCCATAAAAAGGCACCTTTCCCGCATTAGCCTTTTCAACTAGAGGCGCACCCAGAGGGTACCCGGCTCTTATCCCACCGCTTCAAAGAAGCGGGGGCATTAGAGCGGGTAGCCCTCGGTGAAACCAGAGAATCTTTATTTTCCCCTGCCTCTGACTTCTTGCCTCCAACCTCCGTTACCGCCTTCCTCCCCCGATTATATCATTTTTCCGTACCCCATTTCATCCAGACCTGGCTCGCCTTCAGATTGCCTTCTTCACGCCAATGGCAGGATACGGTATAATGGGCCGTGGTGCGTGGGACACGCCTAACCGAGACCCCCAAGGGCTATCCGGTTTCTAAAAGATTTCACAAAGGAGCGGAGTGTTGATGGGAGAGATGAAACAAGCACCCACTGAAGAAGCGGAAGCAACCAAGAATCCCGATACGGTTGATAAGGAAACCGATACTGATCAGGTTCGCCCTGACCTTGCCGAAGTGATAGAGCGTCATTCTTTCGGCCTTGACGAGCATCGCCCCGAAGCGGTGGCCCGCCGGCACCAAAAAAACCAGCGCACCGCCCGCGAAAATGTAGAGGATCTCTTTGATCCCGGCAGCTTCATCGAATACGGCGCACTGGCAATTGCCGCACAACGCGGACGGCGATCAGAGGACGAACTCACCCGCAAGACCCCGGCTGATGGCCTGATCGCAGGCATCGGATCGGTAAACGGGCCCTTGTTCGGAGACGATCAGACCCGCTGCATGGTCTTGGCCTATGACTACACGGTTCTCGCCGGCACCCAGGGTCATTTTAGTCACAAAAAGAAGGACCGCATGCTGAAATTGGCGCACGAACATCGCTTGCCCCTGGTTCTGTTCGCTGAAGGCGGTGGCGGAAGACCGGGTGACACCGACGCCGCCGGCGTGGTGGTGGCCGGTCTGGATTTATCCACGTTCGGCCTGTTCGCAGGCCTGAGTGGCAAGGTCCCGCTGGTCGGTATCGTATCTGGATATTGCTTTGCAGGCAATGCATCCTTGCTCGGATGCTGCGATGTGATTATCGCTACCAGGAACTCAAACATAGGCATGGGCGGCCCTGTGATGGTCGAAGGCGGCGGGCTCGGGACATTCAGGCCGGAGGAAATTGGCCCGATCGACGTGCAGACACGCAATGGTGTGGTCGACATTGCCGTAGCCGATGAAGCAGAGGCGGTGGCAGCCGCCAAGCAGTATCTCTCCTATTGCCAGGGCGCAACTGCCGCCTGGGAGGCAGCAGACCAGCGCATTCTTCGCCGCTCGATTCCGGAAAACCGGCGGCGCGCTTATAACGTGCGGGCGATCATGAAAACAATGGCAGATACCGGCTCGGTTCTCGAGTTGCGGCCCGATTTCGGCCAAAGTATGATTACGGCCTTGATCCGGATCGAAGGTAAACCGTTCGGAGTGATTGCCAATAACTGTATGCACATGGCCGGAGCCATAGAGCCCGAAGGCGCGGACAAGGCAGCGCGCCTGATGCAGATCTGCAACGCTCATGGCCTGCCGATTCTGTCCCTGTGCGATACTCCGGGGTTCATGGTCGGACCCGAGGTAGAGACGCGCGCCCAGGTACGCCACGTATCCCGGATGTTTGTAATCGGATCGCATTTAACGGTGCCTTACTTTACCGTTGTGTTGCGCAGGGGCTACGGACTTGGTTCCATGGCCATGTCCAGGGGAGGCTTCCACGAGTCCCTCTTTACGGCTGCCTGGCCAACCGGTGAATTTGGGGCGATGGGGCTCGAAGGGGCAGTCAAGAGCGGTTTTAAAAGAGAGCTGGAGGCAGTCGAGGACCCGGAGCAGCGTGACGAGCTCTTTAATAAACTGCTGGCCCAAATGTACGAGAAGGGGAAAGCCATCAACATGGCCTCTTACCTGGAGATCGATGCGGTGATCGATCCGGCGGATACCCGCCGCTGGATCATGCAGGGATTGAAGTCAACTCCGTCGATCGAACCATCGCCGGCCACACACTCCTTCATCGATCCCTGGTAATCTCGAAGTTCGATGTTCGAAGTTCGATGTTCGACGTAGCCGCTCTGAAGCGGTGGGATAAGAGCGGCTACGTCACTGTATTAACAACACGCTCAGGTTAACCAGTAGATCAGATCGATAATTCATTATACAATTAAGGTACAAGCTTTCATAAAAAATAGGAAGAGGGGAGATTCTGCAGGATGAAGGTTTTCGAGCTTATGGATTTGACCGGCAAAGTAGCAATCATTACCGGGGGTTCCATCGGATTGGGCGCCCAAATGTCAACTGCTCTGGCTGAGGTCGGGGCGAACGTGGTGATTGCCGCCCGCAAGGTGGACCGGTGCATCGAGCTGTGCAACAAGTTAAAGGCGGAGCTTCGGCGTGAAAGCCCTTCCATGGCCTGTGACGTCAGCAAGGCAGAGGATTGCCAAAACCTTATCGATGCCGCGGTCAGGGAGTTCGGCACGTTAGATATCCTGGTCAACAACGCCGGCATCACCTGGGGAGCAGATGCCATCGATTACCCGATCGAAAAATGGCAGCAGATCATGGATGTCAATCTGAAAGCGACATTTCAGCTCTCGGTCATGGCGGCCCGGATCATGAAAGAGAAAGGTTACGGCAAGATCATCAACATGTCGTCGACCACTTCCTTCGGCGGCACCTATCCTGAAGCGCAGAACACGATCGCCTATAACGTGAGCAAGGGCGCAGTGAACGTCCTGACCCAGGACCTGGCCGTGAAGTGGGCCCGGTACGGTATCTACGTGAATGCGATCGCCCCCGGCCCCTTTGTTACCCACATGACTAAGAAGCATTTCCAAAACGTCGGAAATGATAAGGTTAAATCATTTAATCCGA
This sequence comes from uncultured Peptococcaceae bacterium, assembly GCA_963767365.1. Lineage (GTDB taxonomy): Bacteria > Bacillota > DSM-12270 > Thermacetogeniales > Thermacetogeniaceae > Palsa-1188. The sequence continues at coordinate 41,012 of CAVYEE010000026.1, forward strand.
TCGGACGGATGGGCACTGATTACGACCTGAAGGGAGCCGTGGTTTACCTGGCTTCCAGGGCCTCCGACTTTGTGACCGGCCACATCATTCCCGTTGACGGCGGCAAGCAGGCATTGTGCTAATACCGGAACGCACCCGGGGGGGCACCCGGCGGCATTGAAAGATCCTTGTTGGCATTGGTGAAGCCAATGCCTTCTTGTTCCCGCTTCTACCTCTTGCCTCGCAATCGGCGGGCGATTCTCTGCAGGGGGCCGGCCGTGGTGATATCCACCGTCGGCAGGTCGCCGGGTTCCGGAACGGGTATGACCCCGAAGCGGGCGTCAGGCCCGGGGGGCCGTCCTGGTCCACGGCAGCCCGGGCATTTTTCAGCGGGTGCCCGCCGGGCACGGCTCCTGCCGGTACTCGATCTCAAATGAGGGGCCGGAGAGGTCGAGGGCGGAGGCGCAGTTCGGCCCGGGAATTGACCGGAATATCACCAATCCTGAGGATCACATCCCCGGAGCGCAGCCCGGCCTTCCTGGAACGGCGAGGCCTTGAGCACGTCCAGCACCATCACCCCGCGCCCGGGCGGGATAAACCGGGGCTGGCCCTCCAGCTCCGAGCGTCGTCCGGCATGGATGACCACCTCGTGGCCGAGGGGGGCGAACAGGGCGGCCAGGACCGCCGTTTGAGGAACGTAGGCGGCCAGGACCGCCAGCCCCAACAGGACGAGGCTGAACACGGCCAGGTGCAGTGCGGTGATCTTGACCCGCTCCCGGGGCAGGCAGGTGACGGCCAGTTCCCCATAGCCCAGGGCAGCCACCACCGGAAAGATGCCAAACGCGATGCTGGCCGGCAGCGCCCCCATCCTCCCAGCAACGGCCACCAACCCGGCATGGCGACGCCTCCCGCCGGCGCCTGTGCAGTGGTGGCCACGGCGATGATGGCCAGGGGAATCGGCCAGAATTTCTGCAGGTTGAAGGCGCCCACCACTCGCCCGAAGCGGTTGCGCACGTACACCGGGAGCGGATCGATGTGGCCGCTGCCCAGGATCAACATGCTTTCAACCAGGTGCAGCACCGCCACCAGCCCCATCAGGGCCGGAATGTTCAGCTTCGGATAGCCCGTGAGCAGGGAGATCAGGGCGAGGATGCCGCCGGCGTATGAGAAGCACAAAAAGCGCGGGTCGACCAGCATCAACAGCACGGCCAGGATCCAGAGATAGATGATGCCGATGTCGTTGATGGAGATCCCCAACACCACGATCAGAACACTGCCCACCAGTCCGCCGGCAATCCCATAGCCCAGGGCCGTGAGCACGAGGCGCAGGGTGGAATCCCGCACCCCGAACAACGCTTCCCTGGTATTTTGCATCCGCCTGTACATCAGCCAGATCAACACAATGACTACCAGGAAGAAGGGTTGTAGCAGCGCCTGGAGAAAGACCACGACAATCTGCGGAAGCACCGCGCCCCAGGGAAAGCCCATCCGCCAGACCCCCACTTCTCGAGGTTCGAGATTCGAGATTCGACTGAAAAGGGATGGATTCTACCCATCTAGAGCACATGACACAACGGACCTCTGCCTGCTTGAAGTTCGCATCCAACTGCAATAGATCTCGAACTTCGCATTCGATTAGGCTGCCTGTTTTTGCGTCTTGTCGATCTGCTCCTGCAGCACCTGGATCGCTTTCTCCAGCTGCAGGTCCGGTTTGCCGCCCGCCGGCTGATTGACCACCACGTCAGGATCGATTCCTTTCTTGTTGATGTCGATCCCCTTCGGTGTCAGGTACTTGTCCGTGGTCAGCTTCACGCCCACCTGGCCGCTAAGGTCGAAGACGGTCTGCACCAGGCCCTTGCCGAATGTCCGGGTCCCGATCAGCGTCCCGCTGCCGGTGTCCTTGATCGCCCCGGCCACGATCTCCGAAGCGCTGGCGCTGTACCCGTTGACCAGCACCACCAGGGGCACGGTCAGATACTTCGTGGTCCGGCTGGAGCGCAGGACCTCCTCCGCCCCGCTCCGGTTGACGATGCGCACCACCGGCCCCGGCGGGACGAAATAACCGGCCAACTCCACAGCCGTCTGTAAATCACCGCCGGGGTTGTCCCTCAGGTCGAGGATCAGCCCCGGTAACCCTTTGCATTCACGTTGGCAAACGCCTGTGTCAATTGGGGCAGGGTGCTGTCCTGGTTGAAAGTCGTCACCTGGATGTAGGCGATATCCGGGTGATCCGGCAGGATCTCTCCGCTTACCGAGGGCACCGAGATCTGCTCCCGCTTCAGGGTAACGGTATGATACTGGCTGTCCTGCTGCCGCCAGACCTTGATAGTGACGGTGGTGCCAACATTGCCGCGGAGCAGGTTGGCGGCGTCGAGTCGTGGACATCTGGGTGGCGTCCTTGCCGTCGATCTGGACGATGATGTCGCCGCTCAGGAGTCCGGCCCTGCTCGCCGGTGTCCCGGGCAGGACGGATTCGATCACCAGTTGCTTGTCCTGGTTCAGGTCAAACTCCACCCCGATGCCCCCGAAGGAGCCCTCGATCTGGACGTTCAACTCCCGGAAACTATCCTTGTCCAGGTAGACCGAGTAGGGATCGTTGAGGGCGTCCACCATCCCCTTGATGGCGCCCTCCACCAGGGTCGATGTTGGCGCCGGCGCCAGGGCTTGGGTCCTGATCAGGAAGTAGGTCTTGACCAGGTTGCCCAGCCCCATCGCGCTCGCCCAAAAGAAAAGGCCGCCCAATCCGGCCGCGATACAGGCAATAACCACTCCGACAATCACTGGCTTTAACCAACGCCGTTCCAGCACATTCACCTCCGCAGATCTCAAAAGACAACCTGTCCATCATCTTGACGATATGAATTCATCCTGCCTCATTATTCAATTAATTTGAAAAGTTTTATGCCGCAAGACTTGCAAAGATAAGAAAACCCGGGGTAGAATCCCCGGGCGCTGAAGGAATTCCCGGCGGGAATTACGGCGGCCGGTAGTTACCTGTTTCCAGGGGCCGGCGGCAACTGTTGCTGGTAGTCATAGACGAGGCGGGAAATTTCGGCAATGTTGCTGAAACCGGTGTCTTCGTCTGCCGTCCCCTCGGACATGACACCCAGGATATAGGGGCGTTTGCTGAAGACGATCCCCATGTCGTTTACCACCCCGGTAATACTTCCTTCTTTATGGGCGACGATGAGGTCCGGCGGGATTTTTCCCGGAAGGCCGACATGAAAGATGGTGTTGGCAAGGTCGTCAATCAGCCTTCCCCTTGGGCAGGATTTTGTTTGGCAAATTGATTCACGGCCTCCATGAATACTCCCAGGTCCCTGGCTGTAGTTGTCTCACTGCCATACGGCTCGACCGTATCAGCACCGCCGATGCTTTTGATAAAATTCATGACATTGTTATAGCCCAGGTAGCGCACCAGCATGTTATGAGCGACGTTATCGCTGATCGTGATGGCTACCGTAGCCAGGCAGCGCAGCGAGAAGGTGTTCCCGTCCTCGGCCGTATACTGCAGCGCTCCGGCTCCTGTCTCATAGTCAAGAGCTTTTTGGTAGGCGACACGGTCCAGTCCAATGCAGTTTTCCCGCCGCCACCTGCTGATACAGGTAGAGCACGACCGGCACCTTGATACAACTCGCCCCCGGGTGGGGGGCATCCTCATCGATCCCCATGACCTGGCCGGAGGTAAGATCCTTGAAGTAGACGGCGAAGGTGCCCTCCTGTGTCGCGGTGTAGTTGAGGATCTCTTGCCGGAGAGGCTCGTAGTCAACCTGCGACGCGGGATGGGCGCCCGCGCTGCCGGAGGGAGTGGATGCGACTTGGCATCGGCCAGCAGAGTGATCAGAACAGCGAAGGCAACAGCCGCAGCGATGTATTTGATGCTGTTCCCCCTTTGAGAGCTGCTTGAACACTAAAGCCGCCTCGCTTCATTTCATATTCTGCAACAGGTCTTATTTTCCCCTCGGCCTAAAATAAATAAACCGTCACAAAAACCCGGCCACTCAAATAAGATAGAAAATAAGGCTAACAGTACCATGCTGAACTAAGAAGTGGGATGCGAGCGGGTGCCCGCCTTGGCTTCAACCTCGCACTTCTCACCTCTCAATTAAGGAGGTGCGCGCAAATGCAGTATGGATCTCCTGGTGGAGAAATCCCTCAAGCTGCAAAAATACAGGCCTTGGATATGTTTAAAGAGTTGGTGCTTGACGCAGGCCTCGGCATCACCGTCGATAACGCCGGCAATACCTATGTAACAGGTTTCACCGAATCCCCCGACTTCCCCGTCACCACCGGGGCGTTTCAGGCAAAGCTGAAGGGGTGCAAGAACGCCTTCTTATCCGTCATCAACACCAGCGCCACCGGCGCTGCCGCTCTCGTCTACTCCACCTACCTCGGGGGGAGCGGCATGGACGCCGGTTTCGGCATTGCCGTCGATAACGCCGGCAATACTTATGTAACAGGTTGTACCGAATCCCCCGACTTCCCCGTCACCACCGGGGCGTTTCAGGCAACGCTGAAGGGGTGCAAGAACGCCTTCTTATCCGTCATCAACACCAGCGCCACCGGCGCTGCCGCTCTCGTCTACTCCACCTACCTCGGGGGGAGCGGCCTGGACGCCAGCTTTGGCGTTGGCGTCAATAACGCTGGTAACGCCTACGTAACCGGTTTCACCACCTCCCCCGACTTCCCCGTCACCACCGGAGCGTTTCAGGCTGCGCTGAAGGGGTTCAAGAACGCCTTTGTATCAGTCGTCAACACCGGCGCCTCCGGCGCTGCCGCCGCTCGTCTACTCCACTTACCTCGGAGGGAGCAGTTTCGATGAGGGGAACGGCATCGCTGTCGACGCGGCGGGTAATACCTACGTGACGGGGTTCACGTATTCAAAGGATTTCCCGGTCACTGCCGAGCGCCTTTCAATCAAAGCTGAAGAGCCTTCATGGCGGCGCCAACGCTTTTGTGACCAAGCTCAACACCGGCGTCTCGGGCACAGCCGCCCTCGTCTACTCCACCTACCTGGGAGGAAGCATCTATGACCATGGATCCGATATTGCCGTCGATGCGTCCAACAACGCCTACGTGACAGGATTCACCCGGTCAAGCGATTATCCGGTAACGTCCGGCGCCTTTCAGGCTATGCTGAGGAGCGCCCTCGGCGGCACTAACGCTTTTGTGACCAAGCTCAACACCGGCGCCAACGGACCGAGATCCCTCGTCTACTCCACCTACCTGGGAGGAACAACCTGTGACGAGGGACATGGCATCGCTGTCGACAAGGCAGGCAATGCCTATGTGACTGGATTCACCTATTCAAAGGACTTTCCGGTCACTGCGAGCGCCTTTCAATCAATGCTGAAGAGCCTTCATGCCGGCGGCTCCAACGCTTTTGTAACCCAGGTCAACACCAACGCCTCGGGCAAAGCCTCACTTGCCTATTCCACCTACCTGGGGGGTCATGTATCTGATGTGGGAAACGGCGTTGCCGTTGATAAATTCGGCAACACCTACGTGGCCGGCCGTACCGAGTCCCCTGATTTCCCCGTCACCTCCGGGGCCATCCAGGCCAAGCTGAAAGGAAACATGGACGCTTTCGTCTCCGAGATCAACACCAGCGCTTCCGGCACAGCGTCGCTCGTCTATTCCACCTACCTGGGATGTTAGAAGCGGAAGCAGGAGGTCAGGGGCAAAAGATATGGGAAGGCGGTTCTCAGCTATCTTCAAGATTGTAACCTGACAGTGCGCATCAAGAGATGACTTACATATAATGAGATAAGAGGGGCGGTATTTAAGGAAAGGGTGAGATAAAGTGTATGAGCAATTGAAGAGTTATAAAGGCAGTAAGATAGTCGTCGAACTGGTTTCAGGGAGAAAGATCGCGGGCGCGGTAGCCGCGGTTGACAAGCAAAATATCCGCCTGGAAACCGATGAGGGAGCCTGCGCCATTCCCATTTCCGCAATCCAGGTGGTCTGGGAAAACCCGAGCCATTCTCTGACTGAAGAAAATATGAAGGATATCGCGTATAAACTGAGAGAGGCCGAGGAACAGGCGGCGCCTCCCATACCTGGTCAGCCTGGTCATCATCCTGGTCAGCCCGGATGCCTGGTTATCCCGGTTATCATCCTGGTCAACCTGGGCAACCGTGTTACCAGGCGTTTACCGGTCAGCCCCGGCCGTGTCCCCAGCCGTTTGCCAGCCCGGCCGTGTATTTACCCGTTCGTCGGAGCTCCGCCGTGCCGCCAGACGTATGGGCAACCCTGTCGCCAGGCGTATACCCGGCCGTGTTACCAGACCTATACCCAGCCGTGTTACCAGACGTACCAGGCGTGTTACCAGCCGTTTTACATGCAATGCGCCCAGCCTTTCACTCAGTCTTGCGCCACCCCGTTCTTTACGCAATGCTCCACGGCCTTTACTTCGTATTGTTCCACGGCATTTACCCAGGCGTGTTACCAGCCGTTTCTATGTCGTGTTACCAGGCGTTCTCGTATGAGGCGGCAGACCCTGACCCATCCCCAGACCCAGCCTGGACCCGTGTTATGAGCGGTTTGCCCATCCGTGCTACCATCCGCACGCCCATCCCTGTTACGAGCGGTTTGCCGGGTCGTGTTACCATCCGTTCACGGCTTCCGCCCCATCCCCGGACCCAGCCTCGGACCCGTGTTATGAGCGGTTTGCGCAGCATTGCTTCGAACGTTTCTTTACACATCACTGCTTCGAACGGTTCTTCGGGCACCATTGCTTTGAGGCATTCGGATGGCCTTGCCTGGAATTCTTCGCCTATCCCTGCTTCGAACTCTTCGGATATCCCACGCCCTATGCCGGCGCTCAGGGGCCTGAGGGAACCCCCAGGAAGCACCAGACCCGGCAATGGATAGCCAAACTGCAAATAAGGATACGGCAGAATAGTGCAACCTCTCACCTCACACCTCTCAGAGAGGGGGGTATTAGGGCGAATAGTCAGCAGATCAATCAGATAAGTAACTTTATCGGGGAGTACACCAGCGCTAATCCAGGGTACTCCCCCCTGGTTCTCGCGGGCCGACTCTATCTGACGGCCATGGAATTGAATCTGACCTTCAATTGCAACCTGGCCTGCAAGTACTGTTTCGTGCGCAGGAAAAGCGCCCATGAGCGAATGTCCGCCGCCACCGCTAAAAAGGCGATCAACCTGCTGCTGGATCAGGCGGCAGTTCCGAGTGTCGCCATCACCCTGATCGGGGGCGAACCCCTGCTGGAACTGGCATTGATCGAGCAAGTAGTGCCTGCTGCCATGGAGGCGGCCCGGAAGCGTAATCGCTACATCAACTGGGCGATCACTACCAATGGCACCCTGATCGACGAGGAGGCCATTGAAGTTCTTTGCCCGGTATCAAATCCATATGCTGCTCAGCATCGATGGGGGTCCCGAAAGCCACGACCGTTACCGGCTCACCAAAAGCGGCGAGGGCACCTGGCAGAGAATCGTTGACCTGATACCGCTGATGAAAAAGTACCAGCCCTGGCTGGGCGCCAGGATGACTGTCAGCGCCGAGGCCCTGGCTACCATGAGAGAAGACTTCCGGCAGCTTGTGGCTTTAGGCCTGAACAACCTGATCATCGGCCCCGCCCATGGCCCCGTCCAATGGAGCAAAAAGCAGATAGAGGAGTACGGCCTCAACCTGGTGGCCATCCTCCATGACTATTATCAATGGAAAAAACAGGGTGTCCCCCTGTTCATCGAGGATTTTGAACAACTGGATGAATACGGCGGCTGGGGCTGCCGGGCCGGCAAGAGCTCGCTGGCTGTGGCGCCGGATGGGAGCGTGGGCCCCTGCTCAAAGTTTCTGGGCTTGGAGGATGAGGCCGGAAGATATATCGATCGGCAACGTGCACGAGGGTATCGATGTCAGGCTGCTTGAGCCTTTCCGGTACGCCCAGGGCCGCCAGCCGCAGCATTGCAGGAGCTGTTTTCTGAAGTGCGGCGGCGGCTGCTACGCCGTAAACTTCGAGCAGACCGGCAACCACTTCACGCCATCGGAAGAGAACTGCCTATTCTGGGTGGTGAGGCAGGAGGTGAAAAGGATTTCAAGATCGCTGAGATAACGGATGCCAGATGCCTATAAACCTTACCTAAGCAGAAGCCCCTTCGAAACTCGATGTTCGATTAGCCTTTCTCATGCGAACCTCCAACCTTGAGAAAGCTAATTTATGCTGTACTCGAACCTCGAACCTCGAACCTCGATTAGATGATCCTGCGTGCCATGGCGTACCGGGACTGATACCAGGGATCGTCGAGCGACGTGATGGTAACGCCCTGGTCAGCGGCATTGATGAAAGAGTTGTTGCCGATGTAGATCCCGACGTGGGTCATATACCCGTTTCTCCCGGCGGAAAAGAAGACCAGGTCGCCCGGGGCCGGAGACGCCACTTGTTCGCCTATCCGGGCCTGGTCATCGGCGACGCGCGGCAGGTCAATCCCGATGAGGGCAAAGACGTAACGTGTAAAACCGGAGCAATCGAAAGCTGTAAGGCCCGCTCGCCCCATAATGGTAGGGACTGCCCAAAAAACGCTCGGCAATGCTGACGATACCGGACATCAATCCCCGCGAGGCGTCCGTTGCAGGCTGGGAGAGCTGGACCAGCCAGCCGGCAATCCACCCCGTCCCTCCGTGGAAATCGATCTGATACCAGTTGTTATCGCTTTTTATTTTTGCCTGGACGATCTCTCCCCGGTGCACCTGTCCGATGATCTGGTCGTTCGTAGTCGGGGCCTGATCGCACATTGACGGTATTGTGCAATACCTGCAAGTAGACGGTATTCTCCACACTTGCAGCAGCCCCCTGGTCTCCGCTGCCCGTCACACTGTCAGCGTAAGCAAAGTTGCCGGTGAAAGCAAAAATAAAACAGACGAGGATCAGACACAACAAAAAAGAAAGGATTACCGGCACAGACGCCTGCGCGAAATTCCGTTCCGGTAAACCCTGTCTATTTTTACTATAATCAAAGGTCATCAATATCACCATACACCTTTTGATTTGACAACTTTGTGATTATTTCGACACGTCTGATAATTTTCCTGCTCACCCCCTGTCCTAAAAAATATTCAAAGAATTCCCACTTTCGCACCCGCAATTGGTCACGCTAACATCCGACTTCTGAATATCAGAGGTACTTCATGGGGTTGACCGGAGTGCCGTTCACCCGGATCTCGAAGTGCAGGTGCGGCCCGGTGCTCCAGCCGGTAGTACCGATATAGCCGATGATCTCGCCCTGGGTGACATGATCCCCTACAGCCACCAGTTGCTTCGACTGGTGGGCGTACATGGTCGAGAAGCCGCCACCGTGGTCGATGACGGTCATGTTGCCGTAGGCGACGTTCCAGCCGGCGAAGATCACGGTGCCGCCGTCGGCGGCGTGGATGGGAGTGCCATAGGGAACGCCGATGTCGATCCCCGTGTGACCCGAATATTTGTGTGTGATCGGATTGATGCGCATGCCGAAGGGCGAGGTGATGGGTCCCTTGACCGGCCAGATGAAGTGTCCGGTACCCTGGGGCGGAGCGTTCTTGTTCGTTAACCCCTGGATGATCTGGGTCAACTGCTGGGAGTAGGCCTCGTCCTCATCCACGTTTTGCTGCAAGATGCCCATTTGGGCCTGGACCTGGGACACCAGTTGTTTCTTTTGCTGACTGCTCGCAGTCAGGGTGGCCTGCTTGGCCAGGGCCTGGTTCTGGAGCACGACCGTTTGCGCCTGCCTGATCCTCCATGTCCTTCTTGTTCTGGGCGATCTGGTCGCGCATGGCGGTGATCTGCTTCATCAGCGAGATATCCTGCTCGGCGATCCGCTGCAACATGTCGAAGCGGGTCAGAAAGTCGTTCAGGGTGGTGGCGTTGAGCAGCACATCCAGGTAGGAGACGTTGCCATCGATATAGATATCCTTGAGGCGCTGGTCGAAAATGCTCGTCCGGTCGTCGAGGCTGGCCTGGGTCTTTTGCAGGTCCTGCTGGTCATTGGTAATGCGGGTCTGCAGCAGTGTCAAGTTGCCGTTCAGGTTATTCAGGTCGTCCTGGGTCTGGACGATACTCTGATCGACCTGCTGCAACTGCTGCGTCACCAACTGTTTTTGTTTTTCCTTCTGAGCCAGTTGCGCCTTCTCCTGCTCGATCTGCTGGTTGACCTGGTCAAGCTTCTGCTGGTTATCATCAGACCCTGCCGCCCAACTGGGCCACATGGCAACAGCGGATACAAGCACTGCCAGAAGCAGGCTCAGGGCGATCTTCAACAGATCACGGGTACGGTTCTCTTGATATGTTCTGATCATACTCCCCTCCTGATCAGATCAGGGGGACAGTCCCACGGCTATGCTTGGAGAAAGCGGTGTACGGAGATCAGGCTGCCGACGATGCCCAGGCCGACACCCGCCCCTAACAGCCCTGCAAACAACTGGAGCAGCACCAGGTCGTTGTTCATCAGCGGCAAGAAGGGCAGCGCCTCCATGATCTTTGAAGCCAGGGTACTGTATGAGAAGAACAGCAGCGGCAATGGCTATCGCCGCCCCGGCGGCGCCCAGGATGATCCCCTCCAGCAGGAACGGCCAGCGTACGTACCAGTCTGTAGCCCCCACCAGCTTCATGATCACGATCTCCCGCCGCCGGGCGAACATGGTCAGGCGGATGGTGGTGGCGATCAGGAAGATGGCGCAGAGACCGAGCAAAACCACGATAGCCAGCCCCACCAGGCGTATCCAGTAGGTGAGTTCGAGCAGCTTATCCACCACGCCCTGGCCGTAGCTCACCTGGTCTATCCCGGGCATACGGCTGAGCAGGTTTGCCACTCCGTCCACATCCCGGGGATCCGTGGTCCTGCACCTCGAAGGAATCCGGCAGGGGGTTAGTCCCTCCCAGGCTCTCCTGCAGTTGGCCGTTCTGGCCAAATTGCTGCTCCAGGTCGGCCAGAGCCTCGTCCTTGGAGATGAAGCTGCACGTCCTTGACCTCGGGAATGATCTGGATCTGGGTGTGCAGGGCGGTGATCGCGTCCCCTGTGACCCCGTCGTTCAGGTAGGCTCTGATCTCCACGTTTGATTCCCACGAACTGGCGATGAAGTTGGTGTTGATCACCAGCAGGATGGCAACGCCCAGTATAAAAAGAGACACGGCAGTCGTCCCTGCCGCCGCAAAATTCAACCACCCATTTCGTTTCAAGGAGCGGATGGACTCCTGCAAGATATAGCCCCAGGTTTTAGTTAGCATTGGCGTACACGCCCTCGCACTCATCCCGTACCACTCTGCCATTTTCCAGGGCGATCACCCGCTGGCGCAGGGTGTCCACGATCTCCCGGGCGTGGGTGGCGATAACCACGGTAGTTCCCTGGCTGTTGATCTCCTGGAGGCAGTTGACGATCTCCCAGGCGGTATCCCGGTCAAGGTTTCCGGTCGGCTCGTCGGCGATCAGCAGGGCCGGCTTGTTGACCAGCGCCCTGGCGATGGCCACGCGCTGCTGTTCGCCGCCGGAAAGCTGCCTTGGGAACATGCCGGCCGCTTCCTTCAAGCCCATCTGCTTCAGGACATCCGGCACCCTCCGTTTGATTTCCGCCGGTCTTGAGCCAATCACCTGCATGGCAAAGGCCACGTTCTCGTAAGCCGTGCGCTCCTGCAGCAGCCGGAAGTCCTGGAAGACCATCCCGATCTGGCGGCGCAGGGCGGGAATCTCGCCATGCTTCATCCTGGTAATGCTGCGCCCGAAAACGTAGACCTGCCCCTTGGTGGGAACTTCCTCACGCAGGATCATCTTCAGCAGAGTGGTCTTTCCGGCGCCGCTCGGCCCCACGAGAAAGACAAATTCGCCCCTCTCGATCTGGAGCGTGGCGCCCACCAGCGCTTTAGCGCCATTATAGGATTTGGAAACGTTGAAAAACTGGATCACCCGTCTCACCACCTTTCTTACGTACTACTCAGGTCAGCCCTTCGCAGAGCCTTGATATCACCAGTAAAGAAACAAAAATGTGAGAGGCTGGCTGTCATCAGAAGCCAGATGAGCTGTTTCCTTGCTTTTTTCTGACCTCTGACTTCTGGCATCTGACCTCTGTTACCCATAGGCCTGAAAACTCAGGCACATCACGTCCAAATATAGAAAAAACAACTCCTACCTGAGGAGTTGTTTCGACACAAATTATTTTATTTCCTTTTTTTTCGATTTCTTTTTTTTCCCTGATCAGTTAATCTTAAAGTATTATGGATTGAACGAACGGAGACGTACCTGCTCCACCGCCCGGACGATGTGGGGCGCTGTCAGGCCGAAAGCCTCCATCAACTCCTCCGGCTTGCCGGATTCACCGAAACGGTCGTTAACCCCCAGGCGCAGCAGGGGCACCGGGCAGTGTTCCCCCAAGGCCTCGGCCACGGCGCTCCCCAGGCCGCCGATGACGGAATGCTCCTCGGCAGTAACCACCGCCCCCGTCCGGCGCGCCATGTCCACAACCAAATCCAGGTCCAGGGGCTTGACGGTATGGACGTTAACCACTGCCACGCTCACGCCCCTTCCGGCAAGTTGCTCCGCCGCCGCCAGGGCCTCGGAAACCATGACTCCGGCCGCAAAGACCACTGCATCGGTACCCTGCCTCAGGGCCACCGCCTTGCCGATCTGGAACCGGTGGGAGGCGCCGAACAGCACGGGCACCGCCGTGCGCCCGAGCCGGATGTAGACGGGCCCCCTCATAGCCACCGCCGCCTCCACCGCTTTCCTGGTCTCAGTGGCATCCGCCGGCACGATCACCGTCATCCCCGGCAGCACCCGCATCAGGGCGATGTCCTCGATTGCCTGGTGGGAAGCGCCGTCCTCCCCCACGGTGATCCCGGCGTGGGTGGCCACGATCTTCACGTTCAGGCCAGGATAGGCAATGGTGTTGCGGATCTGGTCGAAGGCGCGCCCGGCGGCGAAGACAGCAAAGGTGCTGGCGCAGGGGATCTTTCCAGCCAGGGCAAGGCCGGCGGCCGTGCCCATCAGGCTCTGTTCGGCAATCCCCATGTTAAAAAAGCGGTCCGGATAAGCCTTGGCAAATTCGCCGGTCTTGGTGGACTTGGAGAGGTCAGCGTCAAGCACCACCAGTTCCGGAACACGCCCGCCCAACTCCACCAGGGCCTGGCCGTATGCGTCCCGGGTGGCGATCATTTCCGGACGCTGCTCATTGCCCATCTTTTTCACTCTCCTGTTCCAATTCTTTCAGGGCATCGGTGGCCTGCCCGGAACTGGGCGCCTTGCCGTGCCAGTCCACCTGGTTCTCCATGAAGGAGACCCCTTTGCCCTTGACGGTGCGCGCCACGATCATCTTTGGCCGCTGGTCATTGACGCCCGCCGCCCAGTCAAAGGCCTGCAACAGGGCGTCCAGGTCGTGGCCGTCCACCTCTGCCACCTCCCAGCCGAAGGCCCGCCACTTCTCGGGCAGCGGCAGGGGCGACAGCACTGATGTTACCGGGCCGTCGATCTGCAGCCCGTTATTGTCGATGATCGCTGTCAGGTTGCCGGCGCGGTAGTGCGCGGCGGCCATGGCCGCCTCCCAGACCTGCCCCTCCTCGCACTCGCCGTCCCCCAACAGCACGTATACCCGGTAGGGACGCCGGTCGAGCCGTCCCGCCAGGGCCATGCCCAGGCCGACCGAGAGGCCCTGCCCGAGAGAACCGGTGGAGGCCTCCACCCCCGGCACCTTGCGCAGGTCCGGATGGCCCTGCAGGATGCTGCCCAACTTCCGCAAAGTCTGCAGTTTCCCGATCGGGAAAAAGCCGCGCTCCGCCAGGGCAGCGTACAGCACCGGGGCGGCATGCCCCTTGCTCAGCACGAAGCGGTCGCGGTCAGGCCAGGCCGGTTCTTCGGGCCTGATCCGCAGCACGTGCCAATACAGGGCGGTGACGATCTCCACCGCAGACAGGCTGCCCCCGCTGTGACCGGAGCCAGCCGCCGCCAGCATCCGCACCAGGTCGCAGCGGATCTCCCGCGCCCTCCGGCGCAACTCCCCCAGCAGTTCTGACCGCATTTCTGTCACCATGTTCACTCCCCTGCTGCAAGACCCTCATGTATGGTTGTTTGGCCAGGGCTCACGCCGCCTCGATCCGGCAATGCGCTCCCGTTTTCAAGTATATTTTTCAGCATGAACTCCTCTTTTTCCTGTTTTTAAAGGTCTTTTATCATGGCAATAGAAATAAAATTAAAAATATATAGGATTTATATATTATCTTGTAGACGGCCTCCGACCTCTGTTACCGGTAGCTCTTGAACCCATCCCCCATGACATCGTGGGCATCGGTAAAGAACATGAAGGCCTTGTCATCTATCCCGTACACAACGTCCTTGAGGCGACTCTCCTCGGTCTTGGCCACCACGCTGATCAACACCGGGCGTTGCTCGCCGGTGCACATCTCCTGCCCGGCGAGGACGGTCACCCCCCGGCCCAACTCCTGGAAAATCACCTTGGCCACATCCTCGCTGCGGCTGGTGATGATAAAGGCCGCCTTGGCGAAGCTGAGACCCTCCTGCACCAGGTCGATCACCTGGCTGGTGGCCACCGTGCCCAGGAGGGCATAGAGGGCCAACTCGGCGTTGAAGAAGATACCGGCCATGATGATCACCACCGAATCAGCCCCCAGCAAGGACTGCCCCACAGTTATAGGCAGGGACTTGGAGATCAGGCGTGCCACCAGGTCGGTGCCCCCTGTGGTCCCCCCGGACCGCAGGACGATCCCCGTTCCCAGGCCAGCAACAATACCGCCGTAAATGGATGCCAACAGGAGGTCGTGGGTCGGGATCGGGACCCGGTATTGCAGCAGTTCCACGAACACTGAGGTGACTGCCGTCCCGTAAAGGGTTTTGATCACCAACCGCAGGCCCAACTCCCGATAGGACAAAAAGAGCAGGATGATGTTCATGACCATGATCGTCCAACTGATGGGAATCCTCAGGACGTAGAAGAAGATGGTTGCCAGGCCGGTAACCCCGCCGGCGGCGATCCGGTTGGGCACCAGGAACACGTCGAGGGCCAGGGCGACGAGCAGCGAGCCAACAGTAATACCGGACCAGGCAAGCAGTCTTTTCACCAACAACTGTTTGTCCCCGCGGTACGGCACCGGCTACACCCTCTTCACGGCTTATGATCGTTGGTCCTGACCACCAAATTTCCCTTCACGGTTAGTTTGGCACAAAATCCAAATTTTCACCCCCATAAGACGACACTGAGACCCATGAACCAAAATAAAACCCCGCCTAAAATCCGGCAGGGAGCCTTCAATGCCCACATCTCACATTCGCGCCCAGCACTTAAATACGTACAGAATAACCGTGCGGCTTGTCACACAATTTAGCCCTTGATCAGGCTATCCCTTGAGCGCTGGGCGCCTCCTGCAACGGATATCGGATGCCGGAGATGCAGGATTTACATGCCTTTTATCTCGGAATTCGAATCTCATAATGTTTTTATTATGCTTTTAGGTTTTTCCGACATCCGACTTCTTGCCTCTGATATCTGATAAAGATAGGCCTCGATGAAGGGGTCAATCGCCCCGTCCATGACCGCCTGGACATTGCCTATCTCCACCCCGGTGCGGTGGTCCTTGACCAGGGTGTACGGCTCAAAGGTGTAGGAGCGGATCTGGCTGCCCCAGGCGATCTCGCGCTGCTCGCCGCGCAGGTTGGCCATCTTCTCCTCCTGCTCCCTCATCTTCAATTCATGCAGGCGGGAGCGCAGCATCTTCATCGCCCGGAGGCGGTTGGCCAACTGGGAGCGCTCGCTCTGGCACTGCACCACGGTGTTGGTGGGCAGGTGGGTGATGCGCACCGCAGAGTCTGTCTTATTGATGTACTGGCCGCCGTGCCCACTGGCCCGGTAGGTGTCGATTCGCAGGTCATCGGGATTGATCTCCAACTCCGCATCCTCCTCCACCTCCGGGATCACGTCCACCGACGCAAAAGAGGTATGGCGCCGTCCGGAGGCGTCGAAGGGAGAGATGCGCACCAGCCGGTGCACACCCCGCTCCGCCTTCAGGTTGCCGTAGGCCATGGGTCCGGCAATCAGGGCGGTGATGCTCTTGACGCCGGCCTCATCCCCGGGCAGCAGGTCGAGCGCCTCAACCTTGTAGTTATGCTCCTGTGCCCAGCGCCCATACATCCGGAACAGCATCTCCACCCAGTCCTGGGCCTCAGTGCCGCCCGCCCCGGCATGCAGGGAGATCAGGGCATTCCGGCGGTCATAGGGGCCGCTGAAGAGGTTCTCCTGCTCCCAGCGATCCAGCGCCCCAGCCAGCTTGTGGACACTCTCCTCCAGCTCTGCCCCCAGACCGGTGTCCCCGGACTCTGCATACAGCTCCAGCAGGACCTCGGCATTTTCCAGATCCTCATCCAAGCGGCGGTAGAGATCGATCTCATTCTTGACCTGGGCGGCTTCCTGAAGCACACGCCCGGCCTGGGCCGGGTCGGACCAGAAGCCCGGAGCCGCCGCCTGGGCGTCGATCTTGGCCAGACGCTCCTGCTTCTCGAGCTACGTCAAAGAGAAACCCTCAATTCTTCAAGCCGTTTTTTCGATCTTTCAACCTCTCTTTTTAATTCAGCCAAGATCATAGGCCACACCTCCCCAAAACATTAAACAAGGTGACAGTTCGATCAACGTCAGCCTTTGCCGCAGCAGCGCTTATATTTCTTCCCGCTCCCGCAAGGGCAGGGATCATTTCTGCCAACAGCCTGCTTGACCCTGACCGGCTGGACGGGAGTATCGTCATCCCCCCGGTTCTCCACCACCTGGCGCACCCGCACCGCCGGCTGCGGCTGTTCCTGCACCACCCGCAGCTTGAACAGGTAGCGCACCACATCCTCCTGGATGCTGGCGATCATCTCCTGGAACATGTTATAGCTCTCAAACCTGTACTCCACCAGGGGGTCTGATTGCCGTAAGCCCGCAGGCCGATTCCCTGGCGCAACTGGTCCATGGCGTCCAGGTGCTCCATCCACTTCTCGTCCACTACCCGCAGCAGGATGAACCGTTCGAAATTGCGCATGGCGTCACTGCCGCCGAATTCCTCTTCCCGCGCCTGCCAGAAAGACCTGGCCTCCTCTGACAGCCGCTCCTGGATCGCCTCCCGGCTGCCCAGCGACTGCAACTCCTCCACGGTCAGGCTCTCCTGGGACAGGAAAGTCTGCTCCCCGTAGGCAATCAGACCCTCCAGGTCCCAGTCCTCCGGATACTTGCCTTCGACGGTGAAGCGGGCAACCGCGGCGGAGATCACACTGTCGATCATCTCCTCCAGGGACTCCTGCAGGCTCTCCCCCCGCAGCACCCGGTGCCGCTGGCCGTAGATCACCTCCCGCTGCTGGTTCATGACATCGTCGTATTCCAGCACGTGCTTGCGGGTATCGAAGTTGCGGCTCTCCACTTTCTTCTGGGCATTCTCGATGGAGCGGGACACCAGGTTATGCTCGATGGGAATGGAGTCGTCCATGCCCAGCCGGTCCATGATCCCCATGATATTGTCAGCGCCAAACAGGCGCATCAGGTCATCCTCCAGGGAGACGTAGAACCGGGTCAGGCCGGGGTCGCCCTGGCGCCCGCAACGACCGCGCAACTGGTTGTCGATGCGCCGGCTCTCGTGGCGCTCGGTGCCGAGGATGTGCAGCCCGCCCAGGGCCACCACCTGCTCGTGTTCCACCTCGGTCTCCTTCCGGAACTGGTCCACCAACCGCCGGTGCTCCTCCCGGGCCTCGGCCACCTCCGGGGTCGAGGGGACGCTAAACTCCGCCGCCTCGGCGACCACCTCGGATTCATACCCCTGGCGCAGCAGTTCCTCCTTGGCCAGGTACTCCGGGTTGCCCCCCAGGACGATGTCGGTGCCGCGCCCGGCCATGTTGGTGGCAATGGTCACCGCCCCCAGGCGCCCGGCCTGGGCGATGATCTTCGCCTCCTGCTCGTGGAACTTGGCGTTCAGCACCTGGTGAGGAATGCCCCGGCGCTTCAGCATGCCGCTCAATACTTCTGACTTTTCGATGGAGATGGTGCCTACCAGCACCGGTTGGCCGGTCTGGAGCACCTCGGCGATCTCCTCGACCGCCGCCTTGAACTTGCCCAGCTCGGAGCGGTAGATCGCATCCGGAGCATCATAGCGAATCATCGGCTTGTTGGTGGGAATGACCACCACGTCCAGGCCGTAGATTTTCCGGAATTCCTCCTCTTCGGTGGCGGCGGTGCCGGTCATCCCGGCAAGCTTCTCGATACATCCGGAAGTAGTTCTGAAAGGTGATGGTGGCCAGGGTCTGGGACTCCCGCTCGATGTTGACGCCCTTCCTTGGCCTCGATCGCCTGGTGCAGCCCCTCGCTGTAGCGCCGGCCGAACATCAGCCGCCCGGTGAACTCGTCGACGATGATCACCTTGCCGTCCTTGACCACGTAGTCCCGGTCGCGCTTCATCAGGGCATCGGCGCGCAGCCCGGCGTAGACGTGGTGGGCCAGCTCCATGTTGGTCTCATCGGAGAGGTTGTTCACCCCCAGCAACTGCTCCACCTTGTGGGTGCCGTCCTCGGTCAGGGCCACGGTGTGCAGCTTCTCGTCCACCTGGTAGTCCCTCTCTACCAGCAGCCGGGGAACGATCCGGGCGATCTGCCGGTAGAGATCGGTCGGCTTGTCCGCCTGGCCGGAAATGATCAGAGGAGTGCGGGCCTCGTCGATGAGGATGCTGTCCACCTCGTCAACGATGGCGTAGTGCAACTCCCGCTGCACCATATCCTCGGCCCGCATCACCATGTTGTCCCGCAGGTAGTCGAAGCCGAACTCGTTGTTGGTGCCGTAAGTGATATCGGCGGCATAGGACTGTTTGCGGTCGGCAAACTCCAGCCCGTGGACAATCAGGCCGACGCTCAGCCCGAGGAAGCGATAGATGCCACCCATCCACTCGCTGTCCCGGCGGGCCAGGAAGTCATTCACCGTCACGACGTGGACTCCCTTGCCGGTCAGGGCGTTCAGGTAGGCCGGCATGGTGGCCACCAGGGTCTTGCCTTCACCGGTCTTCATCTCGGCGATCCGGCCCTGGTGCAGCACGATCCCGCCCAGCAACTGCACGTCGAAGGGGCGTTGCCCGATCACGCGCCAACTGGCCTCCCGGGCCACGGCAAAGGCCTCCGGCAGGATATCATCCAGAGCCTCGCCATCCGCCAGGCGCTCTTTGAATTCCTGGGTCTTGGCCAATAGCCCGTCATCCGACAGCCGTTTGATCTCCGGTTCGAAGTCGTTTATGATCTCAACCGTTCTCTGCAGGCGTTTGACTTCACGGGCGTTATCATCGAACAAGGTTGCGCAGGGCGCCCAGCATCCCCTCACCCTCTTCGGTTAACGAGTTCTAGTTGCAGCAGGCTGCCTTCACCGGAGGTTACCAGCCAGCCTTGATTTCCTTCATTGTAGCACCTCGGCGCACACGAGAGAAGAGTGCCGGGTCACATTAAGAAAGAGGCTCCCCTGGCACTCATACGGATAGACCATGTATATTTTCATTAACCGAGGGTTACCCACTTCAAAGATCCACTTTTCCGTTCTGACGTGCCGGGCCGTTAGAACTCCGGCTCGATCAGCCCGAAGTTCCCGTCCTTGCGCCGGTACAGCACATTGACCTGGTCCGTCTCGGAATTGCTGAAGACGTAAAAGTCATGCCCCAGCAGGCCCATCTGTAAAATAGCTTCCTCCACCTGCATCGGCTTGATGGCAAACCGCTTGGTGCGCACCACGGACGGAATCCCGACGCTGTTCTCGTCGCCCATGGTGTTGATCAGGTTTTTCAGGCCCTGGTTCCGGAACCGACGGTAAAGCCTGGTGCGGTGCTTCTGGATCTGCTTCTCCAGTTTTTCAACCACCAGGTCTACTGCCGCGTACAGGTTCTCGTCGCTGCTCTCCTCGGCCCGCAGGATAAAGCTGTTCAGGGGAATTGTGGCTTCCACGATGTAGCCCCCACGCCCAGTTAAAGCAGTCACCTGGGCCTCATTGATCTGTTCAAAATAGCGGCTTAACTTGCTCAGCTTCTTCTCGACATAATCCCTCAAGCCATCGGTGATCTCGATGTTCTTGCCCCGGATGGTGATTTTCATCATTACCCTCCCCATCACTACATGTATTTATTTAATATTCCCGTTTTCCGTAAAATATCCTTGGCGCACCTACATTGGACAGGCAAAGACAAAAGAAAAACCCCGTTAATAGGGGCCCCTCTGGCGTGTAGCGAGAATCCAAACCAGGCGGCCTCGTCCGAGGTTTGTTTGAATAAAGAATTCCCATCAAAAATCGAATGTCGAACTTCGCATTTCGAACATCGAGCAGGCGTCCCTGTACCTTAGAATGGCCTTCTATAGCTTGACAACATTCGTGGCCTGGGGGCCACGGGTGCCCTCAGTAACCTCGAACTCCACCCGCTGGCCTTCTACCAGGGCCTTGAAACCCTCTTCCTTAATCGCCGTGTAGTGAACAAAAACATCGCCACCACCATCGCATTCGATAAATCCATACCCCTTTTCCTTGTTGAACCACTTGACTTTACCCTGCATTACCTCGCGTGCCTCCTAGATTGTTGATCCCCGCCCTGAACACTCTCGACGTTCGAAGTCCGAACCTTAGAGTCTACATAAAGGGGCTTACGGGTGAGAACATGTTAGCACAAGAACAGATTAGCTGTCAAATTATTCCCTGCGTTGGCGGTCGGTTTCCCTAATGCCCCCCTGCTTCTGAAGCGGTGGGATAAGAGCGTCTATGTACTGGATTAACGATTTCCCCGATGGCTAACCGCCACTAAGCTCCCGTTTACCGAGGGCTACCCGCTCTAATGCCCCCGCTTCTTTCAAGTGGTGCGATAAGAGCGGCTACGCCTCTAGTTAACTATTTCTAAGCTTCAGTGGGGGAAGGCAAGCCCCCACTGAAGCCAAGAACTCGTTGAGCAGCGTCAGCCTATCCTGGTAATTAATGGCACTTTCTGGTGAATTAAGAATGTCGAAAAAAGGTTTTGATGAAAGCCCAAATAGTGAATTTCCTGTGGATAACGTGGATAAAACTGTTCATAACCTTGTATTTGTTTGTGATCAAGTGTGGATTAAATTGTGGATGGAAAATATTATGTCTAATATCACCTAAATATGTCGCATAATACGCCTTTTTATGAGCTTTTTCGACATTCCAGAGTTCCTCCGCTGGCGCGTATCGAAGCCGACCGACTCATTCTGACTCCTGTCTCCTGACTCCTGAGCCGGATAAGACCGTTTCCGCCGGAAAATACTATTCTGGGATGCCTGCAGTCAAGGAGGAAATGCAATGGGAAAAAGGCTGGTTTCAGCAGTCATTCTTATTCTGACGCTGGTGATCGGGTGCGTGGCCGTTTATAGAATGGCACCGGAGCCCCATCCCCAAACCGTGGCGCCGGCCGGATCGCCGGCAATGCCCGAACTGCCTCCGGACAGTGTACAGATAACTGCCATCAAGCAATTGAACGATACCTTTTTCGAAGTGATGAGCGAGTATTCGGATCTCCGCCAGGAATACCTGGCGGACAAACAGCGGGACCGGGACGCCAGGTTTACTCCCCGGGTAGAAGCCCTGTACAAAAAAATATCCTCCGCCAGGAGGATGCTCTTTCTCTTCAAGGTCAGCCCTGATCACCGGCAGGCCATGAGAGATGCCCAGCAGAACTCCCTCCGCCTGGCAAGCTCCATCTTTGAGTTTTACGACGCCTTGCTAACCGGAGGAGATTACCGGAGCCAGCAACTGGAAAACTCGGCCAAGGATTACGAAAAATCGTTGCCCTACTACGCATCCCTCTCAGTGGCGCGCCAGGCGCCCAAGAAGTAAACCCACCTGCCCCACCTGCTGTAGGACCTTATTCCCAATTGAATTTACAAAACTTTATACATATAGTATTATTTTTTACATAATACTTTAATTTTTGGAGGGGTAGCCATGAGCATTCGCAACTGCCCTGAATGTGGAAAGCTGTTCGAATTCTTCTTTAAAAACCTGTGCCCGGATTGCATTAAAAAAGAGGAGGGCGATTTCGAGGCGATCGTGGCTTACCTGAAGAATAACCCAGGGGTCGGAATCACTGAGATCAGCGAAGCCACAGGCATCGGCGCCAATAGGATCATCAAGATGCTGAAAAGCGGTAGATTGATCACTGTCTGTGAGCAGCATGGCATCCTCCTGCTCAACTGTGGGCGCTGTGGAAAGCCTATTGCCGAGGGGCAATTTTGCCTGCAGTGCCGCAACTCCATGAGCAAGGTGCTGAGCGGGGAAACCAGAGAAACCGGGGAGACCGGGGAGATCAGGGAGATCGGGAATACAGCGAACATGCCGGCGTCGAAAAGCACGACTCCGAAAGAGACACCAAGAGAGAAACCGGTAAAAACAGCCTCTTTACCACGCATTTCAATAAATAACCAGGCACTCAACAGTAATGAGAGGCATCAGACCCAGTTCGAACCTCTAACCTCGAACCTCGAGAACAGTGTGTCACCACTCTAGTGAAGTCCTAATTAATAGAGAAAAATTTTTGTCAAATAATAGAGTGGAAAAAGAGGAAATCTATGAGAGAATGTCGTAATATGATGAATAATAAATAGTCCAAAAGGAGGGGCAGATGATGAACATATTAAGCGACGAGAAGGCATTTTTAAAAAAGTATCATCTTGACGAAGCGGAATATAACCGAACCGGTTTGAAGTGGGAACAATTGAACAGTATTTATGAAGCGTATCTGAAAGAGATGCCCCAGATCAGGGCGCTGGAGAATTACTTTTCAGACTGCCTGAAAAGCGTGGACAATGTTCATTCGGTAATAACGAGGCTAAAAGACCCGGAACGCTTGATTGAAACGCTGATCAGAAAAAAAATCAGACAATAGGGATTTAGAAATAAACAGTCAAGAATTATAATGAAATAGTCACCGATCTGATCGAGGTCAGGGTCCTTCATCTGTTCAAAGAGGACTGGGAAGACGTTCATGAATATATCACCAATAAATGGGTCTTGAAAGAGAAGCCGATTGCCTACGTGCGTGAAGGAGATGACCGCGAAAGGAAGGCAGGGATCTGCTGGCAAGTTACAGGACAAGGGGGATGCGATGTCCGGTATCACGAACTACGGATATCGCTCGATCACCTATCTGGCCATATCCAGCATCGATAACAAAACAAACTATATAGAAGTTCTGTCCAGAACCATCTTCGAGGAGGGATGGAACACCATCGACCAGTGCATCAGGGATTCTCACGACATTGACAGCCCCGTCTTGATGCAATATTTATCGCACTTCAGCCATCGCATAGCAGACATGGCCGATGAGATGGGTTCATTCTTATACAAGTATGTTGAGGAGGAACACGAAAGAAACGGCAAGTTAAGCGATAAGGCCAGGCAGCAGATCGAAGAACCAAGGCCAGACAGCAAAAAAAATGAAAAAGAGCTCCCGGGCATGGAGTATGCCCAGAAAACAGGAAACAAAAATGCGAGTGGCAATGACGAATCAACAACCACGCCGCAGCAACCTGTGGCGCCTCCCATCCACATCCTGAAAAAGCAAGAAGAAGCTCCGGATACCAAAAAGGACGAACATGCGATAAGTTTTAAAGAACTGCTGAATACTCAAAAGGGTAAATTATCCCAAGAACAACCGGTGACCGACGTCAAGCAGGACGAATATCCCAAAATCCAACCAGGGATCCTGGAGGCGCTGAGGGATGATCATCAGAAAGAAGAGGAAAATGGCCAGAAGTTTACTTTTTCGAAATTAAAGCAGGCGATTCAAGGAATCACCCCAAAAACGCCTACCAGGATACGCAACAAATAAAGAAACAGTCCAGTAATGGCTTGGATTAAAGAATGAGGCCTGGCAGATAGCGACGGGAAACGTTTAAGAGAAAGAAGGCCTTCCCGGGAGCCCCCTGGAGGTCTTCTTTTCATGTTGGCGGCGTGGTATCACGCCTTCCCGAAGCTGAACTAAACTCCGGTTGGGATTAAACCCCACTTGAAGTAAGTTCCCCTAGAAGATTCTCCTTGCATCTAAGACTCTGCAGTATCGGCTTTTGACTAATTATGTCTTCGTTCGAACCTCGAACCTCGATTAGATAACCCTGCATGCCATGACATACCGCTCCTTATACCAGGGATCGTCAAGCGACGTGATGGTAACCCCCTGAAAACTGGCATGGATGAAAGAATTATTGCCGATATAGATCCCGACGTGAGTTATGTACCCGTCCCTCCTGTCCGAGAAGAATACCAGATCGCCCGGGGCTGGAGACGCCACCCTTCTGCCGGCCCGGGCCTGATCGCTGGCGACGCGTGGCAGGCTGATCCCGTAACTGGAATAGACATATGACACAAAACCGGAACAATCGAAACTGGCGGTCCCGTCTGCGCCATAACAATATGGCCTGCCCATAAAACGCCTGGCAATGCTGATGATATCGGATGATGCTCCCCGGTCGGCATCATCTGTGACCGGGCTATCTTTGCCGGGTGACGCCTGGTCTGCCGTTTCCCCGCTTGTTGCCCGTGCCGGAAGGGTGTCTCCGCATGCCTGCCCGATCTCCGGTTCCTTCTTGCCGGCTCCCAAGCGCACGTTAGCGAGGCTTCCCGAAAGGAGCTTCGAGTCTGCCGCTGCGGCGGCAACCTGTTGCCCGGCCAGGCGCAGAGGGCCGTAATGAGCTTCCGCCCGCTTCTGGTCCAGGTAAAATGCCCCTGTGGCCAGGATTATCAAAACCAGGACGGTTCCGTAAAATCCTGGTTTTTTCCAAATAGCGGGGTCTATGGCGGGCCGCCGGCTCCTGATTGCTGACCAGATCACACAAAAAGCTTTCTTGCAAGACCTCCGTGATACCACCCGGTACTTAAGAGCGCCCCGGGCGATCGTCTGCTTCATACCATTGAGTCGCCTATTCACCATCCTCCGCCGCTCCCCGGCGGCCCTTCCCAATCCGACAAGGCAGAGAATGGCCCAAGCCATGCCATATCTGGCAATTGTTCCAAGTTGGCGGCTTGCTATAAAAGAAGGGCGCCCTACCTGCTTTTTCGCCATTTTCCCTCTCCCGTAAGGATTGGTCCGTTCAACTAGTTCTTGGCTTCAGTGGGGAATTGTTTACCCCCACTGAAGCCTAGAAATAGTTAACTAGAGGCATACCCGCTCTTATCCCACCGCTTCAAAGAAGCGGGGGCATTAGAGCGGGTAGCCCTCGGTCAAGCCGTCGCCCCGCTAAATGCTACTATTAATTTATGATGGCCAAGCACGAAGATTACTCGCGGCGTCGCCGCTAGAAGAAGTATGGTATAATAAGGCATAGATTGAGAAGGCTTAAAGAGTGAGAAAAGCTCAGGTAGAAGGGCGTGAAATGGACAGAAACGTTGAAGACCTCGCCAGAGAACTGCATTCCTCTCGCTACAAGCTTACTCCGCAGCGGCAAGTCATCCTGGAGATCATCGAAGAGAATAAAAGCCGCCACCTGAGCGCCGAGGACATATACGAGGTGCTGAGAGAGAGATCCTCAGAAATAGGCCTGGCTACGGTATACCGGACGCTTGACCTGTTTGTGGAACTCAGCATCTTGCACAAAGTCGATTTTGATGAGGGGCGGAGCCGCTACGAACTCGCCCCCAACCAGTCCCATCGCCACCATCACCTGATCTGCCTGACATGCGGTCAAGTGATCGAGGCGAAGGAAGACCTCCTCAACCAATTAGAAGAAATGATTGAACAGGAGAACGGTTTCCTGGTGCTGGACCATTCCGTGAAGTTTTACGGATACTGCCAAGAGTGTCGCACCGGCAGATCAAAGTAGCCCATAACAAAAACCCCCAAGAATCGGATCAATCTTGGGGGTTAATTGTTCAACCTCTCAGATGCAACGTTACTAATACATTTTGGGCTTGAATGTTTCGCAGCAGGTGTTCTCGGACATGTTACATTTTTTGTCGGCGACGCTCGAACGAACCTCTATACCATTGGCGAGACACGTACCGGCTCCATCGTTATGATGGCATTCTTCTATCCTGCAGCTTATTCCTTGAGGCATAGCGCTCACCCCCCTTCCACCCTATGTTAACCAACTCTATCAATGTTTATCCGCAATTATTCAGGGCTGGCTGATTCCATCAAATAGCCGACCCCACTTTGTGCTATAATTCATGGTAACCGGCTCCTTTCGCATGTAGCTCTGTACTTGGTACTTATGCTAGTTTAACCGAGGGCTACCCGCTCTAATGCCCCCACTTCTTTGAAGCGGTGGGATAAGAGCGGCTATGCCTCTAGTTAACTATTTAAAATTACCTCTACCCGCTCCCTACCCTTTCCCCCGATGGCTAACCACCACTAAGCTCCCGTTTACGGGAGACCAAGTGGCGCTAAGCCCTTGGATCAGTGCAACTACGGCTTCTGCCTTCGCCGTTGGCTCGGCACAAGCCAAGTTTTACCGATAATTCAGGGAGGGGAAGACAAGCCCCCTCTGAAGCCAAGAACTAGTTGAACAAGTATAACCTACGGTTTGCGAAACGGGGTCAGCCTCGAAATGTCAGAGGTTCAAAATCTTCAAATTCTTGTCTCTGACTTCTGATAGCGGGGGTGAATGCAGAATGGTTGCAAGCAGAGACAGGTCTCCATTAAGGCGAATGGTGTATGCGGCCTTGTTTGGGGCGCTGACTGCCATTGGCGCTTTCATGATCATTCCCTTACAGCCCGTGCCCATCACTCTGCAGACGCTTTTCACCGGCCTGGCCGGCGCCCTGCTGGGTGGATACGCCGGCGCCTTGAGCCAGGTTGTCTACGTACTCCTGGGCCTCATCGGCCTGCCGGTCTTTGCCGGGGGGAGAGCCGGCCTGGGGGTTCTCCTGGGCCCCACAGGAGGCTACCTGATCGGTTTCATCGCGGGAGCCTACGTGATCGGCAAAATGGTAGAGGCAAGAAGAGAGGCGGGACTGGCCTGGATCGCCCTGTCCTTATTCGCCGGCGACCTGGTAATCTACGCCCTGGGAACGCTCCAGCTTGCCCTGGTAGCCCATCTCTCTCCGGCAAAAGCCGTACTGCTCGGCGTGGCTCCATTTCTGATCGGCGAGGCGCTCAAACTGGCGGCGGCCGCCCTGATTGCCGTTAAACTGAGAAAGAGCTTTTCGCTCTAGGAGGTTACAGAAAAGAGCATGATCAGGGTTCAGGACTTGATCTTTTCTTACGAAACAGGCCAGCCGCCCGTCCTCAAGATCCCGGACCTGGCTATCGGCGGGGGCGAGTATGTGGCCCTGATCGGCCCCAACGGTTGCGGCAAGACCACGCTCATCCGGCACTTCAACGCCCTGCTCCTCCCTGGCGCCGGTACGGTGCAGATCGACGGCCTGGATACCCGGAACTCGCACAACCTGACGGAAATACGGCGCCGGGTGGGGATGATCTTTCAAAACCCCGACAACCAGATCGTCGGGATGAGCGTGGAAGAGGACGTGGCCTTCGGGCCGGGCAACCTGGGCCTGCCTGCAACCGAGGTGCGCCAGCGGGTGGACCGGGCGCTGCAGACAGTTGGCCTGACCGGACTGGAGACCCGCTCCCCGCATACTCTTTCCGGAGGCCAGAAACAGCTCCTGGCCCTGGCCGGCCTGTTGGCCATGAGCCCCAGGTTCGTTGTCCTGGATGAGCCCGTCTCCTCTCTGGACCCTGCCGGAAAGAAAAACGTGCTCGCCCTGTTACAGAAGTTGCAGCGCCAGGGAATCGGCATCGTCCACGTGACCCACTGCATGGAGGAGGCAGCCCTGGCGGACCGGGTGCTGGTGCTGGACCAGGGTGAAGTGGTCGCTGATGGCAGCCCGGGCGACATCTTCAGCCGGGTTCAGTGGCTCAAAACATTGGGCCTGGACCCCCCTCAGGTCACCGAACTGATGTGGCAATTGAGCCGGCGGGGAGAGGATGTGGACACCCATTCTCTTTCGGTGGCTGACGCCGTTGATGAAATAACGGCCCTGCTGGCGAGACTGCGCCTCGCAACACGTGCCCGTGCGTACCCTGGAAGGTGAAGGGACATGTATTATCCAGCCCGGTACATTCCCCGGTCGTCACCTGTTCACCGCCGGGACCCCCGGGTCAAGATCATCGCCGCCGTAGCTTTCAGCATCATCATCCTGCATGTCAATGCCGCCGGTCTGTTAGTGGCTACCGGCCTGGCCCTGGCGATCTCCCAACTGGGACGCATCCCCCTGGGCGCCCTGCTCCGAACCTTGCGCCCGGTGCTGCCTTTCTTCCTTTTGCTCTTCCTGGTGTACGTCTTTTTTACCCCGGGACCTTCGCCGATCTTCATCCTCGGCCCGGTGCAGATCGGTTACCAGGGCCTGTATTTCGGCCTCCTGCAGGTTGGGAAGTTCTTGCTGCTCGTGCTGATCGCCTCCATCCTGACGATGACCACCCCGCCCGGTGAGATTACCATGGGGCTCGAGCGCCTCCTGCGCCCCCTCGGTCTGATCGGCATATCTTCCCATGACCTGGCCCTGATGGTGTCCCTGGCCCTGAGGTTTTTACCCACGCTGCAGGAAGAGATGAACAGGATCAGCGAGGCGCAACTGGCCCGGGGCGCTGACTTCAAGAGGCGCCGCCTGGGTGGAAAAATCCGGAGCATTACCCACCTGACGGTGCCGCTCCTGGTCAATATCTTCCGGCGGTGCGATGAGTTGGTAGACGCCATGGAGGCCCGGGGATACCACAGGGGGCCCAGGACCTACCTGCGGGAACTCGCCTTGACCAGGGTGGATTACCTCGTGATAGGGGCCGCCATCATGGCCGTATTAGCCACCATAGCCTGGCATCCATAGGGTCTCCCTTTTTATTTCCGCGTTTCCGCCTGGTAATTAACTGGCAACACGAGAAGGCAAGCCCCCCACTGAAGCCAAGAACTCGTTGAACACTCCTTGATCCAGTTGGTGCTGGGTTTTGTTTCCATTATCCTTGCTTGTGTTATAATATAGGCGCACTCTTCTTGCTCCATGAGTGAGTCACCCAGGTCAGTGAGAAGTGATCACGCCTCGCACATCAAAAGCTTTTTTCTGACCTCAGACCTCTGGCTCCTGAAATCAGGTGGTGGTAAGAGTGGCCAGGGTAACTATCGAGTTCATCGGTACTTGCTCAGGCTGAGCCGGTTACGAGTCAGCCGTCAGGTCGACGGCCAGCCGGTTCGGAGATGCTGTAGAGGTGAAGATCTACCATGCAGGCAAGGACTTCGACTACCTGCGCAAGTATGGGCCGGTCAGCAAGGGCACGCTGATCATCGACGGCAGGAAGAAGTACGATAACCTGAGCAGCGACCTGATCGAGCGGGTCATTATCGAAGCCGTGGGCGCCAAGGAGACCTGAGCGCTGTGAACATCATCTACAGGGTATTGGCATCATCCGTGGTGTTCCTGAATAGCTCTTCGGACTGGCTAATCCTGAGCTTCCTGCTGGCGGGGCTGCTGCATCACATCCTGAGCCCGGACCGGCTGCAGGGCATGCTGGGCAACAAGAGGGTGGCAACGCTGGGGAAGGCTGTCGCCTCCGGTCTGCTGCTGCCTATCTGCAGTTGCGGGGTGATCCCTCTCGGCCTGGGGCTGTATTTCTCCGGGGCATACCTCGGCCCCACCCTGGCCTTCATGACCTCCTGCCCGATCATCAACCCGGCGGCGGTGATCATGGCCTTCGGGCTGCTGGGCCCCCAGCTTGCCCTCTGCTACCTGGTGACCGGGCTGGTGGCGGCCTTTGCCATCGGCCTGATCGGCAACGCCCTGGCCGGCCGGGAACTGCAGGCGCCAGGCCTGGAACATCCTGGTGGAGCGGGTCTCCCTTGAGCGTGGCCCCGTTTCCTTATCGTCCAAACTTCTTTCAGGATTGCAGTGGGGGTTTGCAGATCTCGGGGTTCAGGTCAGCAAATACGTGGTGCCCGGCATGCTGCTGGCAGGACTGATCACCACTATCGTACCGTCATCCGTGATCCAGCACTATCTGGGCAATCCCGGATTGATCTCCATCGGGGGGATCGCCCTGATCGGGGCGGTCATGTACGTCTGCGCCGTGGGGCACATCCCCTTTATCGCAGCCCTGGTGGCCAGCGGCGCCGCTCCCGGCGTGGCGGTAACCTTCCTGATGACCGGGGCGGCTACCAACCTGCCGGAACTGCTCAGCATCTACAAACTGATCGGCAGGAGGGCGGCTGTCATCTACAACGTGGGAGTGGTGGGTATTTCCCTGATTGCCGGATACATCACCAACCGCCTCCTGATGCCCGGATTCACCCCCTACTTCAACCTGTCTCACGCCAGGCAGGCGATCAACCTGGCGGGCGGGCTGACCCTGACCTCTCCGGAGCCAGTCCATTACCTGTGCTCACTGATAGTCGTCTGCCTCTGCCTGGTTGCCCTGTGGCCGGGGCTGAAGCAGTTGGCCGAAAAAGCGCATGCCGCCATGGCCTTCCTGTTGATCCAGTTGGGGGTGATCGCGAGATGAAGCCGCCGGGATTGATCTCCTGGGTATCCAGCGCCCTCCTGATCCTGCTGCTGGTGGTAATCGCCAGTTACAGCAGCAGAGCGCCGGTCAAAAATGCGGCGGACAACCTCCCGCCCGCCCCCGGCAACTTGGATACCGGGGCGCCGCCCGCCGCCGTGGTTTACTGGCAGCAGAAGTTTCCGCAGTACCAGCTCGTCACAGTGGGCGCCCGGGTTTCTGAACGGGGACGACCAGGAGGATGCCGTGATTATCTACCGGACCGGCGACAAGTGCTTCATGGTGGCGGTGCTCAATCTGCCCGGCGGCTTCCAGGTCACGGACCCCGTGGCGGCCCCGGTCTCGGACCAGCAGATCACGGTCGGAAACGTGGAGAACAAGAACCCGAATGAGATTATCGTTTCCGGCCAGAAGAACGGGGCGTATGGCTACGCTATCTTTGCCCTGGACAAGAACCAACTGCTCAAACTGTATGATGGAGGCATGGACCAGTGCTGTTGAGATCCCGCAGCATTTGTGGTATTCCGGCTCCCAATTCCCTGAACGGTAATATTTTTCGGAAATCGGAGGATAAAAGGTTCGGGATGGCAACAGGTAGAATAATAATAGATGTATGGATACATACCCATTTTCAAGGTACGGGGGACACACATCCTTCGGAGGAATGTCCCCATGGAAACTCTGCAGGAGGAAAACCCGGTGAATCCCTGGAAAATGCAGAAGGTGTACAAGGTTGCCATCTTGATCGCCTTGGGTGGGGTAGTCAACGCCCTGATCACCAAGGACATCGTCTCTCTGTTCATGGGCCTGGGGGCGCTCTGCCTGTTGCTAAACGGCCCCATCATCAGGTTCTAGCCATCTTAGTGGTGAGCGAAGCGAACCGGGTGCCCTCTGGGCGCGGCATCGAATGTGCCGGGGCACCCTTTGGGTCGGCCATTTGATGGGAATACAGTTGACACATCCGATTTCTGGCATGCTCCGGCATTAGCGACTTCTTCCTTCTTCATCATGGGCCTGGGACACGCCAAACGGCCTCATGTCCCTTCTTGGCTGGGGATACTACGTAAAATTCACAGTCGATACGATTTTTTCCCACAAGGTCCTGTTTGAAAAGCTCTTCAATACACGGTATAATCTTTCAGGGTGCCGACGTAGCTCAGTTGGTAGAGCAGCGGTTTCGTAAACCGCAGGTCGTCGGTTCAAGTCCGACCGTCGGCTCCAACTAGAACCCTTGTCCCGCAAGCAATTGCGGGTTTTCTTTTTTGGTAGTACGCAGGTCGGAAAGGAGATCACGTTGTTTATAACACAAGAGTTAACACAAGCATCCTCGGACGGCTTGTCCGGTTGGGGTTCGGGGGCAAGGATCTTGCCCGTCAGTACATCGTCGAACATGGCAACCGCCTCATCCTCAACCCGAGGCAACACGTGATAGTAAGTCTTGACCGCTGGACAGCCCGCCTAGCCCCGAGATCATCAAGAGGCTGGCCGAAAAAGCCCATAACAACGTCACGTACGAAGACTTGATGAGCGCTGCTGGATTTCTGCCCAACATAAACCAGACCAGGAAACTAGAAGGAAAATATAGAGAAGATGTCGAATTAGAAAAAGAATGGAACGAGATCGGATCGGTCCTTCGCCGATCGGGCAAAAAAATGACCGCCGTAGACAAGCGCCGGATCTTGCGCATCATCAAGGCTGCAATCCCGGCAGACGATGACGATGCATAAAAGTGGTAATTTTCAATTCATCCACACCAGGAGACCGGCTCATGATCGGTCTTATCCACCCGGGTCGGGTCCAAGCCGATGTGGCCAAGGTCGCTGCCCTGGCAACCTGCCCCCTATTTTCGCCAAAACAGGGGGGTTAAATCTCTTGCCGATGGTTTATATTCTCGTCCGTTAACCCCTTGAAAATGACACCGTAGAGCATTGCAACCACCTCCAATTAACAAGCCGTTGAGGAGTTACCCCAACGGCTTGTTCAGTTCATCTACCAAATTAGTTAGATTGCCACGCGGCCAGCTTGCTTCTCTTCGTTTTGAATCAAAACTCTGGGCTTACTGTTGGGCGCCGGAACAGGGAGTTTTTGCTCCTTCAGTAACGCCACGTGATCTTGCATGCCCCATTTTGCCTTATAGAGGCAGTCTTCAATTGAGTGGCCCACTCCGGTAAACCCTTCTAGCTCAGGTGAATAAAAGCTGAAGAAGCTGGGATCCTCCGTTGCCTCAATAACTATTGAATACGGCAAGTCTATCATCGCTTAGTCCCCCTTTTTGCCTTAATACCGGCTGCTTTCAAAATAGCCTCGCATGTTCATTTTGGAACTTCATGCGTCCCGTGATAATCTACTCGGATCAGTTTTTCACAACCTGGCTTGAAATAATAGCGAACCGATCCCTTTTCTCTGATAACGGCCATGCACAGGGCCGCCATTCCTCTTCAATTATTTCAACAGTCGCTATCAGCAGATCCGGATACCTTTCTTGATTACTTCGTCATGCAAAAAAGTTCCGGGTTCTGCCGCTTCATATTTCTCGCGGGAATACGCTCTGGGTTCCACCATTATACTGACATCTCCAAAGGCATTCATCAGCATAACGCCCTCTTCGATAATATCCTTCCCAAATGCCGGGGATATCACAACGAGATCGATGTCGCTATATTCTTTGGGACAACCCTTTGCATAGGAGCCATAAAGAAACACGCGGTCGATTGGGATTGTCTGCCTAAGCTGATCAACCTTAGCTTTGAGTCCATCTATCAGCGTTGTAATTGGGATGACATCTCCGAGAGCCATGCCGTCATCTCCTTTGCTTTCTTCAAAAGCTCCTCAACCATCACTTCAGTACACTTAGCCGAAACTTCGGCTTTCTGATCAGGATATCTCGCTTCGATAGCGAATTCTGTGAGGGTTGCGAGAAGCTTTTGGCCCATCCCTCGCTTGACGCTTCTCAGGCATAATTATATTCCTCCTCACTTTATCTAGCAATACCTGGTAGAATCAGTTATATCTCGCAGCTTGACATCTGACAGGCTGTCAAACAGCCTGTCGATCTCCTTACCGCCGTCCTTGCCAAGCTCGACAAGCAGGGTGTAGACCGTCCGCATGTGCCTGGCGTTCGGCGGGGTCTCGATGGCCCGTTGTAGGCGTTTCGTCTGGCCTGATCAAGGGACTCTTCTTGGTTGGTGTATGTCCCGGCGAATACCATCGCTGATTACACCCCGGGTGCGATCGAGATTTATCTCCCAGAATGAAATGTGGCAATGCGGGTGCCCCGCTTTCTGGTGGAAGGCAGCCACCCAGCACAGGTTGTCCTCGCGGATGCCCATGGCCTTGGCAACGTCGGGCATGGCCCTCCTCAATGTGTCTTCCCATGCCTCACGAGTGGTATAGCTCAGGCGGGCGGCGTCATCCTCGTGCAGGCTGACGACATCACGCCAGACAATGCCTTTGTTATGTTTGATCTCATGCATCTCAGCCTTAAGATTCGCCACTCCGTATGCGTCGAACAGTCCATGACTCCCGGGGCGCTCGGACATATACTTGACATGGCCGGCGGCGGTTCCAGGATTAACGGGGCCGAAATCATCCTCAATCGACCTCTCTTTCGGGTCTCTCTCCGCTTCCGGGGTCTCTGGCTCCAGATCACCCATGTCAGCGCCTGGCCTGGTGGCTATGTACTTGAGGTTGGCAGCGTTTTTTGAGGCGTTTGTCTCAGTGGGCAGGTAGAAGCTTTGTTTGAAGAAAAATGGGCTATGCATCCTCCCTGCCTCCCTCGACCATCCACTCGTCTATGGATTTTTTAAACTGCACCGCTGCTTTCTTCCGGGCCTCTTCATGCAAGAATCTAGCTTGCCGTTTTTTCTCTTCAGGTGTCATCCCCGGGGTGGAGACAGCTCGCTTCACCATATCAGCTACCATTTGTTCAGCAGTGCCGGCCGCAATGCCCGCTTTTGCTCCCAGATCCGCCAGCCGGTTTTCGCGCCGGATCTTTAACACTCAGCGGCGCCTTATGCTATGATAACCAGGGGAGGGACGCCGCGTGTCCAAGATCGACTTTCATGCAGGTTTACACCTGGGTTATTTACAGAAATGGCTCCTGGTCGCCGGCCTGATCGGAGTGGTGGCTGGCCTGGGAGCAATCGTCTTTTACGAAGCCATCAAATGGTCAACATACTTGTTCCTAGGCCTGGGTGCAGGCTATTACCCACCGGGGCCATTAGGGGAAGGGCAACCGGTGGTGAGGGAGATCGCCCGCCGCTGGATGATCCCCGTGGTCACCACACTGGGTGGCTTGCTGTGCGGGGCGATCGTCTATACATTTGCGCCTGAAGCCGAGGGTCACGGCACTGACGCCGCCATTGACGCCTTCCATAATAAGGGCGGTCTGATCAGGGCGAGGGTGCCCCTGGTCAAGACGATCGCTTCGGCCATTACCATCGGCTCCGGGGGCAGCGCCGGCCGGGAGGGACCCACCGCCCAGATTGCCGCCGGCTTCGGTTCGGTCCTGGCCCAGTTTCTCAAGTTGAATGTCGCGGACCGGCGCATCGCCGTAGCGGCCGGCATCGGGGCCGGCATCGGGGCCATTTTCAAGGCCCCACTGGGGGGCGCCCTCTTAAGCACGGAAATCCTCTACCTGCAGGGTTTCGAGATCGACGCCTTGATACCGTCCTTCATCGCCTCGCTGATCGGCTACGTCATCTTCGCCAGCTTCACGGGTTACGTGCCTGTCTTCGGAGTGATGGCCCAGACTATCTCATTAGACCCCGTGACCCTGATCTATTACGCACTGCTCGGGATTCTGTGCGGCCTGGTCGGCATGCTCTATCCGAAGACCTTTTACGCCACCAGGGATCTCTTCAGAAGGCTGAACTGGCCGAACTGGGTGAAGCCCGCTCTGGGCGGGCTCGCCGTGGGTCTGATTGGTATGTTTGTGCCGCA
The DNA here is from genome assembly GCA_963767365.1 of uncultured Peptococcaceae bacterium. Taxonomy (GTDB): domain Bacteria; phylum Bacillota; class DSM-12270; order Thermacetogeniales; family Thermacetogeniaceae; genus Palsa-1188. The sequence continues at coordinate 76,399 of CAVYEE010000026.1, forward strand.
GGTGCTGGGCATGGGCTACGGCTGGCTGCAACTGTCCATGATGAACAACCTTCTGCCCCTGGGACTGGTGGTCGCCCTGGTTTTCCTCAAGATTGCGGCCACCTCGTTGTCGATCGGTTCCGGGGGCAGCGGCGGCGTTTTCGCACCCGGTCTCTTCATCGGCGGGATGCTGGGTACTGCCTTATGGCAGGGAATGCACGGTATTCCCCACCTCCCGGTTACCCCCCTGCCCTTCATCGTGGTGGGGATGATGGCCCTCTTCGGGGCCGTAGCCAGGGCGCCCCTGGCCGTTATGTTCATGGTGGGAGAGATGACCGGCGGTTACGGCCTCCTGGTGCCAGCCATGATCAGCCGTGGGGCTGGCCTACATTTTGGTGGGCCACAACACCATCTACGAGAGCCAGGTGCCCACCCCAGCCGACTCACCGGCCCACCGGCTGGACTTTTTCCTTCCCCTCCTGGAGAGAACGAGGGTGAAAGAGGTCATGGCCACCCTGCTGCCGCATGTCACGCCAGACACCCCGGCAGCGGATGTTCGGGAGATGATCTTCAATGAACAGGTCAAAGGCGTAACGGTCGTGAGCGAAGAAGACAGTCTCCACCCCGTGGGAGTGATCACCAAGCAGGACCTCCTGCATCTCCCCCCGGAACGGCAGGGTGCCAACGCAAAGGAGATCATGAGCAGCCCGCCCATCGTCATCGACGGGGAAGATACCCTGGACCATGCCCTGACGATGATGGCGGACAACGAGATTGCCTACCTGCCCGTAATTGAGGGGGAGGGCCTGGCGGGCGCCATTTCTTACCGGCGGATCATGCGCAGCTTCCTCTCTATGGCCCGTCAGACCGGCGACCAGTTGGAACCGCCTACCCGACGCGGCACCGGACAATGACCACGGGTACCGCCCAGCCTGATCGTCATCGACGTGCCAGGCTTCGGCGCTCAGTGGCTGGACTGGAGGATCAGACAGCCGGCCATCCTGCTTCTGGTTGTTCGGCCGGACAATACCTTATGGGTGTGCTACCCCGATACCCCTAATCGCCGGGCTAATGGCGCTGCCGACAAACCGTAAACCGTTACGGTGCCAATGATAATCAAGAAAGTTACAGGCTCCAGGTGTTCAGCCTGAATTACGCCGGCTGCCTGGAGTTGCAATGCAAAGATTGAGGAAACGGATGCAGCGACGATACCACGAGGGGCAATAAAACCAAGAAAGATTCGTTCTTGCCTGCTCAGGCCCGCTCCGATTGTTCCTAAAGCCACTGCTACCGGTCGCACCACAAAGATCAGCAATCCTAGAAAAGCAAGACTGTTCCAGCTCAACATATAGCCCAGATCGTTCAGGCTCAAGCGAGCTGCCAGCACGGTAAAGAGACTGGACAGCAATATGACCCGAAGGTTTTCATGGAAATGGATGATATGCCTTACGTCAACCATCCTTTGATTTGCCAGCCCGATCCCCAAGATGGTTACCGCCAACAATCCTGATTCAGCCTGAAGCAAGTTGGTCATAGCGTATACACTGACTATGACCGTTAAGGTGACAGGTATCTGAAGATAATCAGGGATATAGCACCGCTTGATAAGCAAGACAATCAGCCCAGCGCCTAAAAGCCCAATGGATCCTCCTAAGAGAATGGTTTTTCCTGCTCCCAGGAAAGCAAGTTTTATTGCCTCGTGCATCCCATCTGCGAAACTGGCCTCAAAAACCAGGACAGCCAGCATCGCTCCCAGCGGATCGATCAGGATCCCTTCCCATCTGAGAATGGCGGCCAACCTGCTCGCCAGGGGCACCTGCCTCAGTAATGGCACGATCACTGTGGGACCGGTAACAACCAGGACCGCTCCCAACAACAAGGCGACCGGGAAGTCAAGCCCGAGCAGCAGGCGCCCCGCCAGGGCGCCGGCAAGCCACGTCACGATCGCCCCAACGCAGATCAATCCCCTGACTGCGGCGCCAGCCTGCTTCAGGTCTGCCATCCTGAGGTTGAGACCGCCCTCAAAAAGGATCAGCGCTACAGCAAGAGAGGTGAAGGGAAACAAAAGATTGCCAAATAGCCGATCGGGAGCGATCAGATGAAGCACTGGGCCAGATACTATGCCAAATAGTATCAATAGGAAAATTGCCGGTATTTTGAGCCTCCATGCCAACCACTGTGCAGTTATGCCCACTACAATGATACAGGTCAGGGCAAATAGCACCTGCTCACTCATGCTCCCCGCCTTTTGCCAAGCCCTGCGTAGGCAATGCTTGCCCATAGGACTTCCGCTAAATTCCTCAGATTCCTTAACAAAGTCAACACCTCTGATGTTGGCTGATTCCCGATCATTGATATTTATGCAGGTTGTGTTAATTTATACCCCTGCAAAGATTACCTTGTCCCACATTCTTCTAACGGGCTGGGGTTTGAGAAGAAACCCACTCATGGATAACCTGTTTACCGGGGACTACCCGCTCTCAATGCCCCCGCTTCTTAAAGCGGTGGGATAAGAGCGGCTACGCCACTAATTAACTGGCTCTAAGCTTCAGTGGGGGAAAAGCAATCCCCCACTGAAGCCAAGACCCAGTTGAAACTGCAGCAAAATTCGTTAAAATTTACAAAGAGAGATGATCGTATGAAGGAAGTAGTAATATGTGCCCGGTGAAAGATAGGCGGAGGAAGATCATGGACGATGAAGGGATCATCCTGCAGTCGGGTGTGCAGTCAGAGATAGACCTCGCTCCCATTACGCGTAAAACTTTTACCGAGATCGTCACTCCCAGCCTGGCGGACAACAGAGCCGATATCGAAAGGCTGCGTCAATCACTTTTCCCTGCCTTCGGCAACGTTCACATCCCGTTTCGTCTCATGCACAACATTTCCGCAATCTGTCGTGATGCCAACTGGCAGGTCACGGCGCTGCTCGGCCAAACCGATTCCGGCTGGGAATTGTTGAACTGCGAGGCGGGCGACACAACTAGCAGGCACTATGGCCTGGCCATAGACATCGGCACCACTACCGTTGTTGCCAGCCTGTTGGATATGCAGACCGGAGCCTGCCTGGGGACAGCGGCGGAATATAACGGGCAGTGCGCCTACGGCGAAGACGTCCTGACCCGTATCTTCCGGGCGTTGGAGCCTGATGGCGCCTACTTGTTGCAGCAGGCGGTCGTGAAAACGATCAATGGACTGATCAGAAAACTCTGCGCCAGGACCGGAATAAACAGCAGGGACATTACTGCCGTCGTAATCGGGGCCAACACCATCATGGTGCACCTCTTGCTCGGCCTCAATCCGTCCCGTATCTGCCGGGAACCATATATTCCGGTAGTGAACCGCACCGGTTTTCTGAGCGCCGGCGACGCCGGCATCGAGATATTTCCGCATGGCGTCCTCTACTGCCTGCCGAGTGTGGGTAGCTATGTGGGGGGCGACGTCATTGCCGGCATCCTGGTAAGCGCCATGCACAAGCGCCAAGAGGTCTCCCTGCTGGTGGATATCGGCACCAACGGCGAGATCATTCTGGGCAACAGCGACTGGCTGGTCGCCTGCGCCGGGGCTGCCGGCCCCGCCCTCGAGGGAGGAGTGGTCGCTTCAGGGATGAGAGCGGAGCAGGGGGCCGTTGACAAGGTATGTATCAATCAGAACGGCCTGGTAGACTATCATGTGATTGGCGAGGGCAAGGCAGCCGGAATCTGCGGTTCGGGCCTGGTGGATTGTCTGGCCGGGCTGCTGCTGGCGGGCATCATCGACAGATCCGGCCGCTTCGTCGATGGCCGTCAATCTTTGATCGTTGTTCCTGCCCCAGAGTCAGCCAATGAAAAGGATATCGTCATCACTCAGACGGATATCGATAATATCATGCGCACCAAGGGAGCGGTGAACGCGGCCGTCGAGGTGCTGTTGGAGAGCATCGGCTGTCCCATGGAAGACGTCAGGCATTTCTTTGCCGCAGGGGCATTTGGCAAGCATCTGGACATCGAGTCCGCGGTCACCATTGGGCTCTATCCCGATCTGCCGAGAGAAAAGATGATCCAGCTGGGCAACAGCTCTCTGGAAGGGGCAAGACAGGCGCTCCTCTCCGCAGACAAGCTGAAAGAAGCGGAGGAGATCACCCCAAAAATCACTTATTTTGAATTGAACGCCAATCAGAGCTTCATGAATAAATTCGTAGGGTGCAAGTTTT
>CAVYEE010000027.1:0-88627 GCA_963767365.1 uncultured Peptococcaceae bacterium
CCATCCCTCGGTAAATCTAGGCATTATCAAGTTCCTGGGCTTTGAACAGACATTCAAAAACTCGCTGACCGGACTGCCGATCGGAGGCGGCAAGGGCGGCTCCGATTTCGATCCCAAGGGAAAATCAGACCGGGAAGTGATGCGGTTCTGCCAGAGCTTCATGCTGGGATTGGCCCAGCATATCGGCCCGGACCTCGACGTGCCTGCCGGCGATATCGGTGTGGGTGGCAGAGAGATCGGTTTCCTGTACGGCCAGTACAAGAGAATTAAAAACGCCACCGAAGCCGGTGTCCTGACAGGGAAGGGCATTCCTTACGGCGGTTCCCTGGGGCGCACCGAGGCGACCGGATACGGACTGATCTACTTCCTGAAAGAGATGCTGTCAGACCACGGTCAGGACCTGGCCGGCCAAACCGCTGTCATCTCCGGATCAGGCAACGTGGCCATCTATGCCTGCGAAAAAGCCCAGCAGTATGGCGCCAAGGTTGTCGCCATGTCCGACTCCGACGGTTACATCCATGACCAGAAAGGGATTGACCTCAAGTTAATTAAACAGTTAAAAGAAGTGGAAAGAAAGAGGATCAAGGAATATAAAAACTTCCATCCGGAAGCCGAGTACAACGAAAACTACCGGGGCATCTGGAACATTAAATGCGACCTCGCCCTGCCCTGCGCCACTCAAAACGAGATCAACGAACAGGAAGCCGGGACCCTGATCGAAGGCGGCGTCATTGCCGTCGCCGAAGGCGCCAACATGCCCTCGACCAACGAGGCGGTCAGACTCTTCCTGGAGCACAAGGTCCTGTTTGGCCCTGCCAAGGCCGCCAATGCCGGCGGGGTGGCCACGTCCGCCCTGGAAATGTGCCAGAACAGCATGAGGCTGGCCTGGTCTTTCGAAGAAGTCGACCAGAAACTGCACGGCATCATGGTCAATATCTACCGGATGGCCAAAGAAGCGGCCAGAGAATACGGCATGGACGGCAATTACGTGGCGGGCGCCAATATTTCCGGATTCCAGAAGGTGGCGGCCTCGATGCTGGCCCAGGGGATCTATTAAGCGTAAGGATTATGGAAGGACCGTTCCGATGTAACGAGTGACTATTACTACAGCGTAGTTTCTGAAAGAAGAGATCCGCCGCTGTAGTAATATTTTTAAAGGACAAAACTAATGGATAAAATAGACCTGGCAAGGGAGAGAAATGACTCAAGACGACTTGACACGCTAAACCTGGTGTGATTATTGTTATTGATAAGCGTCGGCACCAGGGGGGATAATACAATCAAATTCACCGAGGATAAGGAGTAAAGCGATGGTAAAATTGGCGCCTAAAAGTGTAAACATGGAGTATGCCTGGGAACAGGCGCGCCGGGGACAAAAGACAATTCTCCTGCCAGAGGCGGAGGATGAGCGCACGCTCAAGGCTGCGGAGCTGGTTGCAGAGGCGGGGCTGGGCAAGGTAATCCTGATCGGAAAGGAAGATGAGGTTAGAAAACAGGCAAAGTCAGTCGGGGCGAACATCAACGACATCCAGGTGCTGGACCACGAGAAGTGGCCTCAGTTCGACAAGTATGCCGAAAAGCTCATGGAAATCAGGAAGGGTAAGTTCGCCTCCATCGATGATGCCAGGCAGCTTCTGAGGGACAAGGTTTACTTCTCGGCGATGATGGTCAAGCTCGACGATGCCGACGGCATGGTAGCAGGCGCCATCACCACCTCCGCTGATCTCGAAAGAGCGGCCTTCCAGATCATCAAAACAGCCAAAGGGGTCTGCATCGCCTCGGCTTGTTTCGCCATGGTGGTGCCCAAATGCCCATACGGTGATAATTGCTTCTTCCTCTTTGCAGATTCCGGCGCACTACCGAACCCCACGGCGCAAGAGTTGGCAGAGATAGCCATTATCACCTGTACTACCGCCAAAAATATCTTTAATGTCAAAGAACCTCGCGCCGCCATGCTTTCCTTTTCTACCAAGGGCAGCGGCGTCCATCCGCTCGTGGACAAGGTGGTCGAGGCCACCAGGATCGCCAACCGGGAGCGTCCGGACCTGGTGATCGACGGTGAATTGCAGGGAGATGCCGCCCTCGTTCCGGAGGTTGGGCGTTATAAGGCGCCCGGGAGCCCGGTTGCGGGGCGGGCTAATATCTTGATCTTCCCGGACATCAACGCCGGGAATATCGCCTCTAAATTGACGGAACGCTTTGGCGGAGCCGATGCCTATGGCCAGATCCTCCAAGGCCTGGCCAAGCCCGTCATGGACCTCTCACGCGGCTGCAAAACCGAGGACATCGTCAACACGGTGGCGATCGCAGCGGTCGTGGCCATGGTTCCCTATGGCGAGAGTCAATGAACACTGAATTCTGAATACCTAAATAGAGAGAAGAATCAACAGAAGAGGGAAATTGGAGGAATGAATGAAATGAAGATCCTGGTTCTGAACTGCGGCAGTTCTTCCGTCAAGTACATGGTCTACGACTGGGAACCGCAAGGAGATCGCCTGCAAGGGTATCGTCGAGCGGGTAGCCCTTGGCGGATCGTTCTGTGTTCATGAGGCCACCGGCAGGGATGAGTTCAAGGTCGAGCGCGACTGCCCGACCCATAAGGAAGCCATACTCAGCTGATCCTGGAACTGTTGGCGCACCCCGATACACGGTGTCTTGAAAAGCATCAAGGAGATCGACGCCGTCGGTCACCGGGTGGTGCATGGCGGTGAAAAATTTACGAAGTCGGTCCGGATCGATCAGGATGTCCTGGACGTATTCAAAGAACTACAGGTTTTGGCGCCGCTGCACAACGCCCCGAACGTGCTGGGGATCGAGGCCGCCCAGGCCCTGATGCCGGACGTGCCGCACATGGCGGTGATGGACACCGCCTGGCACCAGACCATGAAGCCGGCCCAGTACCTGTATGCCGTGCCCTATGACTGGTATGAAAAGTACCAGGTGCGCCGCTACGGGTTCCACGGCACGTCCCTGCTGTACGTGGCCAAGCGCGCTGCTGTGTTGCTGGGCAAGGACCCCTTCGACGTCAACCTGGTCAGCCTGCACATCGGCAACGGCGTGAGCGCAAACGCTGTCAGGAAGGGTGTCTCCTTCGACACCAGCATGGGTTTCACTCCGCTCGAAGGCCTGATCATGGGCACCAGGGCCGGCGACCACGACGCCGCCCTGGACTTCTACGTGATGCAGAAAGAGAAGATGTCCTCGCAGGATATGGACAACACCCTGAACAAGAAGAGCGGTCTGCTGGGCATCACCGGGCAATACGCCGACCGCCGGGACATCCTGGCAAGCCATGGAGAAGGGCGACGAGCGGGCAAGGCTGGCCTTCGAGATGGAGTGCTACCGGATCAAGAAGTACATCGGCGCCTACGCGGCGGCTGTCGGGGGCATCGATGCCCTCGTCTGGACGGCCGGCGTGGGTGAGATGGCTCCGGAGATCAGGGCCAAGGCGATGGATGGCCTGGAGTTCATGGGCATCAAGTTTGATCCGGAGAAAAACAAGGTCGCCCGCACCAGGAACATGGAATCCGACATCTCGGCGCCGGATTCCCGGGTCAAGATCTTCGTCATCCCCACCGACGAGGAACTGGTCATGGTGGAGGACGTGGTCACGCTGCTGGAGGGTACCTATGACGTGCACACCAACTTCAAGTACTCCTTCCAGGACCCGGCATACCGGAACAAGATGCGGGACGCCGAGCTGGAAAAGCAGTTGCAGAAGAAGCCGGAGATGGCCATTGCCAGGGCCAAGCATCCCGCTGTGCTCAGTAAGTAAAACTCTCCTAACCAGGGCTAAGAGAGTTTTCGCTGCTATATCGGAGCCTTTCTTTTTATCACATTTACCGAGGGCTACCCGCTCTAATGCCCCCGCCCCCGCTTCTTTGAAGCGGTGGGATAAGAGCAGCTACGCCTCTAGTTGAAGCTTACAGTGATACCCACAAATCAGCCACGACTAGAAATATCCAGCAAGCATACAGGAAAGCGGGGCTTTACAACAAATAATCTGTGTGCTACAATAGTGCTACAAATCTGATTTGGATGTGATTGAGATGGCGCTAGCAAAAGAAAAGAAAAGAGACACTGACATCCGGATTAGGGTTGGCTCGGATTTGAAAAAGTCTACCCAAACAATCCTAAGGGACTTAGGTCTTTCTATGAGCGATGCAGTTAATCTGTTCCTGAAACAGGTTGAGCAACAGAGGGGATTGCCGTTTCCGGTTCAGTTGCCGCCACACACCCGACAGGCTTTTGAAGATGCTCGTGACGGTAGGCTGATCCACTATTCCTCGATCGAAGAAATGAATAAAGACCTCGGGATATGCGGATGCGAGAAATAGCCGTTACCAGGCAGTACAAAAAGGATATTGAGCGCCTTAAAAAGCAAGGCAAAGACATGGCCAAACTGAATGATGCGGTCAAAATGCTTGTTACTGACACGCCATTACCTCCAAAATACCATGACCACTGGCTCACCGGGGAGTGGAAGAACTACCGGGAATGCCATATTGAGCCTGACTGGCTTCTCGTATTTGAGAAAACAGCCAATAACCTCTTAAAACTCATCGACACCGGTTCTCATTCTGAAATATATGGCTAAAAACTTCCGGCCTCAAAGATCTTGGCGGGCACTCGGCTGTGCTGGCTGCGGACCAGCTCTGCCACTGATCTATTCCCCGGAGAATTGCCCCGATTGTTAGGCGGAGAACCGTTTCTCTTGTTGGCTGTCTGGAGCGAAAATTTGACAGACCCGCTCACCCCCGGTATAATGTGGAATGGTTGATTGGGGGCGGTACATGTGTTGATAAGGGTTGGCGACCTGCGCAGGGAGACAGGGAGCGAGAAAGATTTCACCATCAGTGCCCCCCGCTTGGAGATCGAACTTCGGGGCGACTTGTTCGTTTTTAACGAGGTGTTGGTGAAGGGACAGGCAAAAAACGTTGGCGGCAAGATCTACGTCAAGGGCAGCGTCGAAAGCGAAGGCCGATATCAACTGCAGCCGTTGCCTCATGCCTTATAATATCCCCATCGACACCTCCTTCGAGGAGACCTATTATGCTGCAAGCAGCATCGATCACAGCGACCTGGATGATACCGGGCGGATATATAGCGGGGAGGAGATTGACCTCAGGGATGCGATCATCGAAAGCCTGATCCTGGCGCTGCCCATGAAGACTGGTGTGTCGCCCGGACTGCAAAGGATTATGTCCTGCTTGCGGTTGCAACCTCAATACAGACCGGTGCAACTGCAATCCGCAGGCGCCAGACCCGAGGCTGGCCAGCCTGGGCGAATTATTGCCTGGGAAATGAGGGGCGGGAGGGTCTGGACTTCTGATAAGGGAGGTGAGAACATGGGTGTACCCAAGCGCAGAACATCGAAAGCCCGAAAAAATAAAAGAAGGGCCATGATCAAGATTACCAGCCCGAGTGTGATCAAGCTGCCCGCGCTGCCACGAACCAAAAATGACTCACCGGGTCTGCCAGGCATGTGGCTATTACCGGGATCGAGAGGTCCTGGAGAAGTAATTTTAGTGGTTAGTGGTTGCCACTTTGTTGGGTGAGCGTAGCGAACCGGGTGCCCTCTGGGCGCGGCATCGAATGTGCCGGAGTACCCTTTGGTCGGCCATTTGATGGATTAACAATAAACGGCCGACAATATTTGGACAAGAGTGGCAAAACCATCTTGTCTTTTTTATTTTGAATAATATATTATTACTAGGTAATAAGAATAGGTAATAAAGGGAGTAGCTATGGAGAGGAACCAGTATAAGCGGGACAGGCAGCAGTTCCTGGAAAGAAAGTTGCAGGAGAGCCCGTTTTTAACCGATGAGGAGTTGGCGGAATCGCTGTCCGTGAGCGTTCCCACTGTGCGCCTGGATCGCCTGGAATTGGGTATTCCTGAGTTGCGGGTGCGAACCAAGGAGATCGCGGAACGGTTTTACAGCCAGATCCGTTCGTTGGGCACAGGCGAGCTGATCGGCGACATGCTGGAGATGGAGATGGGCAAAAGGGGCATCTCTGTCCTTGAGGCCAAAAAGGATATGGTATTTTCCAAGACCAAGATCCTGCGCGGGCACTACCTCTTCGCCCAGGCCAATTCCCTGGCGGTGGCGCTGATCAATGCAGACGTGGCTCTGACAGGCAGCGCCTCTGTGCGTTATCTGACCCCTGTTTTTTTAAAGGATCAGGGTGGTGGCCTGCGCCGAGGTTGAGAGCAAGAAGGGCAATAGATTCGTGATCAGGGTGAACTCCAGGGTAGGCGCTGCAGAGGTCTTGAAGGGGCGCTTTACTATTGTGGCGAAGGAGATGAAGGATCTGTGAGCATTGCCGTTGATGCCATGGGGGGCGATTATGCCCCGGCGGAGGTTGTCAAGGGTGTTGTCAATGCTGTCAACAGCGATTCTGTCCGGGTGATCCTGGTCGGCGAGCAGGACTTGGTGGAAGCAGAGCTGAAGAATTACCGCTATCCCCCTGGGGCGATCACCGTGAGACACGCTCCCGAAGTGATCGGCATGGACGAGCACCCGGCGTCTGCAGTCAGGCGAAAGAGGAACTCATCATTGGTCGTGGCTACCAGGTTGGTTAAAGAGGGCGAGGCGAGCGCGGTCATCTCGGCCGGGAATACTGGGGCCCAGATGGCGGCAGCGCTTTTTGAATTAGGAAGGCTGCCCGGTGTCGAGCGCCCGGGAATTGCCACCGTTTTTCCGTCCCCCAAGGGGCCCAAAGTGCTGATCGATTCTGGGGCAAACGTCGATGTCAAGGCCAGCCACCTGGTGCAGTTCGCCTACCTGGGCAGCCATTATGCCAGGCAGGTGCTGGGCATCGGCAACCCAAGGGTGGCCTTGCTCAACGTGGGCAGCGAGCCCACCAAGGGAACCGAGGCGGTCATCGAGCGCCCATCAAGTCCTGGCAGAAGCAGGGGATCTGCACTTTGTAGGCAATGTCGAGGGGCGGGATTTTTTAACCGCCGACGTGGACGTGATCGCCTGCGACGGCTTTGTCGGCAACATTGCCCTGAAACTGGCCGAGGGGATTGTCTCCACTCTCACCGGGATGATCAGGGACGAGGTCAAGCGGAACCCGCTGCGGATGTTCGGCGGTATCCTGGTGAAGCCGGCCTTTGGAGACCTCTTTCGCAAGCTGGACTACACAGAATACGGGGGAGCGCCGCTGCTCGGGGTGAACGGGCTGTCTGTTTTCTGCCACGGCGCCTCCCGCGCCCGCGCCATTCAAAATGCCATCCGCTATACAGATAAGGCTATAAAAGAAAACCTCGTAGAGTCCTTGCAAAAGGGGTGGAAGCAAAACAATGAAGCCTGAAGGGTTGAGGCCGGTCCGGATCACGGGATTGGGCAAGCACTTTCCCCGGCGTATCCTGACTAACGCTGATTTGGAAAAGATGGTGGATACTTCGGATGAATGGATCACCTCCAGGACCGGGATGAAGGAGCGGCACATCGCCGAGCCGGATGAGCCAACCTCCAGCCTGGCCATCCCGGCAGCCAGGCAAGCCTTGGCCAACGCCGGGGTGGAGCCGGAGCAGGTCGACTTGATCATCGTGGCCACAGTGACCCCGGACATGTTTTTTCCATCCACGGCCTGTCTGGTACAGGCCGCCCTCGGCGCCAGGCGGGCGGCCGGTTTTGACATGGAAGCGGCCTGCCCGCAGTTTATCTACGCCTGTGCTGTCGGATCCCAGTTCATCACCACCGGCGTCTATGACTGCGTCCTGGTAATCGCCGCGGACACCCTGAGCAAGATCACTAACTGGGAGGACCGCAACACCTGCGTCCTCTTTGGTGATGGAGCAGGGGCGGCGGTATTGCAGCCGGGGCCTGAGGGCAGGGGCTTTCTCTCTTTCGTCCTGGGTATCGACGGAACCCAGGGTGAGCATCTCCACATGCCCGCAGGCGGCTCCCGGCGCCCCGCCACCCACGAAACAGTTGACCACCACTTGCACACCATTCACATGAATGGCAGCGAGGTGTTCAAGTTTGCGGTGCGGGCCATGCCTGAGGCTGCCCTGGAAAGCCTGGCCCGCGCCGGTCTCACTGCTGACGATCTCGATCTCTTGATTCCCCACCAGGCGAACCTGAGAATTATCGAGGCGGCGTGCAGAAGGCTGAAGCTGCCGGAGTCCAAGGTATTTGTCAACGTTGAGAAGTATGGCAACATCTCGGGCGCCACCAGCCCCGTCGCCTTGGCCGAGGCTGTCGAACAGGGCCTGGTGAAAGAGGGGTCGGTGGTTGTGCTGACGTCATTCGGGGCGGGATTTACCTGGGGAGCCTGCACGATCCGATGGTAGAAATCTGGTGATAGAAGTCAAGATGAATAGTCGGAGGCCTGGTATCTGACAGCAGTTTTGGAGGTGGTTATGCCTTGAGCCTGGCATTTGTCTTTCCGGGACAGGGGTCGCAGTACGTGGGTATGGGCGCCGAACTGGCTCAGAGGCGCCGGGCTGCGGCTGAAGTATTTGCAGAGGCCGGCGATGTTGCCGGGTACAACTTGCTGCGGCTTTGCAAAGAGGGGCCGGCGGAGGTGTTGGGCCGGACCAAGTTTACCCAGCCCGCGGTTTTTACAACAAGCATTGCCGTCATGAGGGTGTTGCGGGAATCCGGCGTCACCTGCCAGGCTGCTGCGGGCCACAGCCTCGGTGAATACACGGCCCTGGTTGCCGCCGGAGTGCTGCCCTTTGCTGATACCCTGAAGATCGTGATCAGGCGGGCGGAGTTAATGGACATGGTCGTCCCCGGGCAGGGGGGTATGGCTGCGATCATCGGACTCGACCGGGCGGCGGTGCAGGATATCTGCCTGGCGGCCGGGGCCAGGGGAGTGGTGCAGCCGGCAAATTTCAACGCCCCCAATCAGGTGGTGATCTCCGGCGAAAGAGCAGCCCTGGAGGAGGCCGGCGCCGAGGCTCGCCGCAGGGGGGCCGGAAAGGTCGCTGTCCTGCCGGTAAGCGGCCCCTTTCACTCCTCATTGATGGCCGGTGTGGGTGAAGAACTGAAGCTGTTTTTGCAAGGGTACGCCTTCTCCGCTCCTACAGTCACCCTGGTGATGAACGCCTCCGGGGATGTGGTATCCAGTCCGGGAGCCATCAAGGACCTGCTGGTTGCCCAGGTAAGCTCTCCGGTGCTCTGGGAGGAATCGGTAACAAGACTTGCCGGTGAAGGGTTCAAAGACTATCTTGAAGTTGGCCCCGGCCAGGTGTTGTCCGGGCTTATCAAGAGAATCCTGCCGGAGTGCCGGGTAGACCATGTCGAGGACGAAAAAACGCTGGAAAAGGTGCTTGCGCGATTGGAAGGGACTGTTTAAAATGTTTTTAGAAGTCCCTTTGTCGTCAGGCGCCTGATCTTCCATAGGAAATTGCAAATGGGAGGGACTGTTGGCATGTTTTTAGAAAATCGGATCGCCCTTGTAACCGGCGCCTCTCAGGGAATCGGGCGCGCAATCGCCGTGGCCTTAGCAAAACACGGCGCCCAGGTTGCCGTAAACTACTACCCGGATCAGTCCGAAAAGGCAGCCCTTGTGATTGAAGAGATTGAAAAAGCCGGCGGCAGGGCTTTTCCTGTTGCTGCAGACGTAACCAAGGTCGCAGAAGTCGAAGCGATGGTGGACGCAGTCGTCAAGCGCTGCGGGTCGCTGGATATCCTGGTCAACAACGCCGGCATCACCAGGGACCAGTTGCTGCTCAGAATCACGGACAAGGACTGGGAGGCGGTTTTGGCCACTAACCTGAACGGCACGTTTTACTGCACCCGGGCCGCCCTGAAAGGGATGGTAAAGAACCGGTGGGGACGCGTGGTAAGCCTAACCTCAGTGGTCGGCGTGGCCGGAAATGTCGGGCAGGCGAACTACGCCGCTTCCAAGGCCGGGATCATCGGCTTCACCAAGAGTGTGGCGAAAGAAGTGGGCAGCCGGGGCATCACTGTCAACGCTGTCGCTCCGGGCTTCGTCAGGACGGAGATGACGGACCGGATCCCTCCGAACATCCAGGAAAAAATGTTGGGCTCGATACCGCTCGGGCGCCCCGCGGAGCCGGAGGATATTGCCGGGGCGGTGGTATTTTTAGTATCGCCGGGCGCAGATTATATAACGGGACAAGTCCTGCACGTTGATGGAGGTATGGTTATGTGAACTTAGCCACTTCAGAAGTGATGGCTTGATGGCGATTAAGGGCTACGCCCTCGATGAATAAGTCAAAAATATGGAGACGGGAGGTGAAAGGATTAATGGCTGATTTGAGCGACCAGGCAATCTTCGAAAAAGTGCGGGCGATTATCATTGAGCAACTAGGCGTCGAGGAGAAGGCGGTGACTCTGGATACCTCGTTTGAGGACCTGAATGCCGACTCTCTCGATATCGTGGAACTGATCATGGCGCTGGAAGAGACGTTCGAAATAGAGATACCTGACGAGGATGCCGAGAAAATCCTGACCGTAGGGGCAGTGGTGGAATATATCAAGACTAACCACTAATTCAACGATTTGAAATGAAGCTAACGGAAAGGGTGCATACATGGCGGACAGGAAGCGTGTCGTGATTACTGGTCTCGGCGTGATCTCTCCTGTCGGGATTGGGAAGGACGGATACTGGCAGGCTCTCCTCCGAGGTCAGTCAGGGATTGACCGCCTGACGCGGTTCGATCCGTCTGCATACGACAGCCAGATCGCCGGAGAGGTCAAGAATTTTGAACCGGAACAGTTTTTTGACCGGAAAGAGATCAGGAGGATGGACCGGTTCGCCCAGTTTGGTGTTGCTGCAGCCAAAATGGCGGTAGAGGACGCCGCGCTGGAGATAGGCGAAGAGGACCCGGAAAGGATCGGGGTGGTGATTGGTTCCGGGGTTGGCGGCATCGAAACCCTCTGCGATCAGCACAACGTTTTGCTCAACAAGGGGCCAAACCGGGTCAGCCCGATGCTGATACCGATGATGATCAGCAACATGGCGGCCGGCCAGATTGCTCTTTGCCTGGGGCCGAAGGGCCCCAACATCACTGTGGTGACTGCCTGCGCCTCGGGAACCAACGCCATCGGAGAGGCTTTCAAGTTGCTCCAGCGGGGGGCGGCGGAGGTGGTTCTGGCAGGAGGCGCTGAAGCCCCGATCGTGCCCATCGCCATGGCGGGATTTTGCTCCATGAAGGCAATGAGCACCAGTAATGGGGAGCCGCAGCGTGCCAGCCGCCCCTTCGACAAGAACAGGGATGGATTTGTGATCGGCGAGGGAGCCGGGGTTCTGGTGCTGGAGACTTTTGAACACGCTGCCGCAAGAGGCGCCAGGGTCTATGGCGAGGTGGCCGGTTATGGTTGCACGGCCGACGGCTACCACGTCGTTGCCCCAGAGCCCGAGGGCGCCGAGGCGGCCAGGGCGATCCGGATTGCCCTGGAAGACGCCGGGATCTCCCCCGATCAGGTGGATTACATCAATGCTCACGGAACATCCACAGACCTCAACGACAAAATCGAAACCCTGGCCATCAAAAAGGTGTTTGGCGATCATGCCTATCGGGTGGCAGTAAGTTCCATCAAGTCCATGCTCGGGCACTCTATGGGAGCGGCAGGCGCTCTCGAGGCTGTTGCCTGTGCCCTGTCCGTCAGTACGGACTGGGTGCCTCCGACCATCAATTATGAGCATCCGGACCCGGAGTGTGATCTGGACTACGTGCCTAATCAGGCCCGCCAGTGTCCGGTTAAGGTGGCGGTCTCCAACTCTTTCGGTTTTGGTGGGCATAACGCCGTGCTGGCCTTTAAAAAATTTGAAGGTTGATCTTGTTTATGGTGTTGTTATGACGAGTTTGCATAAACCCAAGAGAGAGCAGGCAATGCTCGCCAGGCTGCAGCAGGCAATCGGCGTTACGTTCAACGAGCCGGAACTGCTGATTGCTGCTCTCACCCACCCATCCTACCTGGCCGAGCATCCGCAGGTCAATAATCATAACCAGAGGCTGGAATACTTGGGTGATGCTGTCCTGGGCCTGGCAGCTGCCAATTTTTTTTATGATCGCTTTCCGGACGAGCCAGAGGGCCAGTTGACCAGGATGAGGGCGGCGGTGGTCTGTGAGTCGACCCTGGCCAGGGTGGCCAAGCAATTGGATCTGGGCAGTTATTTGCGGCTCGGACGGGGAGAAGAACTCTCGGGCGGCCGGCGGCGGGCTTCGGTCCTGGCTGATGCCCTGGAAGCCCTAGCAGGCGCTGTCTTTCTTGATCAGGGATGGGATCAGGCCCGCCGGTTTCTGTTACTGCTGTTGGGCGAGGAGATGCTGAACACTGACCGGAGCGCTTTGCGGGACTACAAAACCGCTCTCCAGGAACTGGTTCAGCAGCAAGGAGGCGATACCCTGGTCTACAGCATCCTTTCTGAGGCCGGCCCCGACCACAATAAGCACTTTACAGCCGGGGTGCTCTGGAACGGCAAGATGCTGGGCAGAGGCAGCGGGAGATCCAAGAAGGAGGCAGAACAACAGGCTGCCAGGGATGCCTTGAATTTGCTCAATAACTTCGCTTAGATGTCCCTTACCCCATTTTAGTGGTCGGTGGTGAGTGGTTGGTCACCATTATGTGGCGGTTCATAAAATCATCCGGAGGCGACGTGGTGGTCTGTAATGTTTTTAAAACGAATTGAAATCCAGGGATTCAAGTCTTTTGCCGAGCGGGTGGAGATTGCTTTGGGCCCGGGGTCACGGCAATTGTGGGTCCGAACGGGTGCGGCAAGAGCAACCTGACCGAGGCCGTGCAATGGGTGCTGGGTGAGCAGAACGCCAGGGCACTCAGGGGCTACCGGATGGACGACGTGATCTTTGCGGGAACTTCCAGGCGCCGGTCGTACGGGATGGCGGAAGTCACCCTGACGTTCAATAACAGCCAGGGCACACTGCCCCTGGAGTACGATGAGGTCTCCATAACCCGCCGGGTCTACCGATCCGGCGAAGGAGAATATTTTATCAACAAGATGCCCTGCCGCTTGCGTGATATCCAGGACCTGTTTTTATCCTGCGGTATCAACAAGGCGGTTTTTTCGATCGTTGCCGAGGGCCGGATCGAGGAATTCATCTCCCAGAGACCCGAGGAGAGGCGGCTTTACCTGGAGGAGATGGCAGGGATCGGCAAGTACCGGCAGCGCAAGGCTGATGCTGTCAACAAGCTGGAAGAGACCGAGAGGGTGCTGGTAAGGCTCCAGGATGTTATTCATGAACTGGACCGGCAATTGGCTCCGCTGGCGGAACAGGCCAGGGTGGCCAACCTGTACAACGAGTGCCAGGAGCAACTCCAAGGGCTGGAAGCGAGGCTGATCAGGAGCCAGTTTAGCAAGGCGGCGGCCAAAAGGGATGGGATTGTTGCCACCATCATAGATTTGCAGGCCGGCAAAGAAACAGCCATCACCAAGGCCGGTCTGATGGCGGATGAGTTGAGGGAGTTGGATGAGGCTCTCAAGAAGAGAAAAGAGTCCATCACCGCCCTCGAGCAGGAGTCCGGACAGGTGCGGCAGCAGCTTCAGGAGGCGCAGGTCGAATTTGCCCGGATGGAAGAAAAATACGCACACTCCCTGTCGCGTCAGGCGGAACTTCAGGTTCGGCTGCAGGTGATCGCCCAGAAGGACCAGGAGACGCTTGAGGAGATGCAGCAGATTGCCAGGCAGCACCAGCAGTGCCTTGATCAGAGGGCATCGGCCGAACAGCGCTGCCTGGAGCTGGAAAAAGCTCTGGCCGAGCGCGAACAGGCCAAACAGCAGGTCAACCAGGAATGGGAGAAAAACAACGGAGAACTCTTTGAGGTGCTGCACCAGAAAACTTTGCTGGCCAGCCAGGTCAAGGAGTTACAGAATAAGAAGGATACCGTCCGGAGACAGCAGGAAAACCTCAGGCAGAAGTCCTCGGAGAATGCTGCCAGGATAGTCCAGATCAGGGAGCAGGTGGAGGAAAAGACCCGGCTCCTGAATGAGAAGTCTGCTCTGCTGCCGGAGATCGCTGCGGAACTGGAACAGGCCCAGGAGCGAGCAGCCGCCATCAGCAGGGAGCGGGAGCAGATCGTGCCGGTGATTCAGAAGCAGCTTCAGGAGAACGAGCGCTGCAAAACCCGCCTGCACATGCTGCAGGAGTCGGAAAAAAACAGGGAAGACTACCAGGGGGGGGTCCGGGCGATCCTCCAGGCCAGGGCCAGGGGCGAAGCCTTCTGCAGCGGCATCCACGGTATGGTCGAGGAGTTGTTCACGATCTCCCCGGAGTATGAAATCGCGCTCTATACCGCCCTGGGACGGGCAGCCCATTACTTCGTCTGCGATGCGCCGGAGGACGCCCAGCGTGCCCTGGACTTTCTAAAGAGGCAGGAGATCGGCAGGGCCACCTTTTTGCCGCTGGCTGCGCTGCAGCGTTGGCTGGAGAAAGAGCGTGCGCCCAGGTACGTTCACGGCGCCGAAATCCTGGGGCGCGGCGCCGATCTTGTCAGTTGTGGGGCAGAGTACCGGAATGTGGCTGAATTTTTGCTGGGACGCACCTTTTTTGCCGGCAGCCTGAAGGAGGCCCGGCAGTTTGCAGAGTCCCACTATTACCGGGTACGTGTGGTGACGCTGGACGGAGACCTGATTCAACCGGGCGGCCTGATTACCGGCGGTCGAGAGGCCAAGCCGGTACAGTTGGCGATCAGGCGGAAACAGGAGATCGTGCAGTTGTCCGAGGATCTGGGCCGCGGCCAGCCGGCGCTGGAGGCGCTGGAAAAGAGGCGTGCGGCGCTGACCGTGGAGCAGAACTCGATCGCGGCCAGGACCAGAGAATTGGAAATAGCGTACCGTTCCCTGGAAAGAGAGCGGACTGCGCTGGAGCAGGCCATCTCCTCCTTGAACAGGGAGTCGCAGCAGTTCCAGGAATACGCACAGGAATGGCTGTTGGAGGGCAACGAGGAGAACTACCGCTGGGGTGACCTCGACCAGGAGATCGAGCGTTCCGGGCGCGACCTGGCCAGGACGCTGGAGGGCGAGAGCGGGCTGGAACAACGGCGAGTCCAGATTGAGTATTCGAAAAGGGACTGCGATGATCAACTGCACGAACTGAACGGCCAGTTGTCTGAAAGCAGGGTGCACCTGGTCTCGCTGAACCAGGAGATCAAGTACCTCGAGCAGAAGGCCCAGCAGGAAAACAACTTGATTGGCGAGCAGCAGCGGGAGCGTGCCCAGGTTGAGGCCGCTCTGGCCGAACTGCTTGCCGAAATGACCGGCTACGAAGGGCAGAAGGAGCAGTGCCGAAGCCGACTGGATGCTCTTGAAAGCAGGAAAATGAGCATCGAATCGGATTTGAGCTTCAGAAGGAAGCAGGCTGACGACAAGGAGAACTATTATCATGCCAAGGAAAAGAGATATTTGAGGATCAAACAACTAGGCTGGCAGCGTGAGCAGAAGGCGCACAACCTGGAGACGCAACTGAAACACCTGGAAGAGCAACTGGACGAGGTCAGGGCCAGGTCGCTGGAACTGGGGTTGGACCTGGACGGGGAGCCTACCGGCGCAGAGCTTGAGCGCCAAGAAGAAATCGGCATGAAGGAACAGGTTGCCTCCCTTAAGGACCGGCTGGGGAGTTTCGGCGAGATCAATTTTGCCGCTCCGGGTGAGTATGCAGCCCTGGCGGAAAGGCATGGTTTCCTGACGCAGCAAAGAGAGGATATGGAGGAGGGGCGGAAAGCCCTGCAGGGTGTAGTCAGGGAGATGGACCAGATAGTGGCAAGCCGGTTCCGCCAGATCTTCACAGAGGTCAAGAGCAACTTCGAGGAGATCTTCGCCACCCTGTTTGAGGGTGGCACGGCCGACCTGTTCCTGACCGATGAGAAGGACCTGATGAATACCGGCATCGATGTGCGCGTGCTACCCCGGGGGAAAAAACCGCGCCACCTGTCCCTCCTGTCTCAGGGTGAGAAAGCCCTGGCAGGAATCTCCTTTCTTTTTGCGCTGCTGCAGACACGCCCGAGCCCCTTCTACTTCCTGGACGAGATCGAGGCGTTCCTTGACGAGTCCAACCTCATCCGCTTTGCGGATTTCCTGAACAGGATGGCCGAAAAGGCTCAGATCATCCTCGTCTCCCACCGCCCGCGGACGATGCAGATCGCGACAACCCTGTACGGCGTCACCATGGAGGAGCCGGGGATCTCCAAGCTGGTAGCGGTGGAATTGGTGGAGCACAAGCTCAACGCCGGTTGAATTCAGCCAGCCTCTGGCAACGGGCTGATAGTGATCAAGAGAGGTTGACATAATGACGGCTTATTTCTCAAAACTTAAGGAAAGCCTGACCAAAACACGCAACGGTTTTATTGACAGGGTATCCCAATTGGTTGCGATCACCCGCAAGATCGATGAGGACCTCTTTGAGGAAATGGAAGACCTCATGCTGCAGGCGGATCTAGGAGTGGCAGCAACATCGCGGCTGATCGCCGAACTCAGAAGCGAGGCTAAAAGGCAGAGACTGAGCGATGCCGGCCAATTGAAAGACTTGCTGCGCGTCAAGATGGGAGAGATTCTAGGAGGACAAACTCCTCTGAACAGCAACAGCCATGGCGTGACGATCTACCTGATGGTTGGCGTCAACGGGGCAGGGAAAACGACCACCATCGGAAAGCTGGCCTACCGTTCAGTTAAAGAGGGGAAGAGGGTTCTGCTGGCCGCGGGCGATACCTTTCGGGCTGCAGCTATTGAACAGTTGGAGATCTGGAGCAGCCGCGCCGGCGCCTCCCTGGTGAAGCACCAGGCCGGTTCCGATCCTGCCGCAGTGGTGTTTGACGCTATTCAGGCGGCTGTCAAAAGAGGGGTCGATCTCCTGATCATCGATACGGCAGGGCGTTTGCATACGAAAACGAACCTGATGGAAGAGCTTCGGAAGATCAGGAGGATCATCGCACGGGAAGTGCCGGGAGCGCCCCATGAGGTCTTGTTGGTAGTGGACGCCACCACCGGCCAGAACGCCATCCGGCAGGCGGAGGTGTTCAGGGATGCCATCGAGGTCACCGGGATCGTGCTGGCAAAATTGGACGGTACGGCCAAGGGCGGAATCATCCTGGCTATCAAGGAAGAGCTTGGCATTCCGGTAAAACTGGTGGGAGTGGGGGAGGCCAGCGAAGACCTGAAGGATTTCTCGGGAGAGGAATTTCTGGCGGCGCTTTTTGGCGAGGAGGAGACATCATGAAGATTGGCATCATCGGGGGCACCGGATTTTACGAACCCGGGATCATCGACGAAGAAAAGGACCTCACCACTCTCGACACCTTATGGCCCGGCAAGCCTTAAAACTGGTGTTTACAAGGAGCGGGAGGTGGTGTTTCTGTCCAGGCATGGCGCCCGACACACCGTACCTCCCCACCTGGTGAACTACCGGGCCAACATCTGGGCGCTGCGGGAGATCGGGGTGGAAAAGGTGATCGCCACGGCCACGGTGGGATCGCTGCAAAAGGACCTGCGACCGGGCGAGATCATGCTGGTCGATCAGTTTCTGGACTTTACCAAGAGCAGGGTTCAGACATTTTTTGAAGGCAACGGGAGTGGATTGCTGCACGTGGATCTTACCACCCCGTATTGCCCCAGCCTGCGGGAGGAGATTTACCGGTCAGCCGGCAGGATCCAGGTGCGCCTTCATAACGGAGGCACTTACGTGTGCACGGAGGGGCCCCGCTACGAGACTCCGGCGGAGATAAAAATGTTCCGCGGTCTGGGGGGCGACGTGGTGGGTATGACCAGCGTTCCCGAGGTAGTGCTGGCCAGGGAAGCGGAGCTGTGCTATGCCACGATTGCCCTGGTCACGAACTATGCGGCAGGGATCTGCACCCGCCGCTGACCCACCATGATGTTGTTGCCGCCATGGACAAGGCCAAGGGAGTGCTCTCCCGGATTATCCTGTCGGTACTGGAAAACGTCAGCGAATCTCGGCCCTGCGGCTGCTCTCGGGCGGCCAGGGAACTTGGCTCTTGAGTAATGAGTAATGAGTAAGTTGCCTTGGATTCTGGATATTTAGACAGCGTTCGGTGAGTTGATGAACCTGGCAAAACAGACAGGCGCATTAAAATGGGGGCGAATCTGGTTGGATGTGCTGCGTTGGGAAGACAACAGCCTGCTCCTGCTCGATCAGACCAGGCTGCCGGATGAGGTGGAGTATTTTTCCTGCCGGCATTACCGGCAGGTGTGCGAGGCGATCGCCAGGTTGCAGGTACGGGGAGCGCCGGCGATCGGGATTGCCGCCGGTTTTGGGTATCTCCTGGCGGCCGTCAATTATGAACCAGGCGTCCAGGACCTGGAGCGGTACATGGACCAGGCCGCCCGGGAGCTGCGGGAGACCCGTCCGACGGCGGTGAACCTGGCCTGGGCACTGGAACGGATGGCGGAACTATTTCAACCGGTCAAGGATGCCGGGCTGGACGAGGTCAGGGCGGCCCTGTTGGCGGGGGCGCAGCAGTTGCTGGATGCCCAAAAGGACCAGGACCGCCGGATCGGGGACTTTGGGAACCAGGTCGTCCCGGAGCGGGCGCGCCTGTTGACCTACTGCAACACCGGCGCCCTGGCGACTGCGGGAACTGGCACTGCCCTGGGAGTGATCCTATCTGCCCACCGGTCCGGCAAGGAGATCCACGTCTACGTGCCGGAAACCCGTCCGCTGCTGCAGGGCGCCCGGCTCACAGCCTGGGAACTGGAGCAGGCCGGCGTCCCCTTCACGTTGATCACCGATAACATGGCCGGGTACCTGTTCTCGCAGGGGCTGGTCGACCTGGTGATTGTCGGCGCCGACCGGATTGTGGCCAACGGCGATTTTGCCAACAAGATCGGCACTTACAGCCTGGCGGTTCTGGCCTCCCATCACCACCGTCCTTTTTACGTGGCTGCTCCCATTTCCACCTTTGACTTCAGGCTCAGGGAGGGAAGGGAGATCCCGGTGGAGATGCGGTCGCCGGAAGAGGTGCGGTCGCTCAGGGGCCATCCCGTATCCCGGCCGGACGCCCCGGTCCTAAACCCCTCATTCGACGTGACGCCACATATGCTGGTGTCCGGCTATATCACAGAGCGTGGTGTATTTAGTTCGATCGATAACAGCATATTGCTCTAACATATAAGAGTCCAGCTACAAAACCAGTCCCTTCCAACCCTATTTTTTGAATTTGGGAACTACCCTTTCCAAAAAGCCGGGCTGCTGGTAGGCCGGGTTAGGATAGGCATAGAAGCCCTTGCCGGTTTTCCGGCCTAATTCCCCGGCGTCCACTTTGGCCTGAAAGAAGTCGATGATTTCTTGGCCGTCGGGAAGGCCGGGGTCGGATGCAACATGCTCCTTGATCACGTTAAGATTGGTGTCCAGACCGACGTTGTCCATTATTCCGAAAGGACCAAAGGGTGTGCCCATTATTCCCATCCAGGCCCGGTCGATGTCCTCGATGCTGGCTACCTTGTTTATGGCCAAGCGTTGAGCCGCTGACAGGAAAGCGACAAACATTTCGTTGAAGATATAACGCGGCCATTCCTTTTGGATGCATAGAGGCACCAGCCCTATCTCTCTTGAGTACTCTATCATCACATCAGTCACCGCCTGGCCGGTACCGGCGTGCGGCATGACATCCACGATATTGGCAATGAAAACGGGAAAAGCGAAGTGCCAGGCCAAAAAACGTTCCGGGTGGCCGCTGGCGTCAGCAAACAGGGATGGCGCCAGAGTTGAGGTATTGGTGGTGAGAATGGCGTCAGGCGGCAGGTACTTGCTGAATTTGCCCCAGACCTTTTGCTTGAGGGCCACATTTTCAGGAACGGATTCGCTGACCAGGTTCACGTCTGCCGAGGCCTTCTCCACGTCGGTGCTGACACTGATCCGGGCTAAGGCTGATGCCGCCATCTCTTCGGATATGTATCCGTTCCTGACATGGCCCGACGCAATCTTGCCCAGGTGAGTCAGCGCTACTTTTAAAATGTTCTCGTTTAAATCGTAGAATTTAACGTCCCGGCCGAACAGGGCGTTTTGCAGGCCTATTTGCCGGCCCATGGTTCCGGACCCGATAATGAGAACTTTTTTAATGTCGCTGGCTTCCATCTTAATACCCTCCCATACATGCGTATACTTCTGACAACCTAACCGCCATAACTCTCTTGGCTAATCATTACCTGACCAATGCCACGCATTGATAGGACCGCAGGGTTCAATATCAGATGTGGGCGTGGATGCCTCCGTCGATAGGTATGGAGACGCCGGTGATATGGTTGGATGCCGCCGAACTCAAGAAAACAACAGCTCCTTTCATATCATCCGGGCCGCCCACCTGGCGCAAGGGAGTGCGATCATAGAAGGCTGCTTCTCCCCCCAGGTTCGCCCAGTGTTTCTCGGTCATATGAGTCGGGAAAGGCCCCGGAAGGATAGCGTTAACGTATATTTTGTAACGGCCCCATTTTACGGCCAAATCCCGGGTTAGATTGATCACGGCCGCCTTGCTGACGTTGTAAACAACCGTATCCTGTTCTTCGGGGAAAGTTCCCCCCAAGCCAGCGATGGAAGCTATATTAACGATTTTGCCCCCGCCGTGCTCCTTCATGTTCTTGCCCGCCCTGGCACACAAACGAAATGTTCCATTGACGTTGACGTCCATGACCCGCTGCCACCTGTCCATGGGAAAGTCCATGGAATCTGCTCCCCAGGTTGCTCCGGCGTTGTTTACCAGGATGTCCACCTTGCCAAATTCCTTGATTGTAAGGTCTACCAGGTTATCACATTCCTCTAGGTTGGCTACATCACAGCGGGCAGGAATCGCTTTGACACCCAGCTTCACCAGTTCGTTGGCGAGTTGTTCGCAGCGCTCCACTTTCCGGGCGGCAACGACAACGTTAGCTCCGGACTCAGCCAGGGCGTGGCACATCTGGTTACCAAGGCCGATTGATCCGCCAGTCACTATCGCCACTTTGCCGGTCAGGTCGAACAATTCTTTGATATTCACAAACATACCCTCCTTTTAAAATTGGTTTATTGTTAAGAAACCTGCGCGTTTAACCTTGCTGTCGTCTAAATGCCCTCCTCCTTACTTTAATGATTATTAGAGAGGCTGCCTTATTTGCGCACGTCCTGAACCCTGTCAAAGGTGACCCGGAAGGTCCCGGTGCCCTTAACCACCCGGGGATCGTCCCGTCCTATGACTTCGCCGTTGATATAAATGTTCTTTCTCATTTTGGCTATTCTCGCCAGGTATTGATCGGATGTTATCATGATGCCCCTCCAATTTATTAATGCTTTTTAACCTATATCTTTATAGCAATAATATAGCAAAAATGATGCCAAGTTGTTAATATTTATTAAAGCAGTGGTTCCTTGAATTTAAGGGTTTTTGATCAAAACACCAGGCAGGCTAAACGTAAAATGTGTATAATAAATACCCATATATGTATAAATAATAATCATCACCGGAGATCCATTCCCGAATCCTGAGCATTTGTCATTACTGGTGTATAATAATTGTGCTATTATTCAGATAGAGGTTAAACAATAGAAAGGTGCCGAGATGGACAGGAAAGAGTTGAGACGGAAATGGGAGGAGCTGCATAACAACCCCGGCGCCAGGAAGCTTTTGCGACCGGAGGTTGCTGATTCATGGGAACGCAGCTACCAGTATGGAATCGATCCCATGATGCGCGAGAACCCCTATGTTGCAACTGAGGCCAAAAGGAAAGAAGCGCTCGAGAAGTCTGGTCATCTTATCCAGGTGGCACGGCCTGTTATGGAGCAGCTTTTTGAATTTGTTTCGGGTACGGGGTTCATCGTGGCTCTGCTTGACCCTGATTTTCAGGGATTGAAAGCCATTGGCGACAGCGAAGCCATGGAATGGGCTCGATCAGCGCACCTGGTAGACGGTGGGCTCTGGTCAGAAAAACTGGTCGGAACAACCTGTACGACTCTAGCGCTGATCATGGCCAAACCACTTTCATTGTTCGGTTACGAGCACTTCTGCTTGTTTGCGCACGCGGGAGCCTCATCTTCCGCTCCTATATTTGATGGCGATAAGATTATCGGAGCTCTGGCAATGATGGCATCTTATAATAGGGTCAGCAACCATACATTGGGCATGGTTGTGGGAGCGGTCAAACACATTGAGTCCAACATTATTCAGGAGCGAGCCAGTAAATTTCACCAGAACGTTATAGATTCCATTTCCGAAGGTCTATTGGTGGTCAAAGGGGATGGGGAGATACTTTGCGCGAACAATGCGTGCTCCGGAATCTTACGCGCAACTGGTTACCCCTTGGTTGGCCGCAACCTGTACGATCTAATGGGACATTGCCTGGAAAACCGACATTTTATTCATCTTGTTACCAGGGGAAGAAACGTAACGGATGAGACGGTAAACCTAATTTTTGGCAAGGACAGGATTCAATGCAATATTACCAGCAGTCCGATGGAGGAGCAGGATTGCTTTGCGGTAGTCTTAAGGGAAAGCCACAAAATAAACCGCCTCGTTCGTAATTGGATTGGGGGAAACGCCAAAGTCACTTTTGATGACATCATAAGCAAGGATTCGAAATTCAGACAGGTATTAACCGGCGCCCGTGCCGCTTCATCTTCCGATTCAAATGTCCTCATCACGGGAGAAAGTGGAACCGGAAAGGATCTTATAGCCCAGGCAATGCACAATGCCAGCCCCAGGAGAAACAA
Organism: uncultured Peptococcaceae bacterium; assembly: GCA_963767365.1. GTDB lineage: Bacteria > Bacillota > DSM-12270 > Thermacetogeniales > Thermacetogeniaceae > Palsa-1188. Next base: position 22,631 of record CAVYEE010000027.1, read on the forward strand.
TCCTTTTGTGGCGATCAATTGCGCTGCGTTGCCCCGGGATCTGATCGCAAGCGAGTTATTTGGATATGATGACGGGGCTTTTACCGGGGCGCGTAAAGGCGGGAACATAGGGAAGTTTGAACTGGCCGATCAGGGAACCATTTTCCTGGATGAAATAGGGGATATGCCGCTGGATCTTCAGTCCGCGTTGCTTAGAGTGATTGAAGAGAAAAGCGTTATCAGGTTGGGAGGGAACAAGCTTATTCCGGTAAACGTAAGAATTATCGCGGCCACCAATAAGGACTTGGAAATAGAAATGGAACGAAAAACATTTCGTCCTGATCTTTATTACCGGTTGGGAGTGATCAGGTTTAACATACCGCCCTTGTGTGAAAGAAAGGAAGATATACAGGTTCTTACCGAATATTTTTTGTCCAGAACCTGCAGGAAGTTAAACAGGCCGATAGCGCATCCGACTTCCGAAATTATGGATGCCTTTATGTCATATGCCTGGCCGGGAAACGTCAGAGAAATGCAAAACATACTTGAGGCCGCAATTCAGTTGAGTCCGACAGGTGAGCTGGATTTTAACATGATTCGGGATAATTTAAAATTATCCGAAGGTTACAAGGAAGTTATTCCTCCCAAACCGATCGGGGAGAAAGAGGCTGACCACTATCGGGAGAACTGGTCACTCGAGGATCTGGAAAGGCGTTCGATACTTGAGTGCCTGAAGAAACACAATAACAACAAAGCCAAAACTGCTCGGGCACTGGGTATACAGCGCAGGACTTTATATAATCGCCTGAAAGAATACGGGATTTATTAAGCTACAACTCACCTTATACCAGAACGTTCCAAGGATCTACAATGGATATGACACTTAAAGCAGGGAGATTATCGTGGGCATTCTGATCAAAAACTGCTTCATACTGTCAGACAACCGGGACCGGCCAATTGACCAGGGAGATATCGCCATCGAGGACGACCGCCTGATCAGGGTGGGCGCCGACGGCGTGGCGCCTTACGGTTGGCAGCCCGACCTGGTGATTGACGGCAGGGATCACCTGTGCCTGCCGGGCCTGGTCAACTGCCACACCCATGCGGCCATGACTTTACTGAGGGGCTATGCCGACGATCTGCCCCTCATGGAATGGTTGGAGACCAAGATCTTGCCGGCGGAGGACCGGTTCACCGGGGAGGACGTTTACTGGGCGTCCCTGCTGGCTATCATCGAGATGGTCAAGTCCGGCACCACCACCTTCAACGACATGTACTTTTTTATGGAAGAGTTGGCCAGGGCTGTTGCCCAAGCCGGGGTCCGGGCGGTACTAGCCAGGGGCCTGAGCGGGGTCGGCTCATCGGCCGAACGGGGACTCGAAGAGAGCCGCAGCCTGATAGAGCGGTGGCAGGGGGGCGCCGGAGGCAGAATAACTGTCCGGCTTGGCCCCCACGCTCCCTATACCTGTCCGCCGGCGTACATGGAAAGGGTGCTGCAACTTGCCGAAGAGTACCGGGTGGGCATCCATATCCACGTTGCCGAGACCGCCGGTGAGCTGGAGCAGATCAAGGGACAATACGGAAAAACGCCGGTCAAATACCTGAAGGACATTGGGGTGTTCCGGTTCCCGGTGCTGGCGGCCCACTGCGTGCACCTGACGGAGGATGATCTCGTCCTGCTGGCGGAGGACAGGGTTGCGGTTGCCCACTGTCCCGAAAGTAATATGAAGCTGGCCAGCGGCGCCGCTCCCGTGGTGGCGATGCGCAGGGCCGGGATCACGGTGGGATTGGGAACGGATGGCGCAGCCAGCAACAACAACCTCGATATGTTCGAAGAGATGCGCTCCGCAGCGCTGCTGCACAAGCTGGTCAACCGGGAGGCGCTGGCATTGCCTGCCTACGAGGCGCTAATGATGTCGACCAGGGATGGGGCGCGGGCTCTCGGCCTGGAAAAAGAGGTCGGGATGCTCAAACCCGGATACAAGGCCGACCTGATCCTGGTCGATCTGAACCAGGCGCATCTCTGTCCCAGGCATCAACTGGTGGCACAGATGGTTTATTCAGCCCGGGGAAGCGATGTCGACACCGTCATCATCGACGGCCGGTTGGTGATGGAAAACCGGAGGATGCTCACTGTTGACGAGGAGACGGTTAGAAACCAGGTGGAGAGCCGGGCAAAGCGACTTGCGTAATCAAGCAGGAAGACGACGGGAAATCAAGAAATAATCATACTGTCACTGCTCAGTAGTCAGTAGTCAGGAGCCAGGAGTCAGAATGAGTCTAAAAAGAAGCGATGGGCATGCCCATCGCTCATCACTTCAAGAATTCTGAATACCTAAATAGAGGGAGAGGCGTTGGATTATGGCAGATTTACGGCCATCTCAGGGGAAAAATTCGGGACGTGCCCAATTTTCCCATTCAAGGCATCCTTTTTAAGGACATCACGACCTTGCTCAAGGACGGTACCGCCTTCAGCGAGGTCATCGATACCTTGGTCAACCGGTACCGCGACAAGAAAATTGACGTGGTAGTGGCAATCGAGTCCCGCGGCTTCTTTTTTGCCGCTCCCCTGGCAGCAGCTTTGAAGTTGAGCCTGGTTCCCGTACGCAAGTCCGGTAAGCTGCCTGCGGAAACATTGGGGATCGAGTATGAAACTGAATACAGCAAGGAAAGCATAGAGATCCACAAGGATGCTATCGAACCCGGCAAGAGGGTGTTAATTATCGACGATCTTTTAGCTACCGGGGGCTCGGGGGCGGCTATCAAAGACCTGGTAGAACAGTTGGGCGGCAAGGTGGTAGAGCTTGCCTTTATTATCGAACTGAGCTTCCTGAAAGGCAGGGAGAAATTGCAGGGATGCGATATTTTTTCTATGATCATTTTTTAGTCACCATTCATGGCCGAGCAAAACACTTTTTGAAGCTATCCTAAAACTCAGGGGGTGAAACAATGGAGACAAGAGCCGAGATCGGGGTTTTTGGAGGCTCCGGATTCTATCATCTGGACGGAGCCGAGGAAATAAAGATGGATACGCCTTACGGCGCCCCAAGCGATAATATTACCCTCGCCACTATCGGCGGAAAAAGGGTGGCCTTTTTACCGCGGCACGGAAAGAAGCATCAGGTACCTCCGCACATGATCAACTACCGGGCCAACCTGTGGGCGATGAAGGAACTGGGGGTGACCCGGGTCATCGGGCCGTGCGCCGCCGGAAGCCTGCAGGCCGACGTCAGGCCGGGCGATTTCGTGATCTGTGATCAGTTTGTTGACCGCACCAATGGGCGCAAGGACACCTTCTACGACGGACCTGTGACCATCCATATCTCCACAGCCGACCCCTACTGTCCGGAGCTCCGCAAACTGGCGGTAGAGAAAGCCAGGGTGCTCGGGATTACAGTGCACGAGACCGGAACGGTGGTTGTCATCCAGGGGCCGCGCTTTTCCACGAGGTCGGAGAGCAAATGGTTCGGAAGCCAGGGCTGGGAAGTGATCAACATGACGCAATACCCGGAGTGTGTCCTGGCCCGCGAGCTGGGCATGTGCTTCGTCAACATCTCCCTGATCACCGACTACGATGTCGGACTTGAAGGAAACCCTGACATTACCCCCGTGACCCACGAGGCGGTAATCGAGGTGTTCAACAGGAACAATGACAAGCTGCGCGCCCTCCTGCACGAGCTTATTGCAGCTATTCCGGAGACACCAGGCTGTAAGTGCTACCAGCACCTGCTTGATGGACGCATCGGGTAGATATACCCAGAGGATAAACGGAAGGCAGCTCCGGGATCTCCGAGGCTGCCTTGCATCTTAAGACAGATAAATTGTAGCCCTGTTTGCTTACCCAAGAAGTTGAGTAGCTTGTAGATCATCCCCGCCGCCCGCGCCCTGATGGCATTGTTCAGGGGAGCGCAATATTCTGTTCACCTACAACTTGCCATAGATGCTATTGGTGTGAGTTTTCACGGTATTGACGGTCATTTTCAGCTTGGCGGCGATTTCCTTGTTGGACATCCCGGCAATGATCATCCTCAGGACATCTGCTTCCCGTTCCGAGAGGAGTTAGGGGAGCGTTGCTGGCGTTCCGTTCTCTTGTCTTATTTGTCACCGTAATGTGACCGGCATTGGGCTATTTCTATCTGTCCATTATGGATACGGTAAACAAGCCGGTTTTTATCGTCAATGCGTCTACTCCACGAGCCGGATGACGAATCACTTTTTAACGGTTCAGGCTTTCCTATTCCGTCATGCCCATTGCGTGAAATGTCCTGCACAAGCCGGTTGACACGCTTTAAGGTTTTTTTGTCCTGCCCCTGCCAATATAGGTAATCGTCCCATGCTTCATCATCCCATATTATTTTCATCTTAGACCTCGATCAGATCATGGACTTTACCCTTCCTGGCATTTAGTCGAGCAATCGATTTTTTAAGGTGAGCCTGATTGCTGTCGCTGTAAAAAGGGTCAACCGTGATCTCAAAGGGGATTTTTTGCTCTCGTACTACTGCTTTAGTAAAGATGGTAAATGCTGTTGTCATATTAAGCCCCATTTCCTCAAAGAGCTTTTCAGCCTGCTTCTTAAGACTTTCGTCCATTCGGATAGTGACACTCGTTGTAGCCATTGAATTAACTCCTTTCATATGTACTTACATGATACTGCTATTGTATGAGTATGTCAATACATGGTATGTGAAATCTTCAAATCGAAGTCGCCAAGGTTCGCCCGGCCGGTAGGCCGCCTCCGTTGGCGGAGGTTCGAAGCAAGGCATTCAGCCATCCGCGGCTATTTCCAAGGCGAATTTGGTCTGCTGCACAGCGCTGACCTCGCAAAATGTAAAAATATGTATTTCTGGAAGGTGATTAGGGAGCAAATGGCGAAATATTAACGTAAACCTGGATTAGTCGCAAGAGATGTAGACCTTGCAGGCAGGAAGGAGTTTTCTGGATGTCTACGCCGCTCTGGCAGTGTGCCGATTATCTGAAATACGTTGATCACTCCAGTCCCCTGGTACGCGAGTGGGCGCTTGATGGGTTGGAATACCACTATCCTGAACAAGGCTTGCCGGTCGCCCTAAAATTGCTTGGCGATCCGGAAGAGGACGTTTTTGAAAAAGCGGCTCACTATCTGGCGGAGCATGCCACTGAAAAGGAGTGCCCCGCTCTTTTGGAAACTTTTCTTACCAGGAAAACCAAAGCCAGACCGGGATACTTGAAGGCTCTCGGCCGGGTTGGCTATGTTCAGGCTGTTCCTCAACTGGCCGAGCGTCTGGCAGTCAGCCGCGATCAAAATGAAATTATCGTGCTTAGCGGAGTTTTAGGACTTCTGGGCGGTTCTGCCGCCAGGGAGGCCCTGCGGGGGGCGCTGAGCCGGGTCAAGATGGATCCCCTGCTCTGGCCTGGTGTGGCCTATTCCCTGGGCAGGCTGGGCCAAATGGAGGATCTCCGGCAAATTGTGGCCTTTTACTTGGACCGTCAGAGGCAAGCATCCTCTGTACGTGATCACCGTGGTCTGGCGGATATTGCCGGGTTGTGGGAACTGACGGCGAGCCTGGCGGAAATCCGTGTAAAAAAGGGAAAAAAGCAGCGGGAACTGCTCGATCGCGCCATAACGTACTTCGGCCCCGGTTTCCCAGCGGACTGGTTCTGTTCACGGGATATGGCGCTGTTCTGGAGCGAGGTTACCAGGGCTTCCCGGCTGGATGCCCTGGCGGGGGCTGTGCTGGATGCCGCCAGCCAGGTCATTAAAAACCAGCAGTGGGATGAAAATACGCTCTTGGCCGATGCCGCTCTGATCAGAGGGAAAAATCCATACCGGCAACTGGCCGGCTTGCGCTGGCTGCTGCTGAACTGCCTCCAGCAGGAGGCGCCCAAGCTGGACCAGGCTCCAGAAGAAACCGCCGGTATCTTGCTGGCTTGCCTGTTTGCCCTGGCGGCGGACCGGGATTGCGGCGAGCTTCCTGCCGCCGTTCCACCGGCGGAACGGGAACAGCGCCTCTTGGAACTGCTGTGCGGCCCGCGGCCGGAGATCAGTCCGGCGGTGGTGGAGGAAGTGGTCAGTCTCGGGGGCTGGGTGGCGAGAGATCTCGCCGGCGTGCTGGCCAAGGCGCCGGGCGGTTGGGGGGCGAGGCGGGCGCTCCAGGCGCTCCGCCGGATCGCCGGTCGGAATCCGCAGTCCTGCCTCCCGGCCGCCCCGGCCCTGCTGGCGGTGCTGGAAAACGATCATGCCCTGGATTTGATGGATGATTGCGTCGATGCTCTCGCCGCCCTGGGGCCGGACGTGCTTCCCTTGATTGACCGAGCTTTTCAAGATCACCCCGGCTCAGGCGCCAGATTCCAGCTCCTGGGTGTGCTCCGGCGGCTTCCATATCCGGAAGCGGTGACTGTACTGCTCAAGCAGGAGAAGCTGCTGTTTACGATCACGGAATCGTACTGCCATACCGCACAGCAGCTCGGCGGCGCTGACTTGATCGATCTCTACCGGCGAGAGTGGCGCCCCGGGGAGTTTTTGACCGGCGAGACCCTCCTCTTTTTGGTTGAACTGCACGGGCAGCGCATTCCGGAGCTGCCACAGTTGCGCCGGGAGTATCGCCAAGAACTGCAGCGGGAGAAAAAACACCTGACTGCCATGGGGCGATCCCTGGAACAGGGGACCCTTCCCGCCATGGACGCTGCAGGACGCTCCCTGGAACTCGAGTGCCACCGCTGTGGCCGGATTTACCACTACCAGGTGGAAGAGATCCTCGTCAACATTGCCGAGTACGGCCGGAAGGACAAGCATAGAAATCTGCGGGATGAGCTGCTGATCCAGGGCGATATTGTGTGCAAGGGATGCGGTGCCGTCAACGATTACGAGTTTACCAACTCGGCATGGCTGGCGGTGACGGCGGAGATGATGCTGCTGACCGCATCGGGGGCAAAGGAGAGTGGCTGGCTCTCGTTCGGCAGGAGCGCCACTTTTGATGGCAAGGAGATGCCGCCCTCGAAGATGCCTGTCTATTTAGCCCGGCTGGTTGACCGTTTCCCCGCCGATGCCGCTCTGCGGATCCGGTACGGAAACGTGCTGCGTCGGTCGGGGCGGATCGACGAGGCCGTAGCGCAATACCAGACCGCTCTGCAGTTAGAACCGGACAACGCTGAGGCCGCGTACGCTCTGGGCACACTTTACGAAAGCCTGGGACGGCAGAAAGAGGCGGCGCCTTTACTGGCTCAAGGAGAGGCCTACTTTAAAAAGCAATCTGCCACCGCAGGGTTAACCGGTCAATCACTGCAGGACGATCTCCCGGCAAGGGCAAGTGCGGCTCCGGCCAGTGTGTCCAATATCGGGCGCAACCAGCCCTGCCCTTGTGGAAGCGGCAAGAAGTACAAGCACTGCTGTGGCAAGGGGTAACGTTCTCCTGTTGGCTGAAGCCTGAGTAGACACATAGATTCAGAAAATGCAGAAAGGGGTCGTTGGTGATGGACACAGGGATATTGAGTGAAATTGCTTATAATGACGGGTATTTTCCCAGGGAAGCATTGCAAAGAATCATTGACCGCAAAGACGAAGTTATTCCGGAATTGTTGGAGACTATGGCCTACACATGTGAGCATGCAGAAGAACTGGCCAGGAAGGAAGATTATATGGCGCATCTGTATGCCATATATTTGCTGGCGCAGTTTAGAGTTACGGATGCCTATCCTCTCATATACTCACTGCTGACCAAACCATCCGGTGTCCTCGAAGATTTATTGGGTGATACGATCTCCGAGGGGCTGCCTCAAATATTGGCGTCTGTCTGCGGTGGAAACACCGGCCTTATAAAGCGCTTGATTGAAAATCCAGAGATCTACGAGTACGTACGGGGTAGCGCCATAGAGTCTCTGGTTATCCTGGTAGCCCGGGAGATCATGCCGCGCCGTGAAATTGTGGAATATTTCCAAGATTTGTTCCGTGATAAGCTGGAAAGGCGTTGCTCAGTTGCATGGGCAGATCTTGTCGTATGCAGTTGTGATCTTTACCCTGAAGAACTGATCGATGACATCGAGCGGGCTTATGACGGCGAGCTGGTCGAGCCAATCTTTATGTCTCTGGACGATGCCCGGGACCGGCTTCAGAAAACAAGTGGGGTTGTGCTGGAGAAATTAAAAAGCGATCCGCAATACCGTTTGATCGACGATGTTATCGCCGAAATGGGCTGGTGGGCATGTTATGATAAAGAGGACAGGCCAAAACGAGAAATCGATCGGAGCGCCATGAGTGACGTCGTTGGCGCACCAGAGGAAATACCGGAACCGAGACGCGTTGGAACTAAAATAGGACGAAACGATCCATGTCCATGCGGCAGCGGGAAAAAATACAAGAAATGCTGCGGCCGGGATGCCTGAGATAGTTAACCGGCACTAGTTTTTTAACGCTAACTAACTCATGTGTTCTCTACGGACAATTAGACACCCGTATTGGTACATGTTGGGATCTTCAAATTCATAGATCTTGTTATGAAGTAAACGTAAAAGTGCCCCCATCTCGAGCCAAGGTGGGGGCAGGACAGGGTTACAGGTGTATTACCTACAGTAAAAAAGAGTATTTACGGGTAATTCATCAACATGACGCAATACCCGGAGTGTGTCCTGGCCCGCGAGCTTGGCATGTGCTTCGTCAACATCTCTCTGATTACTGACTACGATGTCGGTGTTGAAGGAGATCCCGACCTTGCTGCCGTAACTCACGAGGCAGTGATCGAGGTGTTCAATAAAAACAATGACAAGCTGCGCTCGCTCTTGCACGAACTGATTGCAGCCCTTCCGGAAAAGCCCGGCTGTAACTGCTGCAAGCATCTGCTTGACGGACGTATCGGGTAGCACTGCCTGTCTCTGCATCCGGACCACGATTAGGCTTGCAAAAACGGGAATTAATCCGGCAGCAGCTTGACGCGGCTGCGATTTTTTTTTACAATGGTGTTAAGGGATAACCCTTGACAGATGACTACCCGCTCTAATGCCCCCGCTTCTGAAGCGGCGGGGATAAGAGCGGCTACGTCACTGCATTAACGATTTCTAAACTTCAGTGGGGGAAAGCAGGCCCCACTGAAGTCAAGAACTCGTTGAACAGCCTGGTGAAATAAATGATTCTTGACAAGCTGGGACGTATTGCACAACTGTACGATCTTTACGGCCCGCTCCTGACTCCCAAGCAGCAGGAGGCGGTCCGCCTCTATTACGAGCAGGACCTGTCCCTGGCGGAGATCGCCTCCGAGTGCAGGGTGAGCAGGCAAGCCGTCTACGACCTGCTCAGGCGGGCCGAGACGGCCCTGGAAAAGTATGAACAAAAACTCAGGCTACTGGAATCAGAGGCCAGAGGCCAAAGGCATCCTTGAGGCTCGAGCTTAGAGGTTCGAATTTCGAAAAAAATCTAATCGAACATCGGGCCTCAAACTTCGAAGAAAAGTACGATTTCAATGGCGTAGCACTTTCCTTCAACTAGTTCTTGGCTTCAGAGGGGGATTGTCTTTCCCCCCACTGAAGCTTAGAAATAGTTAACTAGAGGCGTAGCCGCTCTTGTCCCACCGCTTTAGAGAAGCGGGGGCATTAGAGCGGGTAGCCCTCGGTCAAATCGAACATCGAACATCGAACATCGAACTTCCAACATCGAGAGGGCTTCCTGCATCCGACATCTTTTCTAAGAGGGATCATGATGTTTTTTGAAGGACTGGCCGAAAGGCTGCAGAACACCTTTAAAAAATTGAGAGGCAAAGGCAGGCTGACCGAAAGCGACATCAACGAGGCCATGCGGGAGGTCAGGCTGGCACTCCTGGAGGCGGACGTGAGCCTGCCTGTCGTCAAGGAGTTTATCCAGCGCACCAAGGAGCGCAGCATGGGGGCCGAGGTGCTGTCCAGCCTCACCCCTGCGCAACAGGTAGTCAAGATCGTCAATGAGGAACTCACCCAGTTGATGGGTGGCGAACAGGCCAGGGTCAATCTCTCCACCACCGGCGACACCACTGTGTTTATGCTGACGGGGCTGCAGGGAAGCGGGAAGACCACCACCGCTGGCAAGCTCGCCCTGTACTACCGGAAACAGGGGCGCCGGCCCTTTCTGGTAGGGGTGGACGTCTACCGCCCGGCAGCCATTCAGCAATTGGAGGTCCTGGCAAAGCAGATCGACATCCCTTTTTTCAGCCTGGGTCAAGAAGCCAGCCCTCTGGACACCGCCGGAGCCTCCCGGGCTCAGGCCAGGGCCCAGGGCTGTGACCTGATCATTATCGACACCGCCGGCAGGCTGCATATCGATGTGGTACTGATGGAGGAACTGGCGCAATTGAAGGGGATTCTGAACCCGCAGGAGACTTTTCTGGTGGTGGACTCCATGACCGGCCAGGATGCCGTGAACGTGGCCAGGAGTTTCAACGAGGACATGGGACTGACCGGGATCATTATGACCAAGCTGGATGGCGATACCCGGGGCGGCGCCGCCCTTTCCGTCAAGGCAGTGACCGGATGCCCGATCAAGCTTGTCGGGGTCGGAGAGAAACTGGATGCTCTCGAACCCTTCTATCCTGACCGGATGGCGGCCCGGATCTTGGGGATGGGGGACGTTCTCGGTCTGATCGAGAAGGCCCAGGGGGCCTTCGACCAGGAGAAAGCCCGGGACCTCGAGCGCAAGTTGCGCAGGCAGGAATTCAGCCTGGATGATTTCCTGGAGCAGATTACCCAGGTGCGCTCGATGGGACCCCTGGAAGAAGTCCTGGGGATGATCCCGGGCCTGGGGGGGCTCAAACAACTGCGGCAGATCCAGGGGGGCTTCGATGAGAAGGATTTTAAGCATATCGAGGCGATCATCAGGTCGATGACCTCCGATGAGAGAAAGAATACCGCGATCATCAATGGCAGCAGGCGCAGGCGGATTGCCTTGGGCAGCGGCGTCTCGGTGCAGGACGTGAACCGCCTGCTGAAGCAGTACGAGCAGACCAGGCGGATGTTCAAACAGTTCAGCGAGAACGTACAGGGAAAATCAGGCCGCAAGATTAAACCGTTCAAATTACCATTTTAAGGAGGTCAAGTGTTTTGGCGACAAGGATCAGGTTGAAGAGGATCGGGACAAAAAAGAAACCTTTCTACAGGGTGGTGGTGGCAGATTCTCGCTCACCCCGTGACGGTCGGTTTATCGAGGAGATCGGATACTACCAGCCAATAACCAACCCCGAGATCATCAAGATCAACGAGGACAGGGCATTGGACTGGCTATCCAAGGGTGCCCAGCCGTCTGATACGGTCAGATCGCTGTTTAAAAAAGCAGGCGTTTGGCAAAAACGCCTTGCCAAAAACGAAGCCGAGCAATAGATGCCAGATGACTACCCGCTCTAATGCCTCCGCTTCTCTGAAGCGGTGGGATAAAATCGGCTGGCGTCACTGGATTAACTATTTCTAAAGCTTCAGCGGGGGAAAGGCAACCCCCACTGAAGCCAAGAACTAGTTGAACCGGAGGGATGACCATGCAGGAACTGATCGAGCTGATTGCCAAGTCTCTCGTCGACAACCCGGAACAGGTTCAGGTCAAGACGCGGGAAGATGATAAAAACGTTTTCATCGAGCTTTGGGTGGCCGGCGAGGACATGGGTAAAATAATCGGCAAGCAAGGTAAAATCGCCAGGGCAATCAGGACGCTTGCCAAGGCGCAGGGGATTAAAACCGGCAAGAAGGTATCGGTAGAAATTCTCTCCTGATATTGTGGTATTATCCAGCGATCCGAATCAGCCCGGAGCAAACCAGATCGCTGGATAAAAAGCCAGGGGATCATCCTGTGCAACTGATGCCAGATGTAGTATTGCGACATCTGACTTCATGTGTCCGACTTCTGAATTCATTGGTGAGGCTGTGGATCAACGGTACATCACGATCGGAGAGATCACTGCTCCCCACGGCTGCCGTGGAGAGGTGCGGGTAACGCCGCTGACTGATTTTCCGGAGCGTTTCCAGGCTACGGAGCAGGTTTATGTTCTCCTTGGAAGCTTGTTCCTGAAAAAGGCCGTGGAAAGCGCCGCCTTCATTCACCGGAACCGTATTGTTCTGAAACTGGAGGGCATCGATTCCCCTGAACAGGCCAGGCAATTGCACGGCGCCCTGTTGCAGGTGCCACGGCAGGAACTGTGGCCGCTTCCGGAGGGAGCCTTCTATCACTTTGAAATCATCGGCTTGAAGGTGATTACCGTCGAGGGGTCGGTTCTGGGTGAGGTCACGGAGATCCTGACCACCGGAGGCAACGATGTCTATGTGGTCAAGGGCGGGATGGGGAAAGAATACCTGGTGCCTGCGCTAAAGGCGATTGTCAAAGAGATCGATACGAAAGCGGGATTGATGGTCATTGAGCCCCCGCCGGGTTTAATGGATGGTGGACAGTAGTGGAGATTATTATTTTGACCTTGTTTCCGGAAATGTTTGCAGGCCCCTTTCAGAACAGTATTATAGGGCGCGCCTGCGACAGGATGTTACTCAACGTCAGGCTCGTGGACTTCAGAGAGTTCTCCGAAGACAGGCATCACAAGGTGGACGACTACCCCTTCGGCGGAGGGCCGGGGATGGTGCTGAAGCCCGAACCGCTGTCCCGCTGCCTGGAATCCCTGGCTCTGTCACCGGAGACGCGGGTGATCCTGCTCTCCCCGCAGGGTGAAACTTTTAGGCAGAGCAAAGCCGAAGAACTGGCGCGCGAGCCACGCCTGGTACTCATCTGCGGACACTACGAAGGGATTGACGAGCGGGTGAGACGCCTGGTGACCGATGAGATCTCCATCGGGGACTATATCCTGACTGGAGGCGAGGCCGCTGCTATCGTGCTGGTCGACTGTGTCGCCCGGTTGGTTGACGGGGTGGTGGAACCGGGTTCGCTGCAACAGGAGTCATTTACTGCCGGTCTGCTCGAATACCCGCAGTACACCCGCCCGCGTCAGTTTCGGGAGGAGAGCGTTCCGGAGATTCTTTTGAACGGCAATCACCAGGCAATCGAACGCTGGCGCCGCGACCAGGCAGTGGGGCGGACATTCCTGCGCCGTCCGGAACTGCTCGGCGGTCTGACCTGGAGTGAGGACGACCGGCGGGCAATCGACGCCCTTTTCGACGAAGAGAAAGGTTGACGGTTACCACAGATGACTACCCGCCCTAGCCCCCGCTTCTAAAGCGGCGGGATCAAAGGGCGGCTACATCACTGTATTAACTGGCTCTAAGCTTCAGCGGGGGAAGGCAATCCCCCACTGAAGCCAAGGCCCAGTTGAACCAACGGTTGCCTTGCGAAGTCTTGGCAAATGTTGTGGATCAGGGGTTGCTGTGCTATAATAATCGGCAGTGCCAATTGAGGGGTGAGAAGCGCATCCCGCATCGCACACCCCAATTAAGGAGGATATGTGCGTGTCAGATCTGATCAAAATAGTGGAGCAGGACTATCTGAAGAAAGAGATGCCGCCTTTCCGGCCCGGCGATACCGTAAAGGTGCACGTTAAGGTGGTCGAGGGAAGCCGGGAGCGGACACAGGTGTTTGAAGGCGCTGTGATCAGGAGGCGCGGCAGTGGACTCGGCGAGACCTTCACTGTCCGCCGGATATCATACGGTGTGGGCGTTGAGCGAACTTTCCCGCTGCATTCCCCGCGCCTGGACAAGATCGAGGTTGTCCGCAGGGGCAGAGTCCGACGGGCACGGCTCTATTACCTGCGTGAACGGGTTGGCAAGGCTGCACGCATCAAGGAAAGGAAGTAGGGAAATTTTGACCAAGCCCAGCGAAACAGGGAACGTGCCCATTTGGCGGGATCTTTTGGAGTCTGTTGTCCTGGCCATAGTCCTGGCAACGCTTCTCCGGCTGTTTATTATCCAGCCTTTCTATATTCCCTCTGAATCCATGGAGCCGACGCTGTTTCCCAACGACCGGATTATTGTCAATATGCTGGTCTACCGCTTTCATCCACCGCAGCGTGACGATGTCATCGTCTTCCGTTATCCGCTTGATCCCACACGGGATTTTATCAAGCGGGTTGTCGCCTTCGGCGGAGAGACAGTGGAGGTCCGCAACGATAACCTGATTATCAACGGCGTGCGGATCGCGGAACCGTTCCTGCCTCACCCAATTATGGCTAATTACGGTCCGTTTAAAGTGCCGCAGGGTTATTATTTCGTAATGGGTGACAACCGGAACAACAGCGATGACAGCCGTGTCTGGGGTGCGCTTCCCGCACGGAACATCATTGGTAAGGCATTTTTGATCTACTGGCCTCCTGGGAGGATAGGATTACTCAAGTGACACCTGACAGCGTAGCGAATGCCCACTGCCGGAGAGTGGCCGTGATCACCTCATATTTAAAGGTGGTAGACCTGATCTGCGAACTGGTGGACGCCCGTTGCTCCCAGACATCCAGCAGCCCGGCAGTGTCCGGGCTGGTCTTGAATAAACAGCACCTGCTGGTATTAAACAAAGCCGACCTTGCCGATCACGGGATCACCGAGGCCTGGCTTGCATATTTTAAGGGTCAAGGTCAGGAGACCGTGGCGGTGGATGCCAAAAGTGGCCGTGGCTTCCGTGAACTGTGGAAGATACTGGGTGTCCAAACCCAGGATTTGCACCGGTTCCTGCGGTTGAAGGAACGACGCCCCCGCGGCTTGCGGGTGGCGGTGCTCGGTATACCCAATACCGGAAAATCCACCTTCTTGAACAGGCTGATCGGGCGTCAGTCCATGCGGACAGGCGACAGGCCCGGCCTGACCAGGGGGCCGCAATGGGTGCACCTGAACGAGTCGGTCTCTGTCCTGGATACACCGGGCATCATTTCGATATCAAAAGTCGGCGCCGAAAGCAGGTTTAAATTGGGAGCAATCGGTTCCACGGAAATACACGGGGGACAGGTAGAAGACGTCTGCGAGTGGTTGCTCGCCTTTCTGAAGGAACATTACCCGGCCCTCATCGAGAACTTATTTCAGGGCTGCCCGGCGTCTTATTCGTTGGAAGAGATCGCCGGGGCAAAGGGTTTCCTGGTAAGCAGCGGATTGCCCGATATCCAGCGGGCCGGCGACTTCCTGCTGGGCCAGTTTCGCGACGGTAGGCTGGGGCGCATCTCCCTGGAGGCTCCCCGGTAAGCATATGCTAATAGCGTACAAACTAATGCCTATAACATCGCGTTACTTTGTTTGAATATGGTTAAAAAGAGCGCGAATCGGTGCGTATGTTTCCCGGTGAATAGGGCAGGGCCCGAACTTACGCAGCGCTTCCAGATGTTCCCTTGTGAAGTAGCCTTTATGGTTGTGGAAACCATACTCTGGATAAATGTGATGATATTCTACCATTGCCTGATCGCGACTGACTTTGGCCAGAATTGATGCCACGCTGATCACAGGAACTTGATCATCCCCATCGATGATCGCCTCTGCGGGGATGTCCAGTTTCGGCCTATGCCTGCCATCGATCAGAACTTTGTCCGGCCTGACGCTTAATCCTTCGACGGCGCGTTTCATAGCTATCAAGGTCGCCTGAAGCACGTTAAAATATTTTATTTCTTCCAGGCTTGCTGTTTCAATCCTCCAACTTAAGGCGCACTTTTTTATGATCTTGCTGAGATTTTCTCGCTTCTGTGCGCTTAACTTTTTCGAGTCAGCCAGCCCCTCAATGGAACGTTTTGGGTCGAGAATCACGGCGCAAACATATACCTCTGCCGCACCGGCTCCGATACCCACCTCGTCGCAACCACACTCAAGCAGCATCTGGGTACCTCCCACTGAAATCCGGTCTCTCGAATACGCCCTCTCCAATACTAATTCACTGGTAAAAACAATAATCCTCTAAATTGTTCAACTAGTTCTTGGCTTCAGAGGGGGATTGTCTTCCCCCACTGAAGCTTAGAGCCAGTTAATTAGGGGCGTAGCCGCTCTTATCCCACCGCTTCAGAAGCGGGGGCATTAGAGCGGGTAGTCATCTGTGGTAGATAGGCAAGAAAGCATAAACGAGGAAAAATTGAGGGGCTGCACCGGCGATTGTTCGGACAGCCCCTCAATTTTAACTTCGCTGAGAAGTCCCCCGCCTCTTTGGCGGTGGGTTTAGATTAATAGAATCAGTGGGGGGTTCAATCCCCCTCTGATTCAGCGAAGTTAAATGAACAAGTTGCCGTGCCATATGTCCATCACTCAAAACTATTGCTTCGCAAGCTACGCAATATGATTCAACTGGGTCTTGGCTTCAGTGGAATGCTTTTCTCCACTGAAGCTTAGAGCCAGTTAATTAGGGGTGTATCCGCTCTTATCCCACCGCTCAAGAGCGGGGGCATTAGAGCGGGTAGCCATCGGTGATGGACAGGCACATGGCATCAAACTTCGCTTCGCTACGTTTGAATAAGGCTTGCTGACTACTTCTTAGCGGCCTTCGTCTTGGCGATTTCCTCGTCCCGCAACATCCTGCGCAGAGCCTTGCCGGTCATGGTGCGCGGCAGCTCCTCCCGGAACTCGATTATCTTGGGGACCTTGTAGGCTGCCAGGTACTGCCTGCTGTAGTCCATGAGTTCCTGCTCGGTGGCGGTTTGGCCTGCGACCAACTGTACGTAGGCCTTGACCGTTTCTCCGCGGTATTGGTCGGGAATTCCTACGCAAATGACATCTTTGACCTTGGGATGTTTGTACAAGACCTCGTCTATTTCGCGCGGGTAAATGTTGTACCCGCCGGCAATGATCATATCCTTGGTGCGGTCGACGATGAACACGTAATAATCTTCGTCAAAACAGGCTATGTCCCCCGTGCGCAGCCACCCGTCCACCAGGGTCTCGGCGGTTTCTTCCGGGTTGTTCCAGTACTCCTTCATCACCGTCGGGCCTTTTATCCAGATTTCGCCGCGTTCACCTTGGGGCACGTCCTGCAGGGTTTCCGGGTCCACAAGACGGATGTCCACGTCAGGGAAAGGAATCCCGATGCTCAGCGGTTTCTTCTTGCCCTGGACCGGATTGGAGACTCCCAGGGAGGTGGTCTCGCTCATTCCCCATCCTTCGCTGTAGTAAACGTCCATGCCGATGGCCTGCTGGATCAACTCCATCGGGCATGGCGCAGCCCCCGTATTCACGAAGTTGAACTTCAATAGAAGATCCAGTTCCTCTACCCGGGGGCTGTTCAAAAGTGCCTGCAGCATGGTGGGCACGCAGGGCCAGAACGTGATTTCCGGAAACTTATGCAGTGTGTCTATCACCTCGTCCACGTCAAAGCGGGGAAGAATGATCTGGGTGGCATACCCGAAGGTGCTATAGAGGATACAGCACACTTCGCCGTAGACATGGAAGTAGGGAAGGGTGGCGAACACCATTCGCCGTTCTATGGGCGCAATATCCAATGTTGCAGCACCCCACCTGGTCACCTGCACCGCCGCTGCTACCGCATTAGCCTGGGTCAGGACCGCCCCCTTGGGAGTCCCGGTCGTCCCGCCCGTAAACTGGATTATGGCGGGGTCATCCGGATTTAGGGGCACACGGGGCGGGATCTTGTTCGGGCTTTGCTCGAGGAGCCGGGACAGGTGGTGCCAGCCTTCCTCCAACCCCAGGTCTTCAGGCGTGCTGATACCCTGGCCATTTACGTAGTCCATCAGGCGGGTCACGATCACTAACGGGATGTTGACCGCCTTGCACAGCGGTTTAACCTTGGGCAAAATCATATCAAACGTAAACAGACCGGTCGTGCCGGTAGTTTCTACGCATTTTTTCAGTTCATCATAGGTATACATGGGGTTTAGGTTCACAGCGATGGCCCCGGTCATCAGGATCGACCAGTAGGCGATGATGAACTGCGGACAGTTGGGGAGCAAGATCCCTATCCTGTCGCCTTTCTTGACCCCGAGTTCAATGAGCTTGTTAGCCATACGGGCACAAGTGCGGTATAGTTCCATGTAGGTGATCGTGGTCCCGTAAAACCAGGTTGCCGCTTTGTTGGGTTCAGAGTTGGCAGTGTTGCGCAGTATTTCCCATGCCGGGAATTTGGGGTAGTTAAATGTCCAGGGTACTTGCCAGTCGTAAAGCTTCAACCAGGGCCGCTTTGCGAGCAATGACTCATCCGCCAAATCAATAACCTCCTTTAAAATGATGATACAAGTTTCCAGATGTGGATTGTGGCCAGGCTTCCTCTCCCCCTTTCTTGACCACAGATGACTAACCCGCTCTAATCACCCGCTTCTTGCGGTTGATAAGAGCGGCTAATCACTGTATTAACTGGCTCTAAGCCTCATTGGAGGGAGTGCCTCCCCTGAGGCCAAGACCCAGTTGAAAAGTATTCGAATGAATGGAACCGGCCAACCGCGACAAACCTCTAAAAGGGCTCATCTTCTTCCCAGATGGACCAGATCTTACAGTCGCGGACGGAACTAGCGGGATGATGGCAGGGCTGAAGGGACTCGCCAATTAATATCCACGCCTTGTCGCTAGGGTATGCCTTGCATGGGCTCGGCACACCCATCTTCCTTTAGGCCTACATCCGTCGTTCAGGGTCCACAAAAGGGAGGATATCATGAATCAGGATCGAATTCGAAAGAAGGTACCAGAGATGCCAACTGTTGTAGGAAAGGTCCGAACCCAGGAACAAAAATTAGCAAGATTGAGCGAGGTTATCGGCTAAGATGGCTAGGATAACTAGGCAAACGGCAGAAGTATAATTGAAGAGAAGCTATGGAAAAACGCGCATAAGGCGTCTGAAAGAATCAAGATAAACCGTCGCTTTGCCGGTAGTAATTTCTATCAATATACTGATCTCAAGTTTGAATACAGAGAGACTTTTATATTATTTTATCAGACTCTATTAGAAAAGACAATCTTCTACTGATTTGTGCGTCTACTGATTTGGAACTTCGTTAAAAGAAAAAGAGAGGGGCTGCCCGAACCGGAATCGGCGCAACCCCCTTTTTTCCTCAGGCTCTCCAGGAGATTAAGAAATGCACATGTAGCAATGGATAGCTAATACTCCTGACCTGAAATCGGTGTTTTTCACCTACATTTTTCGGGTGATCTTCGACCCCGCGATCTGCCTATTCCTTAGCGGCTTTCATCTTGGCGATTTCCTCGTCCCGCAGCAGCCTGCGCAGGGCCTTGCCGGTCACGGTGCGCGGCAATTCCTCCCGGAACTCGATAATCTTGGGGACCTTGTAGGCTGCCAGGTGCTCCCTGCAGTAGTCAATCAGTTCCTTGTCGGTGGCGGTTTGGCCTGCGACCAGTTGTACGTAGGCCTTGACCGTTTCTCCGCGGTACTGGTCGGGGATTCCCACGCAAATGACGTCCTTTACCTTGGGATGCTTGTACAAGGTCTCGTCTATGTCGCGCGGGTAAATGTTGAACCCGCCGGCAATGATCATATCCTTGGTGCGGTCGACGATGAATACGTAGTAATCCTCGTCCATATAGGCTATGTCCCCCGTGCGCAACCACCCGTCCACAAAGGCCTCGGCGGTTTCTTCCGGGTTGTTCCAGTACTCCTTCATCACCGTCGGCCCCTTCATCCAGATCTCGCCGCGTTCACCGTGGGGCACGTCCTGCAGGGTTTCCGGGTCGACAAGACGGATGTCCACGTCAGGGAAAGGAAACCCGATGCTTAACGCTTTCTTCTTGCCCTGGACGGGGTTGGAGATTCCCAGGGAGGTGGTCTCGCTCATTCCCCATCCCTCGCTGTAATAAACATCCATATCCAGGGCCTGCTGGATCAACTCCAACGGGCATGGCGCCGCTCCCGTCCCCACGAAGTTCATCTTATATGAAAGATCCAGTTCCTCTACCCGGGGGCTGTTCAAAACAGCCTGCAGCATGGTGGGCACGCAGGGCCAGTACGTGAATTCCGCAAACTTATTCAGTGTGTCGATCACCTCGTTGACGTCAAAGCGGGGCAGAATGATCTGGGTGGCACACGAAAAGGTGCAGTAGAGGATACAGCACACCTCGCCGTAGACATGGAAGTAGGGAAGGACACAGAACACCTTGCGCTTTTCTATGGGAGTATCATCCAAGTTTGAAGCACCCCACCTGGTCACCTGCACCGCCGCTGCTACCGCATTAGCCTGGGTTAGGACCGCCCCCTTGGGAGTCCCGGTCGTCCCGCCCGTAAACTGGATGATGGCCGGGTCATCCGGATTTAGGGGCACACGGGGCGGTATCTTGTTCGTACTTTGCTCGATAAGCCGGGACAGGTGGTGCCAGCCTTCCTCCAGCCCCAGCTCTTCAGGCGTGCTGACGCCTTGGCCATTTACGTAGTCCATCAGGCGGGTCACGACCACTAACGGGACGTTAACTGCCTTGCACAGCGGTTTAACCTTTGGCAAAACCGTATCAAACGTAAACAGACCGGTTGTGCCGGTAGTTTCTATGCATTTTTTCAGCTCTTCATAGGTATACAGGGGGTTAAGGTTCACGACGATGGCACCCGTCATCAGGATCGACCAGTAGGCGATGTTGAACTGCGGACAGTCGGGGAGCATAATTCCTATCCTATCGCCTTTCTTGACCCCGAGTTCAATGAGCTCGTTGGCCAGACGGATGCACATGCGGTATAGTTCCTTGTATGTGATCGTGGTTCCGTAAAACCAGGTTGCCTCTTTGTTGGGTTCAAGGTTGGCGGTGTTGCGCAGCAGTTCCCATGCCGGGAATTTGGGGTAGTTAAAGGTCCAGGGTACTGACCAGTCGTAGTGCTTCAACCAGGGCCGCTTTTTAAGTAATTCCTCGTCTGCCAAATCGATAGCCTCCTTATAATTAGGTAGGTGACTGCACAAGTCGACACAAGTCTGCAGATGTGGTTAGCATCAAAGTCCATAGCTACGGATCGCCGGTTGCGACCATGTTTTCTCTCCCCCTTTCTCGGCAGGTATTCTAATGGATGGAACCGGCTAAAAATGGCCTCTTCCCAGATGGACCAGAACACACATTCGCGCGTGGAATTGGCGGGTTGATGATACTCATTACCCATAGCCCCCGTAGGGGTAAGGGGGCACATGGGTAATACCCGTCCCTTGTCGCTAGAGGATATGCCTTGCATAGGATCGGCACGTCCATCTTCCTTTAGGCCTACGTCCGTCATACAGGGTCCACAAAAGGGGCGGATATCATGAATCAGGATCGAATTCGAAAGAAGGTAGCAGAGATGCCAACTGTTGTAGGAAAGGACGGAACTCAGGAGCAAAGATTAGCAGGATAGGGCAAGTTATCGGCTAAGATGGCCAGGATAACTAAGTAGAAGTGGCATGACTGACAAGCCGTGCCATATATTTGCTTCGCAAACAGGCACATGGCTAATTCAAACTTTGCTTCGTTTCGTTTGAAATATACTGATCTCAAGTTTGTATGCAGAGAACCTATCTGTTATTTTATCAGATTGTATTAGAAAAGGCAATCTTCTGCTGATCGTCGGGTGCTGATCTTTTTCTACTGATCTGGGGACTTTGTCGAAAGAAAAAAAGAGGGGTTGCCCGAACCACGATCTGGCTTACTCCTTAGCGGCGGCTGCTGCCATCTTGGCGATTTCCTCGTCACGCAGCATCCTGCGCAGGGCCTTGCCGGTCGCGGTGCGCGGCAGTTCCTCCCGGAACTCGATCACCCGGGGGATCTTGTAGGGTACCATGTGCTCCTTGCAGTAACTCTTGAGTTCCTGCTCGGTGACTGTTTGGCCTGCGACCAGTTGCACGTAAGCTTTGATAATTTCCCCGTAGTACTTGTCGGGGATTCCCACGCAAATGACGTCCTTGATCTTGGGGTGCCTGTACAAGACCTCATCTATGTCACGCGGGAAAATGTTGTACCCGCCGGCAATGATCATGTCCTTGGTGCGGTCGACGATGAACACGTAGTTGTCTTCGTCCATATAGGCCACATCTCCCGTACGCAGCCACCCGTCCACCAGGGTCGCGGCGGTTTCTTCCGGGTTGTTCCAGTACTCCTTCATCACCGTCGGGCCCTTGATCCAGATTTCCCCGCGTTCACCCTGCGGCACGTCCTCCAGAGTCACCGGGTCAACAAGACGGATGTCCACGTCAGGGTAAGGAATCCCGATGCTCAGCGGTTTTTTCTTGCCCTGGACGGGATTGGAGATCCCAAGGGCGGTGGTCTCGCTCATTCCCCATCCCTCGCTGAAATAAATGTCCATGTCCAGGGCCTGCTGGACCAGGTCCAACGGGCACGGCGCCGCCCCCGACCCCACGAAGCCCGTCCTTTTTGAAAGATTCAGCTCCTCTATCCGGGGGCTGTTCAAGACTGCCTGCAGCATGGTGGGCACGCAGGGCCAGTACGTGATGTCCCAGAACAGTTTCATCATGTCTATCACCTCGTCCACGTCAAAGCGGGGCAGCAGGATCTGGGTGGCATACCCAAAGGTGCAGTAGAGAATACAGCACACCTCGCCGTAGACATGGAAGAATGGAAGGACACAGAACACCTTGCGCCGTTCTATGGGTGTATCATCCAAAGTGGGACTACCCCACCTGTTCACAAACATCGCCGCCGCTACTAGATTGGACTGGGTCAGGACCGCCCCCTTGGCAATCCCGGTCGTCCCGCCTGTAAACTGGATGACGGCCGGGTCATCAGGAGTTAGGGGCAGGCGGGGCGGGATCTTGTTCGTGCTTTGCTCGATGAGCCGGGACAGGTGACGCCAGCCCTCCTCCAGCCCCAGGTCTTCAGGCGTGCTGACACCCTGACCATTAACGAAATCCGTTATGCGGGTCACGACCACTAACGGGATGTTGACCGCCTTGCACAGCGGCTTAACCTTGGGCAATACCGTATCAAACGTAAACAGACCGGTCATGCCGGTATTTTCTGCGTAATGCTTCAGTTCTTCATAGGTATACATGGGGTTAAGGTTCACGACGATGGCGCCGGTCATCAGGACTGACCAGTAGGCGATGATGAACTGCGGAGAGTTGGGGAGGAGAATTCCTATCCTGTCGCCTTTCTTGACTCCGAGTTCAATGAGCTTGTTGGCCAAACGGATGCAAGTGTGGTAGAGTTCCAGGTAGGTGATCGTGGTCCCGTAAAACCAGGTTGCCTCTTTGTCGGGTTCAAGGTTGGCGGTGTTGCGCAGTATTTCCCATGCCGGGAATTTGGGATAGTTCAGGGTCCAGGGCACTCTCCAGTCGTACTGCTTTAACCATGGCCGCTTTTTAAGTAGTTCCTCGCCTGCCAAATCGATAGCCTCCTTAAAGTCTGCAGATGTGGTTGGGTCATCAAAGTTCATAGCTACGGAATGCTGGTTGTGACCATGTTTTCTTTCCTCCTTGTAAAATCCCTACATTATTTTCGGCCGATCGTGTCCAGGGAGTGACCAAAATTGGCCTCTTCCCAGATGGATCAGAACACACAGTCGCGGGCGGAATTGACGGGATGATAGTCCTCAGTACTGGTAGCAATTAATAATATACTAATCCCAAGCCTGTACAGAGCCGTTATTTCTATATTATCAGGCTATATCAGAAAAGGCAATCTTCGACTGATTTGGAATCGGGCATGGCTTTGATGCTCCCCACCTCGTATCAGGCAGGATTAACTCATAAAACGTCGAATTCATTAGTCATGTGAAGGAGATACATTGATTCGGGAGCGAGGGCGGCAATGACCAGACTGAGACAAGAGACCGGAATCAAGGGCGAGCAGATCGCCCTTTCTTTTCTTTTAGGGCTCGGGTATACGCTGGTGGCCAAGAACTGGCGCTGCCGCCGCGGTGAGATCGACCTGATCATGATGGATGGTACTGTGATGGTATTCGTTGAGGTCAAAACGCGGCGCGGGGTAGGTTACGGCCTGCCGCAGGAAGCGGTGGGGAGAAGAAAACAGTTGAAGGTTAGACGCCTGGCGCAGTACTACCTGTTGGTTGCCAACCGTAGTGAACAGGAACTGCGCTTCGACGTAATGGCGATCACTTTTCCGGGCGATCGGGAGCCGCTGATCGAGCACCTAAAGGGGGCATTCTAAGCAGCGAGTATACAGGATACATGCCTGAAACGCATATGATTAAGGCCGTGCGTATGCTAAGATATGGCTTAAATAATTCGTTTGCCAGATGACTACCCGCTCTAATGCCCCCGCTTCTCTGAAGCGGTGGGATAAAAGCGGCTACGTCACTGGATTAACTATTTCTATGCTTCAGTGGGGGAAGGCAAGCCCCCACTGAAGCATAGAAATAGTTGAACAGGCCTGAACGTGTGATTTCCGGGAAGGCTTCCGGATTCTGGGAGGATCCAATATGAGGTTTCCGGTCATGTATGCGGGGCGCTACGAACTCCCGGCACCTGCTGCAAGTGACGTGCAGGGCGAAGTCATCAGGCTGCTCGAAGAGGCGGCATTCTGGCGGAAGGTCGAGCCGGGGGCCAGAATCGGTTTGACGGCAGGGAGCAGGGGCATCGCCGATATTGTCCCGGTCCTCTCGGCGGTGGTGCGCTTTCTTAAGGAGAAGGGCTGCCGGCCTTATATCATTCCGGCAATGGGCTCTCACGGCGGGGGGACCCCGGAAGGGCAGAAAAAGCTCCTGGCCGGACTGGGAATCACCGGGGAGTCGCTGGAGGTTCCGCTGGTGGCCAGCGGGGAGGCCGTCAAGATCGGCGAGGTTGGCCCCGGGGTTCCGGTTTTCGTCAACCCCGTCGCCCTGGAGAGCCAGGGGCTCATTATCATTAACCGGGTCAAGCCACACACCTCCTTTCACGGCGCGGTGGAAAGCGGCCTGATGAAAATGCTCGCCGTTGGCCTGGGCAATCCTCAGGGAGCGGCGACGCTGCACAGTTTTGGCATCAGAGGGCTTGAGTCATACATCCCCCTGGTAGCCGCCTACATAATGGAGCGACTGCCGGTCCTGTACGGGATCGCCATCGTGGAAAATGCCTACGAGCAGACGGCTATCGTCGCTGGCATAGAACCGGCGCAGTTCTACGCCCGGGAGCAGGAACTTCTGAACACGGCGCGGTCGCTTATGCCGCGCCTGCCCTTCGATGACTTGGACCTGCTGGTGGTCAGGTCGATGGGCAAATGCTTCAGCGGCACGGGAATGGATACCAATATCATCGGACGCCTGCGTATTCAGGGGGAACCGGAGCCGGAACGCCCGCGCATCAAGCGGATCGCCGTTATCGACCTGAACGAACGTTCGGAAGGGAATGCCCTCGGGATCGGGCTGGCAGACTTCACTACCGACCGCCTGCTGGCAAAAATCGACTGGACAGCGACTTATCTCAATGTGTTGAGCACCACCTTCGTGATGCGGGCAATGACACCGATGCATTTTATGACTGATGAGGAAACGCTATCCGCAGCTTTTAAGAGCCTGGGTGGGTTAGAACAGGACAGCGCCCGGGTGCTGGTGATCGACAATACCCTGGACTTGTCCAGGATCGAGTTCTCTACCGCACTGCTCGAAGAGGCGCGGTCGATACCCCACATCGCTATCGAGGGGGAGGGGCGTCATATGCAGTTTGCGGATGGGAAACTGGCAGGGAGGCGCAGCAGATGATCCCTCCCGCCGTCATCAAGGAGATCACCAGGGTAGTGGGGAAGGACAACATCTTCATATCTCTGGAAGAGCGGATGTGCTACGGCTACGACGGCACCCCCGACGCCTTCGTGCCGGACCTGGTCGCCCGGCCTGGCAGCACGGAGGAGATCCAGGCGATCGTCAGATTGGCGAACAAGCACCTGTTTCCGATCATTCCCCGGGGCGCCGGGACCGGACTGAGCGGTGGCTCCTTGCCTGTTAAAAACGGGGTGGTCCTGGACCTGACCCGCATGAACAGGATCCTGGAGATAGACGAAGAGAACCTGGTGGCGGTGACGGAACCAGGTGTCGTCACATATGCTCTCCAGCAGGAGGTTGAGCGGCGCGGCCTGTTCTATCCGCCGGACCCGGCCAGCCTGAAGACATCGACCATTGGCGGGAATGTGGCCGAATGCGCCGGCGGCCCCCGGGCCTTCAAGTACGGCGTGACCCGGGACTATGTGCTGGGACTGGAGGTGGTCACACCCCGGGGCGACCTGGTGAAAACCGGCGGCAAGACCATCAAGAGCGTGACCGGCTACGACCTGACAAGACTGTACACCGGCTCCGAGGGAACGCTGGGCATCATCACCAAGATCTACCTGCGGCTAATCCCCAAGCCGCAGTCGATCAGGACGATGATGGCAATTTATCCCGTGCTCGACGACGCCACCCGGACCGTGACCCTGCTGGTCAGGCGGGGGATCATCCCGGTCACCCTGGAACTGATGGATGACCGGACGATCCAGTGCGTGGAAAACTATCTGCACCTTGGCCTGCCGGTGGATGCGGGGGCGATCCTGATCATCGAGGTGGATGGCGCACGTGAGTTGATCGAGGAGCAGTCCCGGCAGATTGTAGACTTGTGCCGGGAGGGGGGCGCCAGGGAGGTCCGGGTTGCCGCCGATGAGCAGGAGAGAAACGAGATCTGGGCGGCCCGCAGGGCGGTATCGGCTGCTGTGGTCCAGATCAAGCCCACCAAGATCAGCGAGGACATCTCCGTGCCCCGCAGCCAGATCCCGAATATAGCTCAGGAAACTGAGAGAGATCGCCGACCGGTACGGCCTGAACCTGGTAATCTTCGGGCATGCCGGCGATGGCAACCTGCATCCGAACATCCTCTGCGACCAGAGGGACCCGGAGGAGATGGAGCGGGTGGAAAAGGCAGTGGGGGAACTGTTCCAGGCTGCCGTAGACCTTGGGGGAACCCTGTCGGGTGAGCACGGCATCGGCACCATGAAAGCGCCGTACCTGAAACTGGAGACGGGGGAGGCCGGTTATGCGGTGATGCTGGCCTTGAAGCAGGCCCTCGACCCGAACAACATCCTCAACCCGGGCAAGATCTTCAGGGGTGAAAATGGTGGAAAACCTTGTCACAACAAGTGACCTATTCAAACGAAGCGAAGCGAAGTTTGAATTAGCCATGTGCCTGTTTGCGAAGCAAACATATGGCACGGCTCTTAAATTATTTAACTTCGCCAATCAGAAGGAGATTGAACTCCCACTGATTGCTACCTTGAACCCACTGTCTATAGAGTCAGGGGACTTCTTAGCGAAGTTAAATCAATGCAGCAAGTGCGGGGGCTGCCAGTCAGTCTGCCCCCTTTACGGCGAGACCCAGGCCGAGCCCTACGTGGCTAGGGGCAAGATCTTCCTGATCAAGAATTATCTTGAGGGAAAGATCAAACTGTCTCCCAAGATGAAGGAGATCATGAGCCTGTGCTTACTGTGCAAGGCCTGTGTCGACAATTGCCCCAACCAGGTTCCTGTCGATCGCCTGGTGCTGGCGGCGCGCCGGGAGATCGCCAGGGAGCGGGGGATCTCCTTTGTCAAGAAGAATGTTTTTCAGCACTTGCTGCAGAACAACGGCAACCTGTCCCTGGCAGCAAGAATGGGATATCTTTACCAGCACTGCGGGGCCCAGGGGCCTGGTCCGGAAAAGCGGCCTGCTCAAGCTGATCAGCCCTGACCTGGCCAAAAAGGAGGGGCTGCTCCCGAATGTGGCCAGGCATCCCTTTCGCCGGCAGGTCTCCGGGTTGGTGGCCTGCAGCCGGCCACGGATCAGGGTGGCCTACTACACGGGCTGTCTCACCAACTACGTCTATCCCGGGACCGGTTTGGCGGTGCTCGATGTGCTCAAGCACAACGGGGTGGAGGTTGTCATTCCCGAACAGTGGTGCTGCGGGATTCCGGCCCTGGCCAGCGGTGACGAGGCATCAGCGGCAGCCCTGGCCCGCAGGAACATCGAGGCGTTTCAGAAGGCCGGCGTCGACGCTGTGATCACCGACTGCGCCTCCTGCGGCAGCATGCTTCACGATTATGCCGATCTGATTGAAACCAGCGAGGCCAGGAGTTTTGCGGGCAAGGTGATGGATTTCAGCCGGTTTCTGGATGACGCCATCGACTTTCAGCCCGGCGACCGTGAAGTTCCCATGGTGGCAACCTATCACGATCCCTGCCATCTAAGGCGGGGGCAGGGTGTCTATACGGCCCCGCGCAAGCTGATCAGGGCCGTGCCCGGCCTGGAGTTCAAAGAGATGAACGAGGCGGACCGGTGCTGCGGTGCTGCCGGATCGTTCAACCTGACCTATTATGACCTGTCGACCAGGATCGGCAAACGCAAAGTCAAGAACATCCGGGAGACCGGCGCCGAACTGGTGATAACCGGCTGCCCGTCGTGCATCATGCAAATCGAGCACGTTCTCAGCCTGGAACAGGAGCCGGTGCAGGTCATGCACCTGGCGGAACTGCTCAGCATGAGTTATGGAAGCGGGATCCGGGAAGTGAAAAGTGAGCGGGTGTCCGCCTTGGCGGGGGCGGGTATGGATGGTAAAGAGTGGGAAGTGAGGCTTGACGGATCCGCACGTGTTAGTGGAAGCCAGACGTGAGTTTGCCGGGAGCGACCCCGGGCAGATGGCGAAGTTGAGCGAGTCTGAATACGTGTCCGAGCGGCATGTCATCAGGCTTCGCTACCTGAACGCGGTTTATGAGGTATCTTTCCCGGCCGGGGAGATCACCGGGGAACGGGCCGGCGAACTGAATAAAAATGAAGAAACCCTTTTACTCCAGTACCTCAGCCAGGCGAGCGGTGTTCCCCCAGCCGGGTGCTGGATCTCTTTCGCCGAGCTTCCCAACGGGATGCTGCACGATATTCCCTTCAAGGTCGAGGTGACCAGACCGCTGGCGCAGTTTTTTGATCAGCGACCGCAAGATCTGATCCGGGCAGCCGGCAAACTGGGAGGTCGTGAAAGTCGGTTGCCGGGAGACGCCAGCGTTGTCGTTCCGGTATTTCCCCGTATCCTGGCGGCAGTGTCACTGTGGGTGGGTGACGAGGAATTCCCGGCCAGGGCAAATATGATTTTCGACGCCGCCGCGCCCAAGTACCTTTCCACGGCCTCCCTCTACGTGCTCGGCAGTGGCCTTTCGATTCATCTGCAACAGTTGGCTGGCGAGAATAAAAGAACCGCAGATCCCTCATAATAACAACGACACGCACACATCCAACAACGGAGGGATCTACATGTTCGACCTGCACCCGGCCTTCACAATCAATCCTGTTCCTAACAGCGTCGGCGATAAGGTAAAAGTCAAGTACCACGGATTGCTGGCAAATTCAGGGGCCGACCAGATCTGGCTGCACACCGGATATGGAACAAACAACTGGCAGGATCAGTACGACTACCACATGAACAAGGTCTCGGATGGTTTTGAGCAGACCGTGGATATTACCCGGGAGGGGCAGTTCAACTTCTGCTTCAAAGACAGCGCCAATAACTGGGACAGCAACAACATGCTCAACTGGAACTACCAGATCAGGCGTTAGTTTTGAAGCGGGAAGTTAGATAGGGGGCTTATCCGGCAGGATAAACTCCCTATTGCTTGGAAAGTAGGATCGGGAAAACATTTAACAGCACAGGCGCGGAATCAATGCAGGGACTTTTTATAATCGTCGGGGCCGTCGAACTCCAATAGCTTCTGGAGTTCCTCATGCTGGCCCTCGTCGATCAACTCGTTGACAGGCATGGTGTACCCGGCCACCTTTTCGGAGATGTACATCCGGGCGCCCGTTCTCAAAGCGAGGGCGATGGCATCGCTCGGTCGGGAGTCGATGATGATCTCGCCGGAGGTGGTCTGCAGGTACATTTCCGCA
Source organism: uncultured Peptococcaceae bacterium (assembly GCA_963767365.1). Lineage (GTDB taxonomy): Bacteria > Bacillota > DSM-12270 > Thermacetogeniales > Thermacetogeniaceae > Palsa-1188. The sequence goes on from CAVYEE010000027.1 coordinate 52,214, forward strand.
AAATAGGTGCCGTCTTTGATGTCATTGATAATGACGCTGCGCACGGATACACCCAGATGTTCACACAGGGATTTGATCAGGTCGTGTGTCATGGGGCGCTGCACCATGATGCCCTGAAGGGCCATGGCGATGGCCTGGGCCTCAAATGGCCCCACCCAGATCGGAAGGACCCGTTGCTCGGATTCATCCACCAGCAATACTACGGGGCTCAGAGACATGTCGAAGGCCAACTCTTTCACCAGCACCGGAATCATAATATCAACCTCCTTCCAGATCTTGTGGGCTCAGGGACATTCTTGGCATTGCAATAGTCACTGATGATCATTAATGTTTTACCAGATGACTACCCGCTCTAATGCCCCCGCTTCTCTGAAGCGGTGGGATAAGAGCGGCACATTCGAGGCCGCGCCCAGAGGTCACTACTAAGGTGGCTAGCAGAGCGGATGATCAAAACAACGATATTGTACGGCTTCGGCGATGTGCAGGGGCTGGATCTGCCCCTCGCCGGCCAGGTCTGCGATTGTCCGGGCAACCTTGAGAATCCGGTCAAGCGCCCTCATGCTGAGGTTCAGCCCTTGGAATATCTTGTATAAAAGGGCCTGCGCCTCTTTCTCCAGCTTGCAAAAGGTTTTGATCTGCCGGCCCCTCATCTCTGCATTATAAATAATCCCTGTGTTCTGAAAACGTTCCTGTTCTAATGTATGAGCCATGATCACTCTTTTTCTGATCTCCGCCGAGGATTCACCGCGGTTGTCTTTAGCCAGTTCTTCCAATTCCAGGCGGGGTACTTCCACTTGCAGGTCGATCCGGTCGAGGATGGGGCCGGAGATCCGGTTGCGGTAGCGCTGAGCCTGGTAGGGGGTACAGGTGCACGCCTTCTTGGGGTCTCCCAAAAAACCGCACGGACAGGGATTCATGCTGCCCACGAAGATGAAGTTGGCCGGGTAGGTAAAGGAGCCGGCAGCCCGGGCCACGGTAACCACGTTCTCCTCCAGCGGTTCCCGCAGGGCCTCCAGCACCTCCCGGTTGAACTCCGGCAGTTCGTCCAGGAACAGCACACCGTGGGAGGCGAGGCTGATCTCGCCGGGATGGGCCATCCTCCCGCCGCCGACGATGCTGGCCGCAGAGGCCGTATGGTGGGGCGCCCGGAACGGCCTGCCGGTAATGACGGGGCTGTCTTTGGACAGCAGCCCGGCCACGCTGTGGATCTTGGTGACCTCCAGGCACTCCTCCCAGGTCATCGGCGGCAGGATGGAGGGCAGCCGGCGGGCGAGCATGGTCTTGCCCGTTCCCGGCGGTCCCACCAGGAGGATGTTGTGGCCGCCTGCTGCCGCTATTTCCAAGGCCCGCTTGACCTGTCCCTGGCCGCTGACCTCTGCGAAATCGGGTCCTGCCTCCTCATTGCTGCTGCTCAAGGCTCTCTGCTTGGCCTCGTCGTAGCCTGAACCGGCGGTAATCTCCCTCTCGCCCCGCAGGAAGGAGACTATTTCTGCCAGGTGCCCGCCGCCGCACACCTGGAGGCCCGGTACCAGCGAGGCCTCTGCCAGGTTGCCGAGGGGCACGATGAAGGAAGCATCCGGTCGTTCCCTGGCGATGTCGCCGGCCATCAGGATGATCCCCGGAACGGCGCAGACCGTGCCGTCCAGGGACAATTCCCCGACGATGATGTGGCGGGCTGCCTGCTCCTGCGGTACTTGCCCGGTGGCCGCCAGGATCCCGACGGCGATCGGCAGGTCGAACAGGGAGCCTTCTTTTCTCAGGTCGGCGGGCGCCAGGTTGACGGTGATCCGCTTCAGGGGAAACTCCAGCCCGGCGTTCCTGATGGCGCCGCGCACCCGCTCGGTGGATTCCCTGATGGCGGTATCAGGCAGGCCGACGATGTTGAACGACGGCAACCCCGGGGAGACATCCACCTCCACCCGGACGAAGTGCGTCTTCATTCCCAGGCAGCAACAGCAGTTCACGATACCGAGCACGAGACATTATACCCCGCTAAAACAGTCTTGTGCCTATATCTATTCGTTGTTGCCCGAGGGTTTCCTGCTCCTGTTTTTTCTTCGTAACCGCTAAGCAGAGACAAAGGACGGTTGATGATGCTCGCCAGTATCGAGATAGGGTTTCCTGAATCGATGAACAGTCGGTGGCAGTGGAGGAAATAATCCAGCGGGGTAAAAAGGCAAATGCGATATCCTGCCGAGATGTTTGACCAGATACAGCCTCCACTATCTCTACTACTCAATCTCCTGGCCGTGCAGGCGCGTAATATAACATGATATAATCAGATCAAAGCACAACAAGGAGGGGGATTGACGATGTCAAAGCATCGCCTGCAGGTTGAAGCTTCATTATTGATGATCATTGACCTGCAGGACAACCTGATGAAAGCTATGGACCAAACCGTCAAGGTGTACAGGAATACCAAGCTGTTGCTGGCAGCCTGCCGGCAACTGGGTATTCCTGTGGTGGTCACCGAGCAATACCCCAGGGGCCTGGGGCACACCGTTGCCGAAGTGGCAAGCAGCCTTGGCGAACATAGAACCGTGGAAAAAGTCAGCTTCACAGGTTTGACCGGGGAAGTTGCCGGCGTGCTGCAGGAGCTTGACCGGAGACAGGTGATGATCGCCGGAAGCGAAACCCACATCTGCGTTTTTCAGACGGTCAGGGACCTGCTGGAGGCCGGATTCGAGGTCTTTGTCCTGGCTGACGCCGTCTGTTCACGGACAAAAGATAACTTTGAGATCGGACTGGCGCTAATGAGGGATGAGGGCGCGGTGATCACGAGCACGGAAACGGCGATCTTCGATCTGCTGAAAAAGGCGGGAACTCCGGAATTTAAGGTAATTTCTCCATTGGTGAAATAGCTGGAAATACTTGGCACAGACCGCGTCCTCATTCCCAGGCAGCAACAGCAGTTCACGATCCCGGGCACTGGTGGTGACATCTCTTGAACCTATTGTCATAAACATTCGTTGTTGGTCACATCCCATTGACCCATATGAGTCAATGTAGTATAGTTGATTATGGGAGGTGCGTAATATGGAGAATACCTTCATAATCCATGATGAATTCAAAGAGATTGATACCCGGACGATAGATGAGCGCAACAGGCTTACCCTGGGCGAATTGATGAAGGGGTACAAGAGGGTGCGCCTTTACAAGAATGAACGGGGAGAAGTTCTTTTGCAACCTATCGTAGAAATCCCCGCCTCCGAACTATGGCTCTATCAGAACAGGGAGGCCATGGAATCAGTTATTCAAGGTATTAAGGATGCTTCCGGGGATAAAATCTCCCGTTTGGACCTGGAGGAACTATAAATAGCGGACATGTTTGCGATATATCTTACTGACCAAGCCAGGAATCAACTAAATATCCTCAAGTCCGATCGCGGTCTGAATAAAAGATATACGGCTGTGAGCAAGGGGCTCTGTCTTTTAGCTGAAAACCCCAGGCATCAAGGACTTCAGACCCACGAATTTACAACCCTGAAAGGGCCCCGGGGAGAAAAAGTATTCGAGGCCTATGTCGAACAGGCAACTCCTGCTGCCTACCGGATATTCTGGTGTTACGGACCGGAAAAGAACCATATTACAATTCTGGCGATTACCAAACACCCTTGACAATACGGTCAGCGGTTTCTCCTGCCGGCTGGCCATAAGACCATGCCTGCTCACTACTGGGATGAAATAGCGCCAGGGAACCCCCTAAGTTAATGCCAATTGACAGAAATCAAAATAAAATTCGGCTAGCCAACATCCTTTTCACAGCCACGGATTGATGGTCTCTGCCCAATCTAGACCCGGAGTATTGAAAGCGCCTCCCTCAATGAAGGCGGCCATGGCGCCGTCTGAGCAAATGCCAGGGTAGCGTTCCTGATGGCGCCGCGCACCCGTTGCGATCTCCCTGTTGGTCCTTTCCCCGGCAAACAGTTGCAGCACCTCCCACCCAGGGCGGTAGCACCCAGCAACGACAACCTTTGCCACCTCACCATTGGACTGATTCCTGAAAGCAGCGTCAGCAATGACGATCATGACGATCAGCATAACAGAAAGAATGGGACTTGACCCACCAAAGGCGTTCATACTACAATATACTTAGATGTTTAGCATACCTAAATATATTGCGGCCGAAATGTTTGGTGGGCGAAGATATTGGAGACATGCTAAAAACCACCCCCGTTTAGCCCCAAACGGGGTCGAAGCGGGCAAGAAAATATTAAGTCGTAAGGAGGGAAGAGATACCTTGGTAATTCCATCTTGGATGGAGGCGGTACAAAAATGTCCGGTGAGAATGGTGTAGCTGCGAAATTAAACCTGGGATACTTGCCAAGCGTTATCTTGGTGAGCAAGTAGTGCGGCAAATCCTGAACTACCTGGAGGGAAACCCCGACCAGAACATCCCCCGTCTGTTCAAGGTGATCGAGGCCGTGCTCAAGACCCCCGAGCAACGTCGAGCATGCTCGTGAGATGAGACTGGCCTACGAGAATAATCCGGTTATGAAGGTATTTTTCAACAGCCTGTTTTCTGACGTCGACAGGGAGATGCGCAACAAGGTTCTCTGTAACTTTGTAGTCAACAGCGTCATCATGGGGTGGCCACGCCGTGTGCAGGTAAAGGAAAAAGAGCATTTCGCCGCCTCCATTTACCATCCTGATCGACCCCACCAGCGCCTGCAACCTCAAATGCGCGGGATGCTGGGCCGGTGAATACACCAAGCACGATGAACTGGAACCCGAACTCCTGGACCGGATCCTGAAGGAGGCCAAGGAACTCGGCATCTACTCCATCGTAATGTCCGGGGGAGAGCCTTTTGTCTACCCGCATCTGCTGGATTTGGCCGCCAGGCACAACGATGTGGCATTCATGCTCTATACGAACGGCACCAGGATCGATGACGCTGTGGCGGACAGGCTCAAGGAACTGGGCAACATCGTTCCCTGCTTCAGCCTGGAGGGATGGGCTGCAGAGACCGATGCCCGGCGGGGGCAGGGGGTATTCGATAAGATCATCGCCGCCATGGGCCGCCTGAGGGAAAGAAGGCTCATATTCGGCGCCTCGCTGACCGTCACCAGCCAGAACGTGGAGACCGTCACCAGCGATGATTTCATCGACTTCCTGGTTGGTCAGGGAGTGAGATTAGTTGTGGAGCTTCCATTACATCCCCATCGGGCGCGGCCCGACGTCAGCCTGATGATCAGTCCCGAGCAGCGGGCCTACCTGACCGAGCGTTTTCCCTATCTTCGCGAACACAAGCCGATCGCGATCGCCGATTTCTGGAACGACGGAGAACTCACCAGGGGCTGTATCGCCGGCGGCAATTCCTACTTCCACATCAATGCCCGGGGCGACGTGGAGCCCTGCGCCTTCGTGCACTTCGCCGTGGACAACATCCGCGACAAGAGCCTGAAAGAGGTGCTGCGCAGCCAGCTCTTCACCGAGTACCGGAAACGCCAGCCCTTCTCCGACAACATGCTGCGGCCATGCCCGATCATTGACAACCCCCAGGCCCTGCGCCAGATTGTCCAGGCTGGCGGGCGCCCATTCCACCCATCCTGGTGCGGATACTGTCCTGGGCGGGGAGATCGGCGATTTCCTGGACGAGCGCTCGGCCGACTGGAAGCGGGTCTCCGACCCGATCTGGGAGGAGAGGCAAAAAAACAAGTCTGCCGGTAATCAGCGGGCTGCTGTTTAGGTTTACGGTGGAGCCTGAGGGGGGTTATAGCCCCCCTCAGGCTCTTGAGATCGGCGCCAAGTATAGAAACGTTTTGCTATGAAACATAAAAGTTTGGAAGTCAACCGGGAAAGCAGTCTACCTTGCATAGCACCACTTTGTATGGTCAACCAGATACCGCCGGAAAAGTGCTCACCGGCGACATAGCGGAGACAACCAAAGGCCACTGCTTGACGGCTCATACCTTTGGCGTAGATATAGTTTACCGAAATATAGGCTCAAAGGATGTGACGGTTTGGACCCACAGCTGGAACAATTCGAAGAGAGCCTGGACCGGGTGAACAGGATCCTTAACTACCTCACCCAGGTTTTCTTGACACAGAGGGCCTGAGTATGTCCCGCTACCGGATCCTCCGCTATCTGCAGTCCCGGGCGGAGGTCAATATGAGCGAGATGCAGAGTCACCTGCTGGTTGGGGGTTCGACGCTCACCGAACTGGTGGACGGTCTGGTCCGGAGCGGGCTGGTGCTGCGGATGCGGGACCAGGGAGACCGGAGGATGGTTTACCTGCGCCTGACCGACGAGGGCCGGGAAGCGTACCGGGAAGTGCTCGCTTTCCGCTGCGACCGTCTGAAGGAGGTCCTGGCCGGTGAAGGCGCCGGTCTGGATGACATAAACGCCTTCTTGAGCGGCGTTTATGCCGGATTGAAGCGACAAATCGCCATGCCGGGAGGAGAAGATCGGCGACCGGCCGGTCAAGAAGAGGTGCGACAAAAACTTTGAGTGTTAACACAGCAAGCACAGAACCATTAGCAAAAACCCCTCAGCCGGGCTACAAGTGGATAGCCCTTTCCAACACCACCCTGGGCATGCTGATGGCCTCCATCGACGTCAATATAGTTTTGATCTCCCTACCGGCCATCTTCCGGGGCATAAACATCAACCCGCTCGCTCCGGACGAGGCGAGCTATCTCCTCTGGCTGCTCATGGGTTACTCGATGGTAATAGCCACCCTGCTGGTATCCTTCGGCCGGCTTTCCGACATGTTCGGCCGGGTTCGCCTGTACAACCTGGGTTTTGCCATTTTCAGCGCCGCCTCCATCCTGCTCTCCGTGACTCCGGGCCAAGGTAATACGGGGGCGCTGGAGTTAATCATTTTTCGTTTATTTCAGGCAGTGGGGGGCGGTTTTTTGTTCTCCAACAGCGCGGCCATCCTGACCGACGCCTTTCCGTCATCGGAAAGAGGCATGGCCATGGGCTTGAATCAGATTGCCTTCATCGGCGGTTCCCTGCTCGGGCTGATTCTGGGCGGTATTCTGTCCGCCATACACTGGCGGCTGGTCTTCCTGGTCAGCGTTCCGGTGGGGATCACGGGGACCATCTGGGCCTATCTCAAACTACAGGAGATCGGCGTCATCACCCATAAACAGAGGATCGACGTCATCGGCAACACCACCTTTGGCGCCGGCCTGACTATCTTTCTGGCCGCTCTGATCTATGGCATCATGCCTTACGGACATTCGCCCATGGGGTGGACCAACCCGTGGGTTCAAGCTGGCCTGGCGGTGGGGATCATCTTGCTGATCGCCTTTGTCTTCATTGAAATGCGGGTCAAGTACCCCATGTTCCGCCTCAGCCTGTTTCGGATCCGCATGTTTGCGGCCGGCAACGTGAGCGGCTTTCTCTCCTCCGTGGCCCGGGGCGGCCTGACGTTCATGCTCATCATCTGGCTGCAGGGCGTCTGGCTGCCGCTGCACGGCTACAACTTCGCAGACACGCCGCTTTGGGCGGGGATCTACATGATGCCTATGATGGGCGGATTCTTCCTGATGGGTCCACTCTCCGGGTGGCTCTCCGACCGCTTCGGTGCCCGGGGATTCTCTACCGGCGGTATGCTGCTTCAGATGGTCGGTTTTCTGCTGCTGGCGGGCCTGCCGGCCAACTTTTCCTACGTGCCGTTCATGCTGATCCTGGTGCTTTTTGGCCTTGGAATGGGCATGTTCGCCTCCCCCAACACTACTTCCATCATGAATTCGGTGCCGGCGGAATACCGCGGGGTGGCTTCCGGGATGCGGTCCACTATTCAGAACTCCGGCGCCCTCCTGAGCATGTCCGTCTTTTTCAGCCTGGTCATTGTCGGTTTGGCCAGCAAGCTGCCGCCGGTGCTATACTCCGGCCTGGTGGCGCAGGGCTTACCGCCGGCAGTGGCCAGCCAGGCGGCCAGCCTGCCGCCCACGGGGGCGCTCTTTGCCGCCTTTCTGGGCTACAACCCCATGCAACAATTGCTCCCGCCGGCAGTGCTGGCCAGCCTGCCGGCAGCTACCAGGAACCTGATCCTGGGCAAGGAGTTCTTCCCTTCATTGATGGCGCCTGCCTTCATGGGCAGCCTGAGAATAACCTTTTACGGATCTGCCGCTATGTCCCTGGTAGCGGCTATTGCCTCTATGCTGCGCGGTGAGAGGTATATCCACGATTTGGAGGAAGCCCCATCTTCACAGGAGTTAGTGCGAGAGCGCGGCTAGTCTTCATTCCCAGGCAGCAACAGCAGTTCACGATCCCGAGCACTGGCGGTTACCTCTCTTGAAACCGTCTGAGCGTTTCCTGCGGGGGGCGATTAGAAGGTTCAACTAGCGGCTACGCCCTCGGTAAACTTGTCCCACATAGCGAGAATGTAAAGTGTGACGGCTCCTGTGGCATACCTTGAGAGAGACGGCTACTATTAACGATGCGGCATGGGGATATGAGGGTTCATCACGATAAAAACTAACCACAAGAGGGGGGTGTCTCGTGCCTGTTTGGAGTGAGATCGCCCGTTTCTTTGCCGGTCTGGGCCTGTTCATCTATGGCTTCCGCATCGTCACCCTGGGCCTGCAGAAGAGCATGGCGGGCAAGCTCAGAGAAATAATCCTGCTCATCACCAGGAATGACTTTCTAGGTTTTTTGGCGGGCATAGTCGTGACTGTCCTGCTCCAGGGCTCGAACGCCAGCAACACCCTGCTGATCGGATTTGTCAACGCCGGGATGATCGACCTGGCCCGTTCATTGAGCGTGGTCCTGGGCTCGGCTGTCGGCACCTCCCTGACTATCCAGTTGTTTTCCCTGAATATATCGGGCTATGCAGACATGCTGCTCTTCCTGGGGGCCGCAGTTTACGTGCTGGGGAAGGTAGAGCGCTACCGCAATGCCGGTCAGGTGGCACTGGGCCTGGGCCTGGTCTTTTTTGGCATGAACACGATGACCCTGTCCGCATCACCCCTGAAATCGCTGCCTTTTGTAGTGCACTTCTTTCTGAGCATGGGCAATTTCCCTCTGCTAGCCATTCTGGGAGCCATACTGCTGACCGGCATTCTCCAAAACAGCGCCGCCACCCTGGCCATGCTCATGTCGTTTGCCTCCCAGGGATTGTTGAGCACCGACGCGGTGATCCCGGTGGTGCTGGGGGCTGCATGTCGGAGGAACACTGACCGCCCTCTTTTCCGGAGTGGTTTCCCCCTCGGCGGACGCCCGGCGCACCGCCCTGGCCAACACCGGTTACAAGGTAGTGGCCATCGCCATAGCCCTTCCCTTTCTCCCCCGGTTGAGCGGCCTGCTGGCCGCCCTGATCCCGTCGGTGCGCTGGCAGATAGCCGATGCCCACCTTTTCTTCTCCCTGGCCATGGCCGTCATCTTTCTTCCGCTGACCGGTGTGGCCAGTTCCGTGCTCCGCTATTTCTGGCCCGGTCAGAGCGGGGCCGGTCTCCTGCAGTACATCGATTCCGGTTCTCTCTCCCTCCCGGGCGTGGCCCTGGAGCAGGCGCGCCTGGAAATATGGCCATGAGCCAGCGTCTTTACCAGGGATGCTGGTCGATATGGTTACCGCCCTACGCTCCGGCGATCGCAACTGGCGGGAGACTATCGAAGCCGAAGAAGAGAACATGGACATCATCAGCAGCAGCGTGGTCCGCTTTCTGACCACCCTGGGGGGCAACATCTCACCGAGGAGCAGGCCGGCCAATCAGTGAGAATGCTATACATTTGCAATGATCTGGAGCGGGTGGCCGACCGGGTCGGGAGATTGCCCGGGAGTTTTCCGGTGGCTTGCCCAGCCTGGAAGAAGGCCTGTGGCAGGACGTGTCCAAGCTGTATGGCAGGATTCTCGACAACTTTCCTGCTGTTTGAAAAGGCATTGGAAAAAGCCGACCCGCCGTCATGGGCGAGCTTATATGCCGGGCACGAGGAAGTTATTGCCCTGCAAGCAAGGTCTCTACGAGCAGTATATCGGCCGCCAGGAGTGGTATCTCTCGGTGACGCCGCCCGGCGGCTTTTCCTGCCTGGTACTGGTAGAGTCCCTGGTCAACATCGACGGGCATATTGCCGGTATGGCCGAACTCATGCGCGGCCCGCCGCCGGGATCCTTTGCGGTGAGCATGCATTGACCAGCCCTGCGGCCGCGGCAGCAACCCCGGCGCCATAGGTTGCAATGGCTTGATGCCGCTTCCAGGGAGGCCCCGCCGAAGGCCCTGCCCCAGGTGCAGAAGGAGTTGGTGTCATTGGGAGAGATCATCCACCACGACATGTTGGAGGTCATTCCGGAACTGTGCCAGAATCCGGAGGAAGAACTGATCGCTAAAGGCATGCTGGCTGAAGATGAGGTTGACAGCACCTATCAAGGAAATATTTACCTTTCTTTCCAGTTTCTGTCCCACGGCTTGACAGATGCCCAGGCGAAAGAAACAGCCACCTGGCTCTTCATCAGCAAAGACCTTGAGTATATGGGCGATGCCGTGGTCGGGGTTTGCTGGATGGCATCCAAGCTGAACAGGGAAGGCAGGGCCATGCCGACTGACTACTGGAAGGAATAGCCGAATTATATAAAGAGGTGATCGAGAATGCGCAGGCTGTAATCAGCGCCCTGGGTGCAGACGACATGGAGCTCGCCGAGAGAGTCATCCTCAAGCATCCGGAAATACTTAACCTGCAGCAAAGCCTGCGCTTCACATCCTGCCTGCCTTCTGGAGGATATTGGCGGACGAGGATAAGCAGATGATCATGTATCAGTATGACGCCGCCAACTTCATGCTGGTCATCGAAGATGCATGTCGTCAGAATTGCCCGGGCGATGATGGGATTGGTGTAATCCAGAACTCTGTCTGCTGGAGAAAGAGATCGTGAAAGCCATAGCTTCAGCCAAGACTTTCCGATTGCCCTTGACCCCTTGATAGCAGCCTGGAAATACGCTAGAATAAAGCCAAGATTAGGCAAGAAGGGAGGACGGTAGTTCGTAAAAACCGGTCTCTTCAGTAACCGGAAAAAAGAGAATCTTCGGTGTCTACACAAAGTAAAAGTAAAGGAAAGGGATGGGTGTGATATGGAGTACGAGAAGTTGAAAGTTGAGAAAGAGAATGGTTACGTGGTTGCGGCGATTAACCATCCGCCTGCCAATGCCCTGGCACAACAGGTCCTGCTCGACCTGAACGACTTATTGGATAAATGCCTGGAAGATACAGAGGTTCGGGCAATTGTGATCACCGGGACGGGGGACAAGCTCTTTTCTGCCGGAGCCGACATTACTGAATTTGCAGCGTTCCGTGCCGGAGCACAGAGGAAGATCGAGGGACAAGATGTTTTCCTGAAGATTGAAAACTATCCCAAGCCGGTCATCGCCGCTGTCCAGGGAAGCGCCTTCGGCGGGGGTAATGAGCTCAGTATGGTTTGCCACTTCAGGTTTGTGGCTGAAAACGCAAAAATGGGGCTTCCTGAAGTGAAACTGGGTATCCTCCCGGGGTGGGGCGGTACACAGCGCCTGCCCAGGTTGATTGGCAAGACAAAGGCCTTGGAAGTGATACTTACCGGTGAACCCATGAGCGCACAAGAGGCCCTTCAATATGGCCTGGCAACCAGGGTCGTACCTGCCGGCCAGGTCCTGGCGGAGGCGAAAGCTTTTGCCGCCAAGCTTGCCCAGGGAGCGCCTGTTGCCATTGCCCAAATTCTCAAGGCGGTGACCCAAGGACTGCAAACCACCATTGAGGAAGGCCTGAAAATTGAAAAAGCCGGCAGCATGATCTGCCATGCCAGTGAAGACGCTAAAGAAGGCTCCAGGGCCTTCCTGGAGAAAAGAAAGGCCAACTTCCAGGGTAAATAGGAAAAATATTTAAGAAACCAATCCAAGGCCGGGCGGGATCTTACATCAGAAAAAGGTGACGAGTTCTGTCCATAAGAATCCCATGAAACCAGGTGGTGTCAAGAACTCCAACAGAGTCTTGTCACCTTTTCTGCCACCCAAAATAATAAACACCAGCGAGGGGGCTGGTGTTTCTGTTTCTGGAGGGGGTGATTGTCTGAATGACGCTGACTGACCATCGACGAGGAGGAGAGATAGCTTTGAAGTGTCTTGAATGCGGTAGCACGAATGCGATCGTTGATCTCGATATGATCGTTGCCTTCTCTATAAATGAGAATGGCCAAATCACAGGCATCCACATCCCGGAAGATGAGATGATTGAGGCAGCCCAGGAAATCATGGACAAGCCTGAGCTGAGCCGGGGGGAACGTATGGAGTTAATCATTAGCGATCGGTTTGAGAGGTGTGCAAGCTGCGGCGCTACAATCCGCCCCAAGGATGATTGCGCCAGAGATGATGACGAAAAGGATCTTTTCTACTGCCTGGGTTGCCATGAACAATGGTTGGAATCCCTGATGCATGTGGATGGTCCGCCACCTGAAGAGTTTACCACCCGAAGATGATGTGATGGCGAACGGCGCTAACATCCTGTTCGATGCCGGTGCCACTAATTATTCAAGGACTTGGCCCATCCTGGTAAACCGTTTGGAGGAGAGAGAGGATGAGCGAAAGCGAAGACTTGATCCAAAAAGCCAGAGACAATGCCAGACAAAACTTTCGGGACGGCCTAAATTGTGCTGAATCGGTGTTTAAAGCTATTCTGGACATAGGGGTTGCGGACTTACCTCCAGAGACAGTGGCTGTGGCCTCCGGGTTTGGCGGTGGTATGGGCTTATCGGGAAACAACTGCGGCGCCCTGGTAGGGGCGATCATGGCCGTGGGAGCGGTACATGGACGGCGCAACCCACTGGAAGGCGCCTTCCAGGAACGGGTTAACCGTCTTTATGGAAATCCCGGCCTGTACCGCTTCTTCAACGGGATTCCCCATGAGTTCGAGGCCAAGTTTGGCGCCCTGGATTGCAGCAAACTAACCGCCCCGTATCTTAACGCCCCAGATTCCGAATGGACCGGTAAGGACCGGCTCAGACAATGCATGAAGATGGTCGTTGAGTCTGCCGGCATGGCCATGGAATATATCATCAAAGGCAAGCAGGAAGGATACATCCAGGCATTCGGAGAGAATATGGCAAAGAGGGTATAGCTGAGCAGTTACAAAGATTTTACACTCAGGACATTTGTCCGGTTAAAAAGCTCCCTGTATCGCAGTATATCTCTGTTTTTAGTATCCCTCCCCTGTAGAATGAAAGTTGATCACGAGGTTTCTGGTATAGGCGGGATCTATCAGTCCCGGATGTCTGTAATCCCGCCCATACCAAGGGTTACCCGGGCAGTCACTAAATTATGGATGCAACTTTCAAGGTACACACCTATGCGGACATTTGTCCGGTTAAAACTTCTTGCTGTTACTCGGTTTTTTCGGAGCAAGACGCATCGGAGTCAGGACATTTGTCCGGCGCCCGATCAGCATTGAACAGCTTTGGATGATGGTGCTCAATGATATCCAGGTACTGTCTGATCACCTTTTTCCCGCGGCCGGTAAGGTGGCTGATCTCGGTAATGTCCATGCCCCGACGCACCAGGAACTTGACCCGGTTGTAGTCCTTGATGTATCTGTCGACCGCCTCCTGGCTGTGGTTTGCCTGCCTGGCGATGTCCGGAGGAGCGACTTTCTTCTCATACAGTTCAATGATGATTCGCTTGTGGGTGATTCCGGAGCCGATGTCCAGCATATTGCCTTTAATCGGCAGGACGACCTGGCGCTCCTCCTGGTACTCTTTGATCCGCTTGGAAACGGAATCGGTTGAGCGGTTGACGATCAGGGCAATCTCTTCTCTGGTTAAGAGGCCGCCCTGTTCGTAAGCCGAGTTGATTAACCGGGCGATCTTCAGCTTGTCCCGCTCTACGACCGACAAAGTATCCAACGCTTTCAGGTCACTCTCGTCGATGAGCGGCAGGGATATGCGCACACTTTTGTAGTCCTCTATCCGCTGGCCTAATTTGGGCTTCTTGCTATCGCTGGAGGTGGTGATCCAGCTCAAGCTGCCGTAAACTTCTTCCCCGCTGGGCGGGTAGAACGCATCCCTTAACTGACAGATGTCGTCGGCGACGAGTTCCCTCTGTGCCATAATGGATGAGACACCTACCCCCCTCCCAATTAGTGTAGTAAGGTAGAGGGCGGAGAAGGGTGATAAGAGGAAATGGCAGTAAAGAATCTTGAAGCCCAGTTTCCCAATTCCTTTAAAGCTCTTTATCTGCCACCATATTCTCCCGACCTGAACCCGATTGAACGTCTCTGGCGGTTGACCCGCCGGTGTTGCACACACAATAAGTATTTTGATTGTTTGGAAACGCTTAAGAATGTAGTGGAAACATTCTTCAATAAATTCGTAGAGACTAACGAGATTCTTGCTAGGTTATGCGCCATTAATTAAGGCGTTCATCATTACTTAAGACGTTACATATATCTCGCTATCCTTCTGCCTGACAATCTGGCAATCAGGGAAAGAGCAGAGGGCTTCGCAGGGTAGGTTTTCTTGAAGACAGGCTGATATAGCGCTCATGGACTGATTATGCAACAATAAACGTCCCGTGTCCAGGGGTCTAATATAATTTTTTATCTTGCTGGGCTTTTAAGGATGGGTGCTATAGCGGGTGCAAGCTGGTCTCAAGGCTCAGGAAGAAGCGCTGGAGCGCTATAGGAACCATCTCAATGCTCAGTTAGATGACTTTGCCCAGGATGTGGTCAAGCAGTTGCGGTCGGATGCGGCCAAGCTCTGCAACAATGTCATCGAGAAGATCAAGAATGGTGACGCTGTGACTGAGCGGTCGATGAACATACTGCACCGGGCTGTCGAGAAGTTTGAGAAGTTGAACTTCATCGGTGACGAACGGGTTGAGGTCATGCTGCAAAATCTGCGTGTCCAGTGGCTGAACAAGGAGATCACCGAGTTCAACCAGGACGGGTTCAAGAATGCCCTGGAGGCCGTCGTCAGGAGCGCCGACGACATCAATGATATCTCTTCCGTGACCGGCACACCTACAGGCGCAAGCTGAATATTGCGTGAGGGGATGGTGGTTATGTCCATCACACCTGAGGTGGCTCGAATCGACCTGAAGAAGGGTCATTGTCAAAGGAAACACTATGAGGCCTGGACAGAGAACGGTCTCTTTTTATTTTGTGTATCCGTCATATCGTGTGGATACCAGTAACGGTCTATCCAAAAATAGTGTTATGGTACATTATTCTGGTTTCAACCAGGCATAGATGGACGGAACACTGGACGCCGAGTTTTAGAAATACGAAGGAACGCCAATGGCGCTCCAAGATTAGCTGTTCTGGTGCTTTTCATTTGTCTTGCCGATCATCATGCACGTCCATTTTGTAGAATTTTTATGGTTTCCAGGCGAATCGTTTCGAAGTCATTTGACTGAAGTGTCCCTAATGTCTTAATAACAAGTTGGGCATCAATCGTAAAGAGACGATGAACTCGTGCTACTGTCGGTTTAAGTAATCCAGCCTCTTTCCACATCGTAATAACCACTTCATTGTAATACTGCGGAGATGAGGTGAGCATTGAACAAACAAGTTCTCTCCACCTTTCAGCAACAGCCAGCACCAAAGCAGGGCGCTTTTTGGTGTTGCTAACGTCACTGAAAGGAAATGGTAAAAGCACGACGTCTCCAGGATTATAGTTGGTCATAGACTTCATCCTGCGAGTTGTCCCAATCGGAAAACGACTGTTCAGCCAATTGAAGCCACCCATTAAGCTCTATGCTATCCGCCATCTTTCTCAGAAGCTCTCTTAACTCTGAAGGGTTGAGCCCTTTAACGTCCTGAAATATCTGATCAACTTTAGCTGACATAGTTATCACCTCAATAGATGGCTTCTGGAGTCGATTAAAACGTAGCATTGACGGAACGCACCACGCAGTAAGCACAAAATACTTGCAAAGATATTGCGACGAATTCGCCTTTCGTTTCAGTCATAGAGATGATGGAGAACACATATTCGTTACTTGGATGAATCAGATTTTAAAGGCTTCCGGTCAGAAAGGGAATCCGTTAAACGGCGGCTTGCCTTCTTAAGGTCAAACATAAACTGCGACTTAGTAAACGGCCTGTCATTCCCAGTATTGACGGGCTTTTTCGTTGATTGTGTTTCTTCCTTTCTAGCCATATGTTCACCCCCGTTACTATTCACGAATACTAACTACGCGTAGAGTTTCAAATATGATCACGATCTTAATAAGGGTTGTAAAGTCCTTTACTCCCTTTTAATATCGTCATTTTGAAGGTTTTTCATAAGACACTATCGGTCCGTGTGCCGACAGTGATCCACGTGATGGAGCTTCTGGAGAGCAAGGGTACGGACGGGCTGGCCACGATTCTGGAGGTGTGGAATCCAGGGGCGCTTGTGAGATGTGGCTGCCGAGGCAGACGAGGAAATAATCATTCTTATTGAGAGTGTCTTATTTTCTGAATATACCATAACTGCCAGTGTAAATCAATTCGGAAGAACCCCAGCAGCGGCCACCGGGGTCTCAGATATTCTACGTAGAATGATTTAGCTACTCTTTGCTACCGTGCCCTTCTTTCTCCTGGTCATCAGGTTATTCAGCTTCTCAGCGGTAGCCTGGTCTGCCTTCTTCAAGAAGTGGGCGTAGATGTTGCCGGTAGTTGATGTGTTAGCGTGGCCGAGTCTGCCACTAGGAAGTGACAGGGGTGCCTTCAGAAAGAAGTCAGTGAGGTCAAAATGTTTTGCCAGCGAGGCAAGAGGGTGCCCATAATAATTCAGATATTGATAATTGGTTTGAGGATTAAGATGCGGAGCCCTTCACGGGTCAGTGCTCCTCCCCCGGACATTTTGAGCAATAGACTTGCTCAATTTCTTTTTGAGAACTTGTAAGAACAGCCTGGTCAAGTATAAGCGTGGGTCGATCAAGGATTACTGGGGCGATTGAGAGGAATTGTCCGACAAAATAAAAAGTGTCGGACAAAAAGGATGAGAGGTAAGTGTTAACTGCGATCTAGCATATACAATATACAACTTAAATGACTTATACGATTTTAATCAATGTTAATTTGAGATCAACCATACCGTGAGTTTAAAGAAGATATCTACAACCAATTGCTTCAAAGATGCTATCTACTTTAAACATCTCTTGACAAAAGGCCTAGCTTTGTCGCATCTACGATAAGACCTTAGAGATCAGGGCGGAGTCTGGCAAGATATGGTTCCATCCCCTGTGGAAGAATAACGGCTGGGATGGAGAGCGTCCTGTTTGGAGAGTCGAGTTTGAGGTGCACCGCAAGGTGCTGAAGCGGCTTGGCATTGATTCTGTGGATGATTTGTGGACCAAGAAGGATAATCTGTGGAGCTATCTTACGGTCAGTTGGCTACAGTTGAAGACGCCATCGAAGGATAAGAATGCCTCTCGTCGGCCAGTGAAGCGTAAATGGACAGTTATCATACAGGCTTACCACGGCTATGAAGTATCGCCGCTGGTAAGGACGCGTGTGTTGCAAGGGAATACAGACATGTTATTGGCTCAGGGCTGCGGAATAATATTTAGGCTTGGAGAACTTAACAACTGTGGTTCATTTGAAGATGCTCTTGAGCTAGTCAGGCAGCATTGAGAGCTCAAGTTACAGCAAGAGAATATCGACTTCTTAACAAAGATGCATCAGAGAAGAAGAAGGTATCTCGACGGAGGTTGTCTAGAGTATGGCAGCAGTATTCAACATCCAACCCCTTCAATGCCCGTATGGAACTAGGGCGTGAACACGCTCTTGCAAGATTAGGGCATGAGCTACATACAACTTAGATTCCCAAAGGAGTGTATCTATGGATCAAAGCGATGCAATATCAAACAACGGTTTCACTGACGACAACATCTTTCTCACGCCTGTCGAGGCGATGAAGATCCTGAGAGTCAAGCGCAGCACGTTTTACCGCTACCTCCAGCAAGGCATCATACCATCGGTGAGACTTGGCCATCAGATCCGTATTCGCAAGGAAAATGTTTTGAATCTTGGGAATGGCCCTATATCGCTTTCGTAAAAGCAGGAATGTATCAGGGCGGGATAGAAGTAGTATCTGTCCCCGCCCGGCCTTGGAAGGAGGAGATGGTTGAAAGTGCGGGGAAGTAAGATATGCAAAGGTGGAAAAAATTCTTATTATTTTTATATTGACTATCCACCTGGACCCGATGGTAAAAGGAATCACAAAAAGAAAACTTTTAAAGGTAGCTACAAAGACTGCGAGAGGTACCAGCGGGAATTGCTTACCCAGATTGATCAAGGACGTTACTCGGTTGCACCGGCAAAGCTGACTCTTAGTGAATTCCTGGATTACCTCCTGGATACAATCAAGGGTAAGCGCGAGAACACTTATACTAACTATGAGCAGGCGTCCAAGAAGTTCAGGGGACATCTGGGTAATACGTTACTCTCAGAACTTCGGACGGACATGGTGCAGCGAGAAGCAATAGTAAAAACAATTGAACAGGTATACGAAGAGCAGCCGCATTCCGTCACCTAAATGTCACCTAAAATATTATCATCCTTGTGTACCAAGGGTTCTAGGTATGAAATATATTCCCAGGGTAAATAATCATAACCTTTGATGGAGCCATGACGCCGCGTCGTTAAAAGGCGCGGCTTTTTCCAATACCCGGATCAGTGTCTAACTAAAAGGAGCACTGAAAAATGGAGCACAGGCCTAGCAACAAGGGTACGATCAATGAACTGTTGGGCATCGAGTTCGAGGAGTTTACCAAGGAGAGAGTAACGGTCACAATGCCGGTGCGCCCCGGAACCTACCAACCATACGGACTGCTGCACGGTGGGGTTTCACTGGTCCTGGCGGAAACCGTGGCCTCCTCCGGCAGCTACCTCTATATCGACCCAAGTAAACAAAGGGCGGTCGGATTGGAGATTAACGCCAACCACCTGCACAGCGTGAGTGATGGGGTAGTGAGGGCGGTGGGAGTGCCGGTTCATACCGGGCGCAAGACCCTGATCTGGGATGTGCGCCTCTATGACCAGGAGGAGAGGCTCTTCTGCATTTCTCGCTGTACGATAGCAGTGATCGATAATACCGGGGATGCCGGCTCTAAGCAGGACATAGACTAAGAATGGTAGGGCTGCCAATGAATCAGTTGCGAGAATATGTGTACGTTTTCAAGCCTGGGCGCGACTCCAAAATCCGCTGCGAGCTTTGAATTCGTTGGCCACCGATAGATCGCGGGTATTTTGCAGCAGTGTCGACGCCGACAAGATCAAGATGGGTCACTACAGGCCGTATTTAGCCAATTTGTCATAGAATACCGACCGGCTCACATTCAGCAGCCGGGCAGCAGCGCTCTTATTCCCATTAGCCTTTTTTAGAGCGTTCAGGATCATTTCTTTGTCAATATTGCTCAGTGTTTGACGATATAATGAAAGAGGCGGCGATTCCAGATGGCCCTTCTCTGATCGAAAAAGATGGGGCGGAAGATGCTCAATCCCGATCTCTCCTTGCCAGACAAAGTTTGCAGCCCGTTCAATAGCGTTCTCAAGCTCCCTGACGTTTCCGGGCCAATTGTTACGTAGTAAAGCCTCTTTGACTTCCTGGCTCATCCCTGTGACGTTGGACCCTAAAATGCGGTTGTATTTCTCAATGAACACTTCTGCCAGCGGGAGTATATCTTCAGGGCGTTCTCTCAGCGGAGGAAGCCGGAACTCGATCACGTTCAGACGGTAAAACAGGTCCTCCCTGAAGGTTCCTCGTGCTATAGCTTCTTGCAGATTGCGGTTGGTGGCGGAGACGATCCGGACATCGACCTTCTGCGTACTGGTTCCTCCTACCCGGATAAATTGTTTTTCCTGTAATACTTGCAGAATCTTGACCTGAATGGATAGCGGCATGTCCCCGATTTCATTGAGAAAAATCGTTCCCTCGTGCGCTTGCTCAAAAAAACCGGTTTTTCCTTGCCTGGATGCCCCTGTGAAGGCACCGGGGGCATAACCGAAGAGTTCAGATTCAAACAAGGTTTCAGGAATGGCGGCGCAATTCACTTCGACAAATGGCTTTTTTGCCTTAGGGCTGGCTACATGAATGGCGCGGGCAAACATGTCTTTGCCCGTACCACTCTCTCCCGTTAATAGAATAGTCGAACTGCTGCGCGCCGTAAATTTAGCTTCCCTTTTCATTACGTTGAAAGCGGGATTATGGGAGACTATCTGATCGAAGCCGATACTTCCACCCCGTTTTTCCAGTTCGCTTTGATAATACCGGACCTGTTGCTCCAGTGCTAACCACTTTTGAGCTATTTCCTTGGGCAGTCTATCGTCGAGGAATATATTGCTGACAACACCGGTAACCTCTTTCGCCTCGGCATCTTTTCTCATAATAGGAACGTGAGAGACTATACGGTCTCTGCCATTAATCTTGCATGTCTCAACCTCAGGCGTGCCGTTGCGGGCAGCCTGAGCGCGTCCATCAGTCCAAAGAAGCTTATCCAAGGGCATACCGATTGTTTCTTCAGGTGTCTGTGAAACCAGGCGTCTGGCCGCTTCATTTGCATATCTGATCGTACCGGAAATGTCCGTAACAAAGACCCCGTCAGATGAAGCGCTGAGAACCCCGCCGAGCGTTGTATGAAGCTCTCTCACTATTTCCAGTTCCCGGGCAATATTTTCCGCTTCCCAGATGGCCAGGAGAGTGATGCTCGTACCGATCTGCACGTTGTCCTCGGCAAGGATTGGCACCTGATTGACAATGACCGGAATCGATCTGACAATCTGTTTCATCACCTGGCGGCGTTCATCAGAAACCGTGATCTCCGGAAAGACCTCACTCAGGCTCATCCCCTTGATTTCGGCGAGATTTATTCCGAATATTTTTTCCGCAGCCGGGTTCATCCGGAGGATGTATCCGTCGTTATCTATGATAATCACAACTTCATAATTGGCACGGAAGAGGGACTCTAAAAGGGCGGATGATGCCATGATCACGTCCAAGGTCGACCAGAGATATTCAGGCGTTCCGAGCATGCCGACCACCGTGCCCGAATGGTCGACGACGGGCACGTAAGCGACGCGGCTCCTTTTTACTCTCACTGCCAGGGATAGTTCATCATAGGTCAGATCGGAAGATATAGAAACAGGATTATGAACAATATAAGGGGCGCACGGATCGTCCAGGCTTGACCCGTCCAAAAGCGCCCTATAAAGCATCTTCTTCGGAAAAACACCAATCAGGCTTTCATTCTTATCAACTACAGGGAGTGTATTCAGCTTGCTTTCCTGGCAATACCGGACGACGGTTCTTAGAGAATCATCCGGATGAAGGATCCGTAATTGTTTGCTCATCATCTGCTTGGCAGTTAACCATAAAGCGGGATTCAAGGGTTTTGGAGCCATACCGCATCTCCTTCCTTAGGTTTGGACTCAGTTCATATCAGTGAAAGGAGCTTGAAGAATTGCATGTAAACTAATGAGATATTCTTTCAGAGGCGCGAAAACCCTTTTTACCGATGCTACCCGCTCTAATGCCCCCGCTTCTGAAGCGGGGGCATTAGAGCGGGTACGCCTCTAGTTGAACAACTGTACGGTTTTCTCCACACAGGTGTGGACACACAAACACGGTTCCTGCAGTTGGCGAACCGATTCTTCTGGTTAGAAGAAGCCTGCCCCGCTTGCCCTGCTAACTTTCCATATGTCTGGATTGTGTTTGCAGCCTGCCTTCGCTAAATATGGCATGTTATTTGCAGTAATAACATTTTATTCACCACAGATGACTACCCGCTCTAATGCCCCCGCTTCTCCAAAGCGGTGGGATAAGAGCGGCTACGCCACTGTATTAACTGGCTCTAAGCTTCAGTGGGGGCTGCAATCCCCCTCTGAAGCCAAGACCCAGTTGAATGACATAAGATGGCAACCAGTGATTGTTTTGTCGGGCAGTAGCAAGGAATTGGAGTTTACGAGAATCTACGAGAAAATGAAGGGGGGGTAACGATGTGGGAAGCGTTCAAAATCTTACGCAGGGGCTCGAGGATTCAGCCAAGAGATTTCCAGGTAATAAGTGTATAGTTTTCAACGACAAAGTGTATTCTTACGAAGAGATCAGTAGCTTCGTCAATAAGGCCGGCAATGCGTTCCTTAGGATGGGCATCAAGAAGGGTGATCGGGTGCTTATAGATCTAATGAACTGCCCTGAGATGGTTATTATTTTTTATGCTTTGGCCAAAATAGGAGCCATATTCGTACCCATTAACTACCTGCTGAATGCCGCCGAGGCAAAATACATCGTGGATGATGCTGAGCCTTCATTGATCATCACTGATTCAGCCAAGCTTGCAATGTTTGGTGAGATCAAACCAGAAAAAATTCCCTTAATGACGATTGAAAAGAGGGGCGATGAGCAGGATGGGGCTCTGATCTTCTGGGAGGAAATCAGCCGTATGTCTGAGGGACTGGATTCTTGCCCCTGTGAACGGGACGATGTAGTCACTATACTATACACGTCTGGTACTACCGGAAAACCGAAGGGTGTAATGCTTACTCATTCTTCCGTAGCATTCTGTTCTTCTCTTTATACCAACAGTGACGATATGATCGATGATTACGGACCGGTATATTCCCAAAACAGCATCATGATCTGCGCTCTTCCTTTATATCACTGTTACGGCCAGAATGTTACCATGATCACGGTTATTGCCACTGGCGGAACAATGCTAATAATTGATCGGTTCAGTCCGGACAAGGTGCTGGACGCCATAACGAGGCATCGTGCTACCATGTTCGCAGGAGTTCCCACCATGTATGCATACCTTACCAGCAACTTCGACCCGGCAAAGCACGATCTGAGCAGTGCTGCTCGTTTCTGCATTTCGGCCGGGGCCGGTCTTCCCCAAGAAGTACGCAGGGGGTTCAAAGAAAAAACCGGCCTTGACATCGTAGAGGGTTTTGGTATAACAGAGGCTTCGGCTCAGGCGCTTGCTAATCCGCAGACTGACAAAAAAAGGCAGAAGCTTGGTTCCGTCGGTTTTCCTTTTAAGGGCACCGAGGCCAAAATAGTGGATGACGACGGCAGAGAACTCCCTCCCCATGCGATCGGAGAACTGGTGATCAAGGGAGATCATGTGATGAAAGGCTACTGGAAGATGCCGGAGGAGACAGCAAAGACAATTATCGACGGATGGCTTCATACTGGCGACTTGGCGAGGATGGACGAAGACGGATATATATACATCGTTGACAGAAAGAAAGACCTGATTATAGTCGGCGGCGAAAACGTAGTCCCGCTAGAAATCGAGGAGGTGTTGTACCGGAACCCGAAGATACTTGAGGCAGCTGTTGTTGGCAAGGTTGATACTGTTAAAGGAGAAATCATCAAGGCCGTGGTGGTATTGAAGCAGGGCATGGAGGCCACGCAGGAAGAACTGATCGAATTCTGCTCGCATTATCTGGCCAGATTCAAGATCCCAGCCATAGTGGAATTTAGGGACGAACTGCCGAAGAGCGCAACAGGAAAAATACTGCGGAAAATGCTAAGGTAGCGACTTTTTTTATCGCCACGAGATCTGAAAAGAATGGCTCGTTTACCGAGGGCTACCCGCTCTAATGCCCCCGCTTCTTTGAAGCGGTGGGATAAGAGCGGCTACGCCTCTAGTTAACTATTTCTAAGCTTCAGTGGGGGAAGGCAAGCCCTCACTGAAGCCAAGAACTAGTTGAACAAACATCGAGCTTTAAAACTGGATCATAAGGGAGAGATGAATGATGAAAGTGCTGGCTGTGAACGGAAGTGTCAGAAAAAATGGCAACACGGATATTTTGCTTAAACAGGCCCTGATGGCGTGCGAGGCAGAGGGGGCTGAGGTGGAGATACTCAGGCTTGTCGACTATGAGATCAAGCCGTGCAAGGGATGCGGGCTGTGCCTGTTTAAGAAGGGCCACTGCGTGAACGAGGGGGACGGCGTCGAACATATCTTTTCCAAGATTGACGAGGCGGACGGCATCCTGCTTGGGACACCTTGCTATTTTCTGGAGGCTACCGCAGTGGTCAAGCAGTTAATAGACAGGTGCTGGATTCGCGGTCACCATACCGATAAGGCGATAAAGCCGGCGTCGGTGATTATGCCTTACGCCACGCAGGGCTGGATACCCTTGGCTATGGTGCAGCCGAACCTGCTTTTGGTGCAACTGGGGATGAAAAAGATCAACCAGTTGACTGTTCTCGTTCAGGGAATTAGCGAGGTACTGCTTGATCAGGACTCGATGGATCAGGCTTATAGCCTGGGGAGAGAATTGGTTGACGCCATAAAGAGCAGGGACTACGGTTACCGGGGCGAGGAGGGGTTGTGCCCCTTGTGCCACGACAGCTTGCTAAGGGTGTTCAATGATAACAAGTCGGTTGAATGCCCCCTTTGTGGGATCAGGGGAGATCTTAAAATAGTAGACGGACGGATCGAGGTAAAGTTCGATGAGAAGGATTTCTCCAGGGCGCGTCTCAGCCGGGAAAACTCCTACAACCACTTCACCTATCACATAAAGCCGTCCAAGGAGTATTTTCTAAGGACTAAGGAAGAGAGAAAAGAAAAAGGCGCCAAGTACAAAAATTATTTGAATTCTTAGGAGGGTTGCGCCATGGCTGAATATCTGGTGAAACTGCGGTATTACCCAGAGGATCCCTTAGTGAAAATACTGGAAGAAGATTTGAAGCGTATCGGAAATGAATATGGAGTTGAGATAGGGTACGAACAGATTGACAACAGGGTGCTGCAGGATGGCCTGCTCATGGAGGAGACTATGGATAAGCCCCTGGAAGCAATCACTCAGGAAGTCATTACCGTTTCCTCGAACAGCGAGGATGCCTTCAGGGACTGTTTAATAATGCTGTACCAAAAGTACAGGTGCCCGCGGACAGTTTATAGCCTGGTAGGCAGCAGCGAGGCTGGCCAGAGGATGGCCAGAGGCCTTATGAACCGGTACGGTGGATGGTGATCCTTCACTTCGTTTGAATGAGGGTCCGGTGGAATACCCCCCGGACCCCAAAGAGGGGGGTTTTAAATGACAATAGGTAGGAATGGGGCCTTGCATACCAGCCAGGTAAAGGTGCGTTACTATGATACGGATAGTTCATCATTTGTTTTTTTTACCAACTACCAGAAATGGCTTGACAGCATTGCCTTGGTTGAGTTTATGGACAACATGGGGCTTGGGTTGAAAGAGCTGGCGAAAGAGGGGTTTGAACTGACTCTTGCCAGCATCACGTTCGACTACAAGGCGCCCCTGACCGTGGACGACGTAGTGGATGTTACTATTGACGCTGCTGAGGTCGGCAATAAAAGCATGAAGGTTGCCGGATCGGTATACAAGCACGATACAGGGGAACTGGCGGCCAGCGGAAGGGCTGTATACGTTTGTGTCGATACCATGACCCACCGTCCTGTGATGATACCAGAACCCATAAGAAAGAGAATCTCTGGCCGGCCTGACTGAGTGGAGTCCTCGGCTCTCGTTTTTCGGGCGGTGCCGCCATATCGCGGTGCACTTCTTCAGACAAAATACCTGGCCTAAGCTTTGCTGAAACCGGGCAGGAGACGGCGACCTATCTGAGAGGTGGACAGATCCGGTGAGATATGTTCAAAGGTCAGGCTTCGCTCGGAGGGATTCGGGTTTGCCCACGCCGCCAATAACAAAAAGCATAGGATGATTGGTTATGGTGAAGAAGTATGCTAATTTATTTGAACCCATCAAGATCGCCAACTGCCAGATAAAAAACAGGTTTGCCATGGGGCCGATGGGCCCATTGGGACTATGCGAGGACGGCGGCTGGAATCAGCGCGGCCTGCAATTTTACGCGGAAAGAGCGAAGGGTGGCACCGGTCTGATCATCACCGGAGTAACCTTTGTCGAAGACAAGGTGGAAGGCCGTCCGATGCCGGTGTGTTGTGCCACACATAATCCGACTCATTTTCTGAGAACGTCAAAGGAACTTACCGAAAGGGTTCATGCTTACAATGCCAAAATATTTATTCAGCTCAGCGCCGGATTTGGCAGGGTTACCAACCCCTTTGGCCTGGCGCAATACCCCCCGGTAGCTCCGTCACCGATCCTGCACAGGTATGCGGATGTCATTTGCCGCGAGATTACAGTCGCGGAAATTAACCACATCATCAAGGGTTTCGGCACGTCAGCCGCCATTGCCAAAGGAGCCGGTTTTGACGGTATCGAAATTCACGCAGTTCATGAAGGCTATCTGCTAGACCAGTTTGCCATTGCGCTCTTCAATCAACGTACCGACGAATATGGCGGCAGCCTGAGGAATAGATTGCGATTTGCCATCGAAATAGTTCAGAAAATCAAAAAGACCTGTGGAGATGATTATCCTGTCGTTCTCCGGTATTCAATAAAGAGCTTTATCAAAGACCTGCGAAAGGGGGGCTTGCCGGGGGAAGTATTTGAAGAAAAAGGCCGAGATATAGAAGAGGGTATTGCGGCGATAAAAATCTTAGAGGAAGCCGGTTATGATGCCTTTGACGTGGATGCCGGCTCCTATGACGCCTGGTACTGGAGCCATCCGCCGATGTATCAGGAAAAGGGGCTGTATCTTCCTTTCGCTGCAATATGCAAGAAGGCGGTAAGTGTTCCGATTATTACAGCAGGCAGAATGGATGATCCCGACCGGGCAAGCACGGCAATAGCTGAGGGCAAGACTGATATGGTGAGCCTGGCTCGACCGTTGCTTGCAGATCCCTCTATAGTAAACAAGATTGCAAAAAATCAGTTGGACAAGATTCGCCCCTGTCTTTCCTGCCAGGAAGGATGCATGGGAAGATTGCAAAAGTTTGCGGCACTAGGATGCGCTGTCAATCCGGAGTGCTGCAGGGAGAGCGACATGGCGATCATGCCCGCTCCTGCTAAAAAGAAGATGATGGTTATCGGCGGCGGTGTCTCAGGTTGTGAAGCGGCAAGGGTATTGGCTCAAAGAGGCCACGAGGTGACACTATTTGAAAAGAGTCAGGAACTTGGGGGAAATCTGGTTCCAGGAAGGCGCTCCGGACTTCAAGGAGGATGACCGGGCCTTGGCAAAATGGTATAGACAGGAACTGATCAGCTTGGGTGTGGATATACGATACAATACGGAAGCAACTGCCGACATAGTGAAGTTTTTCCAGGCAGATGCCGTGATCGTTTCCACGGGGCTCTTTCCGAAGGTTGTCAACCTGGGCAATAATGAAAAAGTATACAGGGCAGAAGAAGTATTGCTCGGCAAAAAAGATGCGGGATGCATCACCGTTATTATCGGTGGTGGCCTTGTAGGCTGCGAGACTGCCCTGATGTTGGCAAGGAAGGGTAAAAAGGTAACTATAGTTGAAGCGATGCCAAAAATATTGAATACCGGCATGCCTCTCTGCTCTGCGAACAGCAGCATGCTCGAAGACCTTATACCCTTTAACGGTATTAGGGTAATGACTTCAACCAGGATTGTCAGAACTACCGATCAGGGAGTGGCAGTATCTCGAGATGGCGGCATGGAGGAAGAGATAGCCTGCGACTCGGTCATCGTCGCAATAGGATATGTTTCAAACACGAGTCTCTATGAGCAGATTAAAGACAGCGTCGATAATGTCTACTTGCTGGGAGATGCACGGCAGGTAGCAAATATTATGTATGCAATTTGGGATGCTTTTGAAGTATGCAGGTCTTTGTGAGCTACACCCGCCGGTAAAGTGGCGGCTTCCTCGCATATGTTTATGCAATATGATCAGGATGATCGTTAGTGCTAGAACAGTGTCAACTCTTAAACTGCGGATAAAGCCGTCTTTAACTTGATTCTTGCATTATCGGTCGTGAATTGCCAGTCAACACCTTTTTGATTTCTATTTCGTGCTGTTTCCCATTCTGATAGCTCCAGGCGGAGGGAACCGATTGAAGAAATTCGACGGTCCAAGCACTGTTTAGTCATTACGCTCAGTTCTATTTCAGCTATGTTAAGCCAACTTCCATGCTTCGGCGTGTAGTGGATCTCCAAACGTTTGGCCAGACTTCTGGCTATTTCCGCCGGAAACGCTTTATAAAGGGAAGCAATGGTATGGGTATTCAGATTATCCATCACCAACCGAATCTTCGGGGTGTCTGGATAGCGGACTTCTAAACCCATCTTTCGCATCAAGGGAAATCTTATCTGAACATTGACAAAGAAATAGTCTCTCCAGGCTAGTCTTCAACCGGTCAAGTCACCAACTCCAACGGCTTGACGTTCAAGGCATTCAGAACATCCATCATGTAAGGGCTGATGTTGCCGATCTGCTGCACCAGGTGACCATTGACCCTGAGAGCGACAATGGCCGGCATGCGGAAGAAAAACAGCGCTTGTTTGGCCGATTTGGCCAGCCCTTCCTGCCTGACAACGTATTCAATCAGGGCATAGACAATCAGGGAGATGATCATCACCAGCAGCAGAGATTTGATTCTTTCATCCGTCTGCAGAAACACCGGCCTGATCTTCAATGTGCTTTTAGTCGTCCGGATCTGGTCTTCGACCGTATGCCTGGACTTGTAAGACTCAAGCACCGCTTCGGCGTCATGCGTTTCCGGTTTCAGACTGGTGACCAGGACGTACTTGCCGAGGAGGCGATGTTCCTGCGCTAAAAGCTCGTGCTCATAATCCCAGGTAAGGGTCATGGCGTCTCTCCTCGCCGTCAAGAATGACGTGAAACAGCTTGCCGTAATTGCCATGGCCGTCGAGCATCTTCTTGATCTGATCGATGGCGTAGTCAACGTTCTTGTACTTGCGTTTATTGAGTTGGCCCTTGATCTTTCTGCAGATCCGCATCAACCTTGCCGAGGTTTTTGTCAAGCGTCTTACGTTCCTGTTCGCAGAGTTCGTCGCTTTTGACAACAACCGCCCGGCATTTGTAATGGCCGCCGTTATGCTCGAAGCTGTAGGTGGTGTCGATCCCGCTGTAGCCGCCCTTACCCTTGGCGGTAGTGTAGGATAGCGCCTGGAACTGTTCGTCGGGGAAGCCGAGGATGAATTCCTTCTCTTTCCCGGCCAGCGGCCCCACGAAATCTATTTCCTGGCCGATCAGGCCGGCCAGGTTGGCTCTGGTGAACATCGCCCGGTCGCCGATGATCATGAAGCTCTTATTCTTCAGCCGTTTCTTCAGGGTCTCCAGATTCTTCAGCGCTTCCTTCTGATCGGAGGCGTTGCCCGGCAGGGTGCGGTGGCATAAGGGGATGCCCTCCTTAGCCGTCACGTTCAGCTCCACCACGACCTGCTTCTTGTCCGGCTTCTGGTCTCTGCTGTAGCCGTACTTGATCATCTGGCTCTCGTCATAGTCTCCTTCGAAGTAGAAAGAGGTGAGATCCCAGAGAATCCTGTCGGTGTCGATCTTGGCGTACCGGGAAAGGCAAGAGAGCACGGTGGCCTCTTCGATATCGTCAATGTAAGGGAAGATGGCGTCCAGCGCCCGGCCCAACCGGTCATCGTTGAGCTCTTCCGGCAGGATCTGGAATAGCTCCGGGATCCCGGTATTTCAGCCCAGTCCGTTATGCGAACAAGCGGGCAGGGGTCATTTAACCGGTTCAAGACCAGCTGCTCGATTACCTGACCGTGGGTAAGGCCGCCGACATCACGCTCCATTGGCACCAGTCTGGTCGACGATCTCCCTGATCCTGAGCGCATTCGTGAATGGTTTGAGCAAATACAGGGAGCCGATGGTTTTCATGGTGACAATCTCGATGTCAATCCCCGGAATGCCTTGAAAGGGACTGACCGGATTTCCCTGAAACAGACCGGAGTATGTTCTTCTTCTGTAGGTCATAAGCGACGCAACTCCTTTAAAAATGCCATTTTATAGGAGTTCGCGACTTGTTAAAGAATTCCTCCTCAGTTTAGCAGTATTTTTGATAAATTTTTTGGTCAATTAAATTTTGGTTAGTACGGAAGCCGGGTCTAAAAGATCCCTAATTTGATTTGCCCAGTCAATTTGAGTTCTTCTTTCACAGGCCGCTACGTGTCTCCAACCGGCCAACAGTTCTGTGAAGATAAAAATGCTGCAGGTTCCGTTGCGGACGTATTCTCCATCCCGCCGTTCCGGTTCCCTGGGCACCATCGGGATCGGAGCCCGGGTTTCATCCAGAAGTTGATACGGTTTTTTAACACCTCCCCGCCCTTTGGGAAGAGTACACCATTAAAATGAGCTTTATTATAGTTTTAGTGTTGACAAAATACTAGCCTACGCCGCCTTGCTCTAACAAGCTTCCCACCGCTAAACTGTCCGGACTCTCCTGCATTGCCCACCCCCTCTCTATGGATCCGCGGCATTTGGAGAACCTTGTCCGACGGCCGAAAAAGATTGCCTCTTTCCGGCGCGAGCCCCAGAGCCAATTGCTATAGCAAATTTCGTGCTAAGGAAGGTTTAAGCTTGTGCCACTACTATAGAACGGTTTCATCACAAGGCTGTATCTTACAGTCTGGAAATTATTCCAAGGCCTATTGGCCGTAGAGTGCTTCGTTACCTTATAGGACAAACATCCTGAAGGTTTGGAATAAAGTCTAAAAGAAAAAGGCGAACGGAGTCGCCTTTATCAGTGGCTTTTCTTCTTAGCCAATATTCCTGCTTTTTCTCCAGATTAGAATTACCGCCAAAGACAGTGATTGCTTAACCATCAGCTAGTGCAGATAGTTACAAGATCCTGATACAAAATTGCTTACCCCTCCTTAGTTGGAGGTGACGGTCACTGTCTGCGCTGTCGCATCCCACGTGGTGGTGGCGTTCAGCGCCTGTGCCACCCAGGCAATCGGCAGGCAGGTGCGGCCGTTGGTGATCTCGGGGGCGACATCCATGGTGACCGGGGCGCCGCCGACGCTCATGGTCGTGCTGCCGATGTTCAGAGTGACCATGGCGCCGTTCTTGTTGATCACGACCTGGCCGTTATTGAAGGTGATGTTGGAATCCGGCACTCCCAGGGCGTTGGCGACGTAGCGCAGCGGCAGGAAGGTCCGGCTGTCCTTGATGTACGGGGCGACGTCCATGGTATAGACGGCGCCGCTGACGGTGTACGAGGTCGAGCCGATCGTGAAGACGGCGGTGCCGGCGGTGCTGACGCCGGTGCCGGGACCGGTTCCCACCGTAGCCACATTGACGCTCGCGGCGGTGGTGTCGTTCGGGAACAGGGGTGAATACGAAATAGTAGCTTGTTCAACCGGGACGCCGCTGGGCAGAGATGTCTGGTCAATCGCGGTGCCCTCGACCTTGAAGGTGATCGGTCCCGAGGGTACGGTGCGGTCGATGGTCACTACCGGGGCGGCGATCTGGATGGTGGAAGCAGCCGTGCTGCTGCTGTCGATCGGGATCTGCAGCACGCCCTGGTTACCGGCGGTCGTGGTTCCCTCCACGGTCAGGCCGGTACCCGTGGTCGCCGTGCCGAGCTGGATGTTGCCGGAGGTGACGGTCACGGTCGGGGTGGTGTCGAAGGTGACGCCGACCGGGGCAACGACGTCGAGGTAGGTGGTGCCAGTCTCGCCCGGCACGGTCATAGCCAGGTAGTTATAAGGATCTGCACCGTTACCCGTGTTGTAATACAGCCCGGTGTAGTAAAGGACGGAGCCGAGGTCGCCAGCCGCCTGTTCCGTGATCGTGAGGTTGCCCAGCGTCTGTGAGGCCGAGCCGATCTGGACGGTCGGTGTGCTTGCCCCGGTAGCGGTCACGGCAGCGCCGGTGGTGGCCAGGGTGACGGTGCCGGTGAGGCCCTCGCTGCCGCCGATGGTCGCTACGACGGGTCCGCTGAAATCAACCGCCGGGGTGACTTCCATGTTCTTGAAGAAGAAGTCCCCGGGCTCCGCCTGACCCGAGGTCGGGCCGGCGTTAGTTCCGTTAGCGGTTCCTGAAACGGTGCACTGGAGCTGGTTGCCGTTGGTGCCCTCTTCCTGCCAGGTGTTGAAAGAACTGGCGCCGCTGCCGGTGTTGGTGGAGAGAGTGGTGTCCAGGGTCGGGGCCTCGCTCCAGGCCACGTTGGTCGGCAGGGTCAGGGTGATCGTCCGGCCGTAGACGATGCTGCCGGGGATACCTTCCTTGATTTGAAACTCGCCGACAGTCGAGCCCTCTTCGCCGGCGACGATGGTCGGGGCGGTGCCGGAGGCGGAGCAGGTCGTGCCGAAGCTCCCGTAAGAGCCCACCACGAGGGTGCTCACGTTGGACGAGGTCTGGCCGCCGACGTCCACCGTGATGTTGCCGGTCTCGGCGGTGGCCTCGTCAACGCTGACCCCTGCGTTGATCTTGATGAACTGTGCTGTTGTTGAGGCTCCGGTGCTTCCACTGGGGGCGCCGGAGGTGGCTTGATTGTAGATATCCAGTTCTCTTCCGGCATTAGACAAATCTGCTATGTTCGTCTGGATGTTGTTGTCATCAGGCTTGCCCTGGTTGTCCTCGCCCCACATGTACTCTACCAGGGAACCGCCCGTGGGCGCCTCCCATTCGAAGCCCGGAGGCAGGGTCAGCTTCAGGCCGGGGTTGCCGCCGCTGGCAAGAGCGCCCGCCCCATTCTCGGTCACGTCGATGATGCCGACGGCTCCGCCGGCGGAGCTGATGGCCGGGGTGCTCTCCACCGCCAGCTTTAGCGTGGCGTTGCCGACCATGGCGAACGGGCCGTGCCGGCTTGAAAAGACAGAACCGCTCGGCGAGGATATAGTCTGGGTGACGTTGCCGGTCACGCCGTTCGGTACCCAGATGGCCGACGGCAACTCTGCGGTTACGCTATTAGTATTGCCTGTTGCGGCCGGAGAACCGGAAACCGTCAGGCACTCCTCCTGAGGATACCAACCTGTCTCCGACGTACTTGTACCAGGTTCGTTACCAGTTTCCCAAACCCAGCCTGACCCTGTAATGGTGATAGTTCCTCCTGTATCATTCAGCGTGATCGCAGATGCAGGAATTGAAGCAAGTACTTGACTATTGGGTGGGGGAGTATTTGGGTCAGTATCTGTAAATATTCGTTGCTGGGTAGCTTGAAGCCAGGCAGGGCGAATGCATAACCGCTCAAGGGTCCGACGGGCAGGCTGGCGTAAACGAACCCGTTCGTAGCATTGATGGAATCCCACGTAGGGACATCGAAAGTGGCTGTTCTGGTGCCAACCGACTGGAAGTAGGGGGCGCCCGCTATGACAGTCATCACGGTTGTTGCCCCGTAGGTGCACGCTGCGCTCGCCGGCCCGACAAACGGGACCAGCAGTCCGGCGACCATGACTACGGCCACCAGCAGAGAAACCCATCTTTTGTGAGTCTTTAACAAGGTATTCCCTTCCTAAATGTTTGTTGTAGTCTCTCGAAACCTGAAAATACATATGGTTTAAGGATTATGCCTTGGGCCATTTTTGTTTTTTCCTGTACTTACTCAGGATGCCATGCCAAGAGCCTGCCGAAGCGGGTTGTACCAGGCATCGTCGACTTTCAGGAACCGGTCCGGTTGGATGAAGAGACCGTATTGAGCGCCTTAGGCGTAAATATCAGCTGATCATTCGTTACCTGGTCGGAGGTAAGCGCCTGAGTGATCTTGTCAAGGGTCTCCTGGCTCAACACATTGCTATTAGCCTCTATTGGCGTGTTCAGGACCGGTATGGAGTCAATGATCACGAATTGGGCGCCACCAAGCTGGGTGAACGGATCGGCAGCGTCCTTCCTTACAGTGTAGACAGCCCCGGGCGCTTCATCGGTTCCCTGGGTAAGATCCACATAGCTTGCCACATCGACATCGTCCACCGCGGCGACATCGGCCTTATCCGTGAGCAGGCTATACAAGGATAACTGATGGGAACCGGCAAAAATCACCTGGCTGAAGAAATTGCCATTGCCACCCTGCATCAGGTCGTCCTTGGTCAGGCTCTTCCATTTGTCCTGCTTGGAGAAGTAGCCTGCGATTGCTGTTGCCGGCACGTTGAATCCGGACGTCGAACTGGTGGAAACAAAGGAGATTTTTTTCCCGGCCAGGTTGTCAAGGGCATAACCGTTGCCGGACTTGTATTGATCTTCATTGCCTTTCTTAACGAGGAGCCGGCTGTGGTAAAGGGCGTCACTCAAGGTTCCCGAAGGCCCGCTCTCGACCACCAGGGGCATGATCTTGAGGGTCTTTGGCGTGAGACTCCATGTACTCGAAAGGCCCGAAATAGCCCAACTGGGCGTCGCCGCTTTCGATGGCCGCAATGGCAATATTATAGTCGGTGGTTAATTTGTCTTGCACTTTTTTGCCCGTGGCATTGGCAATGATCTTGTCGAATTCCGCACGGAATTGCTGTTGATTATCTGACGAATTATTCGGCAACCAGGCAATGGTGATGGTATTAGGCTCTTTGACTGATGTGGATGCGGATTTTGTTGCGCACCCTGCTAATAAGAGAGACGATGCTAGGAGAGACGACAAAAGAAGAGTGCCCACCAGTAACAAGGGGACTTTTTTCACGCGAATACTCCTTTCATTTTTTAAGTTTTAATTTGCTTCGCTTTGTTTGTAAATCCATAATGATTGCTCGACTACAAGACCCGCTCTCTCTCCTATCGCATCACTCCCTCACGCCTCATCATTGCCTTGCCATTCGACGCTGAACCTGGCCAGATCGGCCCGGTAGTACCCGATCGTATATTGGATCAGGAGATCATCCTGTGACTTTAGCAGGTTATACGCCCTGAGAACCGGCATGTTGGCAGGGATTCGGAGCAACTGGACATCCTGTTGCTGAGGAAAAGCGACCTGAAAACTTGCCTTCACCAGCTGCGGAGCAAACCCATAGTGTTGCTCATAGACGGCAAACAGGGATGAAAAGTGGTTCAGGTGCTTGAGAAAGCCGGGCAGGTGTTTTACAGGCAGGTAGTTGGTTGTTAGCATGAAGGGCTGGTTGTTTACCAGGCGCAAGATCTCCAGCAGGTACACTCTTTCATTGGCAGTCAGTTTCAATATTTCAGCCACTTCAGCGGGGGCAACTATCTCCACCGCTTGCAGGATCCTGCTTCCAGGCATCCGTCCAGTCTTCATGATGTTTTCAGTGAAGCGGTTCCTGGCGCCCACCTTGTATTCCAGCAGATCGAGCGGACGACTCGCCACGTACGTACCGCGGCCCCGCACCTTGTACAGCACGCCCATCCGGCATAGTTCGTCCTCCGCCTGGCGCACCGTGTGCCGGTTGACCCGGTAGGCACTGCCGAATTCGAGAACGGACGGCAGTTGCTGTCCCTCTTTCGGCCTCCGCTGGCAACCTGCTGCTGGATGATCTGCATCAGTTGCCGGTAATAGGGAATGCCATTATCCTTGTCGATCATGCCCCGGGCCTCCCGGCATAGACGTCTAGAAATGTACCCTACTAATGTATGTACCGCTCACTTGTAAGTGAGCGGTACATACATAAAGGAGGGGGATTTTTTCGATTTCTTACATTATCGCAGGCAAATGTTAGGTTCGTATTGAGCGTATTTTAAAAATACGTAAAGATTACAAACACAAAAACCACCCGCTTCGGGTGGTCAATTTGGAGGTAATTACTATTGCTCCGCAATTGGATTGGATCTTCTTTCCTTTAGCCGCGTTCGATCTGCTCGATCTCCCGGATCAGCCTGCGTACAACCTGTTGGCGTTGGGTCAGGACATCCAGCGAACCGGCCAGTTCACCGGAGTCTTTGACATATTTGCCCGCCAACTGGGCGGCCATTTGAAAGCATGACACCAGCCGTTCCAGTTTCTCCTTCCACTCCGCCAGCATTGTTATGATCCGGCGCCGTCTATCCACATCCTCAACCATGTCCCGGGATGACCTGGCAACGGCGGAACAAGATATGTTTTCAACGTTGACGGAGTGCAAAACATCCTCCATGTACCACCGGATGGCTTTAGCCCTGCAACAGCAACCGACGCCCAGCTAGTGGAATATGGCATCCCGTCCAGACCAAAGGATGAAGCGGGATTAACCAACTGGGAAAACAAATGGGGCCGTTTTCATTACACAAGAAGCTCTTCTGATCCAGTTCTCGCCTGCTCAGGCACAGCCAGAACCAATTCAAACAATCTCTACAGTAACTCCGCAGAGTACGAGTTTGTTTGTCTCCGAATTGGTCTGGCTATGTTAATTATGGCCCAGTCCAAACATACAATGAAGTGTCGGCTGATTACGTGCAGCCTACATATGGCGGCAGTTCACCTTCCGGTGTCTCAGTAGTCTATGTGAAAGAGCAGTATGCATCCCCCTCTCGGCCTGTCTTTAAAAGTTATAAATTATGGCTGCAGACTCTCCCTCCTGCAGTATGTATCTCTTCTCTCTCGGCGTAGCTTTCAAGGTTATAAATTAAGGCTGCGGACACTTTCTCCTGCAGCCTTAATTTAACAGTATATCCATATGTATATGTCCAAGCTCCGGCTACCTGTTTTGTCGACTTCCGGAACTTGTATGTCCAGGGCCGTGATTTTTGCCAACTGGAAAGAGCTGATCAACATTAAAACCCGATTTATGAATTACATGGACAGATCTCCATACACATTAAACCCCGAAT
>CAVYEE010000028.1:0-19777 GCA_963767365.1 uncultured Peptococcaceae bacterium
ATCTGGGAGATACCATCGTGGTGATCATGAGGAGGGATCCCGGTAGTCACCGATGCCGTGGTGGAAGGAGCGCGGGTCTACCGGATCAGCTACTGCAACCATTCAGGAGTCGGTCCTGCCGGGGTGCCGGTCAAGGGCCTGCAGACTGGATTGCAGTGCCCTTGAGCAATTGGGGGGCGCTGGAGTCTATCGACACAGTCGCTCATGAGCCACTGTGAGTTATTCTGAATTCTGACTACTTGAGTTATGATATCCAGGGAGGGGGAGATCGGAATGCGGGTGGCAGGGATCGCTATCAACGCCGACGCCGCCAGGCTGGACGGCAATCTGGACGTACTGCGGCAGGAGTTGGATTACTATGCAGAGATCGGCTTTGACCATGTGGAGATTGCTCCCCACGGGGCCGGGGTTTTACTGAACGGGATGCTGCATCGGGAGCAGATGAAGAGACTGCTGCAGGTGCTCTCCACTTACCCGTTTCATTACATCACCCACGGTCCCAACCCCATGAACCTGATGAACCGGGAATCCTTGGAGATCGAGAAACGCATGTTTTTGTCCAGTCTGCAGTTCGCCGGGGAGATCGGTTCCGGGGTGATGATCTACCACGCCGGACGCTGGCTGCCCGAGGAACACTTCCAACTGCCAGGTCTTGACGATGCCGGCGCCGGAACAGCAAAGAGCCATGTGGGACCTGGAGCGCACCCTGCTCCAGGAGATGGGCGCCCTGGCGGAGCAGTACGGAGTGACCATTGCCGTGGAAAACGCACGCCCCTACCTGGACGCCGATCGGTATTGTTACGGTGAATTTCTGCAATCCCTGGTGGAGATGATCGTGCAGGTCAACCATCCCCGGGTGGGGATCACCCTGGACCTGGGCCACGCCTACATGGCGTCCTGTCATTATGGCTATAATTTATTGGAGGGGGTGGATGCGGTGCGGCCATATATCAGGCACATTCACCTGCATGACAACTATGGGCGCTGCTGCGCCTCCTATGAGAAGAAGCAGGGCGAACTGCTGGCCACCGGCCGGGGCGACCTACACCTGCCGATCGGCTGGGGAAAGGTGCCGGCCCGGGAAGTGTTCGCCCGCCTCCAGGACTACCGGGGTGTGGTTACCCTGGAGGTCAGGCCGCGTTACCGGGCCTATTATGTGGATGCCTTGACAAATGCCCGGGCGCTGCTGACCGTCGAGGGATTGGAGTGGATTTAGGCAGGTAGGCATACGTGAAAAAATTGCCGCCTCAATGGAGTGTGGAGAGATGCGGCGATCATGGAGCGAAGAAGTAAGATTGTGGGAGGGTCTGCCATGAACATACCCGACCTGGTCATCAGGCCGGCCACCATAAAGGATCTGCCAGCAATCCTGGCCCTTTATAGCGACCTTCACGCCGCCTACGGGCGCAACCCGGATGAGGATGAGGTCGACAATCGTGAATTGTGGCAACAGGTGATGGCCGATACCAGGCAGCAAGTGCTGGTGGGAGAGCAGAACGGGGAGATCGTCTGCACCGCCACCCTGATCATCGTTCCCAACCTGGGGCACCGGGGAAAACCCTGGGCAGCGGTGGAAAACGTGGTGGTGCTGGAGCATCGACGCGGCTGTGGCCTGGGAACCGCCCTGATGTCCGAGGCCAGCCGCATTGCCCGCAGTTACGGCTGCTATAAGATCGTCCTGACAAGCAACCTGGAGCGCCAACAGGCGCACGAGTTTTACCACCGCCTGGGCTGGCAGCAGACCCACGCCGGTTTTTCGCTCAACCTTTCACAGGGTGTCTGCAGCCAGCTTGGCCAGGGGTGAGCGCTCCCCCTTGATTAGCATCACGTGGCCGGCCAGTGGTTGCTCGATCATCTTGTTGACCACGTAACTGAGACCGTTGCTCTCCATGTCCAGGTACGGGTGGTCGATCTGCTCGGTGTCTCCGAGCAGCACGATCTTGCTGTTTTCACCGACCCTGGAGACCACCGTTTTCACCTCGTGCCGAGTCAGGTTCTGAGCCTCGTCGATGATAATGTACTGGTGGGGTAGGGCGTGGCCCCGGATGTAAGTCAGGGCCCTCAATCTGGAGATTTTTCAGGCCGATCAGGATCTCTTCCAGGGAACCTTTGCGCTGGCCGAACAGGCTCTTTGAGGGCGGTGCTGGCGTGGCCTTTAGGACGCTATATGGCAGCGGTCTACACAGGCAAACGCATCCTTCCTGGACCCGGTGCTGAACCCGCTGGAAAGGTTCTTCTACCGTGTCTGCGGGGTCGACCCGAACCATGAGATGGGCTGGCGGGAGTATGCCGTGGCCCTCATGGTCTTCAACATCTTGGGTATTGTAGTGCTATTCCTGATCCAGATCGTGCAGGGGCACCTGCCTCTGAATCCCCAACACTTCCCGGGGTTGAGGTGGGGACCTCTCCTTGAACATGGTGGTGAGCTTCGTCACCAACACCAACTGGCAGAGTTACGGCGGGGAGACCACGATGAGCTACTTGACCCAGATGGCCGGCCTGGCGGTGTGGAACTTCCTCTCGCCGGCCGTCGCCATGGCGGCGCTGATCGCCCTGGTCCGCGGCCTGGTCCGGCGTCAGGCAAGTTCCATCGGCAACTTCTGGGTTGACCTGACCCGGAGCGTGCTCTGGGTTCTGCTTCCACTCGCCATTGTTCTTGCCCTGGCCTTTGCCTCGCAAGGCGTGATCCAGAACCTGCACCCCTATGTGACCGCCCAGACACTGGAGGGGGCGCAG
Organism: uncultured Peptococcaceae bacterium; assembly: GCA_963767365.1. Lineage (GTDB taxonomy): Bacteria > Bacillota > DSM-12270 > Thermacetogeniales > Thermacetogeniaceae > Palsa-1188. The sequence goes on from CAVYEE010000028.1 coordinate 2,737, forward strand.
CATACCATCGCCGTGGGGCCGGTGGCCTCCCAGGAAGCGATCAAGGATCTGGGCACCAACGGAGGCGGCTTCTTCAACGTCAACTTCGCCCACCCCTTTGAAAACCCCTCACCCGTGACCAACCTCCTGACCATGCTGGCGATCATGCTGATTCCCGCCGGCCTGGCCTTCAACATGTTTGTCGGCCGCTTTGGGGTGCTGATCCCGATGCTGGCGATCGCCGGGACGATGGTAAAGAAGCAGAGCGTCCCCTCAGGCCCCGGCACCTTCCAGACCACCGGCCCTTCCAGACCATTGGCCCCTTCTTTACCGTGCTGCTGATATCTGTAGTCCTCATCGTGGGCGCCCTGACCTTCTTTCCGGCTCTGGCTCTCGGGCCTCTCGTCGAGCACCTGTTGATGTGGTCCGGAAAAGTTTTCTAGGAGGATACCAAAATGGCAGAGCTTCATGAACTGGCAAAACAGCAGCACAAGGGATTCAACGGACAGATGCTGTGGCAGGCGATCCTCGGCCTCCTTCCCCAAGCTGAACCCCGCCACGCTGTGGCGCAACCCGGTGATGTTCGTGGTGGAGGTAGGGGCCGCCCTGATCACCCTGTTCATCATTCGCGACCTGGCCATCGGTCAAACGGCCAGCCTGGCGCTCAACGCGCAGATTGCCGCCTGGCTCTGGATCACCGTGCTCTTCGCCAACTTTGCGGAGGCGGTGGCCGAGGGCCGCGGCAAGGCCCAGGCAGACGCCCTCCGGCGCACACGCGTGGTCGACCTGGACAGCAACCCCACCAAACTGATGGATGTGGTGGAGATCGGCAAGCAACTCCTGATCACCCGGGGCTCCCTGACTACCTTCAGCATTGCCAACGATGTCGCCAAGTACTTCGCCATCATCCCGGCCATGTTCGTGGTGGCCTACCCGGTGCTGAACAGTTGAACATCATGCACCTGGCCACACCCCAGAGCGCCATCCTGTCGGCGGTGATCTTCAACGCCCTGATCATCGTGGCATTGGTCCCCCTGGCCCTCAAGGGAGTGGCCTACCGGCCGCTGGGCGCCAACGCCATTCTGAAGCGCAACATGCTGATCTACGGCGTGGGGGGACTGATTGCCCCCTTCATCGGCATCAAGCTGATCGACATGCTCCTGGTACTGCTGCACCTGTCATAAAACAGTGGTTGGTGGTTGGATTACAAACATTGGTTAGCAGTTGGAGGGGCAAAAGCCTTGGAAGTTAGTTGGCAACGACCCATGACCGGGCTTCCCCAACGGTTAACGGCCAAAATGAAAGGACATGATTTTCAAATTCAAAAATATTTCATTCGCCATGGACAGGTGTACAATATTATTGTGCGTGGGCTCGATCCTGAGCAGATGGCAAGAGAGCCGGAACTAGTCGATGGCATTGAGGATATCGTCCACTCCTTTGCTTTCATAGAAAAGGGTGGTGGCAGAAGAACAGTCTCCGGTTAACACAACTTCGCTTTGATGTCCCCTCGTCAAGGCAGGAGGAGATATATACTAGCAGCGAATGGTCTCGGAAGCGGCTGCTGACGAGGGCAGATGAACTGTTGCTCCCGCGTAGACGATATGGAAGCTAATAATAAGTAAAAAAACTCTGAGGGTTAAAAATGCATATCCAAGCCAACGCTGCACTCGCTGTTTTTATCTTTCTGATTGCCTACTTTTTTATTATTACCAGAAAACTCAACGAGGCCGTCGTCGCCCTGGCCGGCTCTCTGATCCTGATATTGCTAGGAGTTGTCAAACAACCTGAGGCTATAGCAAGTATCGACTTCAACACGCTGGGCTTGCTTGTAGGCATGATGATTGTAGTCGATATTGCCAGGCACAGCGGGTTGTTCGGATACATTGGCGTGTGGGCGGCCCGCATTACCCGGGCGGAACCGGTGCTGCTCCTTCTTGTATTATCAGTTGTGACCGCCTTGTTATCGGCTTTCTTAAACAGTATCGCAGCAGTGCTGCTCATCGTCCCGGTTGGCCTCTACCTGGCCGAGTCCCTGGATATCAACCCGGTTCCCTTCCTGTTCGCAGCGATCATCTCTGCCAATATCGGCGGAGCAGCAACCCTGATCGGGGACCCCTCCCACGTTATTATAGGTACCGCCACGGGTCTCTCCTTCACTGATTTTATCAAGAATCTGGGGCCCATAGTCTTGCTCATTTTAGCAGCAACCGCGGTCCTGTTCTGGATCATCTGGAGGAACAGTTTTAGGGTTAGCGAAGAGGGTAGAAGCAGGTTGCTGGCGCTCAAGTTAAGGGATCAGATAGCAGACCGGGGGCTTCTGATCAAGAGTCTGGTTGTTTTCGGCTTGATGCTGACCGGTTTTTTCTTCAATTGCCAGCTTCATCTGGATACAGCCACCATTGCTCTAGCCGGCGCAATCATTCTCATCATAGCCGGACAAGAAAGCATGGAAGAAACGCTTCTAAACGTAGACTGGCCGACGATCCTTTTTATTCTCGGCTTCTTCGTCATGGTGGGCGCCCTGGACAGCACCGGCGTGATTCATCTGTTTGCACAGTGGTCCGTCAAGCTGACAGGCAATAACGTAACTTTCCTTACCATGATGGTGCTGTGGTTTTCTGCCGTCGTGTCCGCTTTTGTGAACAATGTTCCCTTCGTGACTGCAATGGTCCCTTTCATCAAAGAGATCGGCGCCATGACAGGCATCTCTCTTGTGCCACTATGGTGGGCATTGGCGCTGGGAGGGGTGCTGGGCGGAAACGGCACCATCATCGGAGCAACCGCCAATATAATCGTAGCAGGGTTTGCTAGAAGAAACGGTTACCCGATAACGTACCTCGATTATATGAAAATCGCCTTTCCTTTGATGATCTTTTCTATTGCTTTGTCTTCCTTGTATCTGCTTGTATTTTATCTAAGATAGGGCACTCCAGCCGACCGCACTTATATTAGCGATGTAGAACGGGGCGAGAGGAATGTTTCGCTTGAGAATATTTATAAAATTTCATTGGCGCTCCATATTAAACTTTCAGAGCTATTCTTATTGGTAGATCGCTATGGCGATAGTAGGAAAACATAATGATTTTCTGGGGCTGTTTAACAGGGCCGGCAAGAATCCCAGTACGATAGGAAAAACCAGTAGCTTTTTAGCTACTGGTTTTGTGCTAGTTCCTTGTGATTTGGGTTACGATTTCAGGATTTCAACTCCAAAACCGAACGCTTTAGCTTCAGCCATAGGGAGGTATCAGAGGAACAGGTACTCCAGATTGTCATAGATCGGCTGGATCCAGGGGCGCAGCCTCTCATCCTTGTTGCCGGGGAGGTAGCCGATGTCCCGCCCCATGGGCACTACCGGGCGTTACGCCATCTGGCAAATAATCCTGATGTATAAGCAAGAAAGAGTTTGACCCAGGGCGGTGCTTTGTCTTACAATAGAGGTAAGACGAGGGAGACGATAAATCTGGACACAGTGACTCTTTCATCAAAAGGTCAAATTGTGATTCCGAAAGCCTTACGCAGCTTGCTCAAACTGTCCGAGGGAGATAAACTCAGCATAACGCTTAACCAAAACAGGCTGTTGTTAGAGCCTGCGGCTAAGAAGGAACTTGCAGGCTGGCGCTCGTGGGAAGGGGTATTGAAAAACACGCATGCCCTTCAGGATCATCTTGCCGAGCATGCCGAAGAGGCTGACCGATGAGGCAGATGGTTCTCGACGCCTATGCCGTTCTGGCATGGATGCAGCATGAGGCTTGTTCCCAAGTTGTGAGCGACCTGTTTACCCAGGCGGAACAGGGAGAAGTCGAGATTTTTCTTTCCTGCGTCAATGCAGGTGAGATCTACTATAGAATTTACAAAACGGTTGGTTTGAAGGCAGCAAATAACTTCAGAGAGGCTCTCTCGCAGGGCAGGTTCCCGATCAAGCTCGTTACGGCAAGTAATGCGCGGGTATGGCGTGCAGGTGCTCTAAAAGGGCAGTACCGGATCTCCTATGCAGATGCATTTGCGATAGAACTGTTGCTAAATAAAGGCGGGCGACTAGCTACGGGTGATCCGGAAATCCTGGCGCTGGCGGCGCGGGGCGTAGTTAATGCCTGTGACCTGACGAGTATTGGAGACCGGGAAACCGAAGGGCCGGAATGGCTGCTGCATGAACCCACCCATTGAGAAGTGAGAAGCGTGAAGTGGGAAGTAGGAATAGATGGTTTTGGCAAAGCCAAAACCGACAAGTGTCTCACCTCCAGCCTCTCACCTCACACATCTAAGTTAGGCGGGGGACTTCTCAGCGAAGTTAAATTAGAAGCGAGAGGGGAGCAATGATATGTCCAGGAAGAAGATCTCGCACAGCGCCCGGATCAAGGGACCGTCTCCTGAACAGATCAAGAAAAGGAACCTGATCATCGGCATCCTGATCGTTGCCGTGGTGGCCCTGGTTATTATTATCGCCGTGGGCATGAGCGGAGGGGGGAAAAGTACGGCGCCAAGCAAGCAGGCGACCCCACCCAGCACTCCCGCCACCCAGAGTGCGGCTTCAATTCAGCAGTTGAAACTGGTCCAGGCCGACAAGAGCGCCCATCGGGTCACCATCGACACTGCCAGGGGACAGATCGTGATGGAGGTTTGTCCGGACCTGATGCCGGTTACCGTGGCCAACTTCGACAAGCTGGTGAAGGAGGGCTTCTACAACGGACTCACGTTCCACCGGGTCGAGGACTGGGTGATTCAGGGAGGCGATCCCAAGGGTAACGGCACCGGCGGCTCCGGCCAGACGATCAAGCTGGAGACCAGTGCGCAGCTCAAGAACGTGCGCGGGGCGGTGGCTATGGCCCGTAGCAGTGATCCCAATTCGGCCAGCTCGCAGTTCTACATTCTGAAACAGGATATGCCCTCGCTGGATGGACAGTACGCCGTGTTCGGCATGGTTGTCCAGGGAATGGATATAGTCGGCCAGATCCAGATTGGCGATAAGATGCTGACGGTGAAGGAATGATGATATAATGGAAGCCGGGCCAATTGCGGCCCGGGGGAGAGAGAACCTGTTGTTGGGAACAATCGTCAATGCAGCAGCCATCATTGTTGGCGCCATCCTGGGAAACTTTCTGAAGAGCGGCTTTCCGGAGCGGTTAAAGGTCACGCTGATGCAGGCGATCAGCTTGGCCGTGATCCTGATCGGACTGTCCATGGCATTAAAGACCCAGAACATCATGGTGGTCACCCTGAGCATCGTCATCGGCGGCATCATCGGCGAGCTGCTGCGCATCGAAGACTGGCTGAACAGCCTGGGGCTGAAGCTGGAGCAGCGCTTCGGCGGCGATGACGGCAACTTTGCCAAGGCTTTTGTCTCCGCCAGCCTGATCTACTGCGTGGGCGCCATGGCGATCATGGGGTCCCTGGAGAGCGGCCTGACCGGACATTACAACACCCTGTTTGTCAAGTCCATCCTGGACGGGGTTTCTTCCGTCGTCTTTGCCTCCAGCATGGGGATCGGGGTGGCCTTCGCGGCCCTGCCGGTCCTTCTCTACCAGGGCAGCATTACCCTGGCAGCCACTTTTATCAAGCCCTTCCTCACCGACGCCATCATCCGGGAGATGACCGCCACCGGCGGCCTGCTGATCTTTGGTATCGGCGTCAATATGCTGACGGGTGGGAAAGCGCAGATCAAGGTCGGCAACCTGTTGCCGGCCATCTTCGTGGCCGTCCCGATGGTTGTCCTCTTCGCCCATTTCCACATGTAGGAAAAAACCGGCCTCTGTTACTGGCGGCTCGGGGTCTCGCTTATCCGGCGGTTGAGCAGCAGCAGGTAAAAGACGGACATGACGAACAGGATAATGGCGGAGACCTCGAAGGTGGAGTGAAAGCCGTAGGTGTCCCCAAGCTTCCCGCCGACCACGGGGCCCGCCGCCATCCCCAGGGTTTCGATGCTCATGAAGATGGAGTAGAGGCTGGCCCGTACCGAGCTGGGCATCAGGTGCGCCAGCAATCCTTGCCACGAAGTTAAGACGAAGGCGTAGGAGATACCTAGCATGATGGAGTAGGGGTAGAGCAGCAGCGGTTCGGGGTAGCGGGAGACGGCTAACAGCAGCGCTCCGGCCAGGAAGAAGCCCATCACCAGGAACAGGCGGTGCCCGAAACGGTCTACCAGCTTCCCGGCCGGCAACATAAGGGAGATAGTGATGGCGCCGACAATAAGAATGAGTATGCCATAAGCTCTCTGGTCCAGCCCGTAGACATCCCTGAAGAAGGGGAACAGCAGCGGCACCAGCATGCTCATGGCCAGGGTCTGGGCGAAGGCCCCCGGCAGCAGCATCCGGAGGTTCCAGACCTCCCGGATGATCTGGATCAGGTGGCGCCGGGGGCCGGAGTCCTTGCCGGCGTGCCTTCGGGATGTCCACTTGCGGAGGTTGAAGGCCATCAGGATCGGGACGCAGAAGATGCCCAGCAGGACCGTGATCAGAAACCTTGGGTGCAACTGGTAGAGCAGGTTGATCAGGACAACCCCCGCTCCCATCCCCAGTATCCAGGCCACGAAGACGGAACTGAGAGCTTCGGCCTTTTCATCACCCGGGGATTGGTCCACCATAGTACTCAGCACTGCCGGCCAGACCGGGGCGCACCCCAACCCGAAGAGGATCGCCCCCAGCGCCAGGACCAATCCCGACTTGCTCCACAAGAAGGTGCTGAGTCCCAGCAAAGCGAAGGGTAGGCTGAGCAGCAGGGTGATCCGGGGGCCGAAAAAATCCACCAGCCAGCCGGCGGATGGCTTGGAAATGGTATCGGCGCCGTACATGGCGGAGATGATGGCGCCGCTCAGGAAGACGGTGGTTCGGACAGTGATTCGTAAGTGGTGGGGGACGAAGACGTTGACCGTAAGATGGGGGATGTAGACGGGAACCAGGGCGATGAACATGGCGCCCCGCACGAATTCGACCGAACCGAGAAGGATGAGGATGATCCACTGAAAACGCCGGTAGTATGCATCTCTAGTATCATTGCTCATCCTGCCATGATCCCCTTCTTCGAAGCTCAATCCTCTCGAAGTTCGATATTCGAAGTTCGAATTAACTCAGAGCAGTCCATCACAACACCTTCAGTATCACCGTTAGAGGCTAGCTGCATTCCACCGGATGCCCGCTAGCGGCCCTCCTAACCTCGAACCTCGAGGACGGCCGGTTCACTGACGGGATATTCTCCGGCCAGCAGCGATAGCAGGATCCTGGCGGCCACATTGGCGGCTTCCGGACGCCCCGCCGCTCGCGCCCTGGAACACAGTGCTTCATAGAAGTGTTTTTGAGTCAGGATGAGGTGTAACTTCACCTTCAATTCTTTGAGGCCGTAAACCGGCAACGCTGCCCCCACATCCAGCAGGTAGTGGGTGTTTTCCGTTTCCTGGCCGGGGATCGGACGGTAGATCAGCATCGGCAGTCCCATGGCCAAGGCTTCGGAGATAGTCACGCCTCCGGCCTTGGTGATGAGTAAAGTGGATACCGCCATGAACTCCTCCACGTTGTCAACAAACTGGTAGACCTGGAACAGCTTGCGGAACTTGCCTGTCTGCTCCCTCAGGTGCTGATAGAGGCCCTTGTCCTTGCCGGTGATCACCAGGGCCTGCAGGGGCAGGGGAAGCTCGTCCAACACCTGGCAGAGAGCCGGGATCCCCCGCAACATTCCAACCGCGCCGGTCATGATCAGGACCACCGGGACCTGGGGCCTGAGCCCAAACTTGACATACAGGTCCTCACGGGAAGCGGGTGCCTCTTTGGCGCGGGCAAATTTGAGATCGATGGGGATGCCGGTAACGAGAATCTTGGGAGCCGGCACTCCTTGGTAGATCAGTCCCTGGCGCACCTGCTCGGAGCCCACCAGGTAGAGATCTGTTTCCGGATGCACCCACTGGCTGTGGGCGGTGTTGTCGGTGATCACGGTCACCAGCGGGGCCTCGAGCAGGCCCATGCGCTTGATGTAGGAGATAACGCCGGCTACCAGCGGAAAGGTGGCGACAATCACCCTGGGCGAGCGTTCGGCCAGAAAATCAAGGATCCTCTGGAGGCCCAGGTTGATGAGGTGCTTTTCCATCAGGGCGTCCAGCTTCATATTATCCGTTGCCTGGTAGAAATATCCATAAAGGGCGGGTGTGTTGCGAACTGACTTGGTGTACGTGAACCTGGTAAACTTGTTGACGGCGGGGCTGATCAGCTCCATGAAGTCTACGATCTCGGTTTGCAGCTTGTCCTGGCAGAGAGCCAGGGCCCTGGACAGCGCCTGCGACGCTTGCTGGTGCCCGCCGCCGTAGCTGGCAGAAAGGAATATCACGTCAAGCATTATGCCAACCCCCATTTTGGGAACGATGGGTTTCTCTATAATCATATACGCTAAGCATTGATTTCATATTAACTTATTATAAACTTTTTAGCCAATTAGCATCCATATTTGTAACTGCTCAGGAGTCAGGAGATACCCGCCGCCTAAAGAGGGGGGACTTCTCAGCGAAGTTAAACAAAACTTTACCGATGCTACCCGCTCTGTTAACACTTACTATTTATACTTAAACTAGTAAAAGTGTCAAGGGGGTCTAACTATGCCATTGGTGAGGAAACCCCGGCAATTGTTGCGAACCGTCAATGCCTGTCTGCGTATCGCCGGTTCTTATGCGGCAACTACCTGCCGGCCCACCCTGGGAGCAACCCTCGGCTTCGGCAGTAGAGCGGATGTCATTGGGAAACACCTGGCCGTGGTGTAGGATATCCACCTGGCCGCCCTTGGCTGCCTGGCGCAGGGTGGGCACATCGTGCACCCAGCCCGGCAGGCGGTTCAGCACCCGGCCGAGATGCCGGCTGAAGTGGGCGTCGCTGCCCCCCAGCACCGGCAGACCCAGGTCTGTCGCCAAGCCGGAGGCCTGTTGCCGCTTGTTGATTTCCCGGGCATTGAGCTCCAGGGCATCGAGGCGTCGCAGCAACTCCGGCGACACCTTGCGCAGGTCGAGGCCGGGGCGCAGCGGGTGAGCGCCCGTCGTCATCAGGTCAAGAGCTTGAGCTGCATCCAGGAGCCGCTCCAGGGCCGGGCGGTCCCGGCCCGCCGGCCAGCCGCCCAGGTGGTCGGACAGCTTCTTGAAGGCGGACGGGGAACCGTATACCAGGATGTCGCCGTCCTCGCGCACGGTGATCTCCGCTCCGGTCAGGATAGTCATATCCTCCCATTGCCAGGCGCTTTCCTCTAGAAAGGCAAACAGCTTCCAGTAGCTCCTGATATTGGCGTGTTCGGTGAAGGCCAGGAGGTTCACTCCCAGCAACTTTGCCTTGCTGAGAAAGCTGTGCAGCCGGCGCCGGGAGAAGTGCTGCCAGCCGAGGAACTGAGTATGGCAGTGTAGTTCTGCCAGGATTTGCGGCGGCGCTTCGTCAACAGTTGCCATATCAAAACTCCTCGTTGTCACGACATTCAAGACTACGTTGTTCGACAAAGCCGGAAGTTATTCATACAAGGCGATTACGTGCTCAGCCCCGGGGGACAGTCTGTCGTCGCTGGCATGAAGCTGTTCAAGGTGAAGTGAAATTCAACCCATTCTTTACATCAGCTTAACATTGTCTTAACAATTCTCCGGTAACATTATGTAAGGAAAGGGGACACGCCCCCTTTGGGCCCGATGTAGAGTTTAACAATTTATAATGTTGGAGGTGTTCTTTTGTTGCTTAGTGGTAAGAGAGGGTTGGTATTGGCTTTATCCGTTGTTTTGGCGGGCAGTGTGTTCTTGTCTGGATGTGCTCCCAAGAGCCAGACAAGCGCCCCACCGAGTAGTAGCAGTAGTGGCGGGATCGATTTTACTGTGTCCGGAAGTATTACCGCAGCCGGATCGACTGCATTACAGCCTTTGGTGGAACAGGCGGCGGACCAGTTCATGCAAAATGATCAGAACGCCAAGATCAGTGTGCAAGGCGGGGGTAGTGGCACGGGATTGTCGTTGATCTCTCAGGGCAGCGTCGCTATCGGAGATTCCGACCTTTTTGCCAGTGAGAAATTGACCACCGACCAGGCAGCAGGTTTAGTCGATCACAAGGTGTGCGTGGTGGGCTTTGCCACGGTGGTCAACACCGGAGCTACGGTCGATAATCTCACCAAGCAGCAGTTAAAGGACATCTTCACCGGAAAAATCACCAACTGGAAGGATGTCGGCGGTAGCGACCAGGTGATCACCGTGATCAACAGGCCGACCAGCTCCGGCACCAGGGCGACCTTCAAGAAATACGCCCTTGACGGCCTGGAGGAGGCCCAGGGTCTGGCGCTGACCCAGGACAGTTCGGGCGCCATCGCCAAGGCTGTGGCCGAGACCCCGGGCTCCATCAGCTACCTGGCGCTGTCGTATGCGCTCAGCAACAATACGGTCAAAATGCTGAAGCTGGACGGTGTCGCTCCTACCAATGACAACATCATCAACGGACAGTACCCGATCTGGTCGTATGAGCACATGTACACCAAGGGAGACCCCACGGGCCTGACCAAAGCCTTCATCGATTACATGATGAGCGATCAAATAAACCCGCTGCTCCAGCAACTGGGCTACATAGCCAGCTCGGACATGAAAGTGTCGCGGAGCAACTAAACTTCGAAATAATCTGAATCTGTGTTCAACTGGGTCTTGGCTTCAGCGAAGTTTTCCCGCTGAAGGTTAGAGCCATTCAACTGGGTCTAGATTCAGCGGAGTTTTTCGCTGAAGGTTAAAGCCAGTCAATACAGTGCTTAGCCGCTCTTATCAACCGCGGGGGATTTAGAGCGGGTAGCAATCTGTGGTAAAGGCCGGTTTGTCTATGCCGGCCTTTACCACGCGCACCGAGTTGTTATGTTGCCGCGTCCGCCAGGCGGCCCGGCGTTCATACTCGAAGGGCAAATCTTCGCGCTATCTTAACTTGCTGTCAACGCCAACATGGATTATATTTTAAACGATGTGTTTTCACATTGGGGTGATCGGGTAGATATGCCAAGCGTGAACCTTTCGAACAAGATCGGAAAATACACCACTTTTGCCTGCGCTGTCCTGATCGTCACGATTACCATGTCGATCATTCTTTTAATAACCTACAAGGGTCTGGCCACATTCACCCGAGACGGTGTTTCCCTGCACAACTTTTTCCTCACCACCAAGTGGAACCCGGATGCGCCGCCGTCCGAGGGAGGGCCCTTCGTGGGGGCGCTGCCTTTTATCGCCGGCTCTGTGGCGGTGTCCCTGCTCGCCCTACTATTCAGCGCTCCCTTCGGGATCGGCATTGCCATCTTCATGTCCGAGATCGCTACCGGATGGGGACGCCAGATCATGCGACCGGTGATCGAGTTATTTGTAGGTATTCCCTCGGTGGTCTACGGCTGGATCGGCCTCAGCGTGCTGGTGCCCTTTATAAGGATCCACATCGGAGGCATGGGGTTCAGCCTGCTGGCAGGCGCTATTGTCCTGGCCATCATGATCTTTCCCACTCTCGCCAGTGTTGCCACGGATAGCCTCAACGCCAACCCGGCCGATATCCGGGAAGGATCCCTGGCGCTGGGGGTGACGCACTGGCAGACAATTTTTATGGTCATGCTGCCTGCAGCCATGCCGGGAATTTTGACAGCAATAATCCTGGCCCTGGCCAGGGCCTTCGGAGAAGCCCTGGCGGTCCAGATGGTCATCGGCAATGCCATCAGGATGCCGGATTCCTTGCTGGGTCCCATGCACACCATGACCAGCATCATTACCATGGAGATGAGCGATACGGTGATGGGCACGGTCTCGAACGATCTCCTCTGGACGATCGCCTTCATCCTCCTGTTTATCTCATTTGTGTTTATCATGCTCATCAGGACTATCAACAAGGGAAGGGCGGTAATGAGATGATCAGCCCTCGCAACTCCGAGAGAATAGCCACCGCGATCTTCTACCTGATCGCCCTTCTGGTCTCGGCGCTGCTGATGTCGCTGATCGGCTATATTTTGTATAATGGTCTGCGGGTGATTGACTGGCACTTCTTGATCAGCCCACCCAAGCCCTTTCAGGCGGGCGGCGGGATCGGGCCCGAGATCTTCAACTCCCTGATGCTGTTGATTTTGACCATGTTATTGACCGTTCCCCTGGGTCTGGGCGTGGGTATCTACCTGTCTGAATTTGCCGGAGAAAACAGGATTAGCAGGATTATCCGGATCTGCATCGAAACGCTGGCTTCCATACCTTCTATCGTGATCGGGATTTTCGGACTGATGCTTTTTGTGACCATTTTCAAATGGGGTTTTTCCGTGCTCAGCGGAGTCATGGCCCTGACGGTGCTCAATCTCCCGGTAATGACCAGGATCGCTGAAGATGCCATCAGAAACGTCGGTAAGGACTTGAGAGAGGCCAGCCTGGCTCTCGGCGCCACCCAGTGGCAGACCATTACCAACGTGGTGCTGGTGGCCGCCATTCCCGGCCTGGTGACGGGCATCATCCTGTCATCCGGACGGGTGTTTGGAGAAGCCGCAGCCCTGCTTTATACAGCCGGGATGACCACCCCGGCGCTGCATTTTAATGATGTCAACCCTCTCAGCAACAACTCTCCTTTCTACCTGTTCAGGCCGGCAGAAACATTGGCCGTCCATATCTGGAAGGTCAACAGCGAGGGCCTGAATCCCGACTCCAAGCAGATAGCCGATGGGGCGTCGGCCGTCCTGGTCATCATGGTCCTGCTCTTCAACCTGACCTCCCGGTGGACGGGCAGATGGATTTTTAATAAAAAAACCGGGCAATAGTCGAGGTTCGAAGTGCCCACCCCGGCTCACTGGTCGATTCCAGGCTTCAGTGGGTAGAAGATGAAAACTTCCCCTGGAGCCAAGAACTCTGGTTATGATAAAATCATAGTACTCAGGAGTTGGGAGTCAGAATGAGTCTAAAAAGAAGCGATGAGTATGTTCATCACTCATCACTTCAAGAAAGGGGAACCCCAAATGACGCTGGAGTTATTTGCTGTGAGCGCCCTGCTTGACTTTGCCGCCCGGGTGCTGCAGGCGGCAGGAGTGGACGAGCAGGAGAGCCGGGTAGTGGCCGACAACCTGGTCACCGCAAATCTGAGAGGGATCGACTCCCACGGCATCACCCGTCTGCCCCTGTACGTGGAACGGTTGGAGGCGGGCCTGATCACAAGGCGCACCGAGGTGGAGAGAGTGCGCCAGGCGCCAGGTATCTGCGTGCTGGACGCCCACAACGGATGGGGCGCCGTAGCCGGGCTGGCGGGGATGCGGGAAGCGATCGCCAGGGCGCGCCAGGTGGGGACGGGAGTGGCTGTGGTCAGGCACTCCAACCACTTCGGGATTGCTGCCTATTACGCCCAGGAAGCGGTGGCAGCAGGCATGATCGGGGTGTCCATGACCAACGCCTCGTCCAACATGTCCCCCTGGGGAGGGCGGCAGCCCTACTTCGGCACCAACCCGATCTGCGTGGCGGTGCCTGCGGGCAAAGAGCGCCCGGTAATCTACGACGGAGCGACCAGCGTGGTGGCCATCGGCAAGATTGTGCTGGCCGCCAAGAAGGGCGGGCAGATACCGCCCACCTGGGCAGCAGACAAGACGGGCCAACCTACCACCGACCCCCAGGTGGCTGTGGCCGCCGGGAACCTGCTGCCTATGGGGGGCTACAAGGGCTATGGCCTGGCCCTGATGGTGGATGTGCTGACGGGAATCCTGGCGGGCGCCGCCTTCGGCCCCCACGTCAGCAATTTGAGAACGATGGACGCACCCCAGAACGTCGGTCACTTCTTCGCCGCCCTGGACATCGGCGCCTTCGCCGACCCGGCGGAGTTCCAGGGGGAGATGGAGCAACTGGTGCGGGAGATCAAGGACACGCCCCTGGCGCCGGGCTCAGAGCGGGTCTATCTGCCCGGCGAGATCGAGTGGGAGTTCGAGGAGCGGCGCCGCCGCGAGGGGATACCGGTGCCTCCGGAGGTGCTGGCGGAGTTGCGGCAGGTAGGGGAACGATATGGGGTGGCGCTTGGATAACAGAGTAGATCAATAGGTGCAGCCCCAGGGAAGAGGTTCCCCTGTCCACTGCTGATACCGACGTGCTACCACTTTGCGGACATGCATAAAGATTAGGGAGTCCCTTTTAAGGGAGGAGTTTCCTTGGAGAAGCCGATCGAGGCGATCCAGACCCTGATCTTTATGTCGGTGGTGGTGGAACTGTTGCTCGCCATCTTTCGCCAGTTCGTCAGCAAGCAGGCCAGCCAACTGGTGGTGGTCCTGTTCGGGATTTCCCTCTGCTTCTCTTACCGGGTTGGCATCTTCACCAGCCTCGGCCTCGAGACCAAGTACCCCATCATAGATTACCTGATCTCCGGGATCATCATCTCCCAGGGCTCCAACGCTCTCTCCGAACTGTTCAAGCAACGGCACAAGTGACCCCTCGCCCCCCTTGCCGTTGCGTTGACACCCTTCCCAAAATCAGTTAATCTAAAACCGCGAGCAAAGAAGCAAGTTTTGGATCGGTTCAACTAGTTCTTGGCTTCAGTGGGGGCTTGCCTTCTCCCACTGAATTATCAGTAAAACTTGGCTTGTGCCGAGCCATCGGCGAAGGCAGAAGCCCTAGTTGCACTGATCCAGGGGCGTAGCGCCACTTGGTCTCCCGCAAACGGGAGCTTAGTGGCGATAGCCATCGGGGAAATAGTTAATCCAGTGACGTAGCCGCTCTTATTCCACCGCTTCAGAGATGCGGGGGTATTAGAGCGGGTAGTCATCTGGAGAATCGACGATTTGCTTGCCATTGAGGGAGAGATGGTGGGAGCGATGAGCTTGAATGTGATCGACGTGATTATCTTGCTGATCCTGCTGGCTGGAGCCTGGCGGGGCTTCCGTAACGGCATGATCATCACCTCCGGCAGGTTGCTCGGCTTTCTCGGGGGTATCTGGCTGGCTGGGCGCTACTACATCACTGGGGCCCAGTTCCTCGGGGCGCGACTGGGCCTGGACAAGCTGCTGACCGGGATACTGACTCCCTTTACCGCTAATATTTCGGCTGCCGTGCCAACGATCAAGACCCTTGGCTCAGGGGTGTCCAAGGGCTTTCCCCCATCCCTCTGGGTGCCGGTGAGCACTGCCCAGGCGGGCATCTACGGATCGGGGATGGCCCAATCACTGGCTCTGGCTATCGTCAAAGTGATCGCCTTTCTGTTGATCATGGCCCTGGTGAGCTACCTGGTCATGATCATTGCCTCCTTCTTATCCCATACGGTCCGCTTCCTGATGCTGGGCGGTCTCGACCGCCTTGGCGGGGTGGGCCTCGGCCTGGCGACCAGGGTGCTGGAACTGGCGGTGGTCATCGGCCTGCTGACTCCGGTGGTGCTGGGCTTGTCCATGGGGATTCCGGAGCAGGGAGGCCTGCTGCAGTCCTTTTTTCTGGCCTGGCACCGGTCGGCGCTGGTCCCGTTCTTTAACGGCACCTGGAACATGATGGCGCCGGCCCTGAAAGGCCTCTTCCAGATGATCTGAAAAACAACGCTAGCGACCCGGTGTCATGGCGGGTAGCCATCGGTCAACTTGAGAAGCGAGACGTTAACCTCGCACCTCTCACATCTCAATTAGGGGGGTTTGATACCATATGGAAAGGCAAGCTGGTGTGGTCGACGTGCGCGGTATGGACTGTCCGCAACCGGTAATCTTGACGCGCCGGGCCCTGGAGCAGACACGGCAGGACCGGATCACCGTGGTCGCCGACAGCGAGACGGCCCGGGACAATATCACGATGATGGCCCAATCCCTCTCCTGTGGGGTGGAAGTGAATCAGCGGGACCACGACTTCTACATCGACATTACCAAGCCGGAGGAGTTCGGCGCTGCCCTGGAGCCCCAGGAAAATTTGCTGTTCCTGGTGGCCTCCGACTGCCTGGGCCGCGGCAGCGAGGAGTTGGGGATGCTGCTGATGAAGAACTTCTTCTATACTCTGTCGGAGCAGGGTGGCCTGGGAAAGGTGATCATCTTCATCAACAGCGGGGTCAAGCTGGCCTGCACCGGGTCACCGGCCCTGGATTCCCTGTTCGAGTTGCAGCAGGACGGGGCCGAGATCTTCGCCTGCGGCACCTGCCTCGATTACTTCAAACTCAAGGGCCAGTTGAGCGTCGGCCAGGTCACCAATATGTACGCCATCCTGGATTATCTGCAGAAGGCGCCCCGGGTCATCTACCTGTGATTTTGGTGGTTAGTGGTTAGTACATCCAACGGCTAGCGACTCACGAGCAACGGCTATAGGAAGGATAACCAGCATGCCCAAACTGTTCGACATCTGGATCGGCCTCCTCACCGCATTCCCGTCCATTAACATCGAGGTCTACGGGGTTAAAACAATCAGGATCCTGCTCATCGTCGTCGGCCTGATACTGGCAGGACAGATCGGCAAGCGGCTGATCAATGGCCTGATGCGCCCCGGCCGGATTCCCGGCGCCTGGGACGAGCGCCGCGTCAAGACCATACGCAGCTTGATCATGAGCTTGTTACGCTATGTTCTCTACTTCGTCGGGGCGATCATGATCCTGTCGGAAATGAACGTGGATACCCGCTCGATCCTGGCGGGGGCCGGGATCATCGGCCTGGCCGTCGGCATAGGGGCACAGAACCTGGTGCGGGACGTGGCTACAGGATTCTTCATCCTGTTCGAGGACCAGTTTGCGGTGGGCGACTACGTGAGCATCGCCGGGGTCGCGGGGACGGTCGAAGACATGGGGCTGCGGGTGACCAAGATCCGAGAGGAGACAGGAGACCTGCACATTATCTCCAACGGGGAGATCAAGCAGGTAACACGCCTTGCACAAAGAGGGGATGACAGGTGACACCTCCGGTGCACTATAGCCTGGGGGATGTGGTGCGCATGAAGAAGCAGCATCCCTGCGGCAGCTTCGAATGGGAGATCCTGAGGGTGGGGATGGACTTCCGCATCCGCTGCCTGAAGTGCGGGCGGATGGTGATGCTGCCGCGCCCGAAGTTCGAAAAGAGCGTGAAGGCGCTGGTGAAGTCTGCCCTCGCTGAAGCGACCACCGGCAAGAATGGTAGTTAGCTAATGATGCAGGATCGCCGCGACGATCCCGATTTT
>CAVYEE010000029.1:0-74400 GCA_963767365.1 uncultured Peptococcaceae bacterium
GAAAGTACTCGACAATGCTGGCGGCGATCTTGGGGCCGATCTCCGGGATCCGGGTCAACTGCTCCTCGGTGGCGGCAGCCAGGGCCTCCATGCTGCCGTACCGGTCAGCCAGGATCTCCGAGGCCCGGGTGCCGGCAAAGCGGATGCCCAGGGCGAAGATCAGGGGAGCCAGGCCGCGGTTCCTGCTCTGTCGATGGCGGCCAGGATATTCTCGGCGGACTTGTCCCCCATGCGCTCCAGGGATACCAACCGCTCCTTGTTCAGGCCGTACAGGTCGGCCACATCCCGGACCAGGCCGGTATCCACCAACTGGTTGACCAGGGCCGGCCCCACCCCCTCGATGTCCATTGCCTCCCGGCTCACAAAGTGCAGGATCCTCTCCTTCAGCTGGGCCGGGCAGTTGATGCCGGTGCAGCGGGTGGCCGCCTCGCCCTCCAGGCGCACCACCTGGCCGCCGCATTCAGGGCAGACCCGGGGCATCTGAAACTCCCTCTCCTGGCCGGTGCGCCGCTCCTTGAGCACGCTGACCACCTCCGGGATCACGTCCCCGGCCCGCTGGAGCAGCACATAATCGCCAATCCGGATATCTTTGTCCCGGATCATATCCTCGTTGTGCAGAGTAGCCCTTGATACAGTCGCACCGCTTACCTGAACCGGTTCCAACATAGCTGTTGGGGTAAGGACACCGGTGCGTCCCACCCTGACGATGATATCGTTGATCCTGGTCATCACCTGCTCCGCCGGGAACTTGAAAGCGATTGCCCAGCGGGGGCTCTTCGAGGTGCTGCCCAGCCTTTCCTGGAGCGGCAGGCTGTTCACTTTGATCACCAGGCCGTCGATCTCGTAAGCCAGGGAGTGCCTCTCGTTCAACCCAGGAGTCACAGTAGGCGATCGCCTCGTTGATGTTACGGCAATGCTGATATTGCTGCTGTACCGAAAAGCCCATCTGTCGCAGGTAAGACAACGCATCCTCCTGGGTTGCCGGGAGGGGCGTCGGTCCCACCAGAACCTGGTATAAAAAAACTCTAAGGGTACGGCTGGCGGTAATTTTGGGGTCGAGTTGACGGATGGAGCCGGCGGCAGCGTTTCTCGGATTGGCAAAGGGGGGCTCGCCGCGGCTGTCGCGCTCCTCGTTGAGGCGGGCAAATGCCCTCTTGGGCATGAACACCTCTCCCCGGACCACCAGCCGGTCGGGGGCGCTTGTAAGGCTGAGCGGCAGGACCCGGATAGTGCGGACGTTGGCGGTCACATCCTCGCCGGTAACCCCGTCTCCCCGGGTAGCTGCCTGGGCAAAGGACCCGTTTTCATAGGTCAGCACCACCGTCAGTCCGTCGATCTTGGGTTCGACCACGTACGCCGCCTGTCCCGCCAACTGCTGCACCCGGCGGTCAAAATCACGCAGTTCTCCGGCCCAAAAGCATTATCCAGGCTCAATAAGGGTACCGGATGCCGCACGGCATTAAAAGCGCTCAAGGGTTGTCCGCCCACTCGCTGGGTAGGAGAATCCCCGGTCACCAACTGGGGATACAATGCCTCCAACTCACCAGTTCTCTTATCAGCGCATCATACTCATAGTCGGTAATTTCAGGGGAGTCTTCGTCGTAATACTGGTGGTTGTGGTATTCGATCAATTTGTTCAGTTCATCGATTCTCTTTGTAGCAGTATTTCTATTCATAAGTCATCCTGGTTCACTAAGGTTCACAATACTTAACAAATGTTAGTTTTGTGAACCCGGTCTCCGCATGACCAGGCTTTTCACCTCCACAGGAAATTGTTCTGGCGTCAGGGAAACCTTGAGAGTTTGAAAACTTTTTCATGGAAACATTATACTGAATACCAACATATAAATCAATCGTATGTTCGATTATAAAGAAAAAATATACCGGACTTTTGCCCGGCGTACGCTAAATCTCCATTGCTGAGGCCAAGGGCTTTACGATGCTCACGGATAATCATGTTTGGGAGATGTATCCGTTGATGGCCGAGCAGAGCACCCGGCAGCGCCGGCTTGCTTACGTGTCTTACAGCCGGTAGAGCGGGGCGAACTTGGCCAGCAAGTGCTTGCTGCCCGCAGTCTCGAACTGGACGAAGACCTCCAGGTCTCCTCCGCGCCCGACCAGGGTCTCGGTGACCACGCCGCGCCCAAACTTCTTGTGCTCGACCAGGTCTCCCCTGTTAAATTCCTGATCGCCCCGGCTGTCGCTCCCGGCATGAGGCATGGCTTCCGCTTTGTTGGCCGCCCGGGCAGTCTTTCTTGCGGCAGCCGCCTTTAATGCGGCAGACGAGGCGCCATCCGGATGAGCAGCCTCTTGCCTGGCTACGGGTGACACGCCTGCAGCGGCAGCCTCCAACAGGGCGCGCCCGGTAAAAACCGGGGGCAGGTTCCGGTGCGAGGCCCTGCCCTCGCGCTGCCCGGTCCCGGCAGAATGGCCCGGTCCGGTCGCCTCGCCCTGGTGTCCGTCCGGCGTCTCCCGGCGATCGGAGAATACGGCATTTTTCCCGGCGCCGGTTGGGGTGACCGGATGCCTGAATTCCTCGGGGATCTCCGCCAGGAAGCGCGAGGGCGCTTTTTCGATCCCGCTCCCGTGCAAAAAGCGGCGGTTCGCCCAGGAAAGGAAAAGACGCTCCTGGGCGCGGGTGATTCCCACGTAGCAGAGTCGGCGCTCCTCCTCGAGTTTTTGTTCCTCCTCCAGGGCACGGGCGTGTGGAAAGAGGCCCTCCTCCAGGCCGGTGAGGAAAACTACCGGAAACTCCAGCCCTTTGGCGCTGTGGAGGCTCATCAGGACGATGGCGTTCTCATCGCTGTTGTAGTTGTCGACATCCGTCACCAGGGCCAGTTGTTCCAGGAAACCGGTCAGGGATTTATCCTCGCCCTCGTCGTATTCCCGGGTGACGCCCAGGAACTCCTTGATGTTTTCCAGCCTGGTTTCTGACTCTACCCTTGGTTCCGACTCCAGCAGCGAGCGGTAGCCTGTCTCCTCCAGGATCGCCTCGACCAGGGCCGTCACCGGCATGGTCTCCTGCTGCCGGCGCCAACGCTCGATCATGGCGAAGAAGCCCTGGATCGCCGTAGCGGTGCGGCCCAAACCGGCCAGCAGCACAGGGTCTGCCAGCGCCTCCCCCAGGCTCCCGCCTCTCTCCCGGACGATCAGGTCCGCCCGGGCCAGGGCAGTCTCCCCGATCCCCCGCCTCGGGACGTTCAGGACGCGGCGCAGGGAGATGTCGTCGCTCGGGTTGGCCACCAGCCTGAGATAGGCCAAAATGTCCTTGATCTCCTTGCGCTCGTAAAACCTGAGGCCCCCGAAAATCCGGTAGGGAATGTTGCTTCTGATGCACTCCTCTTCAAATGACCGGGACTGGGCGTGGGTGCGGTAGAAGACGGCGCAGTCCCGGTACTGCGCCTCTTCTAACTGGCGCAGGTGTGCAATCATGGCCAGCACGAAGCGGGCCTCGTCCCGCTCGTCAACCGCCTCGTAACAGCAAACCGGCTCTCCAGTCCGGTTGGAGGTCCACAACTGCTTGGGCTTTCTGCCTTTATTGTTAGCGATCACCGAGTTGGCCACGGTCAGGATGCGCTGGGTCGACCGGTAATTCTGCTCCAGCTTGATGATCCGGGCCTCGGGGTAGTCCTCTTCAAACTCTAAAATGTTCCTGATGTCCGCCCCGCGCCATCCGTAGATCGACTGGTCGTCGTCCCCGACCACGCAGAGGTTCTCGAAGCCGGCGGCGATCTGGTGCACCAGCATGTACTGGGCCTTGTTGGTATCCTGGAATTCGTCCACCATCAGGTATTGAAAGCGGTGCTGGTAGTGTTCCAGCACCAGCGGCTGGGTCTGGAACAGTTCCACTGTCTGGAGCAGCAGGTCGTCAAAATCCAGGGCGTTTTGCTCCCGCAGCTTTGACTGATAGAGCCGGTAGGCCTTCGCCATCATGGCCTCCCGCTCGTCCCGCGCCCTCCGCTCAAACTCCTCCGGCCCCACCAGCTCGTTTTTCAGGCCACCGATGACGGCCAGCAGGCTGCGTGGCCGGTACTTCTTGTCGTCCAGGCCCAACTCCCGCAGGCAGTGCTTGATCAGGGTCTCCTGGTCGTCTTCATCATAGATGGTAAAATTCCGGTCATAGGGCGTATACTGCACCTCCCGGCGCAGGATGCGCACCGCCAGGGAATGAAAGGTGCTGATCCAGACGTCGCGCCCGGCCGGACCAGCCAGGTTGATCACCCGCCGCCGCATCTCTGCCGAGGCCCGGTTGGTAAAAGTGACCGCCAGGATTCTGAAGGGAGACACTCCCCGCTGTAAGAGGTGGGCGACCCGGTACGTGAGCACGCGGGTCTTGCCGCTGCCAGCCCCCGCAAAGATGATCATGGGACCATCGGTCTGGCGCACAGCTTCGAGCTGCACCGGGTTGAGATCATCGCTGAAAAACACCTGCATCCCCCATTCTCGAAGTTCGACCTTTATGGAAAACTTGGCTTGCGCCAAGCTATAAGCAAGCAAAGGCCCCTCGAGGAATCTACCGTCGCCGCTCGGCCAATTTTGCCCTGATCTCGTCCAGGCCGACGCCGCACTCTGCCAGCAACACCAGGAGGTGATAAACCAGGTCCGCCGACTCGTTGATGACCTCGTCGCGGTCGCGGTTCTTGCCGGCGATTACCACCTCCACCGCCTCTTCTCCTACTTTCTGCACGATGCGGTCGATACCCTTCCGAAACAGGTGGGCGGTGTAAGAATTTTCGGGCAGGGTCTGCTGGCGGTCCCTGATCACCGCAAACAACAGATCGAGAATATCTCCGGCAGGGGCACATTCGGCAGGCTGCTCGCCAGCCGGGGCCAACTGCCTGAAGAAACAGGAACGGTAGCCCTCGTGGCAGGCGACACCCACCTGGTCCACCTTCACCAGCAGGGCATCCTGGTCGCAATCGGTCAGCACCTCCCGGATGTACTGGTGGTGACCGCTGGTCTCGCCTTTCTGCCAGAGGCACTGCCGGCTCCGGCTGTAAAACCAGGTCCTCCCGGTCTGCAGGGAGAGCGCCAGGGATTCCCGGTTCATGTAGGCAACCATCAACACCGCCCCGTCGACCGCATCCTGGACTATAGCCGGGACCAGGCCGTCCGCTCCAAACCTTACGGATTCACAGGCGCTTTCTATCTGCTTGGGATCTGTCAGCACCGGTACTGCTCTCACAGCCTGACGGGCACCCCTTTCTCGGCCAGGTACTCCTTGGCCTGCCTGATGGTATATTCCTGGTAGTGAAAGATGGAGGCGGCCAGAACCGCATCCGCCGCTCCCATCGTCAATCCCTCGTACAGATGGTGTAAATCGCCGGCGCCGCCCGAGGCGATCACTGGTATCCGTACCGCTTCGCTGACCGTCCGGGTCAGGTCCAGGTCGTAGCCTTCCTTGGTGCCGTCCCGGTCATGACTGGTCAGCAGGATCTCTCCCGCCCCGCGCTCCTCTGCCTCCCGCGCCCAGGCAACGGCATCCAGGCCGGTGCTTCGCCTGCCGCCGTGGGTCAGCACCTCCCAGCGCCCGGGGCCTGACTGCCGGGCGTCGATGGCCACCACGATGCACTGGCTGCCAAAGCGCCTGGCGCCCTCGTCAATGATCTCCGGCTGCAGCACCGCGGCGGTATTGACCGCGGTCTTGTCGGCCCCCGCCCTGAGCATCTCCCGGATATCGTCCAGGGTGCGGATGCCCCCACCCACTGTCAGGGGGATGAACACCTGGTCGGCGGTTCGCCTCACCACGTCGACCATGGTCTTGCGCTCCTCATGGGAGGCGGTGATGTCCAGGAACACCAGCTCGTCGGCGCCGGCAGCATCGTAAAACGCCCCCAACTCCACCGGGTCCCCGGCATCCTTGAGTGACACGAACTTTGTTCCTTTAACCACCCGCCCGGCAGTGACGTCAAGGCAGGGGATGATGCGCTTGGCCAGCATTTCTGCTGATGCTCCTTTCGCTACCACCAATCACTAACCAGCAACCACCGTTAGGGCATCCTCCAACCGGATCCGGCCCTCGTAAAGGGCCTTGCCCAGGATCACTCCCTCGACTCCCAGCGGCTCCAACCCCCGCAGCCTGATCACGTCCTCCAGGCAACTCACCCCACCCGAGGCGATCAGGCGCAGACCGGACTGCACCGCCAGGTCCCGGATCGCTCCCAGGTTCGGCCCGGCTAACATGCCGTCCCTGGCGGTGTCGGTAAAGATCAGGCGCTCCACCCCGCACTCCCTGATCTGCGCCGCCACCTCCAGGAGGTGCCTGGAGGTCACGTCCTGCCAGCCCTTGACCGCCACCAGGCCGTCCCGGGCATCGAGGCCGACCAGGACCCGGCTGCTCCCAAAGGCGGCGCAGGCCTCCCGGACCAGGCCGGGGTCGGTGACGGCAACCGTTCCCAGGACCACCCGGGCCACACCCGCTGCTAGAGCGCTCTCTATCTGCTCCAGGGTGCGCAGGCCGCCGCCCAACTGCACCGGTATGTCCACGGCAGCGGCGATCTGGCCGACTAGCTCCAACTGCCGCGGCGCCCCCGCGAACGCCCCGTCCAGGTCGACCAGGTGCAGCCACCGGGCGCCTCTGGATGCCCAGCGCCGGGCCACCGCCACCGGGTCTGCCCCGTAAACGGTCTCCGCCTCAGGGCGCCCCTGCGCCAGCCGGACACACCGCCCGCCCCTGAGGTCGATGGCCGGAAGGATCAGCATGCCGCCACCAGCCTCCCGAAGTTGGCGTACACCCGCTGCCCGATATCGCTGCTCTTCTCCGGGTGGAACTGCACCCCGAACAGGTTGCCCCGGGCCACCATGCTGGTGAAGGTGATGCCGTACTCGGTGGCGCCGCTGACGATAGCCTTATCGACCGGCTCCACGTAGTAGGAATGGACGAAGTAGAAGTAGGAGTTGTCGGGGATGCCCTGGAACAGCGGGTTGTCGGGGCAATGCCTGAGGTTCACCTGGTTCCAGCCCATGTGGGGCACCTTCAGGTCACCGGCAAAGCGGCGCACCCGGCCCGGGAGAATCCCCAGGCCCTGGTGGGACCCCATCTCGTCGCTGCCCTCGAAAAGCACCTGCAGGCCGAGGCAGACACCCAGAAAGGGCTTGCCGGCCGCTATCTCCTCCTTTATCGCTTGATCGAGCCCCTGTGCCCGGAGATTATCCATAGTGTCGCCGAAGGCGCCCACCCCGGGGAGCACGATGCCCTGGGCCTGTTTCAACGCTTCCGGGGTGCTGACAATGATCGCCGGATAGCCGGCCCTCTCCAGGGCCTTCTGGACGCTCCTCAGATTTCCCATACCATAATCGATGATGGCAATCATCTTTCTCCTCGCACTGCATTCTGACTCCTGGCTCCTGACTCCTTTCCCTACAACACGCCTTTGGTGGAGGGCGCCTCATCCTCGGGCCCCGAGAGAGCTACCGCCTGGCGCAGCGCCCTGGCGCATCCCTTGAAGACCGCCTCGATGATGTGGTGGCTGTTGAATCCCGCCAGCAGACGCAGGTGCAGGGTCAAACCGGCAGTGTTGGCAAACGCCCGGAAGAATTCGGGCACCAGTTCCAGCGGCAACTCGCCCACCCGCCGGATTTTCCGTCTTGACGTCATACGCCAAAAAAGGCCTGCCGCTGATGTCCACCGCCGCCAGCACCAGGGCCTCGTCCATGGGCAGGAGGGCCGAGCCATACCGGTTGATGCCCCTTTTTCTCGCCCAGGGCGGTGTTGAACGCCTGGCCCAGGCAGATGCCGACATCCTCGACGGTGTGGTGCGCATCGACCTGCAGGTCTCCGGTCGCCTCCAGGGCCAGGTCGAACAGGCCGTGGCGTGTCCAGAGGTGCAGCATGTGATCGAGGAAGCCGATCCCCGTGCCGCCCTGGAACTCCCCCTTGCCATCAAGGTTCAGGCTAACCTTGACGCTGGTCTCACCCGTCGTCCTGTTCACGCTTCCTATCCGGTCATTCATCGGACATCCCCTCCAAACCACTAACCACTAAGCACCGTTTTGATCGCCGTCACAATCCCGGCCAGGCGCTCGTATTTCAGGCGGTAGGCAACCCGGTTGGCCACCAGCCTGGCGGTCGCTCCGGTAATCTCCGCCACCGTCACCAGGTTATTCTCTTTCAGGGTGCGGCCTGACGACACCAGGTCGATGATCACCTCCGCCAGCCCAACCAGCGGCGCCAGCTCCACGTTGCCGGAAAGCTTGATGATCTCTCCCGGCAGGCCCTGGCTGTACAGGTAGTCCTGGGCGACCCGGGGAAACTTGGTAGCCACCCGCAACTGTCCGTACCGGGCGACATAGCCGGACAGACCGGCTGCAAAATCCTGCTTCCTGTCAGCCGGCACCGCCACCACGAACCGGCAGGCGCCGGCTTTCAAGTCCAGCAGTTCGCAGATCTCTTTGCCCTGTTCCAGGATCACGTCCTTGCCCGCAATCCCCAGATCGGCCGCCCCGTTTTCCACGAAAGTGGGCACATCGGCAGGGCGGCAGATGAGATAGCGCAACCCGGCCTCCTCATCCACGCTGATCAGGCGGCGCCCGCCATCCTCCATCTGAGCGCGCACCAGCCCGGCCTCTTGCAAGAGAGGGCGGACAACGGTGAAGAGACGCCCCTTGGGGAGGGCAAAAGTGATCATCGCTTGGTTCATCTTTAATCTCCCTGTCCGGCACTCAACCAGTTTAAGTGATGTGACTGTTGACAATCAATCTTCAACGCTAATATGGGGGATTCCCTTGCGAGACGCATAAGCGATGGCTTCAGCAATCGGTAGGGAGTTGACAGCGATCTCCACGCTGTAGCCAGCCTCCCGCAGGGCTTTGGCCTTTTTAAAAAGCCGGCGGGAATCAGAGCCGGTGAGAAAGAAGTCGGGCACTCCATCCTCCGGCAGGCCTTTCCTCTCCAGGGCCGCCACGACTCGTTCGATACTCAGGGCAAAGCCGGTCGCCGGGCATGAGAACCCGAACTTGGACAGCAGGTCATCGTACCGGCCGCCACCGCAAAGCGGGTAGCCAACACCAGGGGCATACCCCTCAAAAACGATCCCGGTATAATAATCCAGGCCCCTGAGCAGGGTGAGGTCGATGTACATCTGTTCCCGGAAACCATAATCGGCCAGGATCTGCCACACCTGGCGCAGGCCGGCCAGGCCCTCCCGGGCGCGGTGGTTGCCGATCCAACCGGCTACCCGGTCCAGGATCTCGATACCACCATGCAGATAGGGCAGACCGGCCACGATCTCCCGGCCGGCGCTACTGAGCCGGGCCGAACATACCAACTGTTCCCAGGCTACCAGGTCCTTGCGGCTCAGGGCTTCCTTGGCCAGGTCCTGCTCGCCGCCCGTCAGGCCGGAAGCCTCCAGTGCCCCGGACAAGACGTCAACCTGCCCTACCGCCAGCCGGAACTCGCCGATTCCCGACAGTCTCAGGGCCTCACCTGCCAGGCAGAGGGCCTCCGCGTCCGCTTCCGGGCTGGCAGCGCCCAGCAGCTCAACCCCTGCCTGGTAGTACTCGCGCTGCTTCCCGGCCTGTTCATCGCGCCGGAAAACGTCTGTAACATAGCAGAACCGCTGGGG
Source organism: uncultured Peptococcaceae bacterium (assembly GCA_963767365.1). Taxonomy (GTDB): domain Bacteria; phylum Bacillota; class DSM-12270; order Thermacetogeniales; family Thermacetogeniaceae; genus Palsa-1188. The sequence continues at coordinate 9,564 of CAVYEE010000029.1, forward strand.
GAACTGCTGGTCCTTGAACCGGCTGCTAACCAGGCGGGCGATGGGAGTGGTCATATCCGGCCGGAGCAGCATGATCTGCCCGCGGTCATCGATAAAGCGGTAAAGCCGGTCACGAAGCAGGGCTTCCATGGCCGGCGCCAGAACCTCGTAGTATTCGAAGGTGGGAGTGACCACCTCCTGGTAGCCCCAGGAGGCAAACAGGCCCAGCAGCCGGTTCTCCAGCTCCCGCTTGCACCTGGCCTCGGCGGGCAACAGGTCCCTGACCCCGCCAGGCATCAATACCGTACCCCAGTTTTCCATGTCTCTAGCCTCTATATCTTACAAACCCTCGCCGCATTATGGATCGCCGCCCCCAGAAAACCTACCGCCTCCGCCGGGTGCTCACCCGAGGGTGAGTACAACACCCGGTTTCTGACTTTTGTTATACCGGCGGTCTTAACAACCCCATGTCATCATAGCAAGAATCTCCAACCCGGTCAATTGGGAAGTGTGAGGTGAGAAGCGATAGCCTTGGCGTGCCTGTAGGCGGAGTGCGCAGGCATCACCCAGCCTAATAAATAAATGTATAATCCCGGCCGAATCTCAAATAATAAGGCCATGGGGGTAAAATCTGTCACAACCCGAATCCGTGAACAGCAACACCCAGCATTAAAATCTGGTCTAAAACTGAGGAGGTTGACAAGGTTCCATGTACGTTCAAACCATGAATCCTTACGGTCTGGCCAGTATGAGTGGAATCACCCAGAACATCCCCACCAACTTCAGCTACAACTTCGCCCCTTCAGGAACAGGCGTCTGGCAGGGATTGATCAACCCAACGCTCTCCACGGTGAATCCTGGCCTGGTAGGGATCGGCCCGCTAACTGGATTCCAATCGAGCATCAACCCGGCAACGACAGGCTTCCAGTCCACCTACAACCCGGCAACGACAGGCTTCCAGTCCACCTTCAACCCGTCGCTGAACTGGGGTGGCCTCACCACGCAAGGCCTCTGGGGCGGCATTACCAACCAGCAGGGTGGTGCGTTTGCATCCACCGGGCTTACCCAGCCCCGGGTAGACCTCAGCGAAACCAACAGCGACGTGGTGGTGGCAGCGGAACTGCCGAACATCAACCCGAACAACCTGAACCTTACCGTAACCGATGACTCGATCACCATCAGCGCCAGCACCGCGGGAATTGGGGGCATGACCGCCACCAGCATCTACCGCACCGTTTCCCTCCCGACCAACGTGCGTGCTGAGCACTGCTCCGCTTCATACAACAACGGTATCCTGGAAGTCAGGTGCCCCAAGGCCGATCTCGCCACCCGGCGCCGGATCCAGGTTACCAGCTAGTATCCTGACACTAAAGACTTAACCGGTACAGGGTTTTACCCCCACACTTGTTTTTACAGATGATTACCCGCTCTAATGCCCGCACTCCGCATCCGGGCTTACAGCCTGGCCTGAAGTGAGTGCGGGCAGCCTTCAGGGAATGTCCCCATGCGGTGGGATAAGAGCGGCAACATCACTGCATTAACTAGTTCTAAGCTTCAGTGGGGGATTGTCTTCCCCCACTGAAGCCAGAACTAGTTGAATCAGGAGGCGCCCAAATCATGTCATTCGATCTCGATTACCAGTCTTCCAAAGCAACCCCCTCCGGGGCAACCGGTGGCGAACAGCAACAGGAGGTTCCCGCCGGGGAGAACCCGGAGCCGATAATGGAATCAGGCCCCTACCCGGGTTCGGTGCCGGGCTTTTTCCCTTACACGCAATACCCGGCTTTAATCTGGCAGCCCAGGGTCGACATCTTTGAAAACCATGACAACTTCCTGGTCATCGTCGAGGTTCCGGGAGTCAGCCCGGAGCAGCTCAATGTGGAAAACGCCGCCAACCTGTTGCTGATCAGCGGGCACAGGCCACTAATGAACAGCGGCGGCGCCAGCATGATTCCCCGCTACCAGGAGCGGCTCTGTGGCAGTTTTTCCCGGGAAATCCCGCTGCCCCCGCATGCCAGCCTCGATCAGGCAGAGGCTGCCTGCAAGAACGGTCTGCTGGAGATCAAAATCCCCAAAAAACAATCGCCATCCGGCCCCACTGGGTCTGCGGTTGGTGAAGAGCGTCAAACGGAGACCAAGACCCTGAAAAGACGAACATCGGGCCAGCCCAGCGCCAAGCACTAAATTGTTGCGACACCATACAATTAGATCAGATCGACATAAAAAGCCCTTCAGTTCACGTATCCAAAGGGCTTTTTACTTTTCGCCGGCGAATTCCCCTACTAAAACACTCTGACATCCAATATTAGACCTGTCGTAGGCCGTACCAGGTACACTGAAGCGAAGTCTCAGGTCTTTCGGTTTTCCGACATCTGGCCTCCGTCCTCCGACTTCTTTCAACTAGAGACGCGCCCCAGAGGGCTACCCGCTCTTATCCCCCCGCTTCAGAAGCGGGGGCATTAGAGCGGGTAGCCCTCGGTAACGGGTCGCCAATGGTGCCGGTGTGACTGAGTTTACACCTGACGTTCACATCCACCTCCACCTGTGGCAGCCAGGTGGTGTTCCAGTTATCCTTGACCTGCTTCCACACACCCGGATATTTCCGGTAGAGCCGGTCTCCCAGCCCCAGGAAGTCGCTCTGCAGCGACTGGGCCTTGCTTACCGCCCCCATGACCTCCTGCCCGATAGCCTTTTCATTCTCCTGCTCCAACATGGTCACTAATCCGGGCTTGCTGACCGCAAGCCTCTCATCATCCACGCATCAGACGTAGCCCTCCTCGTCAATGGTGATCACAAAACGAATCTTATTATTCTCAATCACCGGTTTGACGTCGGTGGACTCCCGCTCGATAGCCAGAGATCCCCAATCGCCCTGGCTGGGCGGCGGGACGACGATACGCCCTCCGTTCACCTTCCCCTGCACCCAGAGCACGCCCCGGGTCTCGCTGGGTCCGAGGAAATCGAGCAACTTATCCTGCCGGAACACGCCCGCTCCTTTAAAGGCAATCGCCTTGTTCTGCTCCGCGGCGGAGCTTTGAGCCCCTGAGCCTTGGGCTCCCGGGCCTTTAGCTCCCGGGCCTTTGGCCTGGCCCTGCCCTTGCCCGCCCTGGGGCCCGCCCGCCGTCGCCTCCTGCATCGGGTATAACTCGATGGAGGCGACGATCGGCTCCATGCCCGGCCTGCTGATATCAGCTAGAAGGTCGCCCAACACGACCGGGTAACGGGTCGCTGTCAAAGAATCCCTCCGCTCCATGACGGTTTTAATCCCGGCGCCCAACAACTTTTCCAGGGGGGGCTGCCCCTTGGTCAGGATATCCTGGGCCTTGCCCTTGGCCACCAGGACCCAGATGGAGCGCCGCATCTCCCAGTGGCGGCTGAAAAAATCCAGCACCGGCCCCACTCCCTGCCGGGCGAGGTCCTCCCCGATGATGATCGCCTGCAGTTGTTTGAACCGCGGCAGGCGAGGACTCTCCTCGGCAAACTTGGCCAGGGCCTGCGAAGCGTCCCGGGCCTCGACGCTGGTGCTATAGGCCGGAGGGCTGCTGCCGCCGCCCCCTCCCTTTTTCCCTATGGCGTCCGGGTTTACCACATAGAAAGTGACCAGCACGTTGCCGTTCCCGGCCTGGTCAACACCGACAGCGTTGATAAAGGCCAGGCTTTCGATCTCATGCCGGTCCCAGCACCCGCTGCTGCAGACCGCCGCCACAAACAGCAGGGCGATGAGGACAGCGCCATTAATCTTTAATCCGGCTGCCATTCGCATTCTGTTCCCTCCCTTGACGGTAATTACCCTTTTTCCTCACCAGGGACACCACCCACAGCAGGACGAGAATTCCCATGCTCACTGTCAGGGACAGGGCCGGCCAGGTATGGGCCAGAAACTCCCGAATCGCATTGACATCCGGAAATACCAGGATGGATAGGGCAACCAGCAGCACCCCGCCAGGCAGCACCAGTGGCCGGTAATCTTTCAGGCTCAAGGTTTCAGCCAGGGCGGTGACCGCCCCATAGAACAGCACCATCACCTTGAGGCCTACCGTTGTCACCCAGATCCCGACCATCAGGGACTCGATCCGCTCGATGAAGCCGCCCAGGTGCACCGTCTTGACAAACTCGAAAACGGGAAAGGTCAACCGTGCGGTCTCCTTCCCCCCCATCAGGGCAGTCACCCCGACAACCAGCAAGACCAGGGGGACGAACAGGAGCAGGGAGACGACCGGGGGCAGCCAGAGGGCGGCCTCTCTCTGCTTGTTCATGTTGGGGACGAACATCAGGGCAACCAGTCCTTCTGCCACAAAAGCCAGCAGCACCGTGGAACTCTTCAGGATCGACGGGAAGGAATGTGCCATGACAGGCTGAAGCTGGTAAAAGTCCATCTCCGGGAGCGCCAGCAGGAAGATTGCCAGCCCTACCGCCAGAAAGACGGGAAAGACCAGCTCAGTCACCCTGGCGATCACTTCCAACCCCAGGTAGACACCATAGGCTGCCATCATCACCATCAGCGTGCTGAAAACGACCAGGGGCGTGCTGGGCATCACGGCTGTTACCAGGAGAGCGCCGAACTCTCTGACCACCACCCCGCTCACGTACAGGAAAAATGCCACGAAGATCAGGGCAATCACCCTGCCGATCCATGGCCCCAGAAGCTCGATGCTGTATTCCACCAAGTTCCGGTCGGGGAAGCGAACCCCCAGGAACAGCACCGCGTAACCTAAAAAAACACCGAGGACCGAGGCAATCACAACCGTGATCCAGGCGTCATGCCCCACTCCCCTGGCCAGGATGGCGGGGATGAACAGGACAGTCGAAGCCATGATGGTGTTCGTGATCATGAAGGCAGCCTGCCGGGTGGAGATCATTCCCTTCTCAAGGCTCACTTCTGTTCATCTCCTTCCGGCGGTTGGTCCTGTGAACCGGGCTTTCTGGCCGGCGGTGGCGCCGGCTGCTGTCCCGGTGGCTGCCGCCTGGCGTCCGGAGAGCGGAACAGCCGCGGTCGCCACACCATCTTCCACCAAGGAACGCGAATGAAGGTATCCTGCCACTCCCCGTACACCGCCGGCGCCAGCGGGTAGAGGTAGGGAACCCCGAAGGAGCGGAGCGAGGCCAGGTGCAGCAGCAGGAACATCAGCCCCAGGAAGATGCCGACCAGCCCCAAGCTTCCGGCCAGGAACAGCATCGGGTAGCGCAGCAGGCGGATGGCGATGGATGAGGAGTAGTTGGGAATGAGAAAGGAGGTGATGGCCGTTCCTGCCACGATGATCACGATGAAGGGACTGACGATCCCGGCGGCCACGGCGGCCTGGCCGATCACCACCGCCCCCACGATCCCCATCACCGCCCCCAGCGGTTGGGGCATCCGCAGGCCTCCCTCCCGCAGCAGGTCGAAGGTCACCTCCATGATCAGGGCTTCCACCACGGCCGGAAAGGGAACCCCCTCCCGCCCGGCGGCTATGCTCATGGCCAGGGTGGAGGGGATCATCTCCTGGTTGAAAGTGGTCAAGGCGACGTAGAAAGAGGGCAGGGTCAGCGTCATGATCAGGGCCAGCCAGCGGAACGGGCGGATGTACTCCGCTCCCTCGTAGTAGTCCTCGGGCGATTGCATGAACTCCGGGAAGACCGCCGGGGCGATCAGGGCGAAGGGGGTGTTGTCCACCAGGACCGCCGCCTTCCCGTCCAGCAGGGCGGCGCACACCTTGTCCGGCCTCTCGGTGCGGTCGAGCAGCACGAATGGTGTATGGTAGTCATCCTTGATGTAGTCCTCGATGTACCCGCTTTCCAAAACGCCGTCGATCTCGATCTTCTGTACCCGGCGCTTGATCTCGGCCACTGTGGCCGGGTTAGCCAGCCCGTCGACGTAGGCGATATAGGTAACGGTCTTGGTGTGCAGGCCGATCTCGTACATATCGAACTTCAGCCTGGGGTCCTGATCCGGCGCCGGATCAGGGCAGTGTTGAACCTGACGGTCTCGGTGAAGCCATCCCGGGGCCCCCGGATCAGGGCCTCTTGAAGCGGCTCCTGCACCCCCCGGCTCGGCCAATCCTTCAGGTCGAAGAGCAGGACCTGGGCGGCGCCCTGCACGAAGACGGCCACATCCCCGTACAGGATCATATCGATGATCAGATCCATTTTGTCGGTGACAGTGAGGTCGGAGGCGGTGGCCAGGTTGTCCCTGATCAGTTGGAAGGCATTGGTAGGCTGGATGTGACCGTGCCAATCGGCAAAGGTGCGGAACAGCAGCGGGTTGAGGATGTACTCGCTGATGGCGCTCTTGTCCACCAGCCCGTCAATGTGAAAGAGCACCAGGCGGACGGCGTTGCCGGCGCCCACGTAGAACTCCCGTACCACCAGATCGCTGGCGTTGCCGAGGATCTGCTTGACACGTTCGACGTTGACCGCGATGTCTTCGCTCAGCGGCTGCTTCATGAGATCGTCGGGCGCCAGGTTGGACAGCCGTTCCTGGCGGCGCTGCTGTTTTAAATCCTTGGGCTTGAAGGGCTTGCGAAGCCGCTGGAACATGAAGCCAACTCCCCATTTTAGTGGTTAGTGATCAGGTTAGTGGTTGCGGTATGAAAGATATCGGTACGGTTCTGCCGCTATTGGAAGATCAGGCGGCTGAGGGGGCCGAAGACTGTCTTGATGGCGTTGGTCGGATTGGGCACCGGAAGGTGCAGCGTCATGGCCATGGCAAGAGCCAATCCGATCACCAGAAAAACAAGGTGGGCCGCCAGTTCCGGCCACATCTGCTTCCGGATCAGCTTGGGAACCTCGTACCAGGCAATGGCCGCCCCGATCAGGATGATCAGGAGCATGTTCCAGATCATCTGTTTCAGTCCTTCCGCAATATCTGAGCCTTTCATTATTGTCTGCTACTGAGAAGAAAATATGCCAGGCCGGGCGCACAATAAAAACCCCGGCAACGTAGTCGCTAGGGTTTCTTGACCCTCAGTAGCTGAGGGGCACAACGGCTGTTACCGAGGGCTACCCGCTCTAATGCCCCCGCTTCTTTGAAGCGGTGCGATAAGAGCGGCTACGCCTCTAGTTAACTATTCCTAAGCTTCAGTGGAGGAAAGACAATCCCCCACTGAAGCCAAGAACTAGTTGAATGGTTTCCTGTTAGATACGCCTACAGGAAACGGTTGCTGTTGATCACCAGGCCGAAGCGGCACTTCAGGAAGTTGGCCGCCCGCCGGCAGCCCAGCATCTTGGAAGTGAAGATCTCGAAGTAGTCGAACACCGACACGATCTCTGGATCGATCTCCAGGTTCATCAAGATCTCCCGCCGGTCCGGGTCGATCTGCAGGTAGGAGGTCGTCGCCGCATAGTTGATCCGGTCACGGATGGTGAAGGTGGCAATATCCTCCTTGCGCACCCGGTCGCGGTTGACGTTGGACTTGTCCGCCAGGATCACCGCTGCCGCCACGTTGCTGACCGCGTACCCGATATTTTCCTCATGGTTGCCGATGGCGGCGATCACCGCCGCGATCTCCTCGGGGGGCATGTCCAGGCGCTTCAGGAAATCGAAGGCCAGCAATGCTCCGCTAATGCTGTGCTGGTACCTGTTAACAACATTCCCGATGTCGTGCAGGTAGCCGGCGATCTCGGCCAATCGCTGCTCCTGTTCCGGATAGTCCAGGGTCTTGAGAATGTGCACGCTGAGCTTCGCCACGTACAGGGCGTGCTCCTCGTCGTGGTTGATCGCCCCCATCGTTCCCAGGTATTCGTGCACCTTATGCATCAGCATTTCGATCTCGGGGTTGTGCTTTATATCGCAGAGGTTTAGCAAACTCCTCACTTCCTTTCCAGGTTCAGGGCATTGTGGGCGATATCCCGCCGGAAATGCATCCCTTCAAAAGAAACACGGCCGACTCCCTGGTAGGCCCGGCGTACCGCATCCTCGATGGTATCGCCCAGGGCGGTTATGCCCAGCACCCGCCCGCCGGCGGTAACCAGGCTGCCACTGCCGGACTGACCGGTGCCGGCGTGGAAGACCAGAACATCAGGAGGGACCTGGCCCAGTCCGGTGATCACCTGACCGGTCTCGTAGGCGCCCGGGTACCCTCCGGAGGCCAGCACCACACAGGCGGCCGGGCGGTTATCCCACTCCAGCTCCACCTCCGACAAGCGTTCCGACAGGACCGCCTCCAGCACCTCCAACAGATCGCTGCGCAGGCGGGGAATCACCACCTGGGTCTCCGGGTCGCCGAATCGGCAGTTGAACTCCAGAACGTAGGGGCCCTTGGGGGTGATCATCAGCCCGGCATAGATGACCCCGCGGTATTTTATGCCATCACGCCGCAGCCCATGGATCAGGGGATTGAGCACTCCCCGGCAGACCTGTTCGTGGAGCGACGGGGTGTAGACCGGCGGTGGCGAGTAGGCCCCCATGCCGCCGGTGTTCGGTCCGGTATCGCCGTCGTTGGCCCGCTTGTGGTCCTGAGAGGCCACCATCGGCAGGACAGTATCGCCGTCGGCAAAGGCCAGCACGCTGACCTCCTCGCCCTCCAGGCGCTCCTCGACGATCACCGCCTCTCCGGCTCTGCCAAAAGCCCTCTCCTCCATGACCAGGCGCACGGCAGCTTCTGCTTCTGCCGCATTATCAGCCACAATCACTCCCTTGCCTGCGGCCAAGCCATCCGCCTTGACCACGCAGGGGCCCGCCAGCTCCCGGACGTAACGGAGGGCGGGTTCGATCTCCCTGAAGGCCTTGAAGGAGGCGGTGGGTATCCCGTAACGGGTCATGGCCTCCTTGGCAAAGACCTTGCTGCCTTCGAGCTGGGCCGCCCTGGCGCTCGGTCCGAAGGCCCGCAGCCCGGCCTCCTCGAACAGGTCGACGATGCCGCTCACCAGCGGGGCCTCCGGCCCCACCACCGTGATGTCGATTTTTTCCTGCAGCGCAAAGTCACGCAGACCCTTCGATATCTTCCGCCCTGCAGGGCACACACTCGGCATCGCCGGCAATTCCCCCGTTCCCGGGGGCGCAGTAGAGCTTCGTCAGGCGCGGGCTCTGTTTCAGCTTCCAGACCAGGGCGTGTTCACGCCCGCCGCCGCCGACCACCAGTACCTTCATCCCGTAACCCCTCCTAGTGCTTGAAGTGGCGGCTGCCCGTGAAGACCATCGCCATCCCGGCGGCGTCGGCGGCCTGGATTGATTCCTGGTCCCGGAGCGAGCCGCCTGGCTGGATGATTGCCGCCACGCCGGCAGCCGCGGCAGCGCGCACGCTATCGTCAAACGGCAGGAAACCGTCCGATGCCAGCACTGCCCCCCTCACCCGCTCTCCCGCCTTGGACAGGGCGATATTGACGGCGTCGACCCGGCTCACCTGTCCCTGGCCGATACCCAGGGTGGTTCCACTGCTGGCGACGACGATGCCGTTGGAGGTCACGTGTTTGGCCACCGCCCAGGCAAACAGGAGGTCGTCCCACTGGTCCGCCTCAGGCTCCCGCCTGGTGACCACCCGGCAGGACAGCCGGACCTGCTCGAAATTGATCGGTGGGTCCGGCTCCTGGAGCAGAAATCCCCCGCTGACCTGTTTAAAGTCCAGTAACTGACGCCGCTCCTGGGCGCCGGTGGCCAGCAGGCGCAGCTTCTGCTTGCTGCCCAACACCGACAGGGCCTCCTTGCTGAAGGCGGGGGCAATCACCGCCTCGAAGAAGGTCTCCCGGATGGCCTCTGCAGTCGCCCGGTCGACCGTCCTGTTCAGCCCCACGATCCCGCCATAGGCGGCCACCGCATCCGCCTCCCGGGCCTTCCTGAAAGCCTCGGCCAGGGTCGGGGCGCAGGCCACACCGGAGGGTTTGTTGTGTTTGATCACCACTGCCGCCGTAGCCTGGAACTCCGAAGCGATCCGCAGGGCGGCATCCAGGTCGAGGATGTTATTGAAGGAGAGCTCCACCCCCTGGATCTGGCGGGCGCCCGCTAGACCGTAGGGAGAGCCTGCTTCCTCCCGGTAGAAGGCAGCCTGCTGGTGCGGGTTCTCCCCGTAGCGCAGACCGGACAACTGTGACAGGGGCAGCGCCAGCCGGAAGGGAAACAGCCGGTTCTCCTGAGCAGCAGCGCTGGCCGGCAGATTCTCCATGGCAGCGTCTGCTTCTTCAGGATCAAATCCGTACAGGTAGTTGGCGATGGCAGCGTCGTAGACGGCGGTGTGCCAGAAGGCCTCCCGGGCCAGCCGGAGCCGGGTCGCCGGGCTGGTATCGCCCTGCTCCCGCAGTTCCCTGATCACATCCGGGTAGCGCTCGGGATTGACCACCACCGTCACCCTGGCAAAGTTCTTGGCGGCAGCCCGCAGCATCGAGGGGCCGCCGATGTCGATCTGCTCGATTGCCTGCTCCAGCGTGACGCCGCCCCGGGCGATGGTCTCCCGGAACGGGTACAGGTTCACCACCACCAGGTCAATCGGCTCGATCCCCAACCGGGCGAGCTGCTCCTCATCCTGCGGCAGGCGTCCCAGGATTCCGGCGTGCACCTTGGGGTGCAGTGTCTTGACCCGTCCGTCCATGATCTCCGGGAACCCCGTGAGGTCCTCCACCCTTTGCACCGGTACCCCGGCCTGTTCTAAGGCCCGGGCCGTGCCCCCGGTGGAGATCAGACGGAAGCCCAGTCCGGCCAGTTCCCTGGCAAGTTCAACTATTCCGTGCTTGTCGGAAACGCTGATCAGGGCCTGCTTCGTCCGCTGATGTTTAGGGAAATTCTCTCCCGATTCATGGGAGCACTCCATAGGAACCACCTCTCAGCCACAATGATGTTTAGAGCAATGCCCTCAACTTTTCAATTGTCAGACCGGCCTGCCGCACAAAAATCCTTGATCTCTTGCCACTCCAACACGCTGTCCTCGGGCAACCGCAGCCGGCGACCGTCCCAGTCGATCAAGACCCGCCCGTTCCGGATCCGCAGCCGCCCCTCCGCCAGGAGTTGGAGGGCAGCCGGGTAGGTCTTATGCTCCTTGGCCAGGATGCGGGCAGCCAGGCTGTCCGCCGTATCCTCCTGAGAAACCGGCACCACCGACTGCAGAATGATCGGCCCCGTATCCATGCCGCCGTCCACAAGGTGTACCGTGCAGCCGCTGAAACGCACACCGGCGGCCACCGCCTGTGACTGGGCATCAAGCCCCCTGAAGGCTGGCAGCAGGGCGGGATGGATGTTGATCACCCGGTCCGGGAAGACATCCAGGAAGGCCGACGACAGCACCCGCATAAAACCGGCCAGGGCCACCGCCTGCGGCCGGACACCCTGCACCTCCCCGGCCAGCCGGGCATCGTAGTCTGCCCGGCTCTCGGCCTCACCGGGCACAACCGGAAAAACAGGAACCCCGTGCTGGCGCGCCCATTGGAAGGCCGGCGGCTCCGGGCGGTCGCTGAATACCCCGGCCACCGACACGTCCAGGGCACCCCGGGCGACAGCATCCAGGATCGCCTTCAGGTTGCTCCCCCGACCGGAGACCAGCACCGCCAGCCGCAACGGCTCCAACACGCTCACTCCTCTATGAAGGTGACTCCCTGACCGGGGCGGACCTCGCCGATCTCGTAAACCTGCTCGCCCATGTCTGACAGGGCCGCGGCCGCATCCGCCGCCGCCTCTCTGGCTACGATCAGCACCATCCCGATCCCCATGTTGAACACCCGGTACATCTCCTTATCAGAGATCCGGCCGGCGCCCTCATCCTCTTGGAGAAGCCGGAAGATTGGCGGCACCGGCCAACTGCCGCGGTGCACCACCGCCTTCAGGCCATCCGGCAACACCCGCGGTATATTCTCAACGAGACCGCCGCCGGTGATGTGGGCGGCTCCTTTGACAACCGGCTCCGCTGCGAAACGATCCCGCAAAGCCAACACGCTTTTCACATAGATCCTGGTGGGAGTCAGCAGTTCTTCCCCCAGTGTGCGCCGCGCCGGTTCGACCAGGCCCGGCACTGCCTGGAGCATGGTACCCGCCGTCAAGCCCCGCTGCTCGAACAGTACCCTGCGGGCGAGGGAAAAACCGTTGCTGTGCAGGCCCGACGAGGCCAGGCCGAGCAGCACGTCCCCCTCCCTGATCTTGCTGCCGTCCCAGATTGCGTCCCGCTCGACGACGCCCACCGTAAAGCCGGCCAGGTCGTACTCCCCGGGCCGGTAAAACCCCGGCATCTCCGCAATCTCCCCGCCAATCAGGGCACACCCCGCCTCCCGGCAACCGGCGGCCACGCCCCCGACGATCTCCGCCACCTGCTCCGGCACCAGTTTCCCACAGGCCAGGTAATCCAGAAAGAACAGGGGCTCGGCGCCGCATACCAGGGTGTCGTTGACGCACATGGCCACCAGGTCGATTCCGACCGTGTCGTGTTCGCCGGCCAACTGGGCGACCTTCAGCTTGGTGCCCACCCCGTCGGACCCGGAGACTAGCACCGGCTGCTTGTAGCGCGCCGTATCCAAGGCGAACAGGCCGGAGAAACCGCCGACGCCCGCCAGCACCTCCGGCCTCATGGTAGAGGCGGCGTGCGCCTTGATCAGATCCACCGCCCGGTTCCCGGCGTCGATGTCCACTCCCGCCTCTCTGTAGGCGTTCTTCTTCCCGGTCATCTCATCACCTTTTTGGGGATTAGATAATTTTGTATTCGGTTATAACCTCGACATTGTTTTTTAACAACTGCCACACAGGGCAGACTGATTTCTCAGCCAGTTGAATCGCTTTTTGAATATCCTCATCCTTCGTATCCTGGGAATTCAAAATGAATTCAAGAAAAATCTTTTGGAATGTCATCGGGGGCTGGTCTCGCATGATCCCCCGTTGCATTGGCGCTAAATCCCGATATTGTTTTCCCCCTCATTCTCAGTAGATACACAACTGTCGTCGCACTACACACGGCAAAACTCATCAGCATTAATTCAAGACCCCCAAACCCCTGTCCGTCTCCGATCGGGGGCTTGACGTCTGTAATAATTGGGCGGTCGGGATGAGAACTCGATACCACCGTACATTGAACCTTTTGATTAGTTAACTTGACTGTGACTTCCGGCTTTCCGTCATTCATGTCTTTTCCCCTCCAGTTTTCATAGTCTATCTCAACAGTTCAGCAGCCACACCCGGGCGCCGCCTCCTCTGGCACCGGGATCGGATAATTGCCGTTGAAGCAGGCGACGCAAAAGTCTGGCGGCGCCAGCGGGGCCATCGCGGCGTAGAGGCCGTCCAGGCTCAGGTAGTTGAGGCTGTCGGCGCCGATCAGGCCCTGGATCTCAGCCAGGCCGCGGCTGGCAGCGATCAGTTCCGAGCGCCGGGAGGTGTCGATGCCGTAATAGCAGGAGTGGAGGATTGGGGGTGAACTCACCAGCATGCGCACCTCTTTCGCCCCGGCATCACGAAGCATCTGGACGATCTTGCTGGAGGTGGTGCCCCGGACGATGGAGTCGTCGATCAGCACCACCCGCTTGCCATCCAGGACCTCCCGCACCGCATTCAGCTTCATCCGCACCCCCAGGTCACGCAAGGCCTGGCTGGGACGGATGAAGGTGCGCCCGATATAACGGTTCTTGACCAGGCCCTCGGAAAAAGGGATTCCGGTCTTGCTGGCATAGGCCAGGGCGGCGCAGGTGGCCGAGTCCGGCACCGGCACCACCAGGTCGGCCTGAAGGGGGTACTCCCGGGCCAGTTCCCGCCCCAGGGCGCCCCGCGCCCGCTGCACGTTGAGTCCGTCGACCACACTGTCGGGTCTGGCAAAATAGACGAATTCGAAGATGCACAGGGCGCGCCTGGCAGGATAGTGGCTGCGGAGAGAGGTGATCCCGTTCTCGTCGATCATCACCACCTCGCCGGGCTCCACATCCCTGATAAACTCCGCCCCGATGGTGTCCAGGGCAGCCGATTCCGAGGCCAGGGCATAGCCCTGACCATACCGTCCCAGGCACAGCGGCCGCACTCCCAGAGGATCCCGGACGCCTAAAAGACGGTTCTCGGTGATTAACGCCAGGGAATAGGCCCCCCTGAGCACCGGCATGGTTTTCAAGATGCCCTCCGCCAGGTCGTCCCGGGCGGTCCGGGCCAGGAGGCTGACGATCAGCTCGCTGTCGCTGGTGGTCTGAAAGACGGCTCCTTCGCCGGCCAGCTTCTGCCGCAGCTCTCCATAGTTGGTCAGGTTGCCGTTGTGGCCGAGGGCGAGCATCCCGTTCCGGTAGTGAAAAACCAGGGGCTGGGCGTTTTCCAGGGCGCTCTCCCCGGTGGTGGAGTAGCGGACGTGCCCCAGGGCCACCTTGCCCTGCAGCCGGTCGATCACCTCTCCCGAAAAAACCTCGCCTACCAGGCCCATGGCCTTATGATACCTGATCCTCTCCCCGTCCCCGACCGCGATCCCGGCGCTTTCCTGGCCGCGGTGCTGTAAGGCATACAGGCCGAAGTAGGTCAGACGGGCGACGTCCAGGCCCCGGCCGTAGATCCCGAAGATACCACAGGCCTCCTGCGGCTTATCGTCCTCGCATGCGAACACCTCGGGTCTGTCATCAACATTCAGCCCATTAACTTGGGTATGCTCGTCCGCCATAGACTCTCCATCTCCTCAACCGGCAGGTTGATCAACACTCGCCCGCCGGGATGCCTGATCACCAGGCTATCGCCCCCCACCGCGCCCAGGGCCAGGCAGGGGATGCCGTGCTCCCGGGCCGCCCTCTTCACCAGCAGAAGCCTGGCAGGTGGGCAGGTAACTATTATCGACGACTGGGTCTCCCCGAAGAGGATGTTATCCTCCCTGTCATAATCAGATGCCGGATGCCAATCTTTTCCTTCTGACTCCTGACTCCTGACTTCTGACTCCTGATATGCCGTAGGCATATCCAACATGGCGCCGATCCCCCCGGCAATACAGCACTCCGCCAGGGTCACCGCCAGGCCGCCCTCGGCGCAATCGTGGGCAGACTTCAAAAACCCATCACGTACCAGGGAGCGGCAGCAGGCCTGCACCCTGGCCTCCACGGCCAGGTCCAGCTCCGGAACGCCTCCGGCCTCGACGCCGTGGATGACCGAGAGGTACTCGCTGGCGCCCAGCCCCGGCCGGAACTGTCCCAACAACACGACGACATCGCCCGGCTGCCGGAACTGGCTGGCGCAACGTCTTTCGATCTGAGGCAGGAGGCCGACCATCCCCACAACCGGCGTGGGATAAATCGCCTCTCCCTCGGTCTCGTTGTAAAAGCTGACGTTGCCGCTGACAACCGGAATCTCCAGGGCGCGGCAGGCCTCGCTCAGGCCCCTGACCGCCTCCCGGAACTGCCAGAAGATCTCCGGCTTTTCGGGATTCCCGAAGTTCAGGCAGTCGGTGATACCCAGCGGTTCCGCCCCTACGCAGGAGAGGTTCCGGGCCGCCTCCGCCACCGCCTGCAACCCGCCCCGATAGGGGTCGAGATAGCAGTAGCGGGCATTGCCATCGGTGGTCAGGGCGATCCCCTTGCCGGTGCCCTTGATGCGCAGCACTGCGGCGTCAGCCCCGGGAGCGTTCCACCGTATTGGTCATCACCGTCTGGTCGTACTGACGGTAGACCCACTCCTTGCTGGCGATGTTGGGAGCGGCCAGCAGCCGCCGCAGCACCTGGTTCAGGTCATCCGGCACGGGGGCGGCAGACACCGGCCAGTCATGCTTCTCTTCAAAATAAGCGGGTTGCCGGGCCTCCGGGTAGTAGACCGGCGCCTCATCCGTCAGGAACCGCACCGGCACCTCCGCCTCCACCCTGGCGCCGTCCCGGATCCGGTAGATACCGTCACCGGTGACCCTGCCGATCACCGTCGCCTCCAGGCCCCACTTCTCCACGATCCGGCGCACATCCTGCTCCCGCTCCGGTTCGATCACCAGCAGCATCCGCTCCTGGGACTCGGACAGCATTACCTCGTAGGGGGTCATGCCCTCCTCCCGCCGCGGCGCCAGGGCGACGTCCAGGTCAAGGCCGGTGCCGGCCCGCCCGGCCATCTCGGCGCTGGAACTGGTAAGACCGGCCGCCCCCAGGTCCTGGATGCCGACCACGAGTCCGGCGGCAATCACCTCCAGGCAGGCCTCGATCAGCAGCTTCTCCATAAAGGGGTCGCCCACCTGCACCGCCGGGCGGCGCTGTTCGCTCTCCTCGCTCAGTTCCTCGGAGGCGAAGGTGCAGCCGTGGATCCCGTCCCGCCCGGTCCGGGCGCCCACCAGCAACACGTAGTTGCCGGGCCCCGCCGCCGTGCCCCGCCTGATCTGGTCGTGCGACACCAGACCGACGCACATGGCGTTGACCAGGGGATTATCCTTAAAGCTGGGGTTGAAGAAGACCTCTCCGCCCACGGTGGGGATGCCCAGGCAGTTGCCGTAGTCACCGATCCCGGCCACCACCCCCGAGAACAGGTAGCGCACCCGCGGGTCGGACAGGTCGCCGAAGCGCAGAGAGTTCAGGGAGGCGATGGGGCGCGCCCCCATGGTGAAGATGTCCCGGACGATGCCCCCCACCCCGGTGGCCGCTCCCTGGTAGGGTTCGATGGCCGAGGGGTGGTTGTGACTCTCCATCTTGAAGACGATCCCCTGTCCGTCGCCGATATCGACAATGCCGGCGTTCTCCCCGGGCCCTGCAGCACACGGCTGCCCGCGGTGGGAAATAACTTCAGCAGCGGTTTGGAGTGATTGTAGGCGCAGTGCTCCGACCAGAGCACCGCGAACAGCCCGGTCTCCAGGTAGTTGGGCTCACGCCCGAGCAGGCCGCAGATCTTGTCGATACTCCGCCCGGGTCAGGCCCATCTCCTGCCAGTCCGGTTGACGGTCAGGCATGTCCGGCCACCTCCTGTTCCCTGGCGACGCCCCACCAGTGCAGAACCGACTGAAACAACCTCAATCCGTCGGCGTTGCCCAGGATGGGTTCGGAGCAGCGCTCCGGGTGCGGCATCAGGCCGAGGATGTTGCCCTGGCGGTTGCAGATGCCGGCGATGTTGCCGAGGGCGCCGTTGGGGTTGGCCGCCGGCAGGATCTCTCCCGCCCCGCTGCAGTACCGGAACACGATCCGGCCCTCACGCTCCAACCGTTCCAGGGTCTCCGGATCGGCATAGTAGTTCCCCTCGCCGTGGGCGATCGGCATCCTGATCACCTCGCCCGGCCGGTATTGATTGGTAAAGGGGGTGTGGGCGTTCTCCACCCGCAGCCGCACGTCCTGGCAGCGAAACTGCAGGCTGTCGTTGCGCCTCATCGCTCCGGGCAGCAGCCCGGCCTCCAGCAGAACCTGGAAGCCGTTGCAGATCCCCAGGACGAGGCCGCCCCGTTCGGCGAAGGCCGGCAGGGCCTCCATGATCGGGGCAAACCGGGCGATCGCTCCCGCCCTCAGGTAATCACCGTAGGCGAAGCCGCCCGGGAGAATGACGCAGTCAAACCCGTCCAGGCTCTGCTCCCGGTGCCAGATGTAGGAGACAGGGTGGCCCAGCGCCTGGTCGAGGACGTGGTAGGTATCCATGTCACAGTTGGACGCCGGGAACACCACCACTCCGAATCTCATGAAGAGACCTCCTGAACCTCAAAGGTGTAGTCCTCGATCACCGGGTTGGCCAGCAGCCGGTCGCACATCTCCCGCACCGACTGCTCCGCCTGCCGGCGGTCCGGGGAGTCCAGGGTGAGCACCAGGAACTTCCCCACCCGGACATCGGCCACCCCCCGGTAGCCCATGCTGTCCAACCCATTTTTGACCGCCTTGCCCTGAGGGTCAAGGATGCCCTTTTTCAACGTGACGTAGATCCGCGCCTGGAACACGCTAATCGTCCCCCGATTTCAGGTATTCAGAGTTCAGTAGCCAGAATTCTTCGAGACGATAAACCGCTCTTCATTCTGACTTCTGACTCCTGGTACTCATTACTCATTACTAATCCGTCTCCATACCTCTTCGTAAGCCGGGATCAGCCCACCCAGGTCGCGCCGGAAGCGGTCCTTGTCCAGCTTTTCACGCGTCTCTCTGTCCCAGAAGCGGCAGGTGTCCGGTGAGATCTCATCCGCCAGGATCAGGTCTCCCTTGTAGAGGCCGAACTCCAGCTTGAAATCCACCAGGGTTAAATTCTTGGTATCCAGGTAAGGCCGCAGCACCTCGTTGATTTCCAGGGCCTGCAACCGCAGCGCCTGGAAGCGGGCGTCATCCGCCCATCCCAGGGCGACGATCTGGTCCTCGGTCACCAGCGGGTCGTGCAGTTCGTCGTTCTTGTAGCAGAATTCCACCGTCGGCCGGGTCAGTGCCTGCCCCTCCTCGATGCCGAGGCGCTTGGCCAGGCTGCCGGCGGCGATGTTGCGGACAATCACCTCCAGGGGGACGATCTCCACCCTCTTGACCAGCATCTCGTTAGGCCCCAGGAGCCTGACAAAGTGGGTCGGAATCCCCGCCGCCTCCAGCAGGGAGAAGAAATGGGCCGCGATCCGGTTGTTCAGGGCGCCCTTGCCGGAGATCACGTCCTTTTTCGCGCCGTCGAAGGCCGTGGCCGCATCCTTGTATAACACCCAGACCAGGTCCGGGTCGGTGGTCAGGTACATCTGCTTGGCCTTGCCCTCGTAGAGCAGGGCGCCTTTTTCCGGCAACTCGCAGGGCCGATCGCCGGTTTCCGGCTGTGTGCCATGAGTATCATCTGAGGCGCCCGCTGAAGCGGCATCCGGCCTCGACTGCTGCTACCGACTCCCAATACTCCACCGGGGCCGGGCCGAGGCCGGCCCGCCAGAAGATGTAGTCCACCCGGTCCAGGTAGTGCCTGGCATCGCAGAGGACGTCGATCTCCTCCGCCGGGAGGTACTGGCCGATGGCCGGGTCCGCCTTGAGGGCGGCCAGGAAATCCCCTGACGGCCAGTTCCGGTGGGCCTGCCGCTGCACCAGGGCATAGGCCTCCTCCCGGGAGAGGCCCTTGGCCACCAGGGCCAGGAGCAGGCGCTGGCTGAAGATCAGGCCGTGGGTGCGGGCCAGGTTGCGCTCCATCTGCTCGGGATAGATCTGCAAACCACGCAGCACGTCCGTAAACTCGACGATCATGAAGTGCAGCAGGGTGGTGCTGTCCGGAATGATGATCCGCTCCACCGAGGAGTGGGTGATGTCCCGCTCGTGCCAGAGGGAGATGTTCTCCATGGCGGCGGTGGCGTTGCCCCGCAACACCCGGGCCAGGCCGCTGATCCGCTCGCAGTTGACCGGGTTGCGCTTGTGGGGCATGGCCGAGGAGCCTTTCTGGCCGGCGGCGAAGCCCTCCTCCGCCTCCAGCACCTCGGTGCGCTGCAGGTGCCGGATCTCGGTGGCAAACTTCTCCAGTGAGCCGGCGGTGACGGCCAGGGCCGCCAAGTATGCGGCATGCCGGTCGCGCTGCAGCACCTGGGTGGAGACTTTGGCCGGAGCCAGGCCTACCCTGCGGCAGACATAGTTCTCCACGTAGGGGTCGAGTTGGGCATAGGTGCCCACCGCCCCGGACAGACGCCCGACGCCGATCTCCCGGCGGGCCTGCTCCAGGCGCCCCCGCGCCCGGTCCATCTCCGCGTGCCACAGGGCGAATTTGAGGCCGAGGCTGATCGGTTCCGCATGGACGCCGTGGGTGCGCCCGATCATCGGCAGGTCTCGATACTCTCTGGCTTTGGCAGCCAGTAGTGATCGCAGGTCATCCAGGGATCTCAGAATGATGTCCAGGGCGTCCCGCATCAGCAGCGACAGGGCGGTATCCACGATATCGTAGGAGGTCAGCCCCAGGTGCAGGTACTTGCCGGCAGGTCCGACATTCTCGGCCACGCAACTGACAAAGGCGATCACGTCGTGCCTGGTCACCGCCTCGATCTCGGCAATGCGCCCGACGTCGAACCGCGCCTTCTCTCTAATCTCCTGCGCCGCCTCGACGGGGATCCGGCCCAGGTCGGCCCAGGCCTCACAGGCCAGGACCTCCAGTTCCAGCCACTTCTGAAAGCGGTGCTCCGGTGCCCACAACTCCTTCATCTCCGGCAAGGCATATCGTTCCAGCAAATCGATCCCGCCCCCCTTCTTGGTCGTTACTGTGGTTGCTGCAATTTTTCCTGCAGACTGGCGGACTTGACAGCCACGTCCGCAGCCGTCTTTTCCTTATAGGCTTGAAGTTTCCGGCGCAAACCGGCGTCGCCCAGTGATAGCATCTGAATAGCCAGCAGGGCGGCATTGCGCGCCCCGTTGACAGCCACCGTGGCCACCGGCACACCCGGCGGCATCTGGACGACAGCGTACAATGCATCAATCCCGTTCAGGGCGCCGCTCTTCAGGGGCACTCCAATCACCGGCAGACAGGTGTACGCTGCCAGGGCGCCCGGCAGGTGCGCCGCCATGCCCGCCCCGGCGATGATCACCTGCAACCCCCGCTCCTCGGCGGTGGCGGCGTAGTCAGCCGCTCTTTGCGGGCTGCGGTGGGCCGAGATCACGCTGATCTCGAAGGGAACCCCGAAATCCTTTAAAATCTTGGCTGTCTCTTCCATCACCGGCAGGTCGGAGTCGCTGCCCAGCACGATCCCCACCACCGGGCCTGTTCCCACTCTCATTCTATTCGCACATTCAGACCAAGATTCCCATCCTCATTCCTTGTTCATTCCCATTCGATCGTGGCCGGCGGCTTGGAGGTGATGTCGTAGAGCACCCGGTTCACCCCCGGCACCTCGTTCACGATCCGGCTGGAGATCCGCTCCAGCAGGTCGTAAGGCAAACGCGCCCAGTCGGCGGTCATGGCGTCCTCGCTGGTGACCGCCCGGATCACGATCGGGTGCGCATAGGTGCGGTCGTCCCCCATCACCCCGACGCTGCGCACCGGGAGCAGCGCCGCAAAGTACTGCCAGATGCTGCGCTCCTGGCCCGCCGCCGCCACCTCCTGGCGCAGGATCCAGTCTGCCTCCCGCACCATGGCCAGCTTCTCTGCGGTGATCTCACCCAGCACCCTGACCGCCAGGCCAGGCCCGGGGAAAGGCTGGCGCCAGACGATCCCTTCCGGCAGGCCCAGTTCCAGGCCGACCTGCCGCACCTCGTCCTTGAACAGCCAGCGCAGCGGCTCCAACAGCCTCAGCTTCAAGTCGGCCGGGATGCCACCCACGTTGTGATGGGTCTTGATCACCGCCGCGGAGCCGACGCCGGACTCGATCACGTCCGGGTAGAGCGTCCCCTGCAGCAGGATGCCAGCCTCCCCAAGCCTGGAGGCCTCCTCTTCAAAGACCCTGACAAACTCGTTGCCGATGATCCGGCGCTTTTGCTCCGGGTCGACGATGCCATGCAGCTTGTTCAGAAAGCGCTCCGGGGTCACCACGGTAATGATCTTCATCCCCAGGCTCTCCCTGAAGGCCGCCTCCACCTCTTCCCTTTCATTCTTGCGCAGCAGCCCGTGGTCGACGAAGATGCAGGTCAGTTGGTCGCCAACCGCCCGGTGTACCAGGGCAGCGGCCACGCTGGAGTCAACGCCCCCGCTCAGAGCGCCGACCACCCGCTGCTCTCCGACGGCCTGCCTGATAGCAGCCACCTGCTCCTCAACAAAGGAGGCAGGCGTCCAGTCCCCCTTGCAGCCGCAGACCAGGTACAGAAAGTGGGCCAGGATCTCCCTCCCCTGGGGCGTGTGCCGCACCTCCGGATGGAACTGCACCCCGTACAGGCGGCGCTGTGGGTCGGACATGGCCGCCGTCACGTTGCCGGAGGTGATTGCGGCGACCCCAAAACCCGGCGGGGGGTCGTCCACCCGGTCGCCATGGCTCATCCAGACGCTCATCTGCCGGGGCAGGCCACTGAACAGCGGTTCCGGGCTCAGCACGGTGATCTGCGCCGGCCCGTATTCCCGGCGCCCTCCCCCGCCGACCCGGCCACCCAGCAGGAAGGCCATCAACTGCATGCCGTAGCAGATACCCAGCACCGGCACCTCTCCCGACAGCAACTCCGGGTCGCAGCGGGGCGCTCCGTCCGCATAGACGCTAGCCGGGCCGCCGGAAAGAACCAGGCCGCGAGGGATGGCGCCGCCGCAATTCAGACCAAGTTTTCGTATATGGTATGATCTCGCAGTACACCCTGGCCTCCCGGATGCAGCGGGCGATCAACTGGGTGTACTGTGCGCCGAAATCGATCACGTAGACCAGGTCGCGGTCAGTGGACACATGTGTTCCCCCTCCCTCTCGATGTTTGAAGTGCGAAGTTCGATGTTCGATTTCTTTGGGAATTGGCCTTTAGCCAATTCCTTCTTCAATTCTAGCCTCTAACCTCGAACCTCGAGGAGGCCTCATCCTGACCGGGATGAAAGATGTATATTCCCGGCAGGTTGCGGTAGTACTGGCCGTAGTCCAGGCCACAGCCCACCACAAAGTGGCCGGGGATGGTAAAACCGTTGTAATCCGGCTGAAACTCAACCTTCCTGCGGCTTGGCTTGTCCAGCAGGGTGCAGACCTTAAAGTCCGCCGGTTGCTTCGCCCGCAGGTACTCGCTCAGATACTTCAGGGTCAGGCCGGTGTCGACGATGTCTTCGACCAGCAGCACGTGCTTTCCCGCTACGTTTTCATCCAGGTCTTTCAGGATCCGGACCACCCCGGAACTGCTGGTCGCCTGCCCGTAGCTGGATACCGCCATGAAGTCCACGATCACCGGCATCTCCAGCTTGCGCACCAGGTCCGCCAAAAAGATAAAGGCACCCCGCAGGATGCCAACCACCAGCAGTTCTCTGCCGGCATAGTCCTGGTTGATCTGCGCGGCCAATTCCCCGATCTTTGCCTGAACTACATGCTCCGGGATCAACAGTTCGAGCTTGTCCGCCGGCAACCCCCACGCCCTCCAAATTCTCTCTTTTTTTTACCTTATTTTATTATATCACAGACCGTGCGGCACTCGAGTTGAAGTTCGAAATTCGAAATTCGCTGTTCGATTAACCTTGCCTTCTAACCTCGAACCTCGATATCAAGGCATCAGCCTTTATTCAACTCTTCAATAGTCGAACCTCGGCGCTCACGTGCCTGCTTCCCAGGATGAGAGATAGCGGGTCCTGCTCCGGGGTCAGTTCCTCGAGTTCGATGCCGTAGGCGGCCAACTTCAGGCGCGCCACCCGTTCATCGATCTCCGGCGGCACCTTGTAGACGTCGGGCTGCAGCTTGCCCTGCTGCGACACCAGCCAGGCTGCCGAGAGAGCCTGGTTGGCAAAGCTGAGGTCCATCACTTCCACCGGATGGCCCTCCCCACAGGCCAGATTGACCAGCCGCCCCTCGCCCAGCAAATACACCCGCCGCCCGTCGGCAAAGCGAAACTCCTCCACGTTCTCCTTGACCAGGCGCTTGGATACAGACATCTTTTCCAGGGCCGGGATGTCGATCTCCACGTTGAAGTGCCCGGAGTTGGCCAAGATTACCCCGTCCTTGAGGACGGCCAGGTCCCGCTCCGCCACCACGTGCAGGTCCCCGGTGGCGGTGACGATGAAGTCCGCCCTGGCCGCGGCCGTTCTCATGTTGCAGACCTCGTTGCCATCCATCAGGGCCTCCAGGGCGCGGAAGGGGTTGACCTCCACCACCGTCACCCGGGCGCCCAGGCCGCGCGCCCTGGCGGCGATGCCGCGCCCGCACCAGCCATAACCCACCACCACGAAGACGGAGCCGGCGATCAGGTGGTTGGTTGCCCTGAGGATGCCGTCGATGGTGGACTGTCCGGTGCCGTACCGGTTGTCGAACAGGTACTTGGTCAAGGCGTCGTTCACCGCCACCAGCGGGTACTTCAGCGCCCCGTCCCGGCCATCGCCCGCAGCCGGACAACCCCGGTGGTGGTCTCCTCGGTCCCCCCGATCACCTGGCCGAGCTGGCCGGGGCGTTCCCGGTGCAGCGTAGTCACCAGGTCGGCCCCGTCGTCGATGGTGATCTGGGGCTCGCTGTCCAGGGCAGCGTAGATCTGGCGGTAGTAATCCTCATTATCGACACCCCGCCTGGCGTAGGTAGGAATCCCATAGACCAGGTTGAGGGCGGTGGCGATGTCATCCTGGGTGCTGAGAGGGTTGGAGGCGCAGAGCGTCACCTGGGCGCCTCCCGTCTTGAGCAGCCGCGCCAGGTTGGCCGTCTTGGCGGAAATGTGCAGGCAGGCGGCCAGCCGGATACCTTGCAGCGGCCTGGTCTCTTCCCACTCCCGGCGCACCTGTTGCATCACGGCCATCTTCTGCCAGGCCCACTCGATGCGCTGCTCCCCCTTCTTACCCAATTTTTCATCCTTCAACAGCAGTTCTTCGTGTGGCATTAATCTTGTCCCCCTATGCGCTTCCTGAAAGGGCGCCGTACCCTTTGAACTATACTATACCTACTATACCATATTTTTTTACGGCAGTTCCCCGCCTGGCGTCCCAACTCCAAGGATACTTCTGCTCATCATCTTCCATTCAACCTAAAGTGAAGTAAAAGGTCGCCCCTTTTTCAACCTCACCTTCGGCCCAGACCTGGCCGCCGTGGTGGTGGATGATGCGCTGGATGATCGCCAGTCCGACGCCGTTGCCGGGGAACTCGTCCGCTCCGTGCAGGCGCTGGAATGTGCCAAACAGCTTATCGGCATACTTCATGTCAAATCCGGCTCCATCGTCACGAACGAAGTATGCCTTGTTGCCTTCGTGATCGGTGACGCCAAACTCTATCCTGGCCTTTGGGTGCTTGCCGGTGAACTTCCAGGCATTGTCCAGCAGGTTTTGTAAAACAGATTGGAGCAGCACCCTATCTCCATATGCTTTGATTCCGGGAGCGATGACGAAGTCCACCTGTCTTTCCGGCTCCATCCTGTGAAGCTCTAGCGCTATAGTTTCGGCAATAGTGCTCAGATCCAGCTCTTCGCGGTTCAGCTCCTTGCGGGACAGGCGGGAGAGATGAAGGATGCCATCGATCAGTTTACCCATGCGATTGCCCTCGGAGCGGATGATCTGTGAGGTATTCCCTGCCTTCATCGTCAAGCTTGTCCTGATACTTGTCGGAGATCATCTGGCTGAATCCGTTAATTGCCCGCAATGGCGCGCGCAGGTCGTGCGAGATCGAGTAGCTGAAGGATTCGATCTCCTTGTTGATTTTGGTCAATTCATCGGCGCGTCTGATGAGATCCAAGTTCAGCTTGCGGATTCGCTCCTCCGCCTGCTTGCGGTCGGTAATATCTTCATACATCATGAGCAGGTGCGGCTCACCGCCGGAGATGAACCGGCTGAACCTGTAGTCCATCCAGATCTCTTTTCCGAAGACAGATTTGAGGTATATCTGACTATTCATGGATATACCGGTCGCCAGCACCTGCCTGGCAACATCCAGCAGACCGGTCTGCTTCCACGCATCGTATTGGTTGAAATTAAGATTTTGCTGTAGAGCAAGCTCTTTCGTTCCGCCTGTGATTCTTGCGCCGGCATCGTTGATAAAAACGAGTTGCCCCGAAGAGTCAAAGGTGCTGATGCCGATCGGTGATGACTCCAGTATTGTCTGGTTGAACTCCAGGGCTTCGGCGATCTTCTGTTCCATTGACCGGAACTCGGTCATGTCGTTGACCAGTGTAATTAAGCCCTTTACTATTCCGTGATCATCGATGTCAGGGACATAGATGCCGTAAGTATAGCGCGTTCCGCCATCTTTATAAGGAACCTCAAGCTCGTATGTTACCTTTTCACCTGATAAAGCTGCCTCGATATATGCCTGAACTTTATTGTAGGCCTCTTCGCCGATCACCTCCCAGGCATATTTACCCAGCAGATCTTCTCTTGGATGCCCAAACCAGGTCTCATATGCCTTGTTGACGAACAGATAGCGCTTTTGCGAATCCAGATATGAAATAGCGGAAGAAATAGAATCCGTGATCAACCTGAGCTGGTTCTCGCTGTGTCGCAGGTCCTCCTCCATCCGCTTGCGCTCGGAAATTTCCTTATTCAATAGATCATTGGCCGCCTCGAGTTCTTTGGTGCGCTCCGCTACCAACTCCTCAAGATTGACCTGGTGCTTTATTAATTCGCTTTCCAGCTTTTTACGCTCGGTGATGTCTCTGGCCACATGCACTGTACAGATAACTTCCCCCTGCTGGTCGAGCAGCGGCGTGGCACTGACCAGAAAGTCGCCGCCGAGCCTGCTTTCATGCACCTCTGCAGTATGTTCCTGGCCATCCATCAGGGCCCGGGTATGCGGACAGAAGGATGGCGGAGCCTGGAGATCGTGAATGGATTCATAACAGGTAAGTCCTATACAATCCTCGGGCTGCAAGCCCAAACGCCGGGCCATCGATTTATTCGCTCAGCAAGATATGATAACCGGCATCAATAATGGCTATCAAATCCGGTACGGCATCGAAGGTGCGCTCCCATTCCTGTGTTGTCTGGAAAAGCTCTTGTTGCATCAGCTGGCGCTCAGCGATGTTTTTTCTTTCTCGCTCCAGGTTGTTCAGCCAGCCTTCGATTTGACGTTCGCGCCTGTTCTTGCTGAGATAATCGTCGCTAGCGCATATAATAGAAGTTATCATAGAGATACTCTCCCCTTGCAAGAAGCGGGTGGGTCAACATCGCCTCCTCGATGACTTCGGGATCGAATCTTCTTCTATCGTACTGGCAAAGGCCGATGGCAGGGTACTTCTGAAAGAAATCGTGGTTGAGCCTTGATTCATACTCCAGGAATTTCTCACTGCCCGGGTGGCCCCGAAATACCCAAGTCATTTCGCCCGTGGCGCGCAGGCAAGGATAGCCCTCGTTTAGTGTCGCCTCCGCTAATTGGCTCAGGAGTTCGATCATCTTGTCCGGGTCAAAATGGCCAGATTTTGTATAGGATTCGGTCTCATGCAAGATTACCAGTTGCCCCGATGACTCGACTGCCTCAACATCTATTCCGGCCTCTCCGAGATACTGACGAATTTCATCCGCTGTATGACAGTCAACGATATAAGCACATTTTTCCCCTTGTTCTAAACCGAGTGCCAAATACGGCACTAGAGTATCACGCCACTCGTCATGCGTTTCGTAGATGATACAGAGGTGGTCATGGGGCTGAAGTTTATCGAGGGCTTGTTTTATGTTGCTAGATTGGTGAACCAAGTTATGGCCTCCTCTGAGTTCAAGTCTGATTCTGGTGCTCAGCTATTCCAATCTGGACCCGGATTTGCACAATAATCCGCAGGCAATTAGCAAATAAAGCAGTTATCTGCCCCCCATAGATTTGAGGGCTGATATTTTTTCTTCAGATAGGTAGGACTATTGACCATGTAAGATTGTTCTGTTTTTGGTCATAAATAAAAGGATGCTAACTCTGGTTTTGGTGGGTTAGGCGGGCTGACTCCGATTAGGTTATATTTTGAATAACCACATTATCAGAGGCGGTCATCTGAGTGCGCAGCCTATGGGCGCTTTGCATGATTATATTGCCATTGACCCCATTACTGAAAAACCGGCTGTCGTCAATTTCCCGGTGTTAAAAGACAATGGCTTCAAAATTGATGTTGAAGAAACAAAGAAAATCATTGTGCAATACAAACCGAGCATTACGACTTGGTGTTTCTGAAATGACAAGATTTGGTTTTGGTAAAAAAGAGTTTGAACAGTTGGCCGGCACCATACTTTACTCCTCTGCGCTGGGCTGAGTCGTTCCATCACAATGCTTTAGGAAATCTCGCCCGGTCATTCAGCCTTAAGGAGTTGCCAGGGAATGTATAACAAATAACAGGGGGAAACCTCCTGTTATTCCCAGTACCTCTTTAACTCATCATAAAAATTGTCATCCTATCTGCATAGTTACTCCGTCTCAAATTTCTTCATAAATTCTAACAGTTTTATTACTCCATCTACCGGCATGGCATTATAAATACTTGCTCGCATTCCTCCTACAGAACGGTGTCCTTTCAACTCTACAAGGCCTTGATCAGTTGCTTCCTTGATAAATTTCGCATCTAAATCCTTGTTGGAAGATATGAAAGTTATGTTCATTAAAGAACGGTCTTTCTTAACAACTGTTCCTTTAAACATTTTAGATTCATCCAGAAAATCATAGAGTATTTTTGCCTTTTCTTCATTGATTTTTTGTAGAGCTGCCACTCCACCCATTTCCTTGGCCCATTGAAATACCAGTTTGCATATATAAATTCCGTATGTCGGAGGCGTGTTGTATAAAGACCTTTCGTCGGCATGTATCTTATATTTGAACATTGTAGGTGTAATATCCATTGCATTGCCTATCAAATCTTCACGTATAATAACAACTGTGGTACCTGCGGGGCCCATATTCTTCTGAGCACCTGCATAGATCAAACCGAATTTTGATACATCATATACCTCAGATAGGATGTTTGACGACATATCGGCAACTATAGGGACATTACCGGTATCGGGTAGGGAAGTAAACCTTGTGCCCTCAATTGTATTATTAGTGGTAATATGGAAATAGTCTGCCTCGGGATCAAATGTCTTCGGGTCAAGGTCAGGTATACGATTGTAATTAGTATCCTCGGAGGATGCAACTATGCTGACCTTACCATACCTGCCAGCTTCTTTGAATGCCTTTATCGCCCAGGATCCAGTATTGACATAATCAGCCTTTTTGCTCTTAGTGAAAAGGTTCAACGGAACCATGGCAAACTGGCTGGAAGCTCCACCCTGAAGGAAGAGCACCTTATAGTTGGAGGGTATACCCATGATATCCCTTAAATCCTGTTCGGCGCCAAAAATAATTTCCTCATATACTTTGGAGCGATGGCTCATCTCCATAACGGACATACCCGATTTACCGTAAGATAACATATCCTCCTGTGCCTTTTTAAGAACACTCGCCGGCAGCATAGCCGGACCAGCCGCGAAATTATAAACTCTTTCCATAATAAATCCTCCTATCAATGATTTAAAGTATTTTACATTAAAAAAATCTATGAACAAACAATCCACTTCGAAGCTTTGGTTCAAACCACGTGGATTTGGGTGGCATTATCTTACCTTCATCAGCTACCGATATCAAGTCTTCTATCGTAGTAGGATACATTGAAAAAGCAACCATCATATCACACGAGACCCTCCTTTCTAATTCCTCCAACCCTTTGATACCACCAACAAAATCAATCCTTTTATCCGTTCTGGGATCTTTTATGCCTAAAATCGGGTTTAACAAATTATTTTGCAGAATTGATACGTCCAAACTTTCAATAGTGTTATCGGGATCATAGCTTCCATCTTTTGCTGTAAGCTTATACCATTTGTTCTCCAGATACATTCCATAGGTATGTTTTTCTTCTGTCCTAAACCGACTTTTCATTTCTTCAACATAGAACTTCTCCTGTATTTTCATTAAAAACTGTTCGACTGTATATCCATTAAGATCTTTGACCAAACGGTTATAGTCCATTATATACATGTCCTCATCCGGAAAGATTACGGCTAAAAAATAATTGAATTCTTCATAACCGGTATAATGACCGGCATTATCCCTTTTATTCAAGCCTACTTTAACAGAAGATGCAGATCTATGATGTCCGTCTGCTATATAAAGGCAAGCCATAGATCCAAATATCTCTTCTATCGTTTTAATAATGTCTGCATCATTGATATCCCATACAATATGGTTTATACCATCGTCACTCGTGAAGGAGTAAATCGGCTTGTTGGACTTAATCCAGTTATTTATTATCCTGTTAATTTGCTCATTCTTCCTGTACATCAAAAAAACTGGCTCCGTATGCGCATCGCAATAGCCAAAATTGTTAATCCTATCTACTTCTTTTTCTACTCTTGTCAACTCATGTTTCTTAATAATATCATTTAAGTAGTCAGTGATTGAAACACAGCCTACAATGCCTGTCTGAACTCGTCCCCACATTATCTGCCTGTATATATACAACTTTGGTAAATCATCCTGAATTAGTATACCTTTTTCCAACATATCATCTAAATTCGTTCTTGCCATTTTGTATACAACTTCATCATATGGATAGACAGAATCATCCAAATCAATTTCCGACCTGGCAATATGGAGAAAGGAAAATTGGTTTCCCTCAGCCATCTTTTTGGCTTCCTGTCTATTCATAACATCATATGGCAAAGCAGAAACTTGATCAGCCAACTCAGGTTTTGGCCTGATAGCTCTAAAAGGTCTTAAAACAGCGACATCAAACACCCCCGGGAACAGAATTTTTAATTATCTCAATAATCTCTTTCCCTATTTTCGCCTGCGCTTCCATTGTTGAAGCCCCGATATGCGGTGTAAGAGAAACCCTGCTGTGCTTTAACAGCTTTTCATTTTTTGGAGGTTCTTGTTCAAATACGTCCAATGCAGCGCCCGCTACCTTTCCTGTATCCAATGCTTCCAATAGGGCTTCTTCATCGACAAGCCCTCCTCTTGCACAATTAATCAAGTATACGCCATCTTTCATAACTTCAAACTCCTTTTTCCCAATGACAGTACCGATTTCTTTGTCGAAAGGAATATGCAACGATATGAAGTCTGATTCCTTCAACAATTCATCCATATTCACGCACTTCAATTGTTCATAACCATCTTTTTTACCTGACCTGCATGCATATATTACTTTCATACCTAAGGCGAGCGCCCTTTTAGCTGTCTCCTTCGCTATCCTGCCGAACCCTACCAGTCCGAGGGTCTTTCCTGACAATTCTATACCTTCATATTCCTTTTTATTCCATTGACCTTCCCTCATGGTTACATTGGAGATGTAAATATACCTGGCCAGAGAAAACATATGGGCTATGGTCAGCTCTGCTACAGCCGCACTACTTGCATTCGGAGTATTTGCCACTGTGATCCCGTTTTCCCGGGCATAGAGCGCGTCTATATTGTCAATTCCCACACCTGCCCTGATAATCAGTTTTAATCGTTTTGTTTCGGATGCTGCATCGATAATTGTTTTTGTCACTTTTGTTGCAGAGCGTACTATCAAAACATCAAAGTCTCTAACCTGTTCTTTTAATGCTTCTGGTTCAAAATATCTTTCTACTAGTTCATGTTTCATATTTCTGAGATCATCAGCGGCATTTTTGTCAATTCCATCAGTAACCAATATTCTGGCCATTTCAAGCCTCCATTATAATATGGTAATATTTGGTATATAGGCCTTCATGAATCAACTGTATAGCCATTACCTTACAATATTCAGATAAAGATTGCAATTTATTTTTACTATGAGAAAATGCTTCGATTAAAGTTAATAAATGATAGCGTATGGAAGGGGGCTTTACAAGAATGCCGCAAACATTATTGAAAACTCGATTTCCGCAGTTTTACCGGTACCATTATCAGTATATATTTGATCCGGATCTGAAGAAATCACTGACATGCTCCCCTATATTTACATTCTATCGTTGATGGTTGTAATTTCTGCTATTATGCAAAAATCATGTATAATCCTTCATAATTTACCAACGTGTTCTAATATATTTGCAGAATTGCTGGTGCATTGGGAAGATAATAAGTAATTAAAGAATATTTTTAACATATAAATGCAAACCCAGGGAAACCAAAATCTCTGGGGTTATGTTCAGAACTTTATTACATTGTTCAGAACTTTATTCCCTCTCTACACTACACGAGGAAATAGGTTATACGCCGGTCATTCCGGCGGATTGATGGTGATCTTCCTGTTAAAGTCCTGGAAGGAAACCGTCATGGTGAGGATGTGCCGGGGCTGTTCTTGTTCTCCGCCGTCACCATGGCCTGGGCGAGGGCGTGCCCCCGCTTCTCCACCCAGAGGCGGTAGGTGTAGTTCTGCCACCACATCTCCAGGTATTGGCTATCCACATCCGGCTGAAATTCCACCACCCAGCAGTTCCGGTTGTTGACCTTTTCCGTGCCCACCACCCGGGGATTGGCGATCGTCTTGAACTTGAAGTTGGACAGGGGATCGATCTCCGCATAAAAGATCTGTTGGCGGGTGAAATCAACGCCGTCGAGGACGTACCACTTCTTGTTCACCGGGTCCATGGTGTAGCTCCGGCTGCCGATCTGGTAGATCTCTACCGGTGTGCCCAGGATCGATCCCTTGAAATGAAAACTGGAGCCCGACTTCTCCCCCTCGACCTGCGTCCATGGCCGCTTCTCCGATCCGATGCTGTAATCGGACTGGATCTGGTAGCGGAAGCTCTTGGCCTGTTGGGCCTTGGCCATGGTCTCCGTGATCAGCGCTGCCGGGTCCACCTTGGACGCCGCGGTAGAAAAGAAACCGGTGACACCAAGAACGATTACCAGGCAAACCAACCCTGCCAGCCATAAAGTTTTTGGCCTCTGCAACCCTGACCCCCCAGTCTCCAGCGCATGTCCCTCTTTTCAATTTATGCAGGGGTTGTCCAGCGCATGCGAGGCGTGTTCCGTCCTCGACATGCCTGATCACGGTGAGGCATGACGGGTTGCTTGGTAAAAACGGATAAACATGCTAAACTGAAACAAAGACAATTTGAGGAGTGGGATCATGCCAGCAGAGGTATTCTTTACCGACTTGAGGACAAAAAGCGGAAACAACCTGTTGGACAAGACCGGGCGCCTGTTCGACCGGGCCGGGTTGGCCGACCTGATCAAGCCCCGGGACCTGGTGGCGGTAAAGCTGCACTTCGGTGAGAGGGGCAACCTCGCCTTTATCAGGCCGCCGTTTGTGCGCCAGGTCGTCGACCGGATCAGGGCCGCCGGGGGGAAACCGTTCCTGACGGACGCGGGCACCCTCTATTACGGCAACCGGGGCAACGCCGTCGATCACCTGGAAACGGCCCTGTCCCACGGATTTGCCTACGCATGCGTGAACGCCCCGGTGGTGATCGCCGACGGACTGAGGGGGCACGATTACGTGACAGTGCCCATCGAATTGAAGCATTTCCGGGAGGCCAAGGTGGCCAGCGCCGCCTACCAGGCCGATGCCCTGATCGCCGTGACCCACTTCAAGGGACACGAGGCCACCGGTTTTGGCGGGGTGTTGAAAAACATCGGCATGGGCCTGGGCACCCGGGCGGCCAAGCAGGCCATGCACTCGGACGTGCTGCCCGCAGTGGATCCCGACAAGTGTGTCGCCTGCGGTCGTTGCGCCGAATGGTGCCCGGCCGGCGCCATCACCGTTGATGAGGCGGCGCAGATCGACCCCGAGAAGTGCCTGGGCTGCGGGGAGTGCACCATCACCTGCATCGAGGGCGCCGTGGAGATCAATTGGAAGGGCGAGTCCTCCGCCCTGCAGGAGAAGATCGTGGAGTACGTCTATGCCGTGCTCAAAAACAAAAAGGACAAGGCCGGGTTCATCAGCTTTGTGGTTGACGTCAGCCCCAACTGCGACTGCTGGGCCTACAATGACGCCCCCATCGTGCCGAACGTGGGCATCCTGGCGAGCACCGATCCCATCGCCCTCGACCAGGCCTGCGTCGACCTGGTGAACGCCCAGCCGTCCCTGCCCAACACCGCCGTCAACCTGCCTCCCGGGGCCGACAAGTTCCGGGGGCTTTTCCCGGGAATCGACTGGAATTACCAGTTGGCTTACGGTGAGCAGATCGGACTGGGTTCCCGGAGCTACAAACTGATCAAGGTTTGAGGACGCTTTCTGCATAACACTTTGCAACGGTTCGCTAATTTTAATATAAAATTGCCAAGGAGTAGAGCCTGATGAACCCAAAAGCCCTTTATGCCCTCAGTTACGGTCTTTACGTGGTTGCTTCCAAAAAGGGGGAGCGGATCAACGGGCAAATTGCCAACACCGTCTTCCAGATCTCCAGCGATCCCCCCACCATTGCCGTGAGCATCAACAAGAACAACTTGACCAGAGAGTTCATCCAGGAGGGTAAGCGTTTTACCGTCTCCATACTCGCCCAGGACGCCCCTCTGTCCCTGATCGGACAGTTCGGCTTCAAGTCCGGGAGAGAGGTGGACAAGTTTGCCGGGATCGGTTACAGGACCACGCCAGACGGCCTCCCCTACCTGATCGACAGTACCCTGGCCTTCATCGAGGCCCGGGTAGTCCAGGAGGTGGATGCCGGGACCCACATCATTTTCATCGGTGAGATCACGGAGTCTGAGGTGCTGCAAGAGGGTGCGCCGATGACCTACGCCTATTACCAGCAGGTGAAGCGGGGAGGCACGCCACCGGCCGCTCCCACCTTCATCCAGCAACCAAAAGAAAAGGAGGGGAACAAGACCATGTCCAAGTACGAGTGCTCGGTTTGCGGCTACACCTATGACCCGGCCGTGGGAGACCCGGACGGCGGTATCGCCCCGGGAACGGCATTTGAGGACATCCCGGAGGACTGGGTCTGTCCCGTCTGCGGCGCGGCTAAGAGCGAGTTTAAAAAAATAAGTTAACGGCAACTACTACTCCTGGAATAGGGCCGTGGTCAGGTACCTCTCGCCGGTATCCGGCAGGATCACCACGATCAGCTTGCCCTTGTTCTCCGGGCGCTTTGCCAGCTGTAAGGCAGCGAAGGCAGCCGCTCCGGAGGAGATCCCCACCAGCAGGCCCTCCTCGCGGGCAAGGCGGCGCCCGATTTCAAAGGCCTCTTCGTTCTTGACCTTGAAGATCTCGTCAACGATGCCAAGGTTCAAGACGTCCGGCACAAACCCGGCGCCGATACCCTGGATCTTGTGCGGCCCAGGGTACCTCCGGACAGCACCGGGGAATCGAAGGGCTCCACGGCAACAATCTTGAACCCGGGTTTACGCTGCTTGATCACCTCGCCGATGCCGGTGATGGTGCCGCCGGTGCCGACACCGCCGACTACGATATCCACCTTGCCGTCCGTGTCGTTCCAGATCTCCTCTGCCGTGGTTGCCCGGTGAACTTCGGGGTTGGCCGGGTTCTTGAACTGCTGTGGGACAAAGGAGTTGGGGGTCTGGGCGGCCAGTTCCTCAGCCCTGCGGATGGCCCCTTCATGCCCTCAGCACCCGGGGTCAGCACCAGTTCGGCGCCGTATGCCTTCAACAGGTTCCGGCGCTCGACGCTCATGGTATCGGGCATCGTCAGGATCAGCCGGTAGCCCCTGGCCGCCGCCACGAAGGCCAGGGCAATCCCGGTGTTGCCGCTGGTCGGCTCGATCAGCACGGTATCCTTGTTGATCAGGCCCTTATCTTCTGCATCCTTGATCATACTGTAGCCGATCCGGTCTTTGACGCTTCCCGCCGGGTTAAAGGATTCCAATTTGGCGACCACTTCCGCCTCCAAACCCGCAGTAACCTTATTGAGTTTGAGCAGAGGGGTATTCCCGATCAGATCGGTTAAATTGTTGGCTATTCTCGCCACGATCCATTCCTCCCGTTTGATTTTAACTTCGCTGAGAAGTCTCCCGCCTCTTAGGCGGTGGGTTCAGAATTCCTAGTAACATTCTATGTTTAATATATATTTTTTATTATATGGGCAAATGTATTGAATGTCAATAGGAAAAGTAGATATTCTATTTTTCTCTCCTGTGCAGAAAAAATTCATTTCGGGATAAATATTCTTCACCCCTATTGACATGTAAAGCCAGGGTTTCTATACTCATAGATAGTTATCTTATTATAGTAGTAGGATATGCTTTGAATGATCCCAAGGCAACCTGAGCGTCTACAAATGGCGAGGAGTGGCATCCTAATGAGTGCTGAGGAAGGAGGGATTGAAATAAGCGACAATGAAATAGCTTTGACCAAGCTGGCTCACTGCGCCGGTTGAGCGGCGAAAATAAGTCCTCAGGACTTGGCGCAGGTTCTGCGCTGCCTACCCAAAATCGATGACCCCAATGTTCTGGTGGGCGCCGACACCGCCGATGATGCGGCAGTATACCGGATCAGGGATGATCTGGCTATTGTCCAGACCGTCGACTATTTCACCCCGGTGGTGGATGATCCCTTTACCTTCGGCCTCATTGCCGCCGCCAACTCCCTGAGCGACATCTACGCCATGGGAGCCAGGCCTCTCTTTGCCCTGAACATTGTGGGTTTCCCTTCCAAGCAACTGCCTTTGGAGATTTTGGCGTCAATCCTCAAGGGTGGCGCCGCCAAGGCGGCAGAAGCCGGCATCAGTATAATTGGCGGCCATACCATCGATGACAATGAGCCTAAATACGGCCTGGTGGTTACGGCGGTGATCGATCCCCAAAAGGTGGTCACCAATGCCGGAGCGAAGCCGGGAGACGTCCTGGTCCTGACTAAACCCTTGGGAATTGGAATTATCACTACAGCGATCAAGGGCGGCGTTGTCTCCCGGGAGACCGTGAACCGGGTGGTTGAAGTCATGAGCACCTTGAACAAGACCGCGGCTGAAGTGATGGAAGAAGTCGGAGTCAATGCCTGCACCGACATCACCGGCTTCGGTTTCCTGGGCCACCTGCATGAAATGACCAGGGCCAGCGGCGTGGGGGCTACCATCAGCCTGGGCAAAGTACCTGTTCTGCCTGAAGCCTGGCCACTGATCGCCCAAGGGATGGCACCCGGCGGAACCTACAGGAACCTGGCTTATCTCCAAAACGATATTATCTGGGATCAGGGCATCACCAAAGAAGCTCAGCTTGTTCTCGCTGATGCTCAAACCTCAGGCGGTCTGCTCATTGCTGTCCCCGGCGAAAAAGCTCAGCGCCTGGTAACTTCCTTGGCACAGGCCAGTGTCCCGGTGGTGGCTGTTGTCGGTGAGATAGTAGCAGACCCGGCCTGCCGTATTCAAGTAACCCCGTGACCAACTTCTCTAATCCCGGGCGTACAGGGAAGAGCGCCTCCTAATAAGCCAATCTGTCAATCGTCGCAAGAACTAACTTGACCGCATTATCCAGCTTTTCAGGGTTCACAATGGCAGGTGTGTCTTGAATGGAATGATTATCGACCAGCCAGGTCGGAGAGACCAGAGTCACGGCGGGGATGCCCACCTCGGCAAAAGACCGGTGATCGCCCGTGTAACCGGAGGCATTGGTTAGCACCTCCGTATCGATGCTGAGGCCCAGAGCGGCCGCCTCCTCCTTGATGGGAGCAATGAGCGGGTTGTCCGGGGATTGCGTCCAGATTCGAAACTTGCCCGGGTCCCCGTTGCCGATCGAATCCATGTTGATGACGGCCTTGATCCCCTGGATGGGAACTTTTTCTGTAAACCACCTGGAACCATAAAGGCCCTCCTCTTCAGAGGTCCAGGAAGCAAAAAGGAGATTGCATTTGGGCTTTTGCTGCCTGCTTGCCAGGATTCTTGCCACTTCTATCATGACCCCGACCCCCGAGGCATTATCGTTGGCGCCAGGGAAGTAATGAGCTCCCTGCTGTCCCAAATGGTCGAGGTGCGCCGAGATCACGATCGTGTTGTCCGGATAGGCGGCGGTATCCGGGGATGCCAGGTAACCCAGGACATTGTCGCTCGGCACTGTTAAGAACATACCCCTGGTCAGTCGGGGCATCCAGCGAACCCCAACTTCAACCAGGCTAAATTCGGGGCTTCTGATTTGTTGGAAGTATGTTCCCTTGTCTCCAGCAGGACTCAGTCCGATCTTTTGAAATTGACCGGCAATGTACTGGGCCGCCAAGCGGTTACCTTCCGTCCCCGGGGCACGGCCCTCATATTCCGGAGAGGCCAGCACGCGCACGTGATTATAGGCATATTCACCCGACTCACGAGTATCTTCAACAACAGCCTTAACAGCCGTTTTTTTGGTATAGGATTGATACCGCTGGTAGAGATAATTCTGGCATAACAGGATTATGGCAATGACGAAAAGTATGATCAGATACGAATATTGTCCTTGAGCATTAGGTTTCATAGCGCCCTCTTTGCCAGATGACTACCCGCTCTAATGCCACCGCTTCTGAGGAGAGCGGCTACGTCACTGGAAACTACTAAACTGGGGGAAAAGCCGCGAGCCAACACGTTACCGATTCGCTTAGTATCCCTATCCTCTGTTCAACCCTCACTCGCAGGGGCAAGCCCAGAGAGAGCCGAACGAAGGCCTGTCAGGCCAATCAGCTTACTTTTGATCATGATGCCGTGGCCTTTCATCAAGGATAGACGTAGGGGTCTTGGGGTTGGGCTGCCCGCCTGACAGAGGTTGCCTCAATGACGGGGACCACCTGCTGATCATAGCTGTCCAACCCGATCGCTCCCTGGATGTCGATCCATGTCCCATCCTTGTAGTTCGCTACGTCCTTGGACTCCGCGATCAACCCCCCTGGCGTGGCGTCAGCCGTGCAGTGGGCGATAATGAAGCGAATCAGGCCAAACTCATGTGGGGCGAGATCCTGCTCTCTCATCACAAACCCCAGCATGTCTATTTCCCTGCCCGTGTAAGATTCGGGGGACTGGTCGAGAGCGTCAACCACCCTGACAAAGTTGTCAGTGGTCACCTGAATTGTTCCGCTCTTGCTGATGCCTGTATTATCAGTGCCGTTGGCAGATACCGGAACCTGCTCCCCGGACCCCGGCTGTGCTGAATTGATACTGCTATTAAAATTTAAGCCCCTATTAGCGGCCGCCCTTGCATCCAGAGCCGCGTCGGGCAACAGAAAGGCCAATGCCAGCGGAACGATGAAGATAACAGCACCCCATTTCAGGGAGGAAGTGTTGCGTGAATAAAAAAGCTGCACGGCAAACATTGCCAGCAGGACTACCGCTGTTATTTCATTGAGTATGGCAAAGTGCGGATTGATGTACATCCGGATCCTGCCACTGATCACCAGATAGAACTGCAAAAAGCTGAAGCCAAGTAGAATCAGGGGCTTGCCAATATTTTTTTGATCCGTCACTCCGCTCCCCCCTTCATAGCACATTGATCCAGAAAGCACTCTCGGTCACCAAGAAAAAGATGATTAAGATCAACAGGATGACAAACCGGGGCTTGAAGGCCTTCAGCAGCATCAACGTGTTCTTCACGTCCAGCATCGGACCGAGCACCATAAAGGCGAGCAATGCCCCATTACTGAAACTGGCAGAAAATGAGGCGGCTATAAAAGCGTCGGCCGTCGAGCAGACCGAAACCACAAACGCAAATACGACCATGACAATGGCCGACAGGAGCGGCTGATGACCGATGCCCAGCAGGGACTGGCGGGGGATGAACGTTGTGGCTAATGCTCCTGGAAACGCCCCTATGACAAGATACTTGCCCATCTCGAAAAATTCATTGCTGGCATCAAGCAAAGTGTTGCTTATTTTAGTTGTTATTAACGGCGGGGTATCGATCGGCGCCCCCGGGCCCCCGAAGCGCAGCACTCATGAGATCCGCTTTCTGGCTCTCCGTTCAACTGGTTTCCCTCGACAAAGAAGCTGAGCAACAACCCGGTCAAGTATGCCACCAGGAATGCCAGTCCGAGCCTCATCCAGATCATGGCGTGATCATTAGAAAAAGCTGCTGCTGTGGAGGCGGCAACTATCGGGTTGATGACTGGAGCGGCCAGCATGAAGGCGACAGCGCTTGAAAGGGGAACGCCCTTGCTGATCAGTCTGCGTGCAACCGGAACGATCCCGCACTCGCAGATCGGGAAAATGATCCCCAGCAAGCAAGCCAGCAAGATCCCCAGGTACCTGTTGCTTGGGAAAATATGAGAGATCGTATCTTCCGATACAAAGTTTTCCAACACAGCCGAGACAAAAACACCGATCACAATAAATGGTAGCGCCCCTATGATAATGCTCAAAAACCCGACCTTGAAATTCGACAGGTTGGCAATACCGAATCTGATGGTCAAGAAAGTGATGAGCAACAAAATAAGAGGAAGCAGTAAGAAACTCGACTGTTTCTTCTTTGGTATGACTGTGTTCAACACATCTTACCGCATCCCCCGGCTGTATATTTCCTTACTGAATATACTATCGGCTCAAAACAAGTTGATTCAACCGAGGGCTACCCGCTCTAATGCCCCCGCTTCTATGAAGCGGTGGAATAAGAGCGGCTATGCCTCTAGTTAACTATTTCTAAGCTTCAGCAGGGGTAAGACAATCCCCCACTGAAGCCAAGAACTAGTTGAATTAACCTTTATGAATATGCCCATATTAATCATTGCAAGGCACGGACACTCTCTTATACATTATAAGTTGACAGACAAATCCCTTCTATTTTCCTAAATCACCAGTAATTTCGACACTGTTTGACAACATACCTGCTGATATTAGAGGTCAGAGGCCGGACTTCATGTTGGGTGAGCGGAGCGCCACCTCGATAGTGCCAAGTGGAACATCACAGAGATCGGGCGCACTCCGGGCGCGGGGATTCCGAATCCTGCCATGATTGGGCATGGATTGCCATCGGCGGAATATGGCCAATCAATTTCCGGCGGCCTGTTGCAGGTATTCCATGGCGGTTGCCGTGGGGGCTATCCCCTGGAAGAAGACCCCTGGAAGGCGCACTGGGCATGATAAGCTTCAGAGGGAAGAGATGAAAACTCCCTCTGAAGCTAAGAACTCTGCTTATTATTACTTGGTGGCGATCTCCAGGGCCTGCCCCAGGTCGGCGATGATATCCTTGATGTCTTCAACGCCCACCGAGAGACGAACCATGTCTTCAGTGACTCCGGCACTCAACTGCTCTTCCGCCGTCAACTGCTGGTGGGTGGTGGTGGCGGGGTGAATGATCAGGGACTTGGAGTCTCCGACATTCGCCAGGAGCGAGAACAGCTTGACGTTGTCCACGATCTTGCGCCCTGCCTCCCGGCCTCCCTTGACCCCGAAGGCCAGGATGGCGCCGCAGCCCCGCGGCAAGTACTTCTTGGCCAGTTCGTGGTATTTATTCCCGGGCAAGCCAGGATAGTAAACCCAACTCACCGCCGGGTGGGCTTGCAGATACTCGGCAACCGCCTGGGCATTGGAGCTGTGCCGCTCCATCCGGAGATGAAGGGATTCCAGCCCTTGCAAGAACAGGAAGGCGTTAAAGGGGCTCAGGGCGGGTCCGAGGTCCCGCAGCAACTGCACCCTTGCCTTGAGGATGTAAGCCAGGTTCCCGAAGGATTCCACAAACTTGACTCCGTGGTAGCTGGGATCTGGCTCTACCAGGCCGGGAAATCTGCCGTTTGTCCAGTCAAATTTGCCGCTGTCGACGATGACGCCCCCGATGGATGTGCCGTGGCCGCCGATGAACTTGGTTGCCGAATGAATCACGATGTCGGCGCCGTACTTGAACGGCTGGTGGAGGTACGGGGTGGCGAAAGTATTGTCCACGATCAGGGGCACACCGACCCCGTGGGCGATCTTCGCAATGGCCTCCATGTCGGGGACATCCATCCTGGGATTGCCAAGCATCTCGATATAGAAGGCCTTAGTCTTGGAGGTGCTGGCTGACCTGAAGTTCTCGGGATCTTCGGGATCGACGAATTTCACATTCAGTCCAAGCTTGGAAAAGGTGTGAAAGAACAGGTTATACGTTCCGCCATAGAGGTTGCTGGAAGATACGATCTCGTCCCCCGCCCCGGCGATGTTCAGGATCGACAGGGTTATCGCCGCCTGGCCGGAAGCGGTGGCCAGGGCGCCGACCCCGCCCTCCAGGGCGGCCATCCGCTGCTCGAAAACATCTGTGGTGGGGTTCATGATCCGGGTGTAGATGTTGCCGAATTCCTGCAGTGCAAACAGTCGCCCCGCATGATCGGCGTCATGGAAATTGTAGGACGTGGTCTGGTAGATCGGTACCGCCCGCGCCCCCGTGGTGGGGTCGGGTTGCTGCCCGGCATGCACCGCCAGTGTTGCAAAATCCCAGTTGTCGCTCATTGTTGAATCTGATCTCCCTTCAAGCCTTTATTTTTACCCGATGCTATCCGCTCTAATGCCCCCGCTTCTTTGAAGCGGTGGGATAAGAGCGGCTACGCCCTGGATTAACTATTTCCCCGATGGCTAACCGCCACTAAGCTCCAGTTTACGGGAGACCAAGTGGCGCTAAGCCCCTGGATCAGTGCAACTAAGGCTTCTGCCTTCGCCGATGGCTCGGCACAAGCCAAGTTTTACTGATAATTCAGTGGGGGGAAGGCAATCCCCCACTGAAGCCAAGAACTAGTTGAAAGTCACTGATCGGCGAGCCGGTTCAAACAGCAAAAATATTTTATGAAATACATGAAGGGCTGGATGTCGATCTTTTGATAACTGGAGCAGGTTCTACAGCCCTCATCATTCGGGCCCGAGCGTTTGAACGGTAAACTCATATAAGGAGCGCATTAGTTTGCAAATAACATTAATTGCTTCGATGAGATCCAATAGTCATGGACATCGAGTGAAGTTCTCTCGAGCTTCCCAATGCACCAGCGATTCTACAATATGTATCAGGATACGACAGTAATTTTATAAAGGATTATACGCTATTCCGCAGAATATGAGAAATTACGACCATCAACGATAGGCTGTCAATATATGGGGGCATTCAAGTGATTTCTTCAGATCCGGGTAAAAAAAATACTGATGATGGTATCACCGAGCGTAAACGAGCAGCGAAGGCGCTGAAAGTGTCAGAAGCCAAGTACCGGATGATCTTCAATGCCACCGGAACGGCTGCCATGATCGTCGAGGAAGACACCACCATATCTCTTATAAACAGGGAGTTCGAAACTCTAAGTGGCTATTCCAAAGAGGAGATCGAGGGCAAGAAGAGCTGGAAAGAGTTTTTTACCGAGGATTACCTTGACGACATGATCAGATACCACAACCTGAGAAGGGCTAATCCGGATTCCGCTCCAAAGCAGTATGAAACAGCGCTCTTAACGAGGAAAGGCGATGTCAAGCAAGTCATTGCTAACGTTTCCATGATCCCCGGAAGGACCCCGGAACAAACCAGGGCATCACCTTTTTAGTAGACATCAGCGGGATAAAGCAGGCAGAGAAAGCCACCAAACAGAGCGAGCAGCTCGTTCTCAACCTTGTCCGCAACGGCATAGAAGCTATGTCAAGGTATGGGGAGTTGACCATTAAAACACGCCTTAAGGGGAACAGGGTTGTCCTGAGCATAAAAGATCGGGGGAACGGCATCCCGCCGGATGTGTTGGAGAAGCTCGGCACGCCTTTCTTTACCACTAAAGAAAAGGGAACGGGGTTGGGCTTGCCGGTCTGTTACCGGATAGCCGAGAGCCACAATGCCAGGATTGAAATAAAGACTGGCAAGAGAGGGACAACTTTTATGGTCAATTTTCAAGTGCCCTCTCTTCAGGATGAGGTGAATGATATATAAAATTGGATTATCCCCCCGCTTCAGAAGCGGGGGCATTAGAGCGGGTAGTCATCTGGCAAACGGGTCGAAGCGCTTCATCCGCAGGGCGTTACTCACGACCGAGACCGAGGAAAAAGCCATGGCGGCGCCGGCTATGACCGGGTTTAACAGGCCGGCGAAGGCAATGGGGATCCCGATGGTATTGTAGATCAGTGCCCAGAACAGGTTCTGGCGGATGTTCCGGATGGTGGCCCGGGAGAGGCGGATGCTGGCGGCGATGCCGCGCAGGTCGCCGCTCATCAGGGTGATATCGGCCGCCTCGATGGCCACGTCCGTCCCCGTGCCGATGGCAAAGCCCACGTCGGCCGTGGCCAGGGCCGGGGCGTCATTGATGCCGTCGCCCACCATGCCGACAGTCTTGCCGGCCTCTTTCAGCCGCTCCACTTCCCGGGCCTTGTCCTCCGGCAGCACCTCCGCCAGCACGTTGTCCACCCCGGCCAGGCGGGCGATGGCCTGGGCCGTACGGCGGTTGTCGCCGGTGATCATCCAGACCTCGATACCCATCTCCTTGAGCTCCGCCACTACCTCGGCGGCATTCTCCTTCAGCGTATCGGCCACCCCGAAGACGGCCGCTACCGCCCCGTCGAGGGCCAGGTACATGGCCGTGGCCCCCTGGTTTTCCAGTGACTCGGCCGACTGTTCCATCCCGCCGCGGTCAATGCCCTGCTCGCTCATGAGCCTGGCGTTGCCGAAGGCCACCCTGTGTCCGTCCACGGTGGCCAGGACGCCGCGGCCCGGCACAGCCTGAAACTCTTCCGCCACCGGCACCTCGCCGATACTCTCCCGGGCATACTCGACCACCGCCCGGGCCAGGGGATGTTCCGAACCGGCCTCGGCGCGGCCGGCCAGGCGCAGGATCTCTTCCCGGGACAGTTCGCCCGGCGCCATAAAGAGAGCGGTCACCGAGGGACGGCCGTGCGTGAGGGTGCCGGTCTTATCCATCACCACCGCATTCAGGCGATGGGCGTTCTCCAGGTGTTCCCCGCCCTTGATCAGAATGCCGCTTTCCGCCCCCCGGCCGGTACCCACCATGATCGAAGTGGGGGTGGCCAGCCCCAGGGCGCAGGGGCAGGCGATGACCAGGACGGCGGTGGCGGCCAGGAGCGCCCGTGTGAAGTTGCCGGGATCGAAGACAAAGAACCAGCCCAAGAAGGACAGGACGGCGATGCCCACCACCACCGGCACGAAGTAGGAGGCGATGACGTCCGCCAGGCGCTGGATGGGCGCCTTCGATCCCTGGGCCTCCTCGACGATCCGGATGATCTGGGCCAGGGCGGTGTCCCGGCCCACCTTGGTGGCCTGCATCTTCAGCAGGCCCAGGGTGTTGATGGTGGCCCCGATCACCTCGTCGCCCGGCGCCTTGTCCACCGGAAGGCTCTCCCCGGTCAGCATGGATTCGTCGACCGCCGAATTGCCTTCCCGGACCACGCCGTCCACCGGGATCTTTTCGCCCGGGCGGACCAGGATCAGGTCGCCCACCGCCACTTCCTCCACCGGAATCTCGACCTCGACATCGCCCCGGATCACCCGGGCGGTCTTGGCCCGGAGTCCCATCAATTTCTTGATGGCTTCGGAAGTCCGGCCCTTGGCGACCGCTTCC
The DNA here is from genome assembly GCA_963767365.1 of uncultured Peptococcaceae bacterium. GTDB lineage: Bacteria > Bacillota > DSM-12270 > Thermacetogeniales > Thermacetogeniaceae > Palsa-1188. The sequence continues at coordinate 54,143 of CAVYEE010000029.1, forward strand.
AGCATCTTACCCAGGAGCACCAGGGTGATGATGATGGCGCCGGTCTCGAAATAGACGTCACGGTGGCCCCAGAAGGTGGCCCAGACGCTGTATATGTAAGCGGCGCTGGTACCCATGGCCACCAGTACCGCCATGTTGGCGCTCTTGTTCTTCAGGGCGAAATAGGCATCCTTGTAGAAGAAAAGGCCGGGCCAGAACTGCACCGGAGTAGCCGCGGCAAACTGGAAGTAGGGGTTGAACAGGAACTGCGGCAGGAAGTTGCGGACGTTGAACAGCATGGCCAGCATGTACACCAGCAAGGGAGCGGAAAACACCACGCTGGCCACGAACAGGAGGCGCAGGCGGGCTATCTCCCTGACCCGCTCGTCCTTCTCGGCCCGTCCCCCCTCTTCCAGTTCAAAGGCGCCGTAGCCGGTGTCCACGATCTTCGCCCTGATCTCCGCCGGGCCCAGCTCGGCCTGGTTGTAGACGACGGATGCCCTGTTCAGGGCCAGGTTGACATTGGCCTCCAGGACGCCGGGCAAGCTCCGGAGACCCCGCTCGATCCGTGCCGCGCAGGCGGCGCAGTTCATACCGGTGACACCCGCGTCGTAGCGGGGCGTGACCACCCCGTAACCCCGATCCCTGATCTTCTGCGATCATCGTTTTTTCATTCACCTGGGCCGGGTCGTATTCCACCGAGGCCTTCTCGGTGGCGGAGTTCACCTGGGCGGAGTTCACGCCGGGCAGGCGGTCAAGCGCGGCCTCGATACCCGCTGCACAGGCAGCGCAGGTCATGCCGGTCACTTGAAAAGTCGCTTTACGCCCCATGCAGTCACTTCCTTACCGGGACATTCCTCGGGGACATTCCTAAGTGTATAACATCGCCTTGATGTCCGCCACCTCTTCTCCCTGATGGGCGATGCTGCTTGCCGTGCCTATGTCCATCAACGGGTGCCCGCTTGCGGGCGCGACCCAAAGGGTACCCCGGCACATTCGCGCCCGGAGGGCGCCCGGTTCGCCGCTCACCATTAAGGTGGCGGCACTCAAAACTATTGTTTCGCATGCTGCACATGCTACAATATGGGTGCGCCAAACTTCGCTTCGCTTCGTTTGAATATTAACCAGCGACTCACAACGGGGCCGGCGCAACGGGCAAGCATGATGCAGCCCCGGTAGAGATAGCGGCAACTGAAAGGGACGGCCCTCATGAACAAAAAAATGCTTGGCCTGCTCGGCGCCGGTCACGCCATCACCGATATCCACCAGGGCGCCCTGCCGATCGTGCTTACCTTCATGCAACCCCTGTTCGGGCTCAGCCAACTGCAAGTTGGTCTGGCGGTGCTGGCCCTCAATATCAGTTCCTCGGTGATCCAGCCGGCCTTCGGCGTCCTGAGCGACCGCTTCCGGGCTGCCTGGCTGGTGCCCCTGGGCTGCCTGACAGCCGGGCTGGGCATGGCCCTGACCGGATTCAGCCGGAGCTATCAATTCCTGCTGTTGGCTGTCTTTCTCAGTGGCCTGGGGATCGCCGCCTACCATCCCGAGGGCTCCAAATTCGCCAGGGTGTTCAGCGGGGAACGCAAGGCCAGCGGCATGTCTCTCTTCTCCGTCGGGGGGAATATCGGCTTTGCCGTGGGGCCCCTGCTGGCCAGCCTGTTTTACGAACTGGCGGGCCCGAAGGGAACGCTGTGGTTTTTGGCGATCAACGGCGCCATGTCGCTGCCCCTGTGGGCGGCCCTGCCCAGACTGACTGCTGAGCCGGTAATTGGCGGGGCGGCGCCGGTCAGGCAGGAGCATGGCACAACCAGCATGGGCGGGGTCAAGACAGGACCCGGCAAGATCGCCCCACGGGCGATCGCGGCGTTGGTGCTGCTCGTGCTGGTGGTGGCCGCGCTGGTCATGTATCAGCCTGGGCATGGCTGCCTTCCTGCCCCAGTACTACGTTCACTACCTGCACCAAAACCAGGTGCTGGCGGCAATCATCACATCGGTGTTCCTGTTGGCGGGGGCAGTCGGCACCCTGGTGGGGGGCCGCTGGCCGACCGCTTGGGCTTGAAGACCATCATTATCGGATCGATGGCCGGCCTGGCGCCCTTGTTGTACCTGTTCACCTTGAGCAGCGGCATCTGGAGCGTGATCGTGGTCGCCCTGGCCGGCTTTGTGGTGGTCTGCACATTTGCGATCACCGTGGTGTTTGGGCAGGAACTGCTTCCAAACAACGTCGGCCTGGCCTCCGGGTTGACGCTCGGTTTCGGTCTCGGGCTGGGCGGCGTGGGCGTCACCCTGTTGGGTGGGGTGGCCGACCACTTCGGGCTCCCGGCCGTCTTTCACGTGATGGTGCTCTTCCCCCTGGCCGGGCTGCTGTTTGCCCTATTCCTGCCCGGCCGGGTGGAAATAAAAAAGATTACTTCTTATACTTAGGCTCAACTCTGGCAACAAATTCAGGCTGTTCATAGGCAGGATTGGGATAGGCATAGAAGCCCTTGCCGGTCTTGCGTCCAAGCTCCCCGGCGTCTACCTTGGCCTTGTAGAATTCAACTATTGCCTGCAACTGAGGATCGGGGTGAGCAGCCAGTTCTTCGCTAGCGACATGATAATTGGTATTAATACCAATGCTGTCCATGATACCAAAAGGACCCATCGGCACTCCCGAAATCACCATCCAGCATCGATCTATATCCTCCACGGAGGCGACACCGTTGACAGCCAGACGCACAGCGGCTTTGAACCAGGCGCCCAGCATCTCATTATAGACGTAACGGGGTGATTCCTTTCTCAGGTGGATAGGAATTTGTCCGATGTTCACAGAGTGTTCCATGATCATATCTCTCACGGCAGGATCTGTGCGCGGAAGAGGCATGACGTCCACGATATTTGCTTTGAATGCAGGCAGGTGGAAGTGCCATGCCAGAAAACGCTCCGGACGCCCGGTCGCGTCAGCGTAATCAGAGGGCGCCAGGCTGGAGGTATTAGTTGTGAGGATGGCATCGGGTGGTAAGAGCTTGCCGAATTCACCCCATACTTTTCGCTTTAGGTCAATATTTTCAGGAACGCTCTCGCTTACCAGGTGAATTCCCTGTGATGCTTCCTGCGGATCACTACTGACCGTGATCCGTGACTTGACATTTTGCAGCATATTTTCGGATATAAAACCTTCCCGGGAGAACCTCGATGCCATCTTTCCAATGTGAGAAACAGCCACTTTCAAAGCTTCGGGGTCGACATCATAGAGAACCACGTCGTAACCGAATATGGCATGCTGCATGCCGATCTGTCTTCCCATAGTACCGGAGCCGATGATGAGCACTTTTTTAATATCACTTGCTTTCATTGGTAACCCTCCTACATCTCATTCCTTGCCGGATTTTTTCACGAAAACCGAATAGGTTCCGTCATTATTGTCCAAGGTTTTAAGTACCTCATGCCCCCGGTCCTGAAAACTCCGGGGCACACTTTGCAGCGGCTCGCCCGCCTGCATCCTGACCTCCAGGACGTCTCCGCCTTTCAACCCATCTAGGGCATTTATGGCCTTTGCGAACGTCACGGGGCAGCCAACATCGGTGATATCGACGGAGGCCTGGGACTCACAAACCGGAGATTCTTCGCCGTCATGTTCGTGGCTGTCTGCAGCCTCCTGATATCCTGCGGGCAATTGCCCGGTCTTCTTCTGCCAGTCCCTGATCGCCTTGTGCAGGGCGTCTGCCGCCAGGTTGGAGCAGTGTACCTTCTCGGGCGGCAGCCCGCCCAGGGCTTTGGCGACATCTTTGTTGGAAAGATTTAATCCCTCCTCAATCGTGAGCCCCTTTGCCAGAACTGTCATCATAGACCCACTCGCAGTCGCAGCCGCACAACCATAAGTCATATACTTCACATCTTCGAGCCGGTCATCTTTGACCTTGATATACACCCTCAGAATGTCGCCACAGACTATGTTGCCGATCTCTCCGATGCCGCTGGCATCAGGGATCTCCCCGACATTCTGCGGGTTCTGAAAGTTGCTCATCACGGTCTCGTTGTACATCATCGTCACCTCTCTCTGGGATGTGAGAGTTCTCACTTCCCGCTTCTCAATCGTTAGGCCCGCATCGGCTGGGCCAGGGGCGAAAAGCTCCGCAGCCTGGTAGTGATGTTTTTCAATGCCTCGACCACGTAGTCGATGTCTTCTTCATTGTTGGCGTGGCCGAGGGTCATCCTGAGGGAGCCGTGCATCATCTCGTGGGGCAGGCCGAGGGCCTTCAGAACGTGGGACGGCTGCAGCGATCCGGAACTGCAGGCCGAGCCGGAGGAGACCGCCACTCCCTCCAGGTCCAGGCTCAGCACCAGGGACTCTCCCTCCACGTAGGCGATGCTGAAGTTGGCGTTGTTCGGCAGCCGCTGCTCCGGATGGCCGTTCAGGGTCACCGACGGAATCTCGGCGAGCACCCGCCGGATCAGCCTATCCCTGAGGCCTTGCACGCGCCCGGACTCTGTTTCCATCTCCCGCAATCCAATTTCGGCCGCCTTGCCGAAGGCGACGATGCCGGGGGTGTTTTCCGTGCCCGAGCGCAGCTTGCGCTCCTGGCCACCGCCGTGCATGATCGGCTGCAGCCGCATTCCCTTCCTGACGTACAGGGCGCCGATCCCCTTCGGGCCGTAAATCTTATGGGCTGACAGGGAAAGCAGCTCCACGCCCAGGTCATCCACGTTCACGGGGATCTTGGCCAGTGTCTGGACAGCGTCCGTATGCAGGGCCACCCCATGCTCCCGGGTAATCCGGCTGATCTCGGCGATCGGCTGGATCGTCCCGATCTCGTTGTTGGCGTGCATGATGGTGACCAGGATGGTTTCCTTGCGGATCTCCCTGGCCACATCGCCCGGGTCGACCATACCGTATTTGTCGACGGGCAGGAAGGTGACCTCGAACCCGTTCTTGGCCAGGTACTCGCAGGTTTCCAGCACGGCATGGTGCTCGATGGCGCTGGTGATGATGTGGTTGCCGTTTTTGCGCCTGGCCATCGCCGTTCCGATAACAGCGATGTTGTCAGCCTCGGTCCCGCCGCTGGTAAAGTAAATCTCCTCCGGCGCAGACCCGATCAGATCGGCCACCTTCTGGCGCGCTTCCTGCGTATACTTCTTGGCCTCCCTGCCGAAAGAGTGCACGCTGGAGGGGTTGCCGAAGGTGTCCCTCATGAATTCATGCATCAGCGACAAAACTTCCGGATGGAGAGGAGTGGTGGCAGCATGATCCAGATAAACCTTGCGCATTTCGATTCAGCTCCCGTTTCAGCATTTGCTTTAATTCAAACGAAGCGAAGTTTGAATTAGCCATGTGCCTGTTTGCGAAGCAAATGTATGGCACGGCTACATCTCAACAATTCGGCTCCGGCGCCCGCACAGTTGCTAGGTCTTTTTGATCGCCCTGTCCAATTCGGTTAAATCATAGGGAGTCTCCTGGTACACGTAATAATTCAGCCAGTTGGAAAAAAGCAGGTTGGCGTGGCCTCTCCAACGCACCACCGGAGACCGGCCAGGATCGTTATCAGGATAATAATTTTGCGGGACTTCTGTCTCCAGGCCAATCCCCCGATCACGCTCATACTCATCCTGGAGGGTGGTGGGATCGTATTCCGAGTGGCCGGTGATGAAGATCCGGCGATCATTGCATGCCTTGACGAGATACACTCCCGCCTCCGGAGATTCTGCCAGGATCTCCAGTTCCGGCACCTTTTTTATGTCCTCCCTCCTCACCTCCGTGTGCCGGGAATGCGGCACGAAGAACTCATCGTCAAAACCCCTGAGCAGGGCGACGTTCTTCTTATTGACGTGGTGACGGAAGACTCCAAATATTTTTTTATCACGCGGATACTTCGGAATCCCGTAGTGGTGATACAACCCGGCCTGCGCTCCCCAACAGATGAAAAGAGTGGTAAAAACGTTGACGCTGGCCCAGTCCATGATTGCCGTGAGTTCGTCCCAATAGTCAACCTCTTCAAACTCCATCTGTTCCACCGGGGCCCCGGTGATGATCAGGCCGTCGAACCTTTGACCCCTGATATCATCAAAGGTGTTATAGAATTTGACCATGTGTTCTTCGGGAGTATTCTTCGAGGTATAGGTCTGCGGGTGCAGCAATGTGAAATCGACCTGCAGCGGCGAGTTGGCAAGCAGCCGCAGGAACTGAATCTCGGTGGTTATTTTGGTTGGCATCAAGTTCAGGAGGATGATCTGCAGCGGGCGGATATCCTGGTGATAGGCCCGGTGTTCGGTCATTACGAAAATGTGCTCGTTTTGCAGCGTTTTGATCGCCGGAAGCTGATCCGGCACCTTGATCGGCATCTCGTCTCTTCCTTTCACAACCTGTAGAAGTGGCGGATGTCAAAGCGAAGTTAATAACGTCTCCCCGATAGATTAGATAAAGTACATGTTTTCCGCCTCGCCGTGCTTTTTCGACTCCTGAACCAGGTCCTCCAACGAAAATGAATCCAGCACCCCGGAGATGGAATCCCTGACCTTCTCCCACACTATGCGTGTCACACAGAAACTGGCCCGGACGCACTCTTCCGGATTTTCTTCGTCAACACAGGCCACTGGCGCGATTGGACCCTCCAGAACACGGATAACCTCGCCCACCGTGACTTCCTTCGGGTTCTTGGATAACAGGTAGCCGCCTTGCGCCCCCCTTACGCTCTTGACAATTCCCGCCCGCTTCAGTGGCATCATCAACTGCTCCAGGTACCCCTCTGAAATGTCCTGTCGTGCGGCGATATTATTCAGGGTCACAGGCCCCTCATTCTGGTAAATCGCTATCTCCAGCAATGCCCTGAGACCGTACTGGCCTTTTGTCGAGAGCTTCATAGCTCATCACCTCCGCTCTCCCTGACAAGGGCACTTTTAATGCCTATTAATATTATATTCTTTATATAATTATAATTTTTTATTCGTTTGGTTGTCAATATTTTTATAGATCCTTGCCCCTGAAAACCTACTCCCTCGTTTCTCCTTTCCATAGATTGCACGACCAAAAAGACCCAAAAATTTTGGGCCTTCAGCCATTCTGAGCGGATGTCGGATACAGGAAGTTTTCCTGCTTCCGACCTCTTGCCTCTGACCTCCGTTACGCCAGGCGGTATGCCGCCAGCGAGAGCAGCGCCGCCAGCAGCAAGGTATAGACGACGGAAAAGATCGTCCATTTCCACGAGCCGCTCTCGGTATGGACGGTAAAAGTGGTCGCCAGGCAGGGGATATAGAACATCGAGAAGACGAAAAAGGACAGCCCCGTGGCAAAGGGTATGCTGCGGGTCAGCACGGTGCCGATGTTGGATTCATTGGCATGGTAGAGGACCCCGAGGGTGGCCAGGGTGGTCTCCTTGGTGGCAAAACCGGAGATCAGGGCCACCATCAGGCGCCAGTCAAAGCCAAAGGGTCGTCCCAGCGGGGCGATCCAGCGCCCCAGCGTGCTGAGAATGCTGTGGTCGATCGAGCCGCCGGGGAAGTAGGCCAGCGCCCAGACCAGGGCGCTCACCGCCGCAATCAGGGTGCCCGCCCGCTCCAGGTAGCCCCTGGTCTTATGCCAGGCGTAGGTGGCAATATTGCTCCAGTTGGGCAGCCGGTACATGGGCAGCTCGATATAGAAGGGCATTCTTTCGGCTTTCAATACCGTATTTTTGAGTAACGACGCTGACCAGGCAGATCAGGGCAAAACTGCATGATGTACAGGCCGAGCATTACCCAGGAGGCATACCGGGGCAGGAAAAAGGCGCCGATCAGGCCACTGCCACCACCTGCCGGGCCGAGCAGATGGTCAGCGGGGTGACCAGGATGGTCAACAAGCGGCCGCGGTCGTTTTCAGCGGTGCGCGCCGCCATGATCGCCGGTACGTTGCAGCCGTATCCCATGAGCAGGCTGATGAAGGCCTTGCCGGGCAGGCCCAGGGGCCCAGCCAGCGGTCCATGACAAAGGCGGCCCGGGCGAAGTAACCCACGTCCTCCAGCAGGCCGAACAGGGTGAAAGGTGATGGCGATCAGGGGCACGAAGCTCATGGCCGTGCCCACGCCCGCCAGCACGCCGTCAGTGAGCATCCGCACCAGCCAGCCCGGAAGAACCGGCCCCAGATCCGGCCTGGATCAGGCGGCTCAGCCATGAAAAGAGGTTGCCGATCAGGTCCTGCAGCGGCGGCGAAGCTTGAAAATGAGAGAAAAGGTGCCGGCGAGGACGGCCAGCAGGATGGGCACACCCAACCAGCGGTTGCGTGAGCAACATATCCACCCGGTCGCTGGGAGATAATTTACCCAACTGGTCCCGGCGCACGGCGGCATCCAGCACCTCGTTGATCCAGCGATAGCGTTCCTCGGCCAGGCGGTTGGGCCGTCAGGCAACTGCTGCCGGATTGACTTCGATCCAGCGCTGCTACCTCTGTCTCACCGACAGCGGCGGCCACCAGTTACCGTGCCTGCGGGTCGTCCTCCAGCAGTTTGATGGCCAGCCAGCGCTGCGGATAGTCGCCGAAGCCATACTTCTGCAGCCGTCCCGTAATATTCTCGATGATCCCCTCCACCGGCGGCGAGAAGCGGAAATGTCCCCGGCTTTCTTTTGCCTGCACGATTAATGTATCAAGCGAGTGATAGAGCTCGTCCAGGCCGTTTTTGCGGGTGGCTACCACCGGCGCTACCGGCAAGCCCAGCGCCCCGGCCAGGGCGAGCAGGTCGATGTGGTACCCCTTTTGTCCGGCAAGGTCGGTCATGTTCAAGGCGATGATCACCGGCTGTCCCAGGTCCATTATTTCCGTGGTCAGGTACAGGTTGCGCTCCAGGTTGGAGGCATCCACCACGTTGATGATGGCGTCGGGTTTATTTTTTAGAATAAAGTCACGGGTAATGACCTCTTCGATGGTATTGGAGGTCAGGCTGTAAATGCCGGGCAGGTCGATCAGGCGTGCCTGGCTTCCCGAGGGCAGATTAAAAAAGCCCTCTTTCTTTTCCACCGTCTTGCCGGGCCAGTTGCCCACGTGCTGGCGCATCCCGGTAAGAGTGTTGAAGATCGAGGACTTGCCCACGTTTGGCTGTCCGGCCAGCGAAAGAACAGTCATGTGACGGCGCACCTCCTCCGCTCCTCGATGTCAGGCGCCCGCGCCCAGAGGGCACCCAGAGGTTCGAGATGCGAGGTTCGAAGTTCGAATGAAGAAGTAATTGTTCAAAAACGGCAATCGGCGCCAAGTGTGCATAAAAGGGCTCGTGCGGAGCCTTCGGGGATAGTCCGGCCCATACCCCTTCAGGGGATTGGGTACGTCACGCTGCCTTATAGGTTATCTTCGAGGCCACTTCCGGGCTCAGCCCCAGCCTGCTATCCCGTACCGCGATAATCATGCGCCCGTTTTCGTTGCTGATCACCCCAATTTTGGTGCCACATGTCAAGCCGAGAGAGAGGAGGCGTTTTTTCAATGCCAGCGGCAGGTATAACTGCTCGATGCTGGCCATTCCCCCTACCGGCACTGTGTTCAGTGTGGGACGATCGGGCTTGGCAACACTCTCGTCTTTCTTAATCCATTCACGAGCAGCGCACATCTCACTACAGTCACAGGAACAATCTTTGTCCAGGCATGACGCCCCTTCGCCGCAGCAAGAGTCTGTCCGCAAGAAAAGATCCAGTATCCGCCTCGGCCAGGATTTTGCAGCGCCGGGCAAGCAGTCGACAGAGCAATCCCTCATCAGAACCCCTCCTCCTCTCGAAGCTCGATGTACGATTAAACTTTTGCCTTCGAACCTCGAAATACCAGACCTTGCCTAAATGAGAATGGTTATCATTGACCTGATTTAATTCTATGATAATGATTATCATTTGTCAATACCCCGGCAGGAATAAAATGAACTTTGCTGAATTTTTTCAGAGTAGACGTGGTTCAACTAGTTCTTGGCTTCAGTGGGGGCTTGTCTTTCCCCCATTGAAGCTTAGAAATAGTTAACTAGAGGCGTAGCCGCTCTTATCCCACCGCTTCAAAGAAGCGGGGGCATTAGAGCGGGTAGTCATCTGGTAAAGTGATCGAGGCAGTGGTAGTCTTGGTGACGGATAGTCATCAAACAAGAGGTTGGGGTGTATGTCATGAACCTGAGTTGTCTGAAAACCCTGGTCACCATCGTGGATAAAAAAAGCCTGACCGCCGCGGCCCGGGCACTGGAGATCTCGCAGCCGGCAGTAAGTAAGCAACTACAGGCACTGGAGGACTATTACGGAACGCCGCTGTTGAACCGCGGGGGGCGGGATCCGGAGGTTACTGCTGCCGGCAGGATTGTCTACCAGTACGGCCAGCGCATCCTGCTGGCGATTGACCGGAGCCTGGCCGCAGTGCGGGAACTGAGCAACACCATCCAGGGCAAACTGCTGCTGGATGCGAGCACCATTCCCGGCGAGTATGTGCTGCCCCGGCTGTTGGGAGCCTTTCAGCAGCGATACCCCGAGGTCAGAATCAGCCTGGAGATCAGCGACAGCAGTGTTGTGGCCCGCCGCGTCCTGGCCGGAGAGATCGCTGCCGGAGTGATCGGAGTGCGGGTAAGCAACCCGCGCCTGCAGCACGAACCGATCTACAGCGACGAGTTGGTCGTGGTGATACCAAGGGGGCACCGCTGGGAGGGGCGGCAGGTGGTCAGTCTGGATGAGTTCTGTGCCGAGCAGATGGTCGTCCGGGAACCAGGCTCAGGAACCCGGGCTGTCATCGAGAAGTGGCTGGGGGAGCGCGGTGTCGACCCGGCAACACTGGGGCACCGGATGGAACTGGGCAGCACCGACGCCGTCCTGGAAGCAGTCGCCGAAGGCCTGGGAGTGTCCCTGGTCTCAACACTGGCGGCGTGGCCGCGGATCCAGGCGGGCACCCTGGCGGCGGTGCGGATCTCCGGTTTCCCCAGCCGGCGCCACCTCTACTTGATTACCAGGAAGAACCGGACGCCGGACCTTTTGTTGAAGACATTTATCGAATTTGTGAAAGAAGCCTTGCCGCCGATCCCCGCCGGTGAGGTAGATTGACACTGGACAGCGAAAAGCTTGGATGCTTTCGGCTCACCGGTAGGAGGCGGCTATGGAGTGCACTGCCCGGATCGCCTGTTCGATCTCCCCGGGCGTGTTGAAAAAACCGGGGCTGAAGCGGCATGCACCCCGCCTCCCGGTACCGATGGTGCGGTGGGCGAGGGGGGCACAGTGCAGGCCCGAGCGGGCGACGATCCCCTCCTGGTCCAAGGCAAAGCTCACCTCTCCACAGTCCATACCCTCGACGTTGAAGGAGACCACCGCCAGGCGCCGGCTGCTGTCTTGATGGCCATAGACGGTTACCGCGCCGCCCGGGTGCCCGCCTGCAGGCGCGGCGCCGATCTCCCGCAGGCCGTCAATCAGCATCTGGGAAAGCTGCTGCTCGTGGCGGCGTATCTGTTCCAGCCCAGTCTCCATGACAAACTGAACCCCGGCTCCCAGCCCGGCGATACCCGGGGTGTTCGGTGTGCCACTCTCATACTTGTCGGGTAGGAAATCCGGCTGGTCTAACTGCTCCGAGAGCGAGCCGGTGCCTCCCTCCTTGAGCGGCCGCACATCCAGGCCCGGCCCGATATACAGGCCGCCCGTCCCCTGGGGGCCGAACAGTCCCTTATGGCCGGTGAAGGCCAACAGGTCGATCTGTTGCTGCATTACGTCGATCGGGAGGATGCCGGCGGTCTGGGCGGCATCCACCAGGAACAATACCCCGTGCCGGCAGGCGATAGCGCCAACCTCGGCAATCGGCATGATCGTGCCGGTCAGGTTGGAGGCGTGCAACAGGCAGATCAACCTTGTGTTGACCTGGATGGCGTTTTCTATGTCCTGTGGGTCCAAGCCGCCATCCGGTGCGCAGGGGACGATCGTGAGGAACACCCCTGAACGCTCCAGGGCGTGCAGCGGCCGGGCCGCGGCGTTGTGCTCCATGCTGCTGGTGATCACGTGGTCGCCGGGACTCAGGATGCCCTTCAGGGCCAGGTTTAAAGACTCAGTGGCGTTGGCAGTAAAGATGATCCGGGAGCAGTCGGCAACATTGAACAGCCGCCCCAGGGCCTGCCGGGTTGACAGCAGCAGCAGCCCCGCCTCCAGGGTGCGGCTGTGGCTGCCGCGCCCCGGGCTGGCTCCCAGTCTGCGGTTGAAGGCGTCCACCGCCTGGTAGACTGTTTCCGGCTTCGGCCAGGAGGTGGCGGCATTGTCCAGGTAGATGATGCCAAATTAGCAGCCTCCTCAAGCGCCCCGGTACCGGACCGGTGGGCGCTGGATGCGGGCAATCCTATCTATATTGGCGCCGCAGGCCGCAATCACCTGTCTGGCGGCGGGTAGTTCGTCCTCCGCCAGCCGCAACGACATACCGCAAAAGCTGCTGGCAGAGCGGGGTGTAGGTGCGATCACACACTTGACCCCTGCCGCCTTCAGCTCCTGGTGCAGGCGCAGCCCCTCGTGATGGCTGGGAAAGAGGATGTAGTAGTCGCAGATCCCCTGCTCCGGCAACTGGATCCCTACTTTCCGAGCATCTCCAGGAAGGCTTCGACCCGTGTCCTAAGCTGCCCGAAGTCCTGCTCGCTGTAGTCGGTCTCCAGGTGCAGCACCGGAACGCCGGCCTCCTTGAGAGCCTGCTGAACCAGGTAGCTCTCCGTGGCATAGAGGTTGCAGAACTGCAGGCTGTAGTCGATCACTCCGTCCACCCTGTATTCCTTGACCAGGCGCAGAATATCTTCGATCCGGCCCGGGTTCGGGGTGAAGCAGGCGCAGTTGATCTGCATGTAGCGCGACGCCAGGGCCTTGACCTGGCCATCCAGGGTGACCTGACTCCCGTCCACCTGGTGCTCGAAGTAGCGAATCCCGGTACAGGACTCCTCGACCACCACCGGCGCTCCTCCGGTCTCGATAATGTGGTGCAGCTTCCAGTTGGGGATGGCCATCGGCGAACCGGTGATCATGATCCGGGGGGCGCTGGCCGGGAACACGCCCACGCCGCTCGCGATCCGCCGGTCCAACTCGTCACACAGCTTGTTGACCATGGCGGCATTGCGGGCCGGGTCGTCGTAGAAGGCGATCTGGGTGACCAGCAGGGCGTCCTTGCCGCTGATCGGCACCGGTGAACTCTGCCGCGCCTTGTACAGCCGGGCCAGGGCCGCCCGCTTGTCGTTGATCAGCCTGATAGCGTCCGCCAGCGCCTCCGGGGTTATCTTGTTTCCGGTAAACTCCTCCACCTTGCCGATCAGCAGCCTGATCTCGTCCTCCCAGGCAGCCACGTCCTTGGCCCGCTTCATCTGGGGCAAGTCCATCACGTAGACCGGCACGTCCTGGTTCAGGATCTCCCAGGCCTTCTTCTTGCCATCGCAGGTGGTCTCGCCGATGAACATGTCGGCGATGCGGAAGAACGGGCAGGTGCGGTCAAGGCGCGCCCCCACCGAGGCCTTGATCAGGGGGCAGGTGTTAGCTGGGAGCACCTTCTCCCCGCCGGGCACCCAGAATTGCGAACCCCCGCAGAGACCGGTGGCAATCGCCCCGGCGGCAAAGATCACCTCGTCCGGCACGTAGACGCAGAAGGTGCCAAACACCTTGCCGCCCTGCTTCTGGTGCTCGATCAGCTCCGCCGGCCGCACACCATGGATCTCCGATACCACGAAGTTGAAGAAGTCCATTCCCTCCGGACGATTCTCCTGCGACAGGTAGACACTCCCAAAAGCGTCTGGCAGCGCCTCGCACAGCAGGTCGTGCTTCTCTAAATCCATTCCTAGATCGGTCCACATCTGACGGTAATCAGCCATGCTCTTCTCCACTCCCATCGATTTACCGAGGGCTACCCGCTCTAATGCCCCCGCTTCTTTGAAGCGGTGGGATAAGAGCGGCTACGCCTCTAGTTAACTATTTCTAAGCTTCAGTGGGAGTAAGACAATCCCCCTCTGAAGCCAAGAACTAGTTGAATTGAACGCCATATCCAGGCCATCCAGTGCCCCAGAAAGCCGTCAGCCCAGCCAGACGGCTGTCCTAGTTCATATTACATTATGTTATATGTATGCATACTATTCGTTATGATTGATTATAAGCTATCCTGATGGGGGGAATCAATCCGTACCGAAACTCCCTAATCATCACCAGCCGGGATCGGCCAGCAGATGATCATTTTCAGGGTCAGTCGTCAAGACAAAAAAAGGCCTGGCATATTCGCTCAGGCTCTCGCCCGCATCCAGCAGCCCGCCCGTCAAACCAGGTAGCCAGGGCAGATAGGGGAGCATGACCTTTCTCACTTAGCTTTAGAGTTTCTTATTGACACGCATTATGATACACATTATACTATTTTTACAGAGGGGAGCGGCGGAATGAAATCATACTCATCACGGGAAATTATCAGGATACTCAAGGATGACGGCTGGTACTACGTCAATTCCGTTGGCGACCACTGGCAATTCAAGCATCCGACAAAGCCTGGAAAAGTCACGGTCACGCACCCGGTAAAAGACGCGCCGATAAAGACCGCCAAAAGAATCTTCACACAGGCAAAAATAAAGTTCTTCCCGAGATTAAGCTGCCAGAAAGGAGCAGAGCCATGAAAAAAGACCTTTACGTTTACCCCGCGGTCTTTGATTACGCAGATGACGGGATCTCCATTGAATTCCCGGATCTGCCCGGGTGTTTACCCTGTGCGAGTACCACGGAAGAGGCTGTCCACAACGCTAAGGAGGCGGCAGCCCTGCATCTCTACGGCATGGAGCAGGACGGTGATACTATTCCGGAGCCGACGCCGGTCGATCATATCTCACTGGAGTCCAACCAGATTCCAATTTTAATCGAGGTCTACATGCCGCTGTACCGGGAGGCCATAGACAACAGCTACGTGAGAAAGAATGTCACTCTACCCCGGTGGTTGGAGCAGGCTGCTACCGAAAAGGGTATTAACTTCTCTCAGGTTTTGCAAAGCGCCCTTAAAGAACAGATACTCCAGAGTCCTTCTTCTTAAATAAAGATACTTCAGAATTGAGTCTTCCGCTGAATCCTTAAAAATGGTGGCATTGCGAGCATCTCCGCTCCAGCGCCACCATATATTTCACCTTTATCTTGTGCAACCGGCAGTACCAAATTACCACCCACCTTGTGATCCTTGTGCGCACTGCCACACCACCACCCCCGCATCCTTGCTCTGACCATCTCGATCTCGTCCCATGACCATACTGCATTCGCCAGCCCTAGCTGGACATACGTACTTTCACCCTAAAGTTATCGCCCATGCCGGGCATACCAAAAAAATCTCTTCAGACTCGGCATTTGTGACCATCCTTCTTTTCCCTCCTTTTGAAGGTGATCCTGATTTGTTTCGTGGCCATCCCGTCTCGGTGGACGGCAGCCACCTGACTCGACAAAACGAAAACAAACTAAAAAAGGCGACCACCCCATTGAGATGATCGCCTTTTGCAAAAACATAGCGGGGCGTCGGCCCGTCTTTTCCGTAAAAAGATTTACTTACACGCTGAGAGCAACTGCCTGGCTTTCTTTGTTTTTATCTTTTTTCTGCTTGAGTTGTCGCCTGACCCCGTCAAAGCCTTCTATCAATTTTCTCCGTTACCTCCGGGGGGATCTCATCGACTATAATGACAGTATGGTCAAGTTTTTTTACGGGTTCATTGATAACCCTCTTGAAGTTCCTGAGATATTCTTTCGGTATTTCCATCGAAGGATGCTCGTTCATCTAAAACACCCGTCCCTTAAATTTATCGTATCCATAAGATTGAAAGATTTTCAGGAGTGACAACGGGCTCAAGCTCGTGATGGTCGGATGTGACAAGAGTAGCGAAACGAACCTTTGCTTCCGCCGCCGCAATCGAATCTGCCAGAGACAGCCTATGGCTTGCCTTTAACCTGCCGGCATCCAGAAAAACTTCCTGGGTAATCTCAGTCACTTCGATTATAGGCAGGGCACGTATCTTTTCCAGCGCTTCACTGGCCGCCTCTTTGCCAATGTCGCGATAGATGCCATAATAGACTTCCAGCAGGTTTAAGCGGTGGAGTACTAAATTAGGCTCCTGCGGATTTGATTTTCGGAGCAATTCTTCCACGACATCCGCGCCTTTTTCATCATTTAAAAAAGCGATAACAGCGCAGGCATCCAGTACGTAACACTGATCGCTCATCTTTCCAAATCCTTTTCTACTTGCTTGGATCGCAAGTATTTGTCCACGGTAAAGCCCTTCCCCTTCAACATGCCACGCGCCTCACTGATTGGATCTTCCGAAACGGGTTTAAGAAGAAACCCATCGCTGATTTCTGAAATGGTTACCCTTTTACCCTTCAGTTTTCGTGCTATTTCCGCCGGTAAATTAAGTTCGTCTGCGCTTACTCTGGCGCTTATCACCTTTCTCACCTCCAATTAGGAGCCCTCTGCTATACCAGGATTCATACAGGTCTTCCCACTTTTACTTTTTCAGTATAGCACGAGAAAATAAGGTCTTCAATTAGGGACTCCTGTTAGTTTAAGGGATGCCCCCGCTTCACCTAAATCGGAAGCGGGGGGGTTTGACCCGGACCACGCTGCCGTCGACCATGATGGTGGCCGACGTGCCGTAGTTGTTGATCACCTCGATGTCGATCCCCTGCTTCTTGAGCAAGATGCCCCCCGTCTTGAATCCTTCCGGAGACCTGATGAAGTCGGCAAGGTCGTAGTCGACCCTGGCCGTTGCCACAACAACGCTGTCACACGGCATGTTTGCAACCTCCTTTCACCCGTTTTTTTGTCGCAGCCATACCTGTCATGTTCGACGGTTTGCTGCCTGACTGGTATGAGAGAATTGATATAAAAATGAAAAGCCGGCCATCCCGGAAAGGGAGCCGGCTAAACGTAATTTTGGATAGGCGTCATTCATGGCGACCTATCCGAAGAGCAATCGAATGATATTTTCGAGGAAACCGGGGCGGTTGTTCCGGACGCTCCCCAGGCTTCCAGAGGGCGGCGCCACTGACACCTCTGTCGTGGTGATAACAGTCTTCCTGACACGGACGATAATCTCGCCGGAGATGAACTCCATCTCATCAATCTCGTGATCCTTCCTGACAGCGACCAGGAGATTGTCGATGCCCTTTCCGATATTGCCGTCCCAGCGGGAGTCGAACACCCGGAAGTCGGTAACCAGATCGGCCACTAGGTCATTCTTGGCGTTCGCCACATCCCGGTTGGTGGCCTGGGCGGGCGTCGAAGGCGATGACGACTTCGTAGACGCGTTCCATCTCGATGGGCGCAGCCCTCCCTCCGGGCATATAGCCGATCTAGGACACCAGCCGCCAGTGGGCCTCCCTCACGTTGTCAGCGCCGTTTTCGTAGTAATCGATTTTGCATTGCAGGAAAAAGGTCGCGGAGTTCATCCCTGACGGATTCCTCGGTAAAACCGTTGGCGACGGCCAGTTTCTGAAGTGCGGCGTGGGTCATGGTTTCATGGTGTTGAAAGTAGGTCCGGGAGCGCTTCGATGATGGACGGAGCGGGATGCCCGCCGGCGCCCTGTTCGGGGCGGGCGATGCGGCCGCTGCGATTCCAGCGGCAGGCAGAGCCGGCTGTTCACCCGGAACATCCTCCTGCATTGCGCTATCGATAAAGCGCCGCACCCGGTCGAGGAATGTCTCGCTGAGGGTGAGGTGTCGGTCTATTCCTGATCTGCTTCGGGCTGTCAATGGTCTTTCCCTTATGTTTTTGGAATCATGGCATACGCTGAAGCGCCTGTGTTAGCCTTGTGGGAGCAGATGATATCCCAGCTTCTCTTGAAGCTGGGAAGAAATCCTGCCTGTCCCTTTAGAATTTTCTGCATAGCCGACTCGATGGTAAACCACTCAGCACGATCAATCTCAGGGAACTCCTGTTGTCGCCCAGACTTCGGCGGCCACTCCATGGAGAAAGTATTGCTTTTCAGCCGTGCAGGGTCGAGGTCTCTTTGATCGCCCAGGCGTAAACTACCTTGCCGCTTGGTTGGCGTAGCGGTTCTAAAGGGATCGGACTGCCGGCAACAGCAAACCCTGTCTCTTCTTCGCATTCCCGCATGGCAGCCGTCAGAGGATCCTCGTTCTCTTCAAACTCACCCTTCGGGATGGACCACGAGCCCTCGTCCTTCTTTGCCCAGAAGGGACCACCCGGATGAACCAAAAGCACCTCAAGGCGGCCTGAGGTTTCACGGAAGAGCAATAAGCCAGCACTCTTCTTAGAGATGGGAATGCACCTCTTCGAAAAAATATCGGCTGTAGGAACAGCCCCCTCTTAATGACCAGCTTTTCACGGACGATCTCGTACCACTTGAAGATGATTGGCAGCCACCACCATCTCTCCCTGTCCCTCCAGCGAGGAATCGAAGCGTTCATTACTGCCGTGTCCATGATAAGCCGCCTTCTGCCGCCTATTATTCCATAAAAATGTTGACCCTGATATACCGAAACGAATGAGTCCCTCAGATGGCGGGGCTGCACGATAGCTCCCGGTGTAACTTCGATCTCAGCCTGCCTTACGTCAGGGTAAAAGTACCCGGCGATAGAAGCTTTAAAAAAAGCTATTCAGATACACCCGTAGCAAAACTTGAGCCAGTCACCATGTACAAGTTCCTTTGAGCCGACCTCTTACCGCATGTGGCTCCGCAATGAATTTTGCCTCGATAGCCAATCTTGGTATAATACCGCCGGCTGCCCTGTTTTAACCTCAAAGGGGACTTCGATCAGATCAGATTTTTTATGTTCCAACACCTCACAGAACGTCTGCAAAGAACTACTCATGGATACCCTTGAGAAGATGCTCGAAGCGGAACTAAAGAATGAGCTAGAAAAAAGTGGTTTCCAATGTAAACACACATCGGATGCCACGCTTACTGACAAATCTGATCAAGATGCAGAGCAGGCAGTATAAATGCATCGCATAAAAAATCAAGGCAGCGCCCCATCCTGATAACGTCCGATGTACATCCGAAAATGTACCACAATGCCATACACTTCTCGAATGCTCTGGGCATCATGGCATGCCAGTAACAACTATACCTTTATGGCATATTATGTTATTGGATAAATCCCCAGTTTGGCAGTAGGCTTTCGGGTTTGATTTGAGCCCAGGCATCCTTGAAATAAAAGCGAGCCAAGGGAGGGATTTTCGTGCGTGATTTTCTTTTAGACGAACAAGCATATGAGGCCTTGAAAAGTTTTCAGCCCTATTTGGTGACCGAGGTAATCAATTTTTGACTGCCCTCGAAAACATGCAAGAACTCATAAAAAGCGAGCCCCTAAGAAAGTGGCCGAAAGCTTGCGATTCTTCGGGATTGGATAGGAGCACGCTTCCCGGGAAGCGAAAAATCAAGCCGAACACAACCCCTATAATCTGTTTCTGGTTTTGTCCTTGATGTTTGCTGCTGATATACCAGGCGCCATCTCGCCGAAAAGTAATAGTGCTCCGGATTCGATACAGGAGTAATTGCCTGTGCCAATCCTATCGTAATGAGCAAAAAATATATCATTAAATGATAGCTTGGCGTAGATCCATACGCACCGATAGTAGCGGCGACTCCCAGCCACCCTTCCCTAAAAAACACAGGTAGTGCCATCGCTTGTCATTATGCCGGCATATGCAGAGTGATGCAGTGGATTCCGCCTCCCCAAAAGTTTATACTTTCGGCATTGATACCAATTATCTTGCGCCCGCGGAAGACACTTTGGAATATACTTCTAACCTGATCTTCAGTAGCTTTCAGGTTATCTGGACGTCCGGGCTTCCAATAGGTTTGCATCAGTACGGCGCCGTTTGTGACAACGTAATTCAAATAGCTGCACACAGGTGTTACATCCGGATCGTCGATCTCCTTGTTAAGTGTCGAAGGTATTGGAATCCTGATGATCCGGAACGGTTTTCCGTCCTGATCAGTCGAGTGCAGCAGGATCCTGTAATTCTCTTCAAGGCGCCGGTATGATTCTTGGGAAGTCGAATTTGCATCTCTGTTGTCCGGTACACATGCGCCAGAAGGATCGTGTTCGGACTTGCAAAACGGGCTATTTCATCGATGTGTCCTTTTGTGATTGGGTTGTCTTTCTGCAAGCCCCTGCTTCAGCCAGATTACTTTCTTGGCGCCAATGACCCTTTTATATTCATTTTCAATCTGATTTTTGGTCAGACTGGGGTTTCGGTTAAGCGCGACCGATTCGGTAATCATAATGGTACCTCTGCCATTAGACTCTAGGCCACCCCCTTCGGAAACGACGTTTGTCCCGACGAGCGGCAGTCCGAGCAGCCCCGCTATTTGCCCGTGGATCTGGTTTTCGATTGCGCCCGTCGCCGCGG
>CAVYEE010000030.1:0-223489 GCA_963767365.1 uncultured Peptococcaceae bacterium
GCGCTGTGAAAAGGTATTAACTGAACATTAACGCCGTTCTTCTGGAACAGGCCCTCTTGTTGGGCAATGTAAGCAGGTAGCGCCTCCTCGTCATACAACAAGCCCACTTTCAATTGTTGCCCCGGGGCGCCTTGGTTTGAAGACGATCCACGCTGTTTTGCGCATCCGGCGTGAAATACGAGGGCTAATAACAACAAGCTGGCCAGTATCAAACCAGCAGTTCTTTTCATCCCTCTCCCACTACTTCTCTTCCTGCGTCCGGTTCATCTCCAGGGAAAGGTTGATCGGTCTGTGGGGCATGATGGTGGAGATCGCATGTTTATAGACCATTTGCTGCTTGCCTTCCACTTCCAGGATCACCGTGAAATTGTCAAAGCCGCGGACGACTCCTTTTGACTGAAAACCGTTTACCAGATAGATAGTAACAGGGGTGCCTTCCTTGCGGACCTGGTTCAAGGAGAAGTCCGGCACATTGATCTGCTGTTTGTTCATTCTTTAGATACCTCCAATTCCGGGGTCGATAGACTTGCAAATCTTTACCACACGTCTATTCTACATGAACAGAGTTACTCCTGCAAATATACGCCACAATTTCTTTGCGGACAACCCTCGGGTTTGTTTCCTCCGTGAGATGGAACCACCGGATCCGGGGGTTGCGCCGGAACCAGGTAAGTTGCCGTTTGGCATAGCGCCTGGTCGCCTGTTTGGTCAGGCTGATCGCGGTGTTGAGATCATACTCCCCCGCCAGGTAGCCGATCACCTGCTTGTACCCCAGAGTTTGCAACGGCTTCAGATTGCTCTTGAAGCCCTGTTCCAGCAAGTAACTGACTTCATCAACCAGTCCCTCACGAAACATTTTTTCCACCCTCAACTCAATTTTCCGGTACAGCTCGGCCCGGCTGCGGTCGAGGCCGATCATCACCAGATTGAATCGTGGCGCCATCGCGGCCTCCTTTACCCGGTAGGAAGAGATCGGGCGACTGGTCAGGTTGTAAACCTCCAGTGCCCTGGTAAGACGGTGGAGGTCATGAGGGTGGATCCGCCTGGCGGCCTCCGGGTCGAGGCGCTGCAATTCGGCGTAGAGGTCGGCGATCCGGCCTGCTTCGACCCGGGAGCGAAGCTGTTTGCGAACTGGTTCCAGGCCCTGCTGCGAGGGAACTCGTAGGGGTCGATCACCGCCTGGATGTACAGGCCAGTTCCTCCCACCAGGAAAGGCAGCCTGTTCCTGGCGCCAATCTCCTCGATTTCCTCACGGGCCAGGTGTTGAAACTGGGCGACCGTAAACTCCTTGTCCGGCTCCAGGAAGCCCAGCAGGTGGTGCGGCACGCCTCTCTTTTGCCGGGGCGTGATTCGGGCGGTGCCGATATTCAGGTACTTGTACACCTGAACGGAATCGGCCGAGACGATCTCGCCGCCAAACCTCAGGGCAAGGTCCACGGCTAGCTCCGACTTCCCGACGGCAGTAGGCCCCAGGATCACAACGAGCGGCGTCAAGGCTAATACTCGACCTCCTCGCTGGTGGACACCAGGAACTGGCGGTAATTATCCCTCGGCCGGTCCTGCAGGTAAACCGAGTGCAATCCCAGCGGAGAGTTGATCTGATCCCGGTAGTGCCTCCTGGCCTCCTCCTGACAGGTCTCACAGGCCTGGTTGGGAATGGCGACGGCAAAGACTGTCCTCTGGGTCCCGTAGGCGTAAATGGCCGAGGACCTGATCAGTTGGTAGCCGGGGCAGCGCTTGCAGAGGCGCACCCGCTCCTGTTGCCTCTCCCTTATGTTGTCGGTGTCGTAATAGATGCTCCTGGTATTCTCGGCAAAGTCGCCTGGAGGTATCCTCTGCGCTGCCAGAGTCTCCCTGTGCTTCCAGGCATCCTGCAGGTAGGCGACCAGTTCCTTGATGTATTCCAGTTGGGATGTGGACTGCACGAACTTACCCGGCTGATAGTCCGGCTCGGTCACGTGCGAGTAATCCAGGCCGGCCATAGCCAGGATGATGGCGGTATTGACGTAAGGCAGGGCGGTTTCAATGGCGTAGCCACCCTCCAGCACCGCCAGGTCCGGCTTCAGTTTCTCATTGAGCCTGGCGTATCCCTGTGCGGTGAAGCGCATATTCGCCAGCGGATCGGTATAGTGGTTATCCTGCCCGGCGGAGTTGACGATCAGTTCCGGTTGAAAATCCGCTATCAGAGGTAGCGCCAGGTTGTCCAGCACGTAATGAATGCCCTCATCGGTGGTGCCGGGCTCCAGCGGCACGTTGATTGTCATGCCGTAGGCATTCGGGCCGCCCAACTCGCTGGGGAAGCCCGATCCCGGATAGAGAGTGCGCCCGTCCTGATGAAACGAGATGAAGAGCACATCGGGATCGTGCCAGTAAATATCCTGTGTGCCGTCCCCGTGATGGACATCCGTATCCACGATGGCGATCTTCTTCAGGCCATATTGCCGGCGCAGGTATTCGATCATGATCGCCTCGTTGTTGATGTTGCAGAAACCCCTGTTGCCGTGTACCACCCGCATGGAGTGGTGCCCTGGCGGACGTACCAGGGCGAAGCCGTTGGTAATCTCCTTTTTCATGTAGGCATCGGCTAGCACCAGGGCGCCCCCGGCGGCGATCAGGTGCGCCTCCGTGACCTGGGACTTGATGTCCGGGACGCAGAAGTGGACCCTGGCGATATCTTTCTCAGACGCTAGTCGGGGCGCATACTCGACCACTTCGGGGAGGTCCATGACTCCCTCTTCGAAGAGCTGGTCCTTGGTATAGAGTAGGCGCTCCTCCCGTTCGGGATGGGTCGGTTCGATCGCCCAGTCAAAAGCTGGAAAGAAGACAAGCCCTGTTTTACGCATGATGCTCAACCCCTTCCGTCCAGTTTGATTGGATACCCGGTGGAAACTGAACGCAAACATCGTAGAGTCTACCTGTTGTATGCCAGCCCCGCACCATGTTGAACATCTCGCTGTAGACCAATTCCGGCTCTGCCAATGGTGCAATGCCCAACTGCTCCCCCGCCTGCCTGATGGATGAGAAGGAGAACTGCTCGGCCTCGGCCAGGGAGGACAGTTTGTTGGAAAGTTTCTCCTGCAAGCCTGTCTCTTCTATAAAGTAGAAATTTCGCTCGGTATCAAAGTGAAAGGTGAGCCGCAGGGTAACTCGGGCCAGGGCGGCGCCAATGGCGTTGGCCACTTCGTGGTGCGCCGGCACCAGGGTCTTGCAACCGGTTGCCCGGCCCAGCAAGGGTAAGATCGCCGGGGCAAACCCACCGATGCCGACAATGTTCTGCGGCCTGACCTTCTGCTTCTGCAGCAGTTCCCAGACACGGTAGGCCGGTTCCTCCTCCCAGGCCTGGAACATGGCCTGAATCTCACCGGTGAGTTGCCTGATCATCTGCTCGAGCACCAGGTTGGCCACCCTGTCTGGCGGCAACCCGAGATCGCTGCCAAGCTGCCTCATCGCCTCTCCGGCGCGAGCGGCAGCGCCGATATCGGTCAAGCCCGCATGGCGCAAGGCATCGGTCGGCGTGGGCTCCGGCCCTCCCAAGCAATAGGCAGGCCCGGCACGCCGCGGCAGGATCCGGATGCTGCCGTTCCATGCCTTGAGAATGCTATCTCCTCCCAGGGCGACCGATTTGGTTGCAAACGCCCGGACATGGGTGAGGCGCTGTTCGATCCTGGCGCCCCGGGACGCCAGCAGCGGCCGGCCTGAAAGAATCAGGGCCAGGTCTGTGGTCGTGCCGCCCACGTCCAGGACGACCGACGTCTGCCCGGGCGGTGTCAAGGCGAGCACGCCCAGAGTGCTGGCGGCGGGGCCTGAGAAGATGGTTTCCACGGGCTTCTTGGCGGCCTGCTCGAAGGGCAGGGTGCCTCCATCGGCCTGGAGAATATAGAGGGGAACGTCAATCCCTTGCTGGGATAGAGCCGCGGCTACCTGTGCGTAGAAGTCTCGAAACCGGTCCAGGGTGGCCAGGGTTAGCAGGGCCGTCACCACCCGCCTGGGAAAATTCAACTGGCTGGAGACCTGGTGCCCGAGCACCACCTGGACATCGGGGCAATATCCGGCAAAGCGGTTGGCAACAGCCTGCTCGTGGGTTTTATTGCGTTGCGAAAACTTGCCGACAACGGCCAACCGCCTGATTCCGGACTTTTTAACCTGTTCCAGGCAGGACACGATCTCGTTATCTTTGAGCGGCGCGATCTCCCGCCCGCGGTAGTCAATCGCCCCCGATAGCACAAAGGTGTGCGGGACTTCGAAATGAAAAGTGTCCGGATTCCGGCCGGGACCGGGGATCAACACCAGGGCCACCGGCTCGATGTCATTGGTGGCGATCATGTTGGTGATCAGGGTCGTACTGGTCACGATGCGCTGGATTGGCCGGTTCTGGGCGATTTCCAGGAGGGGCTCCAGGGCGTTCATCAGGGAGTGGAAAAGATTTTCCGGGTCGGTGGGAAACTTAATCTTTTTTACTACGGCGCCGTTGTCGATCAGCACGGCATCGGTGAAGGTGCCGCCCACATCCAGGCCGATCAGCATCTGAGATCCACCCTTTCAAACGAAGCGAAGCGAAGTTTGCCATAGTCTTGCATGCGGCAAAACAAGCCCTTAGGCAAGGGCTTGTGATGAAGCACCGGAGCCGTTCCCGAGGCAAGCTACTGACTACAATCGAGAGAGCAACTGTCGCATGCGGAAGGGGAGCAGGAACCGGCGCCTTGGAGGATTTTGTTGATCTCCGTGTTAGCATCCTGGAGCAGCTTCTGAAAGTTTTGCATTGCAGCAAAATAAGCCTGGATCGGCTTGCTTGACTTCATCTTGTCCTGGATCAGGTTGAATTCGTTCCACTCCTCGTCGCTGGCTTCCTGATTGGCCTCTTTGGCCTCCTGGATCTTTTTGTGCCTGGCTTGAAAATCCCTGATCAGCGCCTGCGCCTCTTGGTCCTGTTCCAGGTTCAGTTCTGCGGCGTGCAGAACGACTGCCTCATCGCTCGCAGAGATGGCCTGCCCCAACTCGTGTGCCTTTTCGATGATTATTGACAAGACTGTTTCGCCTCCGTCTGTTTAAATTCTTGCTAAGGGAACCGATTCCTCTTTTAGCCGGATATTTTTCAGTGAAGCCATAAGGTTCCAAGTTTGGGCGCAGTCAATGGCGACGTCTAGGATCTTTCCTGTTAAATCACCTTCCCCTGTAAAGACGACAATCTTACTGGTGCGGGTCCTCCCGCTCCAGCGTTCCTGGTTGGTTTTGCTTCTTCCCTCCACTAATACCTCCCAGGACTGTCCTGACAGGGCCTGGTTGATCTCCAGGGAGATCCTGTTTTGTACCTCCATCAGCCTCGCCAGGCGCAGTTTCTTCAGATCCGGGGCGACCTGGCCGGGCAGCGCTTCGGCTGCTGTTCCTGGGCGGGGGGAATATAAAAAGGTATAGATGGCATCAAAACGCACCTGTTGTACCAGGTCCAGGGTTTCTTGAAACTCCTGCTCCGTTTCCTCCGGGAACCCGCAGATCAGGTCGGTGGTGATGCTGGCAGCGGGAATAGCGCGGCGGATTTTGCCCACCAACTGCAGGTATTGTTCCTTGGTATAGCCCCGGTTCATCCGCTCCAGGACGCTGTTGCTACCCGATTGCAGGGGCAGGTGAAAATGCTCGCACACCTTTCGGGATCGCCGGATCGTTTCGATCAGTTCGTCTGAGAAGTCACGCGGGTGCGAGGTCATGTAGCGGATCCTGGCCAGCCCTGGCACACGGTCAAGCTCTCTCAGCAGCGCGGCAAAATTCACCCCTCCGGCCAGGTCCTTGCCGTAGGAATTCACGTTTTGGCCGAGGAGCGTCACTTCTAAATAGCCCCTGGTTACCAGTCCGACGACCTCCTCGCAGATCTCCGTCAACGGGCGGCTCCTTTCCCGCCCCCGGGCATACGGGACCACGCAGTATGAGCAGAAGTTGTCGCACCCGTACATGATAGTGACGTGAGCCTTGACCTGGCTGTCCCGGTGGGCCGGCAGCACACCGGGCAATGGCTGATCCTCCAGGTCCGTTTCTACCACCTGGGCACCGGTATTGGCGAAACGGCTGATTAGCGATGGCAGGCGGTGAAAGCTACGCGCTCCAAAGATGACGTTGATGTGTCCGGACTGGCATAACTGCTTCATGATCTCCCGGTTCTGGGTCATACAGCCGCCAACGGCCACAATCAGTTCCGGGCGGCTTTCCTTGAGGTGCTTCAGCGCTCCCAGAAAACCCAGGGCCTTCTGTTCGGCGCTCTTTCTCACGGAGCAGGTATTCAGCACCACCACGTCAGCGTCCGCGACATCTTCAGCCCAGACGAAGCCGCTCTGCTCGAGAAGGGCGCGCATGACACCGGAGTCGTGATCGTTCATTTGGCAACCCCAGGTAATTACGGTACACTTTTTAAGATTCTTCTCTGGCAAGGGGTCCACGTCCTTGCTTGTCCGTGCTGAATGTATTATATCAAACTGAAAGCAAAAAGACCCCCGAACTCTAGCCGCCGGGGTCTTTCATATGGAAACTTGGCTTGTGCCAACCCTTGCACTCAAACCTTTTGATCAGTTTCGTTTTACCCGGCACTATAAGGTAAGCTGAGGGTTTTTCATGAAGCTTTCATGCGCATGAACACTTTCATTTAGTGCTGGGTCGTTTGGTTTGAGTGCGGGCATCGCGTAGTTTAAAAATTCCCGAAATCATTATCGTCCAAGGCAATGATGTCGGACGGCTTGACTGTCGTCCCGCCCCGAGTGGCGCCGGCTTTCATCGGAGGCCTGCCGGCGGAGCGCCCGGGCCTCACGCCGGAGGCCGCCGCCAGTTGTTGGGACTGGAGCATCTCCCGCAGCATCTGGATCATCTCGGGGGTGATCCCATCCGGCAAACCTGAGGCCGTTGCAGCCAACTCCTTTTTCCGAAGCCTGAATTTGCTCAGCATACTCTTGAGTTGCAGGGACTGGCTGGATAGCTCCTCGCTGGCAGAGGCGGACTCCTCGGCATTGGCGGTCACCTGCTGGGTGACCTGGTCGACCTGGGCAAGGCCGGTGTTGATCTGGCCGATGCCCTGGGCCTGTTCCTTGGAGGCGGCGGCGATCTCGCCAATCAGGTCGGTCACCTTGGTGGATCCCGGTGACGATCTCCTCCAGGGCTTTGGACGTCTCTTTGGCGATCCTGGCGCCGGCCTCGGTCTTCTTGATGGAGCCCTCGATCATCTCGGCGGTCTCCCTGGCTGCGGCGGCGCTGCGCTGGGCGAGGTTCCGGACCTCCTCGGCCACCACCGCGAAGCCCTTGCCGTGCTTGCCGGCGCGTGCCGCCTCGACGGCGGCGTTCAGGGCGAGGAGGTTGGTCTGGAAGGCGATCTCGTCGATGGCCTTGATGATCTTGGAGATGCTGGACGCCGACTCGTTGATGTCGTTCATCGCCCGGACCATGTTGCCCATCTCCGCATCTCCCTTCTCGGCGCTGATCTTGGCCTGGACGGCCAACTGGCTGGCCTGGGTGGCGTTCTCGGCGTTCATGTTGGTCTGGGAGGTCAGCTCGTGCATGGAGGCGCTGATCTCCTCCAGGGAACTGGCCGACTCTGTTGCCCCCTGGGACAGGGACTGGCTGGAGTCGGAGACCTGGCGCGCTCCGGTAGTCATCTGTTCTACCGCTCTGGAGAACTGGTTCAGGATGTCGTTTAACAATGCCAGGGTGGCGTTCAGGTTCTCCTTGATGACGGCGTGGTCGCCCTTGTAGTCACCCCTCATCTCCACGTCCAGGTTGCCCCCGGCCATCTCCTGGAGACAGGCGGAGGCCTCGTTGACCGGCGACAGCAAGGTGTCCAGGATTGCGTTGACGCCCTCGACCACCTTGCGGTACTCACCCTGGTGCCTGGAAGCATCGGCCCTGGTCGAGAGCCTGCCTTCCACCGCCGCATCGCCAAGCATTTTAATATCGACGATCATCGTATTAATTGCATCCATCATTGTAGTAAAGGCAGGTATTAACCGATCATTCTCACACCTGCCCCCTTTTTTCTTAAATCCCTCCAGCGCCCTGAGTTCCCAAGCCCCCTTGCTGATAGCGACCAGGTTGGTCTGCACGCTGAGCAACCTATCCAAAGTCGCATTGACAGCTCCCTTAAGTTCACCCCAAACGCCGGAATATTCCTGTTCCATTTTTTTCGTGTAATCATTCACCGCGATTAGGTCCAACATCGCTTTAAATTCTTCCAGCGGGTTGGCCATGGATTCTATCAACCCGTTCATGCCATGAATGATCTCCCGGTATGCTCCCCGGAACTGATTCTCATCGCCCCGCTTGGTCAAGTCACCGGCTGTCACGGCTCCGGTCAACATCGCAACCTCCTCGATCACGCTCTTGATCGATTCGATCAGCTTGGTAATGGCCGGTACCAGGGTGTCTTTCCCGCTCCTACGGCCGATCCTCCGGTACTCTCCGAGGTCGCTGAGGTCTCCGTTGCTGACGCGTACGACTGTTTCCTGTATGTGTGTCAAATGTTCATGAACGCTATTGGCAGCATCCTTTAATTCCTTCCAGACACCGGGGTAATCCTGGCTCATATTTTCAGTCAGATCATTATCGGCAATCCGCTTGAGACACGCCGTGAGATCGCCGAGCGGATTGGCTACAGACTCGACTAGGTCGTTGATGCCGTCGATGAGTAACTGGTAATGGCCCTCCACCTTGATATTGGCCCTGGTCGACAGATCCCCGGCTTGGGCACTGGCCACAAGGTCCTGGACCGCCTGGAGGGATGTTTGTTGGCCGGTCCGATCGATGATCGTCTCGATGACGCCCCTGACCTTTCCCCTGGAATCGCACATCGGAATGGGCCTGTACTCGAAGAAGTATTTCTTGCCCTTGATCGTCGCCCAGGACTCGATGTAGGCTGCGGCGCCGGTGGCAAAGCACGTCTGCATGCCGCTGGTTTCAGACTGGATCAGCGACAAAACAGGAACGCCCGGAAGTTGCTCCTTACTCACCCCCACCAGGTCCGCAAAAGCATCGTTGCCGTAGACTATATTCCCGTCCTGGTCCGCAACAAACACGGGTATCTGCAGCATTTCCAGCACCGACAGGTCCTTCTTGCCACTTTTTGTGGCCTCTTTATCATCTTCCATGGGAAAGCGTTCTCCTCCCCGTCAAAAGTAGTGTTGGCATTTACAGGATCATGAACTGATCGCTGCTCTTGCCCACCTCCTGCATGAGCAGGGCCAACGAACCAGCAACCGTCTCCCAGTGTCCTTCCTCAAGATAGGACAAGCAACGCAGCCTGTTTATGTCGTTCTCGTGTTCTATATCGGTTGCTTGTCCGGAATTCTTGATATTGACGAAGAGTTTATTCTGAAATCGGCGTTGATCCGAAAAAAAGGCCGCTGCGACGCAGCGGCCTTAATGTTAACCTACATTCTGCAGCAACCGGTCAATCCTTTCGGCTGTCGATGGATGAGGACGCTGCAGCACTTCCCAAAGATCTTTGGGAGTCGCGTCCAGGGCCTCGATCTGCCTCAAAAAGTTTGCCAACTGCGGCCCGAAACCGATATTCCGGGCAAACAGGTCCGCCCGAAACTCCTCGTTTCTTCCGACAGCCCGGAGGCTCATGTCCACTGCAGTCTGAAACACGAAGGAAAACACCTTTATGGCGGTGTTAACGACAACCACGGCCAGCCAGATAATCAGGCCGATCAATGCCCCGTAACTGCCGGCCGAACCCGTCAGCAGCTTTCCGGGCCTCATCAAGCCCCTGGCCAGACTATCAAAAAACCCCGAGCAGAAGCTAAGGATTCGGTAGGAGGCAACCCCCAGCCAGTTAGCGGTCAGGGCAACCGCCAACCGCTCCGCATCCCCGAAGTGCAGATGCCCAGCCTCATGCGCCAGGGCTCCGGCAAGATCCCCGGGGGATGTGACGCTAAGGAGGCCTTTGGTCACGCAGACTGTATTCCTGCCGAGGGCGAAGGCATTGGGAAGCCTCTCGTCGCTGACGAACAGGTTGACAACTGCAAACCTTGCCGCGTTACTGCTGTCCAACGCCTGCCCGATCGCATCAACAACCTCATGCCACACCCCTGTTATTTTTTGCCGTTCCTCCGTTGTTGGCGGCCGGCACCCCAAATCCATGCGCCCGATCCTCTCGTTAAGCGGCGAGATGGCAAAGGTCCCGGCTGCCATCACCAGCAGGGCGGAATAGGCCAGGCCGTTCGGGTAACGGAAGATCGCCATGCCCAGCACAGCTAGGGGAATCCAGTTGAGAAAGAGGCTCTCGCACATGATCAAAAACCCTGTCATCGAGACACCTCCCGCACCATCCTGATGGTCGTCTCGTGAGTCTGGAACTTGGGGATTTTACGGACGATAACCGCCTGGCCGACCTGCAGCCTCTTGATCTGGTCGGGATGGATCATGAACTCCTTGACCAACCTGAGAGAGCCAAGGCCGGTACCCCCGGCGCTGTTTACCTGGTGCGTCATCATCCAGGTCTCTTCGGTACCGATGATCCTCGCCAACTCTTCCGCGTCTGCCGAATCATTCTGCCTTTGAATGATCAGAGTGTTGCAGTTCTGGATAATCTGCTTCTTCAGGGCCGGATCGGAGATATCCAGGTCGGCAAGGCTCTGAGCGGCGATCAGGGCTGCAAACCCCTTGGAGCGGGTTTTGTTGACCAGGTCGACGATGTTTCTCCTGGCGAAAACGTTGAACTCATCATAAACAGTCAGCACCAGCGGGTCCTCCTTCGTCCGCCTGGAGGCGACCGCCTTCAGATCGTTGATGATCAGTCTCCCGAGCAGTTTGGCGTAGAGAGGATAGGCCAGGGAATCGAGAGAGAACAGGACGACGTTTTTTGCCGAGACAGAATCCCGGAGGGAGATGGTCTTGCCCGGCTCAGCCCAGAAAAGATATCCGATCTGGCTCTCGATAATCAGGGTGAGCCGGTCAATCAGGCCGGAAATACCCCGCTTATCGATACTGCCCAGGTAGTTCAAGACCCCAGGCGGAGCCTCGAGCTTGCAGGCCAGCAGTTCGAGCTTTTCAGGAGCAAGGCCGTAGATGAAGGAGTGTAGGTCTAAGGTATGGTAGGCCTTCTCAAACAAGGTAAAGGCCATCTGCAGATAGCGTTCGGCCATGAACTGGTAATGAGGCTCTCGCCACTCGCTTAACTCCATCAGGCGGTCTTTCAATTCGGTAGGCCCGCCGCAGGAAAGAGGATTGTAGTTCCAGGAGATCTCCGGCTCAGAGATGGAGAACAACTGAAACTCCCGGTGATGGCTCTCTGACATGTCAGAGAGGGTCTTGGCAAAATCCGGGTCGCCCTTCCCGTCTATGACCACCAGGGGCATGCCTACTCTTAAAGCGTAATCGAGAAAACAGAGGATGGTTGTCGTTTTCCCGCTGCCGGTAGTGCCGCATAAAAAAGTATGCTGGTTCAGTTCCTGGCTGCCAAGCACAATCGGTTTGCCTGTCAGGCGATCCCGGCCAAGATAGACGCCGTCCTCCGGCTGGAGACCTGGCGGGACTTTTGGAGGAGCTGGCATTTTTGACAAGCCCAGAAGATTTTTAAACATTTTTCTTCACATCCTTAAACAGTTGTTGCCTGCGGAAAAAGTCCCTGACCGTTACTTCTTCTTCTTTCAGGCAAGGGTAACTGTCGGCTTGATGGCGCCCTGAACAGGCGAACCAGTCCCTGGATGCTTTTCGTTCTTCTTCGATGACAGCGGGTTCCAGGAGCGCCTTTATTGCCTTGGATTGCGCCGTACCATGGCGTTCCTCCAGGCCAGGCCATGAGAACACCCGGAGATAAGGAAGGGCGGCGGTCCGAATTCTTGCAGCCAGGTAATCGCTGTTGACAAAATACCAGACCTCCCGGTACTGCCTCCGGGCGTATTCCTTGAGGATCTTCTCGATCTTGACGGCGCCCTTCGGAGACAGTTCCAGTTCAACGGCAACCCTGCCGCCGTCCGGGAAATACCAGGATGCCGTCCGGGCTGTGGCCTGGCGCCCCTACTCCCTTGAGGCCCTTTTCATGCCTGATCTGCCTTTCGGTTTGCCAATGCGCCCCTGTTGTTTGCTCCAGCGTTATAGCCAGGTCAACCAATTGTAAATCATGTGCGTAAGAACCGAGCGGGAGCCTGGCAGCCGGTAGGTCATCCCTGGCTGCGGCTATGCCTATGGCTCCGGCCCTGTAAACACCGGGCTGGTCATGGAATATTTTCTCGTAGACCAGATAATCGAGACTTTTCAACAACGATAGACGCTTTTTCACAGTAAAAAGACTAAGGCTGAATTTCTTCGCCGTCTGTTCCGCTGTTGCCGCCCGATGGCTGTTAATCCAGCGGATCATCTGTACATCCCGCTCTGTCAGTCTAACGCCTTTCTTGTTCCTCTCCGGTCCTGCAGCCACATTGTCACCTGTTTGCATCTTTCATCATTCTCCTTTCGTTTTATTGCCCCGGAAAATGAGAGTATGCCCCCCGGGGCGGGGGCTTTGTAACGAGCCGCTCCGCCCCGGGATTGGGGTGGAAAATGGAGCCTGGCGCGGTGATTGACTGCCGTGTTCACATCGAACAGACACAGCTTTTCGGATCCTCTTTACCAGGGAACGGGTCAACCTGGTCTGTCGCGCCTAAGTATTGACATACAAGCGCCTGGCTTTTACTGCGGCTGTATCCCTCATGAACGGGGGTTAACCGCCCGGCGGCAGAACTGCCAGTCTCTCATTTTTTAAGAGTCCGACTGTTCCGCAAGCAAGTAAACCTATTGAAATTTTTAATGGACCTCGCAACCCTTAACCTTGCAATCCCGGGGGATCGGGGTACGTAATTCTTTGGTTCATTAATTTCAGGTAATAGCAGCCGTGCCCCCAGAAATGCGTTCACCAAAAAGGTTTTCTGACACGAGCATCCCCTCCTCGAAGTGGAACATGATGCGCTGCTGAAACTTTTTGCCGACGAGTTCCTGGTCGAGGATAAACCGGGCCGGAACGTCGAGGACAGTATTCATTCTGGCGGCATCCCCAATGCTTTCGACAGCCACGATCAGACGCATGGCCGTCGACCTGGTGACCTGGCGACGAACCTGTTCAACATCGTCGCGCAGGACAAGGATGCCGTACTCCATGCCGCCGAAAGTGAAGAAGGCTGTCAGCGGCCAGCCGGCCTCGGCGTAGGCGCACGGCCAGATGCCGGCGAAACCGTGGTATAATTCGCCTGTCACGAGGCGCTTCAAGACGTCAACGAGAGAAAGCGAACGCCACCAGTTTGGCGCCCAGCGCTCATGGACAAGTTCAGATCCTAACGGCCCCAACGTATAGAGAGCAGTATCACCTGCCCTGCCGACCAGGTAGTGACGCAGCAGGAGTCCGGTTCTGGCCATGCGCTCGATGCGCTTCCTGCCGTTTTCCTGGCTGACGTAGAAGTGTCTGAGAAGTTGGGAGCGGGTCGCAAACTTCAGGTTCTTCAGGTATTCGATCACCGGGGAATCCGCCCAGGTGACAGCCCGGTAGATGCCGAGCCATCCAGGAGTGACGTCCTGCCAGGCGATCTCCTGAAACCTCCTGGAGGAATAGGGAGAGATATACTTCTGAATCACAGTGCCTCCTCGGTGTCGGGCGCCAAAGTTATTGACCACAGATGACTACCCGCTCTAATGCCCCGCTTCGTGTCTGACTGTTCCGGCGAGTACTCTCAGATGGCAGCGCTTTTGCTTTTACTCCAATGACGGTGTTCGATCAGGCTGACCAGGAGGCGGCGCTTCTCGTAATCAACCTCGCGCACCTCGATGAGCACCCGGTCGCCCTTGGCGTGCCTGGTGTAGTTGTTCTTCCCCCGGCCGTAATAACAGGCAAAACCGGGCTCGACGTTGATATACATACCGCCGTAATCGGTGACGGCAGCAACCGTGCCCAGAACGCGCTGACCCTTGGCAAGAAGCTTTTCAGGGCCGTCCAGCCAGGGATCGGGCAGAAGAGCCCGAACGGAAACACTGACCTTCTTGTTCTCCTTGTCCACCGCGAGCACCTTGACGTCGAAGGTGTCTCCAATGCTGAAGTAGTCCCGCACGTCGTCCACCCAGTAGTAGGAGACTTCCCGGGCCGGAATCGGCACGGTGATGCCCCCAATGTCCACCACAACCCGGTACTTGGTGACGGCGCGGGCAGCAGCGACCCTCACCTGTCCTGGAGTTATCGTCTTCCAGGTATTGATAGCCATCTCCTCCAGGGCTTCCTTCCGGGATGCCGAGAAGATCTGCCTGTTCTCGTCGATCTCCTTGATTTTGAAGGCAACAATCTGCCCGATGATGTGGCGGGTATCCCCGGGGCTCTTCAAGGATGATTGCCGGAAAGGGATCACGCCCATCACGCGGTCGATCCACAGGATGAGCCCGGGCCCTCGATCTGCTCGTCGCTATTTTTACTCTCGATAGCGCTGACCCGGGCCTGGTAGACCGTACCCCTTTTATAGGCACCAACGATTCTCTCCCAGGCGTCGGTCATGCCCTGGGCGATCTTGTCCTGCCCGATATAGCCTTCAGCAAGGTTTCTCATTGTTACGGAAATCCTCCCTTCTCTTCCCGCTCCTCAAGTTTTTTGCTCAGGACATGCTGGATGGTTCTATTCAAACGAAGCGAAGCGAAGTTTGATGCCATGTGCCTGTCCTGCACTCATATTGCGCAGCATGCGAAGCAATCGCATTTGAGTGCTGGACATATGGCACGGCAACTTGTTCATTTAACTTCGCTGATCAGAGGGGGAGTGAACCCCCACTGATCAAATTAACCTGAATTCGCCGCCTAAAGAGGCGGGGGACTTCTCAGCGAAGTTAAATGCCGACCCAAACGGTACACCGGTACATTCGATGCCGCACCCAGAGGGCACCCACTTCCTGCATGCGACACCTGGTAGGGCAGGCGGCACTTAACTTGAAGGCTTCGGGAAGAAGGGGCGGCGCAGCTTGCCCTGACCTGGCCCGCCATGCCCCTCCACCGGGCGCCTGGCGGGCCAGGCGTTGTCGCCGGGGTAGAGGCGAAGCGGTAAGGCGTTAGCGGAGACGGCGTTCATCGGGTCGGACTGGCGGCCGTCGCGGAACTCCCTGGCCCACGATGGCAGGTAGTCGTTGATGTTCCGTTCGACCAGCCGGCTGGCCAGGGGGTGCTGGGAGTAGTCCATCTTCCTGATGCGCAGCGGGTTCTGGCCCCTTATCAAGAGGATCGCCTCCTCCGGTGGCAGGCGCAGCACCTCGTCGAGGTTCATCAGGTTGCGGGGCTCCGGCCTGGTCATCTCCCTTCCCCACTCCAACCAGCCCTTGGGGCCGGCATCCCTGGAGACAGACCTGGTGAGGACGGTGCTCTTGCCCAACAGAGTCTCCACGAACCTGGCCGTTTCCTGGTCGTTGGCTCCGAGGAAGAGGCGGAAGTCACAGTTGCCGATGATGCTTGTCCATCCCTTATTGGGATAGCGGTCCTCGAGCTGGGAAATGTCCTGGAAAACGATACTGGCATGCATGTTCCTGGACCTGATGGTGGCCAGCTTCTTCCTGAAGTCGGAGATGCCTGCGATATTCGGAAACTCATCCAGGAGGAAGAAGCACGGGACTGGCAACTCCTTCTCCGGGGTGCTGTCAGCGAATTCGATCAGACGGATGAAGAGAAAGCTGAAGAACAACGACGACAGGTAGTCGTAGGCCGAGTGGTAGTCCGGCATGATACAGAAATAGGCACACTTCCGTTGACCGGGCAGAGACAGTTCGATGTCGCTGGTGGCTGTGAAGGCGCGCACCAGGTCGTTCTGGAAGATTTGCAGCCGGTTCGCCAGGCCGCTGATGATCCCGTCCCGAACAATCTCGGGAGATTGAAGGAAGATGTTATAGGAGAGGCGCGCCGGGGAACCGGGCTTCACGCTGGTGAACAGGCCGTCCAGGTAAGTGGGTATGCCGGTGGTGATCATGGAGTAGAAGGAGGCCATGTTCCGGCGTTCTGGCGGCAGTTCGGTGACACAGTAGAGGGCGATGGCCTTGATGAGGCCCATCTCGCCCTGGACCCAGAAGGCGTCGCTCTTGCCCTTGGAGCCGCCCGGCAGCACGGCGTTGGCAATGATGATCTCCGTCAGGACCTGGGCGTCCAGGTCAGTCTTGACCTCGCCCAACAGGTTGAAACGGTCGGAGTTCTGCATGTTCACCGTGTTGAAGACCTTGACGGTGTAGCCCTCCCTCTCCAGGAAAGCAGCACACTTGTTGTAGAGCACCCCCTTGGAGTCGGTGATGATGACCGAGGCGCCCATCAGGGTGGCCTGGAGGATGGCGTTGGTGATATACGCCCTCGACTTCATCGAGCCGGACGAACCGAAGACAGCCACGTGCGAGTTGTACCTGTTCTCGTGTGGCGGAGGCATCCGCAGCACCTTGCCGGTGACAATCTCCTTCCCGAAGATGAGGCCGGGGCCCTCGCCGGTCCGGAGCACCCTGCCGATATGGTACTGGTCCATCCAATTGGCGGTGCCGCGACTGGGGTCGGCGGAGAACTTCAAGAGGCCGTACTGCCTCACCCACCTGTACGCAAAGACGAACAATACCAGGACGAGGGGTACAACGACTAGGTTGCCTTTCAGCCAGGCGGCCACCACGACCGGGGGCAGCCCTCCGGTGATGATGAGGACTGCGGCCCGGAAGGGGTTGCAGAAGAAGGCCCTGCCCCAGGTGAAGTTGGGTACCCCGCGCATTCTCCCAACCAGCCAGGCCTGGACGGCGGCGGTTGCGGCGGCGATGCTGCCGACAATCCACACGTCCAGGATATAGGCCGCCAAGGCTAGAACAATCCAGGTCAGATACCAACCAAGATTGCGCCTGTTCTTCCCTTCAACCCTCTCGAAGGCGGACATGCTCAACATTGTTGCACCATCCTTTACCACAGATGACTACCCGCTCTTATCCCACCGCTTCTGAAGCGGTGGGATAAGAGCGGCTACATCACTGTATTATCTATTTACCCAATGGCACCGCCACTAAACTCCCACTGAAGTGCGAGCCAAGTGGCGTTAAGCCCCTGGATCAGTGCAACTAAGGCTTGTGCCTTCGCCGATGGCTCGGCACAAGCCAAGTTTTACTGATAATTCAGTGGGGTAAGACAATCACCCACTGAAGCCAAGAACTAGTTGAAGACTAAGGCCAGGTATTGTCAACCGTTCCCATCAGCGGCGACCGGAGCCGACGGCTCCTCCTGCCAATCGGAACCTTCCGGAATATTCGCCTCCGGCATCGGCGCTTCGTCAGAGCCATTGACGGCTGACGCATTCTTACCTTTCGTATCCAGAAACTGGACGTTCTCAGCGATCACTTCCGTAATGGTGCGATTCTGGCCGTCTTGTCCCTGGTAGCCGCGCACCTGGAGCCGCCCTTCGATGGCCACCAGGCGTCCCTTCGCCAGGTAGTTGGCGCAAGTTTCGCCCTGCTTTCCCCAGGATACGACCCTGATGAAATCGGTGCTTTTTGCACCGTCGGGCTTGGGGCGGCGGTCAACTGCAATTGTGAAGTTGGCCATTACCGCCCCCGAGGGCGTGTGTCGCAGGTCCGGGTCTTTGACAAGACGCCCGATGAGGTTAACATAATTGAGACTGGGCATACACTTTTCCTCCTTAGAATTTAAATTTGTCCGCGGGCCTGGGTGAGACGCATCGCGGTACCTACCGTTGTCTTACTGGATCGTGCAATCATAGCCGATCACGCTGAGGGGGTCGATCAGGACTCCTACTCAGGGCATGCCTGAGCGAACTAAAAAACATTGGCGCAGCCAATGTTTTGAGAAGTGAGAAGCATGGAGTGCAGCAGTGCTGCACTCCTTCCAACAGGTTCAACTAGTTCTTGGCTTCAGTGGGGGCTTGCCTTCCCCCGCTGAAGCTTAGAAATAGTTAATCCAGTAACGTAGCCGCTCTTATCCCACCGCTTCAAAGAAGCGGGGGCATTAGAGCGGGTAGTCATCTGGGAAAAGATCTGATTTTCAGGAATGAGGTTGTTTTTTGCTATCGACAGGAGCCGGGTACCCTTTGGGCGCGGCGCCCGGTTCCGCTGGAAGGGACAGATCGTCATCGGCCAGGTATGGCTTGACGCTTGTTATCAAGTTTCTCCAAGCCACAACCAGTTTTTCATCGTGCTCAACTCTTAACGATGTCATTTTAGAAATTATATCCTTGTATAAGAGATCGATTTCCTCATTAAATTGCTTACTGGTCAGGGCTATTATTTCTTCATATTCACTTACTGCTATCGTAATAATATTAATATTACAACATATATTTTGATTTTTAAGGAACGACACTCATAATTCCTCCGCTTACATCAGTCTTCCTGCCATCTCCAGTGCGATGTCTCATCCAGGTACCATGAGGCAGGAGCTAAAAAATCCGGTTAGGATTTATTGCCGCTGCGGTTCAACTAGCTTGGCTTCAGTGGGGGATTGTCTTACCCCCACTGAAGCTTAGAAATAGTTAATTAGAGGCGTAGCCGCTCTTATCCCACCGCTTCAGAGAAGCGGGGGCATTAGAGCGGGTAGTCATCTGTGGAAAATACGTGAATGGTGGAAGATAATATCTATTCATGGGTAATTGTAGCATACTATGCAACATTAAACTAGCATGAATTAACATATTATTTCAAGATGCTTATACTTATTCCCTATTCGGCGTTTTGCACCTTCAGAACCTCGTAAGCCACTTTGACACCTTTAACAACCTCCAGGCTCACGCGCTCGCCCTCCCTGCGTCCGTAAAGCGCTTCTGCCAGAGGAGCCCTGGGAGAGAGAACGTGGCACTCTTCAGCGGCTGAGGTTTGGGCGCCGGCCAGGCTGACAAGGAAGGTCTCGTTCGTGTCCACATCGCGAAGCAAAACACAGCTGCCGCGAGCTGCCGAGCCTTCCGGCATACGGCTTGATTCTTGGTCTGAAGCCGGAGCGACAGATCCTGCCGCCGCCCGAATCGCCGGCCAAAAGCGATGGTCAACGGCGCAGGTGTGCGTGAAGATTGTTGAGTAGCACTCGCTCTCCTCTTTCGCATAACGGTTGACAAGAATAATGGAAGCCCCGCTGAAATCGAGGATGTTGCCCTTCGTCCCGTGCAGGCGCTTTTTTAATAGTGCCTCTCCCTCCTGCGTAACTTGAAAGACCTTTTTCCGTTTCTGGGTGCCGAACATATTGAGCAATTGGCTGTTATTCTTCATGATTGCCGGAACTGAGCGGATCAGCCCTTCGGAACGTAGGATTATTTCTGCCTCCACCTTCTCCTGCAGGGTAAGCATAGCTGAGTAATATTTCCATAGCAGTGAAAGTGCAGCGGCATTAGGAGGACTGTAATGATTATTCTTAAACCTGGGGCCGCCTTTCCTCTGTTCTTTCAGGGCCTTGGCGCTGACACCTGAGCGGTGCATGATTGACCTCACGCTGCTTTCGGTCTTGCCAAGCTTTTGGGCTGTGCCTTTGACAGACATGCCATTGCTGAGACAGGACACGACCTGGATTTCATTTACCGTTCTTTTACCGCCGATAAACTTGCCGGCGTCTTTGTCTTGGGCGTCATGACCGCTGAACTGCACCCTTCTGATCTCCGCAACGGCTTGCTCTATGCTGGCCTGCACTGAACCAGGCGGGATACCAAGGCTCTCTGCGATAGCCTTTACGCCTCTTTCTCTGGATCTCATCAGAATTATATCTTTTTGGAGAGTGGTGAGACTAAGGCCTTTGGAAGCTTCCAATTCTTTGATCAGGTTGGAGATCTCACTTTCTTCAGGGGTATCCACGGAAGTTTCAAAAAGCGTAGACGGGTACTGCGAGGGTTGTTTTATGTCATTTTTGTTAACCCCTACCCCATTCTGTTTATGTTTGATGCGAAAGATCTGAACTTTTACTGTTTCGTGCGAGATACCCAATGCTTCCGCTATTTTCTTCTGGTTCAGACCTTGAGCAAGAAGTTGGCAGATATCCCGCTGCTGCGGACTCAATGTGTATTCCCAAAGCCCGGACAGGAACGAACACCTCCTAATAGTCATCAAGCTTCGAGTTTCGATCTTCGAACCTCGAGCAGATGTCGTGAAATGAGTCTTTACCTTGAGAGGTAGTTCCATAATAAAACGTGCTTACCGATTATCTCAAACATTATGAACTAGCCATATATTGTATATAACGTCATTTTATAAACAGATGGAGACGTTATCTCCGTATCTTGTATAAATGCTTTATATTTTGCCATATTTCAGTTGAATTTAAGATATATCACCTCGTATCTTTTAATATTCGACATTATCTGCAATTTACTCCGCCTATCTTCATCTATTGAGTTGAACATATGGAGTAATTCAAATAACTTCGCCAGATGGTTCATGCCTCACACAATAAAAATTATTTATCTTAAAAAATCTTTTAAAAATAAAACTTTTGTGTTATAATTTTTGGTAATTCAATTAGGAAAGGATTGCATATGCCTGATAAACTGGTAGCCGGGATTCAAAATAAAATAAAAAAAATGCTCACTCAGAGCGGGACTAACGTTAAGGATATTGCTAACATAACGCAGATACCGTATTCGACTGTACGTGATTCCCTGAACATTAACGGGCGTTTGAACATACCCTGGTTGAACTGGTATGCCAATCACTTCGGCGCCACGACAGACTACCTGTTAATGAGAGATAATCCGGACAAAAAAATCGGCGCCAATTTTCAGGCTGCCAGAGAGCATACCGGTCTCTCATTGAAAGATGCCCATAGGCATCTTGGCACAACGGAATACGCCCTGGACGCCATAGAAAAGGGCGAGATGGAGGCCCCTTTGTGCGTTTTACGAAAAGCAGCGGAGTCGTATCAGGTCCCGTCCGATTTTCTTCTGGACGCCGATGAACAGAATGCGGATACGGAAATTATTACAACACTATTTAGAGACATCAAATTTCTGCTGATCTGCCAGGACATCCACCGGAGACAGGAACTCCGGAAGATCTTTTCCATGCTGCGCGGCCTTTCAGATAGTGAACTGGGACGGCTGACGAAGGTTATCGAGCACCTCGTTAACGAGTGGATAGTAATACCTCCCAATCAAACAGAAGTCAGAAGCATGGGGTCAGAAGCAGGAGAAAAGATTCAAAAGCATCCATGAAGGCATGCAAGTCTTTCTCCGACCTCCGACATCCTGCATCCGACCTCTGAATTCCAATAGGCTACATGGCCTGTGGAACGGATTTCCTTCCCGCTTTTTCAACTAGTTCTTGGCTTCAGTGGGGGATTGTCTTACCACCACTGAAGCTTAGAAATAGTTAACTAGAGGCGTAGCCGCTCTTATCCCGCCGCTTCAAAGAAGCGGGGGCATTAGAGCGGGTAGCCCTCGGTCAAAAACATCTCTCATCTGATCAATCTGCTCATCTCCGGAAATATCAGTGCCGACCAGGTCTCCATGGAAGGCAGGTAGGCGTCTACACACGATACGGGCTGTAGGGCGCCGGTCAGTTTTTCGGTCTCTCTGACCCCGATCTCCGGACTGGTGCACGTGACCAGGTAAACCAGGCCAAGATGATACCTCCCCACCTCCGAAAGGTCATCGTTGACGATCCCGATCAGGCGATAGGAGAAATGCCCCCTGAACTGCACCTCCTCGGTGAGTTCCCGGTACAGGTTGGCGCTGAACAAACGGCTGTCACCGGGGCCGGATGTTCGGGTAACCGGGTTGATGTGGCCGCCCAGACCGATGGAATACATGTGCATCAGCCTGGTTTCCGTGGTTGCCTTTACCCGCTGGTAGACAAAGAGAGATTGACAATGCCTCAGGACCAGGTAAAGGATAATCTGCTTCAGGTCGGCACAATGTTCAGCCTTTTGACGCTGCACAAAAAATCCTTCCCTGAGAATGGATTGCAACAGGTGGGAGTTGACGCCACTCTGAAAGCCGCTGACAGGGATGGAGGCCTGCCGTGGCCAGAAAGCTTTTTCGAACTACCAGCACTTTTTCGGAACTGGGCGGCAAGGGCAAAACCTCTCGATCTTCAAAGTTTGCAGTCATGAGAGGTTCAAAAGCCCCTTCGATGCTGCACACTCGTGACTGCAGTCACGAGAGGTTCAATTCTCCACCTGCCGTTCGATTACCTGCTGGAATCGATGCTGGGCGACAGAAAAATAAAAAAGACCCTTATAAAAAAGGTTAGCCAACAACCAAATTGGTTGTTGGCCATATCTGCCCAACTGATTACCTGTTGCCGAGTAACACCAACCCTAAACGACCCGGTATAGGGTCGCCAGGTTCTGGTGGATCGCCCTTTCATAGAGCATGACGTACTCTTGGGCCGATCTGTTCCAGGAAAAGTCGCATTTCATGGCATTGACCACCAACTGCCGCCACTGGTTTGGCTGTTCCTGGTAGATTGCTACAGCCCGCCTGATGGTGGTCAGGAGGGCCGCTGACTCGTACGGTTTGAATGAAAAGCCGTTGCCCTTCCCCTTGGCCTCGTCATAGTTTTCAATCGTGTCCGCCAGGCCGCCCACAGCCCGGACGATCGGAATGGTTCCGTACCTGAGGCTGATCAACTGGCTCAGGCCGCAGGGCTCAAAACGCGAGGGCATCAGGAACATGTCGGCGCCGGCGTAGATCTTCTGGGCCAGGTCCAGGTTAAACCCGAGGTAAATGGACATCTGCCTTTGATGCTTCATCTTCAGTTCTGCAAACAGCTTCTGGTAATAATCATCGCCACTGCCCAGCAGTACCAGTTGGATCCCCAGATCCATCATTTGCTCGAAGATCTCGCTAATCAGGTCGAGCCCCTTCTGGTCCACCAGCCTGGAGACGATACCGATGAGCGGCGTATTGCCGACAGGTAGGTCCAGGTCTTGCTGCAGCCGGTGTTTGTTTTCTTTTTTGCGATCGAGTGTTTCCAGGTTGTAGTTTTGATAGAGGTACCTGTCGGTCTCCGGATTGTATTCTTCATAATCGATCCCATTGCAGATCCCGTATAGGTCCTGCGATCTTTTACGCAGCAGCCCGTCAAGCCTCTCACCATACTCGGGCGTTTGGATCTCCAGGGCATACTTCTTGCTCACCGTGCTGATCATATCGGCGTAGACAATACCTGCCTTCAAAAAGTTGATTTCTC
The DNA here is from genome assembly GCA_963767365.1 of uncultured Peptococcaceae bacterium. Lineage (GTDB taxonomy): Bacteria > Bacillota > DSM-12270 > Thermacetogeniales > Thermacetogeniaceae > Palsa-1188. Next base: position 23,097 of record CAVYEE010000030.1, read on the forward strand.
CGTAGAACTCCAGGCGTTCCGGCGTGAAGTACTCGTCCCCCAACCCCAGCAGGGCCAGCGTCTGCCTGGGGAAAAGCCCCTGGTACTGCAAGTTGTGAATGGTTAACAGGGTGCCGATGGTCTGGTAGTAGGGATCGTCCGCATACTTGGTCTTCAGGATCAGGGGGATCAGCGCCGTCTGCCAGTCGTTGCAGTGAATCAGATGGGGCTGCCAATCGAGTTTGGGGAGCATCCCCAGGACCGCCTTGCAGAAAAAGTCGAAGCGCTCCGCCTCGTCGGGAAAACAATAGATGCCATCCCGGTAGAAGTACTGGTGGTTGTCGATCAGATAAACAGGGATCTCTGTAGTTCCGGCAAGCAGCCTGGTCTTTTTGAGAATCCCCGATTCGATGTGGTGGTCCATTTCCACCGGGTAATCGGTCAGGTAATCCCCATCCCTGATCTGTTTATACTTGGGCATAGCGATCCGAACGTCATGCCCCATTTTGGCCAGGGCCTTGGGAAGAGATCCGGCAACGTCAGCTAGGCCTCCGGTTTTGGCCAGGGGAGCCACCTCGGCGGCAGTGATCAGAATCTTCAGCGGTTTTTTGGGCAACTCGCATCTCTCCGTTCCTCGTTCAATCTAACCACAACTTAGTGCGTTAGCGCCTCCCTGAGATACCTGGCTGCTGTCTCCGGTGGAGCAGGGTTGATGTAGATCCCCGTTCCCCATTCAAAACCTGCCGTTTTAGTAAGCTGGGGCAGGACCTCCAGGCGCCAGTGGTAGTATGGAGCTTCTTTAAAGCCTACGGGAGCAGTGTGCAACATCAAGTTGTAAGGAGGACGGCTCAAGGAGGTGTTAAGTTTTTGCATCGTCTCTTTCACGATGGCGCTCAAGTCCTGGAGCATGGAATCGTCCAGCCTGGAAAAGTCAGCCTGGTGCTGCCGGGGGATAATGGTAAATTCAAAAGGAAAACGCGAGGCATAGGGGCAGAAGGCAATGAACTGCTGGTTCCCGGCGATCAGGCGTTCCCCCGCCGCTTCCTCGTGAGCGATCATCTCGCAGTATGGACAGAGGCCTCGATCCATGAAAAAGGCGCTGGCTCCATCAAGCTCATTTTTAATAACGGCAGGGATCAGCGGTGTGGCGATCACCTGGCTGTGCGGATGCTCGAGGGAGGCGCCGGCTATGGCGCCCTCATTCTTAAAAATCTGCACGTACCTGATTGCCTCCTTGGCCATCAGGACATTGTACCGGTCCCTCCAGGCCCGGAAGATCTCCTGCACTTGTACCAGGTCATTCTGCTCCAACGATTGTGTCGTGCTCCGGCGATTCGATGATCACCTCGTGGGCTCCGGTTCCGTTCATACTCGTGAAAAAGTTTCGTCTGATCTCCAAACTTTTATTCTTGTTTTCCAAAGCGGGAAATTTATTGGGGACGATCCTGATCCACCAGCCAGGTTCGTCAGGACGTGTTCCCGCCTCCCGGTAAGCTGTTATTTCAGGAGGCGTCAGCTTCTCATTACCCTTGCAGAAAGGGCAGACGCCGCCTTTTTTCTCCTCCGGCCGGGTTGTAAAATCAGACGGCCTTTTACTGCGCTCGATGGCGATAATAACCCAGCCTCCGGTTATGGGATCTTGCCTTAGCTCGGGCATGAAACGGCGTCCCCTTTGAATGTTTTAACTTCGCTTAGAAGCCCCCCGCCTCTTAGACGGCGAGTTCATAGTGGTAAAATCAGTGGGAGTTCAATCTCCCACTGATTAGCGAAGAGCCGTGCAAATCGGAAGTCGGATGCAGGAAATCCTCTTGCCTCTGGCCTCTGTTAATAACAGGCACATGGCTAATTCAAACTTCGCTTCGCTTCGTTTGAATGTTTGCACTTGTTCATTTTGCTCTCGCCGGGTCTGTTTTATTCAGAGTTTATGTGATGCATATAAACCGGGCATTCCGGGCACAATTAAAACGGAAGGTCGCTCTTCCTGTTGAGTAAACGGTCATTACTTGAATAGCCTGACCAGCGAAAAGAAGAGAGGCGACCTTCCACTTTTGTTACTGCTCAGGATTCAGGAGATAGAAAAGAGAGCCAGCATATTCTCGGGTCATTCTGAATTCTGACTACTGAATTCTGAATACCTGCTCTAGAGGATTGTTTCGATCACCTCTTCCAGTTGGCGCAGGTTCCGGCACTCAAAAACCTGCCTGCAGTACGGGGCGTAGACATGCATGATACTGTCCTCTTTGTCCCAGTTATCTCCCGGCTGGGGGTTGAACCAGATGATCCTGCGCACGCGATCCGAAATCTTCTGTAAATAATCCTTTTCCGCCAGCCTCCAGTTGTTCCGGGCGTCGCCCAGGATGATCAGGGTACTCCTGGGAGAAAGGCCGGCCAGGTAGTTGTTGGCAAACAGGGTGAAGACCCGCCCGTAATCCGAAAACCCGGAATAGGAAAAGGTGGTTTTGGCAAAGGCGTTCCCCAGGGCAGCCTCGATGTCCTCGTTCTTAAAGAAGGGGGTTGCCTCATCCACCACATCCACGAACAGGAAGGAACGAACCCAGCGGAACCGGTTCTGAATGGTGTAGACCAGTTGCAGCATGAATTCGCTGAATATGGAGACAGAACCGGAGACATCGCATAGCACCGCTAATTCCGGCTTACTGATCTTCTTCTGCCGGTAGCGTAGTCGCACTGGCGTGCCTCCCGTCAGCAGCGCTTGGCGGGCGGTTCTTCTCAGATCGATCTCGCCGTGCTTGGCCCGCCGGTAGCGACGGGCGTATTTGGAGGCCAGTTTGCGGGCGAGCTTGGTGATCCTCCTCCGGATCTCATCGACCTCAAGGTTGTCAAGCTTATAAAACTCCTTCTCCTTCAGGCTGGCGGCGCCGGCTATCTCCTCGAGGGCCTCGTTGCCGAACATGCTGACGAGAATGTCCTCCAGCAGCTGTTCAATCCTGTGTTCCAGCCAGGCCAGCCTGGCAGTCCACTCGTCATAGACTGTTTCGTTGATGTTTTCCAGCACCTTGGTCCTTTCCAGGCGGTTAACCGCTTCGTACCAGCCGATGGCAACCTTGGCCTGGACCAGGCGGCTGTCCAGTTGTTGGAGTCGGTCCGGTTCAAGGCCCCCAGGCTCTTCAGCGCCAACTGGGCGAGCTGTTCCAACAGCACCCGGTTGTTCTCCCGGACAGCCTTGATCACCAACATGAACGGGGAGGCTCCGGCTCCCCGGCCCATGCCCGTGCCGTCCGCTTGCTGAGCGAGTTCGGCTGGCAGCCCGGGCGGTCCTGTGCTTTTTAAAGAGATTGATTCATTGCTGTCAAATGACTCCTGCCTATGCAGGGACAGGAAAAAGAGCCGGAATAACCTGTCAAAGAGAGGCTTATCGGCGTGGTCGGCAATCAGGAGAGAACTTATGGCGATGTAGAAGTCATCCCGGCAGAAGCCCACCTCCGATACTGCCCGCAGGACATCTGTTATCTGGGTGAGAGAAATTTTGAGGCCGCCCCTGCGCAGCAAGCGGCAGAACTCCAGAATCTTTGCCTCCACCATTAACCTCCGCGCTCTTCGATGTCGGAAAGATCTCGATTTTTTATGGACATCGACAATCGAACCTCGAACCTCCGGGTGCCCTCTGGGCGCGGCCTATTCGGAGATATAGGATGAGACCTTCGGGGAGATTTTCTCGATATCGCTCTGGTATTTTAGCAAGATGCTCAGGGTATTCTGGGTGATCTCCCCGTCGATAAAACTGACGCCCATACTGAGGAGTGCTCTCGCCCAATCAATGGTCTCGGCGATACTGGGCGCTTTTTTCAGCTTCTGTTTGCGGATGGCCTGGACGAAGCGCACGATCTGGCGCCCCAAGGCCTGCTCGATCCCCGGTACTTTCAGGTAGATGATCTGGAGCTCCCGCTCAAAGCTGGGATAGTCCAGGTATAAGTGGATGCAGCGCCGCTTCAGGGCGTCTCCGAACTCCCTGAAGCTGTTGCTGGTGAGGATGACGATGGGAATCCGTTTAGCCCTGAGGGTGCCCAGCTCCGGGATGGTCACCTGGTAATCAGACAGAATTTCGAGCAGGAAACTCTCGAACTCCTCGTCGCTCTTATCAACCTCGTCGATCAACAGGACGGTGTTCTCGGTTGCCAGCAGGGCCTCCAGCAACGGACGGGTCAGCAGAAACTCGGAGGAGAAGATGTCCTGCTTGGCCTCTGTCCAGGACTTGTTCTGGACCTGGTCAATGTGCAGCCGCAGCAGTTGCTTCTGGTAGTTCCACTCATAGAGGGCCTTGGCTTCGTCCAGGCCTTCGTAACACTGCAAGCGGATCAACCTGCTGTTGGTAGCCTCGGCGATCACCCTGGCCAGCTCCGTTTTTCCCACGCCGGCGGGCCCCTCGACCAAAAGCGGCTTCTGAAGCTTGAGCGCAAGATAGATGGTGGTGGCCACGGCCCTATCGGTCAGATACTTTTGTTCGGCCAGCTTCTGTTGCACCTCGTCGATCGACGAAAACATCCTTGTCTCTCACCCTCCTGGCACTTCAAAAACTGTAATTGGGCGATTCCTTGGTGATATCGACACCGTGCGGGTGGCTTTCACGCAGCCCGGCGCTGGTAATGGTGATAAACCTGGTCTTGTTCTGGAGTTCCTCGATCGTCCTCACACCGCAGTACCCCATCCCGGACCGCAGGCCACCAATCAACTGGAAGGCCATTTCCGACAGGGCCCCCCGGTAGGGCACGCGACCTTCAACCCCTTCCGGCACCAGCTTCTCCGGATTGTCCTGGAAATAGCGGTCCATGCTGCCTTCCTTCATGGCGCCCAGGGAACCCATACCCCGGTAAACCTTGTAGCTGCGGCCCTGGAAGATTTCAATATCGCCCGGGCTCTCCTCTGTCCCCGCCAGCAGGCTGCCCAGCATGACCGTGCTGGCGCCGGCCGCCAGGGCCTTGGTGATGTCGCCGGAAAACTTGATGCCGCCGTCGGAGATCACCGGAATGCCGTCCTTCATTGCCTCCCGCGAACACTCCAGAACGGCGGTGATCTGCGGTACGCCGATACCGGCCACCACGCGGGTGGTGCAGATCGACCCGCCCCCCATGCCGACCTTGACGGCATCTGCTCCGGCTGCTATCAGGTCCCTGGTGGCATCGGCAGTGGCCACGTTGCCGGCGATCAGTTGGATGTCAGGAGCCTCGCTTTTGATCGCCTCTGTCGCTCTGAGCATATTGATATGGTGGCCATGAGCGCTATCGATGACAATGACATCCACCCCTGACTTCACCAAGGCAATGATCCGGTCCCGCAAATCCGGCCCCACCCCTAACGCAGCGCCTACTATGAGGCGACCCCGCTGGTCCTTGGAAGCGTTCGGGTACTGGCGTGCCTTCTCAATATCCTTGATGGTAATCAGGCCGCGCAGGTAGTTTTGCTCATCCACGATGGGGAGCTTCTCGATCTTGTGACCCTTCAGGATGTTTTTGGCATCTTGCAGGGTTGTGCCTACGGGCGCCGTGATCAAATTATCCTTGGTCATAGCTTCGGCGATCGTCCGGTTCATATCGTCTTCGAAGCGGAGGTCACGGTTGGTGATGATCCCCACCAGGACCCCGTCAACTGTTACCGGCACACCGGAGATGTGGTAGTGCTCCATGATGTTCAGGGCATCCCTGATCAGGTGTTGGGGGCTCAGAGAGATCGGGTCCGAGATCACGCCGTGCTCCGAGCGTTTGACCCGGTCAACCTCCACGGCCTGACGCTCGATGCTCAGGTTCTTATGAATGATCCCGATCCCGCCCTCGCGGGCCATGGCAATCGCCATCCGCGATTCGGTGACGGTGTCCATGCAGGCGCTGACTAGGGGAATATTCAGCCTGATCTTCCTGGTCAAGAAGGTGGAAACATTGACATCCCTTGGCAAAACCGAAGACTTACCGGGAATCAGGAGAACATCGTCAAAGGTGAGACCGGTCTCGGCAAATCTGTCCTCCACGGCTGTCACACTCCTTTCTCTCTCCCGAAATCTTTGAACCATTTTAACATCACTTAACGGGCGATACAATGCTGAGATGTGAGATGACTCTCACTTCTCAAATGGTAGGTATCGTTGAGCAGGCTCAGAATGCCGTATTCCCCGTAATAATCGATCACGTTCAGGGCCGCGTTATCCTGCCGGATCTGGTTCAGGTGGTTCAGGTCGATACCAAGCAGTTTGCAAATTATCGCCCTGATCGTTCCTCCGTGCGTGACCACGGCGATAGTGGACGAATCATGCCTTCCAACCAGGTCCGTCATGGCCCCGTAGGCTCTCTCCATCAACTCCTGGAAGGACTCCCCTTCCGGAATCCGGAGCTTTCCCGGGGAAGAGTGATAAATATCAGCAAGGTCGCTGTAACGGGCCTTAATCTCCTGGTAGGTCAGGCCTTCCCAGGCGCCGAAATTGATCTCCCGCAATTGCGGCAGCGCCTGCACAGCCAAGCCGTGAGGCTCAGCAATGAAGCGAGCCGTTTCCAGGGCTCGCTGGAGGTCGCTGGCATAGACCGCCTGCAGCGGTTCTGCAGCCAGCCGCAGGGACAGCAGCTTTGCCTGGAGGTGGCCGGTATCGTTGAGCGGAGTGTCCGTGTGGCCCTGGTAGCGGGCGACATGATTCCAGATCGTCTGCCCGTGACGTATTATCAGTATTTTCGTCAACGATTCCACATCCTTCTATGCCTTTTGTGCTACATACACGATCCTGGGAGTCCGGTCGTGAGGCTGTTCAAAGGTGAAGGCCTGAAAGCTGTTAAGAAAGGTGAAACCCTGTGCTGCCAACAACGACCGGATCTCGTGGGGTTCGTAGATTCGCTCCTGATGTCTCTCCAGGTATTCATGCCGGTTGGCATTCCCGTCCTCAATGGCCCCCCTCACCTCAATCTCCCACAGCCGATCCTCCTCTTTGTATTCGGCGCACCAGCACAGGGTGAAGCCATCCTCCTTGACCAGGTGTGGTGACTGGTCGGGAGGGACGAGCCGCGGCAGGTAGTTGAGATCGAAGATAAAAAAACCCCGGGGCACGAGATTTTGATAGACAGCCTGAAAGGCCCGGCGCAGATCCTCGATCTCCACGATGTAATTGAAGCCGTCCTGGAAACAGACCGCCAGGTCAACCGGGGTCTCAAGCTGCAGGCGGCAAAGATCCTGTTTCAGAAAGGAGATCCCGAGCCCCCTGACGGCAGCCTTGGCCCTGGCAATCTCCAGCATCTCCGCCGACAGGTCGATTCCATAAGTGCGATAGCCCCTATCCGCCCATGGGAAACTGGAGTTTCCCGTCCCGCAGGCCAGGTCGGCAACGATGCCGACGCCTCCCCCGTGTCTGCTGATAATCTCCTCGATGTAACTTACCCACGCCGCGTAATCGATCCCCTGCATGAGCCGGTCATAGAAAAGCGCAAGCTGATCGTAATTGCTGTCCGTCAGCGACTCGCCCCCTTCCCACTTTAGGCCTCTCAATAGTTCAGTGCAGGAACTGTCTCCTGAGAACTCGCTCGAGATGCGCCAGGGTGTAGCACTCATACACCTGGGCGTATTTTTGAAACATGTTCACAGAATGCAGGTTCTTCCATTCATCTTGGGGAATGGTGTTCAACAACAGGATCTCTTTAACCGATCTTCTCGTGGCAGCGAGTTCCTGTTCCGCCCGCTCCAGTTCAAAGGTTTTCGTGTCGCTGACCACGATGATCACGGTATGGGGAGTCAATAACAATGGGAAGCGCGTCCGCAGCGTGGCCAACGAGGCGCCGAAATTGGTGCCCTTGCCCCAGATGCGGCTCTTCCCAATCAACTCCACCATCGTTTCTTCAAACGGCTTGATCCTTTTGAAGTAGGGCGTAACGTGCTCCAACTCTTCCGCAAAGATGAAGCTTTCAATATGGCTGATCACGGCGCTCAGGCCATAAATAAACTGGATCACAAAGGCGGCGTAGCGGGCCATCGACCCCGACACATCGCACACTAACAGGATGTTCGGTTTCTGCACCCTTTTTTGTTTGTATTTTAGGTTAAAAATAATGCCGCCGTAGCGGAGATTGGACTTGATGCTGCGCCTGAGGTCAACCTTGACAACCTTTTTGCTCATTCGGTAACGTCGGGAGATCTTCGTGGCCAGCTTACGGGACAATTTTTTCAAAATGTTGGTCACTTTCGGCAGTTGTTGGTCACCGATCCGCTTCATGTCCTCGTAAAGCAGCCTGCTGTCCTCACATACCGACTCCTGGCCAATTGCAGCCAGGACCTCGTCATCCGTTTCTTCCCCGGGCATGCAAGGCAAGTCGCCATCTTCCGCCAGTCGCTGCTTCCAGTAACGCAACGACCCGCGCACCTGGAACTCCAGCATCGGTTTGAAAGCGTGGTAGCGGTCTTCCGGGAGAAAGCTTGACTCCAGGTACTCCCTGATTTTTGTCTTGTCATTCTCCGGCAACTGGGAGTACAGAAGCTTTTCCTCAGCGCTGAGATCCAGTTTTTCTCCCTGGTAGGTCAAGTCCTGCTCCGCTTCGTCAATAAGGCGCTCCCTCTCGTTTTTGGCCTTCTCCCACTCCTGCTGCTGCTGCAGCCTTACTTCCGGAACCGTGAAGAAGCCGTTAAAAGCCTGGTCGAAGGGCGGCTCATCCTCGTGGTTCTTGATCAGGGTTGCCTGGAGGGCGTACCTCACGTGTTCCTTATCCATGATGTTGATTAGCCCGAGCGCCTGCAAAGCAGTGACGGTTTCCCCGGTACTAACGGCAACCCCCAAGTGCCTCAGGATATGCACAAAACGCGCCAGGTTGTTCTCCAAATAGTTCTGCAATTACTTTCAGTCCTCTTTTATCGGGTGTTACTGCTCAGGTCAATATTTCTAATGACGTTTTAACTGCTGGCTGCGGATGATCTCCACCAGGCCCGCCGGTCCCACCTGACTGTTGAATAGATTGATGTCATCCTTATCTTTTAGCAAGAGGCTGATGGTCTTCTGCACGTGTTCGGGTTCAAGCCTGCCGGCCTTGTAGAGAACCAGCGCCCGGGTCATGTCCAGGCTTTCTGAGATCGAGGGCTTCTTCTTGATCTCCAGATCGTGCCGCAGATAGTTCATCGCCAGGGCCACCTCTTCGGCCAGCCTCTCCCCCGCTTCCGGGACCTTGACCCTGATGATCCTGATCTCCTTTTCCACGCTCGGAAAGTCTATAAACAAAAAGACGCACCTGCGCTTCAGGCCGTCAGAAAGCTCCCGTTCGCCGTTATTGGTCAGTACCACCATGGGAATGTGAAGCGACTTCAAAGTGCCCAGTTCCGGGATGGAAACCTGGAAATCGGATAACACCTCGAACAGAAAGGCCTCGAACTCCTCGTCGGTCTTATCGATCTCGTCGATCAGGAGGACCACTTTTTTCGGCGCCTGGATCGCTTTCAAGAGCGGGCGCTCCAACAGGTATTCCGGAGAGAAGAGATCGCGTTCCATGGTCTCCCCGGAGACACCGTCCCGGATCAACTGGATCTTGATCAACTGTCGCTGGTAGTTCCACTCGTACAGAGCCTTGCTCTCGTCAAGTCCCTCATAGCACTGAAGCCGGATCAGGTCTGTCCCGAACATTCCGGACAGCGCCTTGGCGATCTCGGTCTTGCCCACACCCGGCGCCCCGGTGATCAGGATCGGTTTCTCCAGCCGAAGGGCAAGGTAGACCGGTATGATGATCTCGTCCTCTGCAATGTACCCGTTGCTTTCGAAGCCGGAACGGAGGTGCTCGATGGTGATCTGGTCCGGTTGCATCTCTACTCTAACCTCCAATTGTCAGTTCCGCAACCACAGAAGCCATTTAACTTCACCCGGAGGCCCTTTCGCCTAAAGAAGTCAGGCTATTCCGCCTTCATGTTTGATTCTGCACTGATTGCTCAAATATTTAAGCCTCAGGACAACCTCGTCCGGAACCGTTACCGTCCCCAGGGGAGGATAGTCGTTTCCGGGGCCATGATAGTCGCTCCCGCCGGTCATGACCAGGTCCTGCTCCAGGCAGATCCGCTCATACTTGGCCACATCGTCAGGGGTGTGAAAAGGATAGAAAACCTCGATCCCCATGAGGCCTCCGGCAACAAATTGCGGTATCAGCTCATCCCTTTTAACAAGCCCGGGATGCGCCAGCACCGGGACTCCTCCTGCTTTCAGGACGGTCTTAATGGCCATAAACGGGTCTGTTTTTTTGTGGGCGACATAGGCCGGTTTTCCGTGGCCAAGATAGCACTCGAAGGCATCCTCCACTGATGGGACATATCCTGCCTCACACAACGCCTGGGCGATATGCGGCCTGCCTATGGGGGCCTGACCGGCCATCTCTTTCAGGTGCTCATAGTCGATCCGGATTCCCAATTGCTCCAGCTTGACAAGGATCTCTTTCGCCCTGTTTTCCCGTCCCAATCTCCTGATTGCGAGTGTCTTGGCCAGATCGGCGTCCAGATTCAGGCAGTATCCTAAAATGTGTATTTCTATGCCGTCCAGATTGGTGTTCAGTTCAATGCCAGGGATTACCTCCGGTCCTGGAGAACCTGCGGCCGCAATGGCGTCCTGGATGCCATCCACTGTATCGTGATCGGTCAGGGCGATCGCGTTGAGCCCGGCGCTCCGCGCCTGTTTCACGATCTCTCCGGGAGTCATTCTACCATCGGAGGCATTGCTGTGTATATGCAGATCTGCTGGCATACCGTCACCCTCTTCGAATCCCGATGTTCGAATGCGCAAGATCTATGCCTTACAGTTCGCATAAGACACATAATCAGGCTTCTGCTTCGGGAAGCACCGATCCGAGCACTCTCAAGCAATTCTGGCCGCAGATCCTGGCAACCGACTCCTCGCTGTATCCACTGTCCCGCAGATCTGCCACCAGGGCAGGGAAATCGGTGACATCCCTGATTCCGCGGATGAGTTCTTCCGTGCCGTCAAAGTCAGAGCCAAAACCTACATATTCATCGCCTACCAGGTCGCAGATGTGATCAATATGCTTGATCAGAGCGTGCGGCCGGCGCTCGGGTGCCCCACGAAATCGGGCACCAGGTTGACGCCGATCACGCCCCCATGTTCCGCAATGGCTTTAATCTGCCGGTCGGTCAGGTTTCGTGGATGATTCCAGACGGCGCTGCAGTTGGAATGGGAGGCGATTACCGGAGCGGTGCAGAGTTCCATAACATTCCAGAATCCTGGTTCTGACAGGTGTGAGACATCTACGAACATGCCCAGCCTGTTCATCTCCTGCACCACCTGGCGCCCAAGACTGGTCAGTCCGCCGCCGGTCCGGTCTTCGCCAACACCATCCGCCAGTTCATTCCGGTTGTTCCAGGTCAGGCCAAGGCCGCGTACTCCCAGACGGTACAGCACCCTGAGGATCCGGATCTCCCCTTCCAGGGGCTCTCCCCCCTCTACCGTCAAGACCGCCCCCAGCGTCTTCTGTCGCCAAACAATGCTGCAGGTCCTGCCGGGACCTGATGACTTCTATCCGGCATCCTCCTGGAATGTTTCCGCCGCAAAATCCAGCAGGCGCAAGACCTGATGGAGGGTGCGCCCGGGATAGTATATGCGATCGGGGAACAGGGCAAACAATTGAATCTTGATCCCTGCCTGCCGTAATCTGGGCAGGTCTGCATGTCCGTACCCACTGCGTTTGGCCAGCGAGCGCCCGGTCTTATAGGCCTCAGAAACCGAGTCGCAGTGCATATCAATGCAGATCAAGACAGGATCCCCCCCGGAAGCGATGTCGGAAATAACAGGGATTTGCTATTGCTCGGCATGCTGCGCATGCTTCGCAATTGGATTCGCAAATATAAAAGCCTGCCCGTTGAAATAAACAGGCAGGCGTTCGGCCACTGGCTTACCGCGGAATGAATAAGCCTCATGCTACATTCCATCCTGCTGAGGCTGCCTGGACCGTGCCAGGGTTTAGCCATGGGGTTCATGACTGTTATCTCGGCGCGACAATCAATTTGATGGCAGTTCTTTCTTCTCCATCAATCTCAATATCAGTAAAGGCAGGAACGCAAACAAGGTCAATACCACTGGGAGCCACAAAGCCTCTGGCAATAGCTACTGCCTTGACAGCCTGGTTCAGAGCTCCTGCTCCGATCGCCTGAAGCTCTGCGCATCCTTTTTCCCGTAGAACGCCGGCAAGAGCACCGGCTACTGAATTAGGGCTGGATTTTGCTGACACCTTCAGTACATCCAAGTTTGCTACCTCCCCCTAAATATTCCTTAGTAACACCAGATGTAATACCAATATTTTAATAAAATAAACAAGTATATCATATCATAACACTGTTAGGTCCACTTTGCAACAAATAAAATCCACAAACCCCTATTACTCCCTGAACACCTGGATTCTCTGTATTTCTCGCGCCCTTCCGCTGTTTTCATCTATATCTATAGAGACGGCGTTTAACTGCAGCGGTCCTCCCGCCACTTCAAAGCGCACCGGTCTCAGGCTGATCAACTTGTCTAAAACCTGGTCCACCCTCACACCCAGGATTGAATCCCTGGGGCCTGTCATGCCCACATCGGTGATGTAGGCCGTTCCCTTCGGGAGCACTCTTTCATCAGCAGTCTGGATGTGGGTATGGGTGCCGATGACTGCGGTCACCTGACCATCCACGTACCAACCAAAAGCATTTTTCTCCGAGGTCGCCTCAGCATGAAAGTCAACGATGATGATGGGGGTTTTCTTTATAAGGTCGGGGATAATCTGGTCGATTGCCCGAAAAGGGCAGTCCAGAGGCGGCATAAAAACACGTCCCGAAAGATTGACGACGCCGATGACGCAATCTGCCCTATGAGCTATGGTAAAACCGCTTCCCGGGGAGCCTGGCGGGTAGTTTGCCGGCCTGACGATCCTGTCGTCGCCGTCAATAAAATTATAGACATCCTTGTTGTCCCAGACATGATTACCCATGGTCAATACATCTATACCGGCGCTGAACAGTTCGTCGGCAACATCACGGGTGATGCCGTTGCCCCCTGCAGCGTTCTCGCCATTGGCAATAGTAAACTTGGGCTCGTAGGTTTTTTTAAGGGTGGGAAGTAGTTCATGTACGGCGCGGCGGCCAGGGCGACCTACAATGTCCCCCAGAAACAATATTCTCAAGCACACACCTCCGTGATCACTTGTTGAAAACGAGGACTTTTCCTTCGTCGCGCAGGGCGACCAGGCTTCTGTTGGCGCTCGTTTCTATAGTATGTTCCAGCATCCGCCCGATTAATTCCTCATGCAAGGAAAGATCATCTACCATCAGCTCATCGTCTTCTTCGGTGATCAGGTTTTCGCCGAACTGTTCCTGAAGCAGGGCGATGACCAGGGCGATCTCCTTCTGGGTCATGGTGAGCACGTCCCTCTGGAATTCTAACATGGTGAAACAATCCTGGGTATGGAATGAGAAAGAACAGGCTTCAACATTCCTTGTTCATGATAAAATAATATGCATCCATTGACTGCCGCAGGCGTTCCTTGATCTTGTCAACAGAATCACATGCCAGCGAAGTGGAGATATAAAAGACGAGTCTGACCAGGTTGGTCTTGGAATCAAGATTGATGGCTGCAATTTCCGGGTAGCAGAGCAAGATGGATGTAAGTAGATTGGCGACATGGGATAGGTTGCTGTTCTTTCTTTCCACCGCTGCCATTACTCATTCCCTTCCTGGAGAGCGATTTATTCTACTTTAAGCTTTATTGGAACTATTCTGCAATGCCTCAATAAATCCTGCTCTGTTCAATTTCCTTTTCCTAGAATTAAGGATGGGGGACACACCCCCCTTCGTGGGAATGTCCTCATGGAATATCCCTAAATAAAAAGCCCAGCGCAATGCAAGCTAGGCGCGGGCAAGCTGTTCCCCAGTAATTAAGGCACATGATGGGGCCTCCTTGACTTAAGTTTTGCCATGCAGCCTTATACATCCCCCGTGAATGCTGGGGAACAATCAAGGAAGCCGCCGGATGGTGCGGGCTCAACGATCATTTGGTTATTTGGCGTAGTCTATAGTGCGCGTTTCCCTGATCACAATAACCTTGATCTGCCCCGGGTATTCCAACTCGTTTTCAATCTTTTTGACGATCTCGCGGGTAAGCCCTGCTGCCTGCAGATCGTCTACCGACTCCGGCTTGACCATGATCCGTATTTCCCTGCCAGCTTGGATGGCATAAGATTTTTCTACGCCCTCAAAGGAGTCTGCGATTGTCTCCAGCTTTTGCAACCGCTTCAGATACGTTTCCAGCGTTTCCCGCCTGGCGCCGGGCCTTGCCGCCGAGATGGCGTCTGCCGCTTGGACTAGCACCGCCTCGATCGTCTCCGGATCCTGATCGCCATGGTGGGAAGCGATACAATGGATTACCTCGGGATTCTCCCGGTATTTACGAGCCAGATCCACGCCGATAGTCACGTGTGGCCCTTCCACCTCATGATCCACGGCCTTGCCGATATCGTGCAGCAGGCCCGCTCTTTTTGCCAACTGAACGTCGGCGCCAAGTTCGGCGGCCATGGAGCCGGCCAGGAAGGCCACCTCCAGGGAATGTTTCAAGACGTTCTGTCCGTAACTGGTCCTGAACTTCAATCGCCCCAGCAGCTTGATCAACTCGGGGTGAATATTCGGCACTCCCACCTCGAAGGCTGCCTGTTCCCCTTCCTCCCGGATCTTCTGTTCCATCTCTTTCTGGGATTTCTCAACCATCTCTTCGATGCGCGCCGGATGAATACGACCATCGGCAATCAGCTTTTCCAGGGCGATCCGGGCCGTCTCCCGGCGTATGGGGTCAAATCCGGATAAGATCACTGCCTCCGGGGTGTCGTCGATGATCAGATCGATACCGGTCAGGGTCTCGATCGTCCGGATGTTCCGGCCCTCTCTGCCGATGATCCGTCCCTTCATCTCATCGTTGGGGAGAGGCACCACTGAAACGGTAGTCTCGGCAACGATATCGGCGGAGCCCCTCTGGATTGCCGTGGTAACAATTTCCCGCGCCCTCTTTTCAGCTTCCTCTTTGGCCTGGTTTTCCGCCTCTTTGATGATCAAAGCCGCCTCGTGCTTGATCTCGTCCCTGACGTTATTCAGCAGCAATTCCCTGGCCGCCTCGATCGACAGGCCGGAGATCCGTTCCAGCTCTGAAGTTTGTTTTTGGATCAGCCCGTCCAGATCGGCTCTGGCCTGCGCCAGGCCCTGCTCCTTCTTGATCAGGGCATCCTCTTTCTTTTCGAGGCTTTCCAGCTTGCGGTCAATCGACTCTTCCTTCTGTTGGATGCGCCGTTCCAGGCGTTGTACCTCGTTACGCCGTTCGCGGTTCTCGCGCTCCGCTTCGGCCCTCAGTTGGTGCACCTCTTCTTTGGCCTCCAGAACGGCCTCTCTCTTTTTACCGGCAACTTCTCTCCTGGCATCATCGAGCATTTTCTTGGCTGCTTCTTCTGCAGAGGCGATCTTGGCCTCAGCCAGGTACCTCCGCAAATAATATCCGGATAAGACCCCGAGCAGGAGGGCAATCACAGCCAGTGTTACCAGAATTAATGGAAATATATTGATGCCGGTCTCCTCCTTTGCTTCAACGGATTTCATCGCTTCGCTCTGGCAATTAGCCTGCAAAGAAAACCGAGCAGAAACTCGGTTTTTGGTTAATAGAAACTTCTCCACAAGAGCAATATTCAAATATACCCAACTAAAATTAACTTTTATTTATAATAAAAAGTTAATCTATGGCAAACTAGTGGCAGAAGTTCTATTCATTGTTTCCACTAATAGATTTTATTATCGTTTATACTGCCTGTCAAGATTTCTTTCTAAATTGTTCCTTTTTCGACTTTTCAGGTTAAAGAAGCCTGTTGTCTGAACCATCAAATAGCCGACCCAAAGGGTACCCCGGCACATTCGATGCCGACGCCCAGAGGGCAGCCGGTTCGCTTCGCTCACAATCAAGGTGGCTAATCTTCTGAAGCGAACTCGGCATCGATGGCAGATTTCGCTGCAGGAAGATGGTTCGTCTGGATCATCGCCCTGATCTTGGACTCGATCTCCTGGGCAGTCTCCGGGTGCTCCTTCAAGAACTCCTTGGCATTCTCCCGTCCTTGGCCAAGCCGTTCCTCGCCATACGACAACCAGGCTCCGGACTTGTTGACAATGTTCAGACTGAGGCCGATGTCGATCAGCCCGCCCTCACGGGATATCCCCTGCCCGTACATGATATCAAACTCTGCCTGCTTGAAAGGAGGCGCCACCTTGTTCTTCACTACCTTGACCCGGCAATGGTTGCCAACCACCTCGGTTCCCTGTTTGATCACGTCGATTTTCTTGATCTCCAAACGTATCGAGGCATAAAACTTCAGGGCGCGCCCGCCTGTCGTAACCTCGGGATTGCCGAACATGACGCCGACCTTCTCCCGGATCTGGTTGATAAAGATCGACGTGGTGCGAGACTTGCTGATGACGCCGGTAAGCTTGCGCAACGCCTGGGACATCAGGCGGGCCTGCAGGCCGACGTGAGCGTCCCCCATCTCCCCCTCCAGTTCGGCGCGTGGTACCAGGGCCGCCACTGAATCCACCACCACAACATCCAGGGCGCCGCTTCTGACCAGGGTTTCCACGATCTCCAGGGCCTGCTCGCCGGTATCCGGTTGCGAAACCAGCATGTTGTCGATGTCGACGCCCAGGTTTTTGGCGTAAATTGGGTCCAGGGCATGCTCGGCATCGATAAAAGCGGCTATACCCCCGGTTTTCTGGGCTTCGGCAATGATATGCAGGGCGATCGTGGTCTTTCCGGAAGACTCCGGCCCAGTAGATCTCGACCACCCGCCCCCGGGGTATGCCGCCGATTCCCAGCGCCAGGTCCAGGGCCAGGCTGCCGGTCGGAATAATTTCGGCGCCCAGGTACTGCCGGCCTCTCTCCCAGGCGCATGATCGAACCCTTGCCAAATGACCTTTCAATCTGCGTCATGGCTAATTCCAGGGCTTTGATTTTCTCGTCGCTCAATTTTTCTCCCCTCATTTCAAAACAGGCGTTCGATTTAAACAGATTATAATTGAGATGAGGATGCTTGTCAACATCAGAAGTTGGATGTAAGAAGTAGAAAACGGCAAATAAATGTAAAATAGCCAGAATAAAGCATAAGAAAGAATGAAAAGAAAAGAATTACACAGCCAATAAATCACTTCTTAAACCCAAAGGAGGACAACGGATGATAGCTGGGGCCTGAGGTGCTCAGCCGGCTCTCCATCAAGTCAAGGCCTGTTACCGTAAAACTGCCTATATGGTCAAAGGCGGGTGTTTGCTGTAGCCTGGCGATCAGGCTGTCAGCACTGTCCCGGGAACGAAACCGGCCCAGGGTGATGTGCGGATGCCAACGCGGGTCGCCTGGATAACTGCCTGCTTGCAGGCGGTTATCCAGGCTCTTCCATAACCGCTGCAAGGCCTCCAGGTCTCCGCCCAGGCCCACCCAGATCACACCTGGGTGTTTGCGGTCTGGAAACATACCCCAGCCTCCGAGGGACAGGGAGAAGCTGTCCCTTTCCGTTAGGGCTTGCAAATGGTCGGTGAGGCCATGGAGATCGTCCGGAGCGATGTCTCCCAGAAACTTGAGGGTGAGGTGATAGTTGCTCTCCGGCACCCACTTAATATTCAGCGGCAGAACCTGCAAGGGCGCAGCCAACTCACGGAGCGCCGACCGCAACTCCTGGGGCAATTGAATAGCGATAAAAGAACGGATCTTGCGCTCTGCCATATAATCTTCTCCAAAGGGATATTCCATGGGGACATCCCCACAGGGGGCGTGTCCCCGTACCTTATTGATCGATCAGATTCCTGCGCAGCAGATCAATCGCTTTTTTGGCAGCCATGGTCTTGACCAGTTCACGGCTCATCCGGGGCAAAAAGAGCTTGGATGCAGACCGCCCGTCTGGTGTTGCCAGGCCGATATAGACCGTTCCCGCGGGGTTTTCGGGAGTGCCTCCGGCGGGGCCTGCAATGCCGGTGCTGGCGATACCGAAATCCGCCTCCATGACCAAGCGGGCTCCGGACGCCATCTCCATAGCGGTTTGTTCGCTGACAACGCCAAAATGATCGAGGACATCTCTGCTGACCCCTAATAGTTTTTCCTTGATTTCGATATTATAAGCTACGATGCTGCCGCGGAAATAATCGGAACTGCCGGGCACGCCGGTCAGATAATGAGCGACCAGACCTCCGGTGCAGGACTCTGCGGTCGCCACCGTCTGGTTGCGCGCTTTCAGCAGGGCGCCGGTCAAGGCAGGCAGTGTTTCCTCCCCGGTTCCGTAGAGATCGATTCCCAGCAGGTTCTTCAAGGATCCTGACAGGTGATCCAGCAGCGTCCGGGTCTCCTGTTCGCCGCCCGTAGCCTTGACGACGATGTGCACCTCACCGGCCCGGGGGTAAAAGCCAAACCCGACACCCGTATCCCGGGTTGCGTCCAGGAGAGGACGCAGCCTCTCCAGGGCCTCCGATTCTCCGATCCCATATATCTTAAAAACGCGGCTTTGCTGCTGGTCTAGGGAATTGGCCGGATAGCGCCGCTCCAGGTATGGCCGCACCGAGTCTATGAACATCCGGCGCAGTTCCTGGGGTGGGCCTGGCAAGACAATGATCGACGCCTCGTTATGCCGGGTGATAATGCCGCAGGCAGTCCCCAGCGAGTTGGGAACTGCCTGTGATTGGTAGGGTAAATATGCCTGATTGATGTTAGCTGGTGGTGTTGACTTCCCTCTCTGCTCAAAGAGTCTCTGGATCTCCTGCCACAACTCCGGCCTGAATTCCAGCGGCTGGTTAATCGCTTTGGCAATGGCCTCTCTGGTCACGTCATCAGGTGTTGGGCCAAGACCGCCCGTCAGGATCACGATCTCCGCCGTGCCCAGGGCACTCTGAACGGCCTTGGCGATCTGGTCGGTCTCGTCGCCGATGGTGGTGGCCCTGACCAGGTCGTAACCCAATGACCGGATCTGTTCGATGATGAAGGGAGTGGTAGTATTCTCAACGTCACCCCTCAGTAATTCATTGCCGATGGCGATAATTTCTGCTCTATACATTGTCTCCTGTCTCCGGACTAATTGATCGCCTTTACTCGCAGTTTAGCCTGCTCGATATGCTCCTGTAAAGTGGTTCCCAAAATATATTCCTGCTCAAACAGCAGGCTCGAGATCTCCTTGAGGAGGTCCAGGTGATCGTTCAGCACCCCGGCCACCTTTTGCTCCTGCTGTTGGATGATCTCCTGGATGGTCTGGTGGAGCACATCCTTGGAGAGGATCTCCTCACAGATGATCCCCAGCGGTGACAGGCCAGCGGTGATGATCTGCCGGGCTACCTGCACGGCCTGGTTGAAGTCGCTGGTCGAGCCCGTACTCTGGGTGCCCAGGATGATGTTTTCCGACACCGCTCCCGCCAGATACACCTGGATCTGCTTGACCATGTAATCCCTTGTGTAGAGGTACAGGTCGTCCTCGGGGATCTGCCGCATGTATCCCAGGGCGCGACCCCTGTTGGTAACGGTCAGGTGGGAGACTGATCCCGGCCTCAGCAGTTCGCTGATCACGGCATGGCCGCTCTCGTGCACGGCGATCCGGTAGAGTTCCTCCTGGTTGGGTTTGCGGTCCAGCTTCTCACCCATCATCACCTTGTCAACGGCTTCCTTGAAATGCAGACTGGAGATCGTAGGCTGATCCTCACGCAGCGCCAGGATCGCCGCCTCGTTGGTGACGCTCTCCAGGTGGGCGCCGGAGAGGCCGAAACTCTCCTGGGCGATCTGGTCGAGGTCGACGTCTTCCCGGAGCGGTTTGTTCCGGCAGTGAAGCTTCAGAATGCTCAAGCGGGCAGCCTTATCCGGCAGATCGACGCTGACGATCCGGTCGAACCGCCCAGGGCGAAGCAGGGCCGGGTCCAGCATGTCATCCCGGTTGGTCGCCCCGATGACCAGCAGCCTGGCCCGCTCGTCGCTGCGCAGGCCGTCCATCTCCACCAGCAGTTGATTCAGCGTCTGGTCGTACTCCATGTGGCCGGTATGGGTACCCCGCTTGTTGCCGAGGACCTCGATCTCGTCGATAAAGATGATCGCCCCGCCCTTCTTCTCCCTGGCGGCGCGTTCCCGCGCCGTTTTAAACAACTGCCTGACGCGCTGGGCGCCGATCCCGGCATAGACTTCGATAAACTCGCTGCCGGAGGCGGCCAGGAAGACAGAGTTCGTGTATGCTGCAGCCGCTTTCGCCAGTAGCGTCTTCCCTGTTCCAGGCGGCCCTGTCAGCAGGATCCCCTTGAGCGGACGAATTCCCATCTCGACGATCTGGGACGCATGCAACACGAAATCCAGGGCCTCTTTCAACTCCTGCTTTGCCGAGGCCTGTCCACCGATATCGTCAAAGGTGAAGCTGACCGGTTGCACGTAGCCGGGGCTGCCCGAAGTGGCGCCCAAACCTTTGCGTTCCAGCACCATGAAGAGAAAGACCCCCAGGCCTCCCAGCAACAGCAACGGGATGACGTTGTAACCCAGGATGGTAAGAAAGGCCAACACTGCCAGCGAGGTCCCCAAGCATATTTCTTTGATCAAATCCCCTCACCACCCGGATTGTTCGCCTGCTCCCCGCTGGCTACCTGTGGTTGGCGGGGAATGACTTCATAGAGGTAGCCAGGACCCTGCTCGTCCTTCAGCTCCAGGTAAACGTTGTAGGAATCGACGGAAATATTGGATTGTGCCTTATCGGCTGCGGCAAGCTGTGACACTGTTTTTTGCATCGTCTGGTAGCTGCCGGTGGCGATCGCCTCCTGAATGGCAAAGGCACACTGTTCATACAGTGACTGCAGCTTGGGAGTGCGATTGTCCAGCAAGACCACTTTGTAGCCAGGCCCCAACTGCTTCCGGATAACATCCGTCAGCTCCTGGTAATCGGTTTGCAGGTCTTGCACCTGTGAGATGCGAACATACACCACCGGGGGTTTTTCATCCTTGTCGACCCGAACTTCATCAGCTGCCGCCACCTTGGCAACCTCCCGGTCCAGGCCATCCTTGACGAAGTATTTCTCGTAAAAGAATTGCCCCCCCAATAATAAAGCGAGCGTAATCAGCATTGCCGCTACAATAGTTGGAATGCGCCACTGTTGTAAAGGCATGCCTATCCTCCTTGATGGTTGGTAGTTAATGGTTGGAAAAACAAAAAACCGGCCAAAAACCAACGGTAGTTATGTTAGTAGCATTGCGTCGGTAATGCCCACATGTCGCGAGCCATTACCTCTGCTATATCGGGAACAAACTAGATTATAGCATATCTGTCTGTCCAATCTGCTATGAAAGCATTGGAAAACGACCTCGGCGCTAAAGCAACAGGATGGTATTGGTTCTCAGATGTCGGATGCAGGAAGTCTGGCCTCTGGCCTATGTTACCGGCAGGGCAATTCCGGCGAGATCGAAGGTATAGGCATGGGTGATCCGCACCCTGGTAAAGTCTCCCGGCCTGAGGCCGTCTCCCCTGACGATGATCTTCGGATCGATATCAGGAGCCTCCCGGTAACTGCGACCCAGGAAGGTGCCCTCTCCCACCTGTTTTTCAACCAGTACCAGCAGGTCCTGGCCGACGAAGGCGGCGTTGGCATCCCTGGAGATCTGTCTTTGCAACCTATACAACTGCCGGCGACGGCGCTGCTTCTCCACGAAGGAGACAGTCTCCCGGCGCCGGTAACTGGCGGCGCCCTCCTCGTGACAATAGGCAAAGACTCCGAGCCTTTCAAATTCGGCCTGCTCGACAAAACTGACCAACTCCTTGAAGGAGTGCTTGTCCTCACCGGGAAAACCGGTCATCAGGGTCGTGCGCAGGGTAATGCCGGGCAGCAGGCTCCGCAAGTCCGCAACAAGCTGCAGGTTGTCCGCCAGCCCCCCCTGCCTGTTCATCAGGCGCAACACCCTGGCGCTGGCGTGCTGAAAGGGCAGATCGAGATAGCGGCAGACCTTCTCCTCATCCTGAATGACCTCTAAAAGACTGGGTGTCAACGAGTCCGGGTGGAGGTACATAATCCGCAGCCACCGGAGATCGGGCAGGGCTGCCAGCCGTTTGATCACCAGGTCGAGCGAGGGCTTGCCGTACAGGTCCCTGCCGTAGGAACCGGTGTCCTGAGCGACCAGAGTGATCTCCCTGACCCCATGAGCTACCAGTTGCGCGGCTTCCTTGGAGATGTCCTCCAGCGGTCTGCTGGCCAGGCCTCCGCGGATCTTGGGGATCAGGCAGTAGGAACAGCCGTGAGCGCATCCCTCGGCGATTTTCAGGTAGGCAGAGGACGGGAGCGTCGTCAACAGGCGCGGGGAGTTGTCGTCCGCTCCGCGCCCATCCACCGGATGGACACCCGTCTGTGCGGGCAGCCGGAGATCGGAGTCTTTCAGGAAGGAGGCGCTGTAATCGGCGCCGGGCTCCAGAACATGGGCCTCCGGCCTACTCAGGGCGTCGAGCAAGTACGGCCTGGCATTGACACCCAGCCAGAGGTCCACTTCCGGGACCAGCTTTTTAAGCTTGTCCCCGTACCGCTGGGGCAGACAGCCAATAACGACCAGGCGCCGGCAGGCGCCTGTTTTTTTGTAGTTCGCGCAATTAAAGATGGATTCCAGGGATTCCCTCACCGCAGCCCTGATAAAGCCGCAGGTATTGATCAGGATGATCTCCGCCTCCTGCAGCGAGGGCGTCACCACGTACCCGGCGCTGGCCAGGATGCCGAGCACGGTTTCGCTTTCGGTGAGGTTTTTCGGGCAACCCAGGCTGACCACGCCGATGGTTGTCAATCCGTCTCTGCTCCCATGTTCTTGGTGAACTCTCGCGTTAAAGGATGCGTCGTGTCCATAGGCGGCAACTCCGAGCCGTTGTAATAAACATCCACGCCCACGGGATACCCGAGCTCCATCCAGACCGAATCCTGGGCGGTAAATGTTTTAATGTCACCAGGCATGATGTGACCCTCATATACCGTTGTGCCGTCTTCCTTGACCTCGGCCCAGCAGTCCTCTTTCCCCACCAGCCTGATCTCCAGTGTTTGTGGCGGGGAGTATACCTGCGCCGTGACCCCGGGCTGGCCGGGCTGCCCTTGAGCAGGAGGCGACGGAGCGGTAAGGCGGGTATTATGGGCCACGTTAACTATCGCCAGGACCAACAAGGCTAAAACAACCACACCCGCGGCTCCCAGCAGCAGGTTCCTGTTTTTAAAAATGGACGCCGCCTTGGCGATCTTGCCGAGGAACTGGCTCCAGTCCTTGGCAGGGCGCCGGGCAACGGCATCTCTCTGCTGCAGGTCTGCCTGATCCGCACCCTGGGTGGAACGCCGGGCGCTGGCGCCGACCCGGCGTGCTTCTATCCAATCATTTTCCCGATCAATACTTTTAGTGATGGATTTATACTGGGCGATGACGGCCTCCGGATCCAAGCCAAGCAGCCTGGCGTAGTTTCTCATAAAACCCAGCCGGTAGGTCTCGCCGGGAATGTCATCGAAATTTTCTTTTTCCAGGGCCTGGATGTACTTGGACCTGATTTTTATGGCGTTTTCCACGTCATTCAGGGAAAGTCCCAGCTTCTCTCGTTCTGTCTGCAGCAATTCACCGATTCCCATAATACATCTCCTGCCCTCTATTTTCACTTCCATCATCCCGACCCCCCCTCCGTTTCCCACCTCACATTTATCCCGTGCTCCCCATCGCCCTACGGACTGCCATGCGCATCCTGAAACCCAGGGTCAGCCCCTCGGCAATACCGGCAGTAATGCCCGGGAAAGTGCCTGGAGCCTGGAGTGGTAATGCCGGCAGATACACTGTTTCTTCAACGGTAGCCAGAATCAGCCCCTGGTCGCCAAAGACCGCCACCACCGCATAACATCCCTCATTGACGATCCGCCTGCAAGCCGGGAATAATTCTTCGGGTTCGGCCGGCAGGGCAGTACCCATTTGCCTTGCCAGAGCCCTGGCCGGGCAGACCAGGAAAAATTGCGGGTATGCCAGCAATCCCTGTGCTCTCAGCAAGTTCAGCGGCCAACCGAGCACAGAAACCATAATATTGTTGTTAATAGCGATAGATGCCAGGTAGGCCACTGTTTTCAGCGGCAGTTCGCCGTCAATTAACAGCATTTTGGTGTTCTTGATCAGTTCTTCCTTGGAGGAGACCGCATCCAGACCCAGAGCCAGCTCGCCCTCATCATCCTTGACCATGAAAGCGGCATCATCCGGACTTGAAAAGATCAGTCGTTTTCCGGTGGGGATATCATGACTGCGAATGATATTTTGAATGTTGATGCCTTTGTTTAGCAGTTGGTTAACTATTTGTTCACCGATCTCATCCCTGCCTAGAAAAGTAATCAGGGTCGGATCCAAGTGACGCCGCGCCAATTCCAGGGCTATCAGGTACCCGTTTCCGGCGCCGGCAAGCTCGATGGTTCCTGGTTTCTCAGCATTCGTGCCGCCGCTGTCAGCCTTGACGCAGACCTCCAGCCACGTTTTTCCGACCACCAGGACCCCGCTGCGCTCATCAAAGATGTAACCCCTACCTGCGATGCAGCCCTTACGCATCAAGTTGGAGATGTGCACCGCGGTCGCCGAACGCGAGATCCCCAGCTTTTCAGCCAGGTCATCCTGAGAAACCATCGGGTCTTTCTTCAATAATTCGAGGATTTCCTTTTCCCGTGTTGTTAAATGATCGTTCATGGCAACTATATGTTAACATATGTTTATATATGATCAATAGATGTTTAATTTGTTTGAATAAGCATTATTTAGCAGTACTCAGGGGTCAAGCATTCTGAATTCTGACTACTGAATTCTGAATACCCTCAAATGTTTTTGGCATAGTACCTGGTAAACTGCTCGCTCGTCATCAGCACATCCCTGGGTTTAGCCCCGTCATAGGGGCCGACGATTCCTTTCTCCTCAAGGATGTCCATCAACCTTCCCGCCCTGGCGTAACCGATCCGGAATCGCCGCTGCAGCATCGACACGGATGCATGTCCCTGGTCCATTACCAGTCTGGCCGCATCCTGAAACAGCGGATCCTCGAAGGTTTCGACACTGGGCGATTTTTCGGATTGCTCCAGGAAACTGGCGATGTAGAGTGGTTTGCCCTGCTTGAGGATATAGTTCACGATATCCTCCACCTCGCCGTCGGTTACCAGCGCCCCCTGGATCCGGATCGGCTTGCTGGCTCCTACCGGCACAAACAGCATGTCCCCCTTGCCCAAGAGCTTTTCAGCCCCGTTCATGTCCATGATGGTGCGGGAGTCAGTCTGGGAGGAGACCGCAAAGGCGATCCGGGCCGGGATGTTCGCCTTGATCAGCCCGGTGATCACATCCACCGAGGGCCGCTGCGTGGCCACTACCAGGTGGATGCCCGCCGCCCTGGCCATCTGGGACAGGCGGCAGATGGCGTCCTCAACCTCGATCGGGGCGATCATCATCAGGTCAGCCAGCTCATCGATCACCACCACAATGTAAGGCAACGGTTCGCACTGCCTGTGGTCATCGCTCTGGGAGTTATAGCGGGCAATGTCACGCACACCCATGGATGAGAACAACTCGTAGCGGGTTTCCATCTCGCTGATCACCCATTTGAGGGCTGATGCCGCCTTCCGGGGATCTGTCACCACCGGCGAGAGCAGGTGCGGAATCCCGTTGTAGGCAATCAGTTCCACCATCTTGGGGTCGATCAGTACCAGCTTGACCTCATTGGGAGTGGCTTTATAGAGGATGCTGGTGATGATGGAATTCAGGCAGACGCTCTTCCCGGACCCGGTCGCCCCGGCAATCAACAGGTGTGGCATTTTCGTCAGGTCGGCGATGATCGGGTTGCCGGCGATATCTTTTCCCAGGGAAATGGTCAGCTTGGACGCCGCCTCCATAAATTCCGGGCTTTCCAGGATCTCCCTCAGGTATACCATAGAGATATCCTTGTTGGGGACCTCGATCCCGAGGGCGGCCTTGCCTGGAATAGGCGCTTCAATGCGCACATCCTGGGCCGCCAGGCTCAGGGCGATATCGTCCGCCAAGCGGACGATCTTGCTGACCTTGATGCCCGGCGCCGGCTGAATCTCGTAGCGGGTGATCGCCGGCCCCCGTTGCACCTGGCTGACGCACACCTTCACCCCGAAATTATCCAGGGTCTCTTCCAGGATGCGCACGTTTTCCAGGATCTCCTTGTTGAGGCGGCTGCTCTTTACTTTCAACGACCGCGACAGCAGATTCAAGGACGGAAGTTTGTAATTTTCATAGCTACCGGGGAGGTTCTGGTCCACTTCCTTGCGCGGTTCGGCGACTTCCTTGGCGGCAGCCTGGATTGGGAGCTTTTTTTCCTCCTCCCTGGGAGGAAAATTCGTCGCCCCATAGCCAATAATGACAGGCGAATTCTGGCCCGGGTTCTCGTCCCTGCCGGCCAGTTTTACCGAACGGGTACCCAGTTCCAGCGTTGGGCGCCGGTCATTTTCAATGTCGGCCTCCTGATCATCTTCCACATACATGAAGTTGACCAGGTTGTGCCTGAGATTGTGCCATCCGGAAGCCATGCCGTTGCCAGCGCCGGAGAGCAGCCTGCTCAGCGGTATGCCCGTCAGCATGATGATCGCGATGCCTGTAAAGGAGGCCAATACGATCAGCGTTCCGATCCTGGCAAAGAAAAAGACGCTCACCATGCTCATGAGAGCGCCCAGAAGGCCTCCTCCATCCCCCCTCAGGCCGGTATGCCAGAACAGGGAGATCATGGCGTTCCTGGACAGATAGGCAGGGGCCAGCAAAAAATGGCTGATAGTCAGCATCACGGCCAGGCTGACCAGAACACCGGCTGCACGGGGTATCTTTCGCAGCGGGCGGCGGTAGATGCACAGGCAGACCCCAAAATAGGCGACGGCCAGAACAACCCCAAACTTTCCCCGGCTGCCGGCAAATAACTGGACGGCGGCTTTAATCAGGTTGCCGACGACTCCGGTCGGAGCGTAAAAACTCACCACCATCAGCGCTGCCAGGGCTAACAGGACGATGCCGATGATCTCGTAGGTCAACCTGTCACTTGTGGTTGTAGTTTGCTTGATTCTCTTCACCTTGGCTGACATCGCGCAACCTCATTCGGTTGATCTTTGCTACCAGATTATAACACTTTTCCTGCGCCCCGAAAATGTATTTCTTCCAGGCCTACGCATTATTTGGGTCAGAGCGAACATACTAAAAACAAAATGTTAACAGAATCCTCTGTCAGAAGGGAATGTTATCTACCATATGGCCTTCATTGGCGAAGAACCGGAACCGCAGGCGCCAACCACCGACCCCGAAACGCCGTCTAAAAAAACAAGGCAAGGAGTACGTAAAACAGATACTGTCAAGGAATACGGCCAAAATAATGAAATACCAGTCGTCAAATCGAACATCCACTGTGTGCCTATAATCGGTCAGATCGAGGGTCACCTGATCCTCCCGCCACAGAACAAGACGACGAAGTATGAACATATCATCCCGCAGTTGGTTGCCGTAGAGCAGAATCCGGAGATCGAGGGACTGCTGATCATTTTAAACACGGTCGGTGGAGACGTGGAGGCAGGATTGGCCATTGCCGAAATGATCGTCAGCATGTCCAAACCGACGGTATCGCTGATCCTGGGCGGCGGCCATTCGATCGGAGTTCCGGTCGCCGTAAGCTCAAAATATTCGCTCATCGCCGAAACAGCCACCATGACCATTCACCCGATCAGGCTATCCGGGCTGGTGATCGGGGTTCCCCAGACCTGGGAATACTTGGACAAGATGCAGGACCGGGTGATCCGTTTCGTGGCCAAACACTCTAAAATAACGGAGAAAAGGTTCCGGGAATTGATGTTTACGACCGGCGACCTAGCCCGCGACATCGGTTCGGTGCTGCTTGGCAACGAGGCCGTCGAAGCCGGCCTGATCGACGAGGTTGGCGGCCTGGCAGAATCGGTCAATAAGCTGCAGGAGATGATCCGAAAAGGCAAGAAGAAAGACAAGAAACTCCATTAAAGCTGTCGGTCATCCATCCACTCCCCTGTCGGCTCTTGCCGCAGACCCTGATCTGCTTCGCAGGCAACTGGGCATTGCATAGAATCACGTTGGCGCCACCCGTGCCTGCCGCCCTGTGTGTGTTATTAGGCGCCTTTCCGCCCGCCGGACAGTTTCAATCTTTCCAATGCCTCGTCAGCAGCCTTGCGCACAAAGTTGTGGCTGTCCTTGAGGATGGCTGTGAGCGGCTCCAGCGCCCGGTCATCGCCGATCCTTCCCAAGGCCTCGGCGGCATATTTGCGCACTTCGAAGTGGCTGTCCTTGAGGGCGTCTATCAGCGGTGCCACTGCCCGGGGATCGCCGATCTTCCCCAAGGTTTCGGCGGCATATTTGCGCACTTCGCTGTCACTGTCCTCAAGGGTGGCCACGAGCTGTTCCACCGCCCGGGCGTCACCGATTTTTCCCAGGGCCTCGGCAGCACGCCAGCGTACTTCGATGTCGCTGTCCGTGAGGGTGGCTGCAAGTGTTTCCACCGCCCAGGGATCACGGATTTCACCCAAGCCCCAGGCAGCAGCCTTACGCACGTTGGGGTCACTATGCTTGAGGGCGGCCATGAGCGGTTCCAGTGCCGTAGAACCGATATTTTCCAAGGCCTGAATAGCTTTATAGATAATGCCGTATTCCCTGTCATTGAAGTCGGGGTAATAACTGTCCTGAGTGGCGGCTATAAGTGGCAGTACCGCTCGGGCATCACCGATCTTTCCCAAAGCCTCGGCAACATCGTGGCGCACGCCCTTGTCGTTATCCTTGAGGGCGGCAATGAGCGCATCCACCGCCAGGGGATCGCCGATCTTTCCCAGGCTTCTAGCCGCATACCTGCGCACAGCCGTATCATCTTCCTTGAGGGCGGCAACGAGCGGTGCTACGGCAGCATTACCCAAAGATACGGCTTCATCCCACTTCTCCAACACTACTAAACACCATGCCTTGACCTCGGGATCAGATGTTACCCCGATGTTTCCCAGGGCCTCGGCAGCAATCTTGCGCACGCTCTTGTCACTGCCCTTGAGAGCGTCTATGAGCGGTTTTGCCGCCCGGGCGTCGCCGATCTTTCCCAAGGCTTCGGCAGCAGACTCACGCAGGCGCCAATCGAAGCCCTTGAGTGCTGCTGTGAGCGGTCTCACTGCCCGGGTATCGCCTAGTTCTCCCAAGACTTTGGCGGCATGCTTGCGTACAGGCCATTCGCTGTCATTGAGGGCGTCTACGATCGGCTCCACCACCAGGGGGTCGCCTATTTTTCCCAAGGTCTCGACAGCGTCTCTTCGCACATCCCACTCACCGTCTTTTAATAACCGGATTAAACCCCTCACATCTTTTTTCTCCAACATCACCTGAAAATCCGGTCTGAAAAGTCGCATGCGTTCTCCCTCCATTGCGTATTTTCATGAAGCCCATACTCAGTGCGAACTCGACGCTGTTCATGGTGTGGCGGAAATAGCCCAGTCTGCGCTGGGCATGGTTGCGTAAAATAACAGTCAATAACCATATTCGACATCATCTGGTAAATATCCTTCATTAATTACCTCAATTTCCTTTGGTAACGGGATTATTCCTGATAATGCCAGGGACTTAGCCGCTCTTATCCCACCGCTTTAAAGAAGCGGGGGCATTAGGGCGGGTAATCATCTGTGGTAAAGTTATTAGGATAAATTCTCCTCCCCAGGAATATGATAATCGATGATGTATGGACAAACCCGGAGTGAAGGGGGCTGAACAAGCATGATCAAAAAAGCGGATCTTTCCAGGTTGTCCGATCCAGACCTTTTATTGTCGCCCACCTATGCGACCAGGTATTTTGCCGAACGGGTTCCAAGGTACAAGCTACCCGAGAACGTGATGCCTGCGGACGTGGCCTACCAGGTCATCCACGATGAATTATACCTGGATGGCAACACCGCCTTCGATCTCGGAAGTTTCACCACCACCTGGATGGAGCCGGAAGCTGAAAAGCTTATCATCGAAAACTTGGGGAAAAACTTCATCGACCGCTTCGAATACCCGCAGACCAACGAGATCCACCGGCGCGTCGTCCATATCCTCGCCCACCTGTTTAACGCCCAAGAGAGCCACGATCAGGCCGAGTTTTGCGGGACTGCCACCCTTGGGTCCTCCGAGGCGATCGAGTTGGGTTTGCTGGCCCATGAGTTGGACCTGGAAGAAGCGGCGCCTCGCCCAGGGAAAAGCCTTTGACAGGCCGAACATCATCTTCGGCGCCGGGGCTCACATCACCTGGAACAAATTTGCAAAGTATTTTGACGTGGAGTCCCGCATCATCCCGATGGAACCGGATCGTTTCACCATCGACCCGGGGCAGGTTGCAGCCTGCATCGATGAAAACACGATCTGTGTGGGCGCCATCATCGGGACCACCTATACAGGCGCCTGTGAGCCTGTAGAGGAGATCAGCGAGTTGTTGCTGGCAGTGAAAAGGAATAGGGGCTGGGATATTCCGATTCACGTGGATGCGGCCAGCGGCGGCTTCATCCTCCCCTTCACCGACCCGGGCCTGAAATGGGATTTTCGAGTGTCCCAGGTGCGTTCGATCAACGTGTCAGGACACAAGTTCGGGCTTGTCTATCCCGGACTTGGTTGGTTGATCTTCAGGGACGTCAAGGACCTGCCCGAGGAGTTGGTCTTTCACGTGAATTACCTGGGAGAGACCATGTCCACCTACACCTTGAATTTCTCGGGGGGGTCCAGCATGATGCTGGCTCAGTATTACAACCTGCTGCGACTGGGTCGGGAGGGCTACACCTCGGTGATGAGAAATTGCATGGAAAACGCTCAGTATCTCGCCCAAAGGCTGGTGGCGTCAGGGAAGTTCGATCTGCTCAGCGAACTCACCCTGCCGATCGTGGCCTTCAAGTTCAGGAAAAACCCCGGGTTTTCTCCTTTTGAGTTGTCGCAGAAGCTGCACGAGCGGGGCTGGATGCTCCCTGCTTACAGACTGCCGGAAAACGCCGAAAGCATCACCGCCTTGCGAGTGGTGGTCAAGGAGAGCTTCAGCAGGGATATGGCAGAAATGCTCGCCAACGACATCGAGGGTTCCTATAACATCCTGAACGGTAAAACGGTGGTTCATCTCGAGCCTCATCCCCGGTTCAAGAAACAGATCTCTATCTGATTAACGTTTACACTGCCTGAAGGTCAGCCTGCAACTGCATCAAGTCGAAACCCTCCGGAGATTTATCGGCTTTGAGCATTTCCGGGGAGAGAATCGCCCACGCCTCGTCACAATACCTTTGATAGAATTGCAGTGTCACTTGTTGCAGGCGGCCCCAGGTCACGCAAACCAGGTTTCCCCTGTCAGCAACCAGCGGCACGTAGTGGCCGCCCATGATCTGCGCCCCGTGAACAACGCTCCATGGTCTCCCCGCCTGGAACTGGTCCATGGCGCTGTTCGGGAACATAATGCCGATTCCCACCGCGCCGAAGAGATACATGGCCTCGTACAGGTGGTCGAGATTCCCCGGCTCCAGGGCCAGATACGCCCCGATCTTGTGCCGGTTGGCGTTGGCATCGATGAGGCCGGTCTGCTGCCGGTATTGCAGCGCCTGGCGCACTTCGGTCCCCCGGTCTGTACCCGGGCCGTCGGGATTGTAGCCGGTGACCGCGGAATAATCGGCGATGGCATTGGCCGCCGTAAATGTGGCCGGATTTCCTGCCTCCATTGTCCAAAGCATCGTCTCGTGGTCCGAGCCGGCGAAAACACAATCTCCCACTGAGTCATTGCCCAGCATGCCCCAGGCGTCAGCATCGATGATGTCCTCATGGCCGAACTGCTCAGGGTGGAGCGGCAACTTTGTCCTGTCGATGTATTGCAAGAACAGCAGGTCCCGCCGGTCGTACGTCGCCGGTTTCTTGCCGAGCTTCAATGGCATTGTGTTTCTCCCCCTTTAGTCCAAGGTTAATCCCCAGATTTAGTGCTGATCATCCGGCTGGTTTATCCCTTTTCCTTAATATGCGGCGCCGACAGGTGTTATGCATGGCGCCGGGTGCTTACTTTAGGGGCGCGTGGTTGCCCTTGCTGGAACGACAGCGTTATAATAGAGACAACCTTCAAAAGGAGGAGTGATCGCATGATCTGGCGGGAT
This sequence comes from uncultured Peptococcaceae bacterium, assembly GCA_963767365.1. Classification (GTDB taxonomy): domain Bacteria; phylum Bacillota; class DSM-12270; order Thermacetogeniales; family Thermacetogeniaceae; genus Palsa-1188. The sequence goes on from CAVYEE010000030.1 coordinate 55,187, forward strand.
TATGCAAGACAACTGAAAGAAGTGCTTGCCCTGGATGGGAGTCCGGTGGGTGTGGCCTTCAGCGATGAGCCTGCAAGCAACGGCAAGAGCAGCAAGGCGTATGCCTGCGCTGCGCTCTACCAAGCCGCCCGCAAGGGCGCCACCTTCAACATCAGCGCCTCAACATGTACCTGTCCGGGAGGCCTCACGTCGCTGGGCTTGTCCGCCCCTGACCCGGAGCGGGCTGCCTTGGTCAAAAAGTTTCTGATCTATGGGGAGAAATTCAGTTCCTGCAACGCCTCGTTTTTCCGGGCGCGCGCCCTCAGCCAGGGTCAGCCGCCGTTGGGGGTGTCCAAGTACGTAGTCGTGGGCCCCTTGGATGAATTCGAATTGAAACCCGACCTGGCGCTTTTCCTCTGCAACCCAGCCCAGGCCAGCCGCCTGGTCACGCTGTCGACCTATGAAAGCGGGATCCCGCTTACGGCGCAATTATCATCATCCACCTGTGGCGGGGCGGTCACCATCCCCCTATCCACAGGCCGGATCAACGTCACCTTCCTGGATATGTCCAGCCGGCACCTGGTGAAAGGATTTAAGGACTCGGACCTGTTCTTCAGCGTTCCCTATTTCCTCTTGCGCAGTATTGTGGAAAGTATTCCCTTGAGCACGGCCGGCACCGCCGAGCCGGGGATGGGTCTCAACGAGGTGATGATCAAGTAACCTCTCCGCTACCTGGCGCCTCTTCATCTTCATTTTGCAGCGACGGCGGCACGTATGCCATCCCCATCATCGGGATCTCAAACATGCCATCGGCAGGGACTTGTCCATAAACTGCCAGGAAATGGTCAAGGATGCTTTTCCAATCGATCTTCGGCATTACAGACACCGCCTCTTATGCTCGTTTACCATTTTACCGTTCCCTCTATTCCCTGCCCTCCTATTCGGTCATCCACTGCTCCTGCGAACAGAAAGAGAGAACCCCTTGATGCTTCTACCGGGTTCTCTCTTTATCTCCATGGGTCAAGGTGATCTTGCCATTTTGGCATGAAGACCTACTTCTTTTCACGCTAACCGGCGCGCTGTTGTTCTATAGCAGCCTTGATTTTCTGGCGCTCATCCCAGATCGGGTCGGCTACCTGTTTCCAGTCCGCCGAACGCTGATCGAGGAAGCTGGCGATCTCGCCCTCCAGCACCGTTTCCGCCCCTTCGTGGGTGGGATGGGCGCCCGTAGCCTGCACGATCTCCCGCAGGGCCTGAGGGTTATCGATGATCGGGCACGGGCACAGCATATTGTCGGAGAAAGGCTGGCGCTTCTGGTACTCGGTGAAGAGAGGAGTGTGCAACACATCCAGCAGGCTCTTGTCGCGGATGTTGTCCACGGCAAAATGCACGAAGGCGCAGGGCTCCACGTCGCCGCGGGCATTGATGTGGAAGTAGGAACTCCCGCCGGCGATGCATCCCTGGGTAAGCTCTCCGTCATTCCAGAAATCGGCTATGGGCAGCGGTTTACGCCTGCGTATGTCGGTGATACGCTGTGCCAGGTAGGCCCGCTGCTCGGGGCTGATCATCAGGCTGACGTCGGGCTGGCGCCCAATGGGGATGTAGTGGAAGCTCCACAGGAACTTCACCCCCTGGTCGATCAGGAAGTCTATGAATTCATCGCTGGTGATCGTCTCCACGTTATGGCTGGTGATGGTCACGGAGGCGCCGAAGAAGAGCTTCCTTTCCTTCAGGCGGCCAAAAGCGGCGACGATCTTGTCGAACACACCCTCGCCGCGTCGGGCATCGGTCTCCTCCTTCCAGCCCTCCAGGCTGATGGCGGGTGCGAAGTTGCCCAGTTCCTTGAGGCGGTCCGCCACCGCGTCGTCGATCCTGGTACCGTTCGTATAGGCCATGAAGTTCAGATCGATGTGCCTGCCGACCACGTCCAAGAGGTGCGGGTAGACGAAGGGCTCTCCCCCGGACAGCACGATGGTGGTGATCCCCAGTTCCTTGGCCTCGTTCAGGATCCGGTCAAGCAATTCGGGCTCGAGTTCGTCGTGCTTGGCATAGGCGCCCGCCCAGCAGCCAACACACTTCAGATTGCAGGCGCTGGTGGGGTCGATCAGGATGGCGTAGGGCAGCATGTATCCCTCTTTGGTCTGAATGTGCTCACGTCGTGTCTTCGAGGTAATCATGTCGATCAGAAAGTTGCACAAGATCCTGTTGCGCATGTTGCGGTCGATATCGGAAAAAATGCCGTTGAAATATAACCTGGTAATCGGGTTATCTTCATACGTCTGCCTGATGTCGCGCGTTCTTTTCTGCTGGAAGGAACCGAAGGCCAGCGGCTCGATCACCTTGAGCAAACGGGGGATGTTCTGGTCCGGGTTCCCCTCCAGGTAGTTAAGGATCTGTTCGACTACTTTCGTGCCAACAAAGCGCTTTGCTCCATCCCAATTGAATTTAGCAGCAACGTTCTCGCTCATATCTATTCCCTCCTTCTTCAAGGCGAGGTTTGGTTCGATCCGCTCCCCCACCAGGGGTGACACTTAAAAGTCCCATTCTTTTCATGGCAGGTTGCCTTCTATAAGTATATTGCAATCTACGAATATTATTGCTGTTAACGGTCGCCACATATAACTTTCCTTAACTACTCAATACCCATCCCTTCACTAATTGTTCACTGTAGATCACCTCCGTGATGATTTGAGCTCCTCAGGCCTTAATGATCGTTAGGGCTTCTCCCTGGCAGCCGTCAACTCGGGATGTTCAGTGAATTGAGGGGCTTTGGTGTTACACCTACCCGGACTGGTGGCCGGCTAACAGAACAGGTTTGGCCTCACCTGTTTATTTTTATTATATTAATTTAATACTTCGGTTTGTCAAGTATTATTATTCCATTCTGTTCCATTCCAATCTCTCCTGTTTGACCCCTAATACCTGAACGCCTATGGCAAATCTCTGTTTCCATTGACACTACTTACGGGTTGCTTTTATAATATATTTCGGTTTCCTAAATGCATGGGAGGTGGGTAATCTTGACTGAAGATATTGCCGGTATGCAGGAGTTGGATAACCTGCTGCAACGAATTGTCATGCAACTCAACCAGCGCGTCAGGTGTTTCCTGACTAAAAAGGGTCTCAGCCTGTCACGATATTGGGTGATCAAATATCTGTCACCAGACCAGCCGCTGACGATGGGAGACCTGCAAAAGACTCTCGGCCTGTCGTCAGCCAGTGGTTCGCCCTCTCTTGTACCACCAGATAGGCACTAAGAAAGATAACCAGCGGGGCTGATTTGTGCAATAAAAAGCCGGTTGTTCAACCGGCTTTAACCTTGCTTAAGCTATTTGACTATTTCACTTTGACATAGAGCGCTCTCTCGTCTTCCATGTAATCGGCTGTGAGTCTACCCTTCTCTTGAATATTAAAGTGCTCCAGGAAGCCCTTGGCATAAACCTTGGTCTTTTTCAAGTTGATGCCATTCTCTTCCGTTCTTCTCAGTCTGATGGTCTTGCTATCCTTATCATAGGCAAATTCCAGTTTTTCGGCCTGTATTAAACTCCTAGCCTTCTTATTCAGTACGATTGATTGCTTGGAAATTTTAATCTCCGGCATGTCTTTCTTTTTGGCTTCTCTCGATCTGGGGACATAGACTTCAAACATTATTCACCCTCCTTTTTTGACAATTATACCATATTTGCAGAGGATGTATACATATTTAGCGGATTCCAATAAATTTATTTTCAGTATCTATTCACGATATTCCATCACAAAGCATCTCGTCGCCACCTTCAAAGAAAATATCTTCTTCAGTGGGGAGCCAGGGGCCTGACTGATATAATTGCTGAGTGCTGGATTGCGTGCTGGGGGCAAATATTAGCCGGCAGACATCACTTTCGAGCAACAATTAATCATTTTTTTAATCATTTTCATGATGGCTTTCGTTGACATGAGAAACACCCGGGTATATTCCGGATGAGTACTCACTAAATAGCCGGCGGCTGATATTCGCTTCGTTTGAAACCGGTCTTTAAACCGGGCCGTCAGCCCTTGTTCTTGCGGCACTGCAGTTGGATCTGCTTTAAGAGATCTCCAAAGGTATAGGGCTTTGGCATAAAAGGTATTCCTTGCAGTTCGAGCTGGTCTAAGATCTCCTGGTCATCGATACAGCCACTGACCAGCAATGTCCCCAGGAATGGCTGTCTTTCCCTGAGCTTCACGACAAGGTCCGTTCCCCTGCCGTCAGGCAGGATAAGATCGCACAAGACCAGATCAAGGCAGCCGTTTTCCTGCTCAAAAACAGCCAGCGCCTCAGACATCGTCCTGCATGGGTACACCAGGTAGCCATTCTTTTCAAGCACCTTTTTGGTCAGGCTCAGCACCTCGGGATCGTCTTCCACGAGCAAGATTTTCTCATCCTGGCTCTCGAATCGATCAAAAATAAACTGGCTGGGGATAACGCTGATCAACTTCTTTTTGATCGCCGGCAAGAAGATCTTGAACACGCTGCCCTGGCCCGGTTGGCTGGTCACATCGATCCAACCGTCGTGAGACTTGACGATGCCATAGACGACCGAGAGACCCAGCCCGGTTCCCTGGTCGCCCTCCTTGGTGGTAAAGAAGGGTTCGAAGATGTGGGGCAGCACTTGCTCATCCATGCCGGCGCCCGTGTCGCTGACGCTTAGATACACGTAGCGGTCTTCCTTGCCCCCGCTTTTTTGGACGGTGATGTTTTCGGTTTTGATGGAGATCGCGCCGCCATCGGGCATAGCATCACGAGCGTTGAGGACCAGGTTGACAATAGCTTGATCCATGTTGGCGCTGTCTGCATAGACCTTCCAAAGGTTCCTGGAGAGACACAACTCGAGGTTGATCCTGCTGTCAATCAGCCGCCTCTGCAACATATCCCGAATTTCCCTGAGATTGTGGTTGAGATTGATGGGTGTCCGGAACTGCTCCTGTTTCTGCCCAAAGAGCAGGAGCTTGTTGTTCAGTTTACCGATCGACTTGATATTCTTCTGGATCATCAACAAGGTTTGATACAGGGCGCTTTTTTTCCCGACATCCCCAAGGCATAGGTCAAGGTGGCCTAAAACAGCGGTCAGGCGGTTGTTGATCTCGTGGGCCATACCGGCGACAATCTGGCCGACCGCCTCCATTTTCTGGGCCTGGAGAAGCTGTTGTTGCGCCTGACTAAGAGCCTGCTCCGCCCGCCTGCGCTCACGGCGGATTACAGCCTCGCGCAGCTCCCGCTCGATGGCGATGTTGAGCCTCGCCAGGCGATCCTTGAGCAGGTAGTCATGAGCGCCCGCCTTCATGGCTTCCACCGCAACGTCCTCGCCGATTTTTCCGGAAACGATAATGAAGGGAAGATCGAGTCCTCGATCCTGCACCAGTTTGAGGGCCTCCAAGCCGCTGAAACGGGGCATGACGTAATCGGCGATGACCAGGTCCCATTCCTGCCTCTCCAGGGCGTTTACCATTGCTTCACAGGTTTCGACTCTTTCATAGACAGGGTCATAGCCTCCCTGCTGCAGTTCATGGAGCAGGAGCCTGGCATCATGATCCGAATCCTCTACTATCAGTGCCCTTAGGGATTTGTTCATCATAAAAACCCTCGAATGCTGCTAACCTCTTCCCATCAAATGGCCGACCCAAAGGGTACCCCGGCACATTCGATGCCGCGCCGGGGCACCCGGTTCAGCGGGTCGGGCACCCGGTTCGCTTTGTTCACCACTAATGTGGCTGGCGTATTGCCACCCGCGCCAGTCGCTGTCTCTGTATTTTTAAATTGTCTTGGCGGTGCAGATTGACATCGATCTGTTCTTTTCTTTCCAGGTCAGGCAATGAGGCGTCCGCGCAGAGACGATAGCAGATGCCTCGGAGTATTGCCTGTTCTTTTCCCTGTTCTCCGACAATCTTGTCAACCCTGAAATAGATGTCACCGCCATAGGACTTCCTGGCGACAATGTCGTCGATCTCTATCTTTCGCATCAGTCCGCCCTCCAGTACAACCAAGTTTCGCATGGGGACATTCATCAGGGACATTCCCTGAAGGGTTGTGTCTCCATGCTTCTAACGGAAGTGTGCCCCCCCCTTTCCTTCATATGATATGTGATATTTTGGAAATTGCTCCGGGACCATGAAAAGCCCCGGGAATCCCCGGGGTAACCTGCGTGAAACACCTTCATAGGCGCTTCTACGGCCAGCAACTGATCTCAGAAGTCTGATCGCCCAATGGCGCACTCGGAAAACCTGCGTACCGTAATAACTTAGGTTTCCGTCACCGTTTCGACGTAATCTGCTCTTCCAGAAAAGCAATTTTTCGAGCATTCCGACGTTATCCACAATAATGATCCCCTACGGTCCTTCATAGATGTAAAAATATCACTTCCTTGTTAATAAGATGTTAATATATGTCACATAAAGTATTTGTTGTTTTATATTCCTTTTTGTCGGATCATGATTCATCCTCGGTCAACCTGCCGGTATCGGAGAAGATGGCGTTTTTTCCACCTCTTTTTGCCGCGTAAAGATTCTGGTCGGCGCGCTCCATGATCATATTGGCATCATCATCCTTTTTAACGGCGGTTAAACCACCACAAAAAGTAACTTTCAAATTCCCTTTGTACTGGGGAATTACCAGGTTTTGAGCATTCCAGAGCTTCCTCGACCTAATGGCGGCCTTCCTGGCGCCATCGTAATCCGTTGCCGGCATGAGCACGGCAAACTCTTCCCCCCCGTAGCGAGCCACAACCTCGCTGATCCTGAACGACAATCCTAAAAAGGATGCAAACTCCTTTAACACCATGTCTCCGGCAATATGCCCAAATTGATCGTTTACCTGCTTGAAGTCGTCCAGGTCGCAGATCATCAGGGAAAATACCTGTTCATACCTGCGGAAACGATAGAACTCGTCTTCCAGGCGTTCAAAAAGAACCCTGCGGGAGTAACATCCCGTTAGGGGGTCCAGGATGGCCTCGTCTCTGAGCGAGGATGTGCGCTGCACCCTGGCCTTCACCCTTAACTCGAATTCTTCAGCGTTAAAGGGGTCCTTGCTGATATAGTCATCTGCCCCCCGCCGGTAGCCCTCGACAATCTGCTCCAACTTATAATTCGAGGTCAGGATGATGATCGGGGTGAACCGGAAACTGGAGTCCGCCCTGATCTCGGCGCACAGGTCAAGACCGCTGACATCAGGCAATCCGACGTCCAGAATGATCAGGTCCGGGCGCACCAGTCTGATGATCTCCCGCGCCCTGGCGCCGTCTTCGGCTTCGATGATGACGTGCCTCTCATCCGCCAGGCAGTCCTTGGTGATCTTCCTGATAAAGGGGCTGTCATCCACCAGGACGATCTTATACGGGATCATTTTTTCTCTCGCTGCGTCATCAGCCATCCGCGATCTCTCCTCGTCTGATCCGCCCTGTTCCGTACCCTCCGGGCGCGGCATTATTGCTGTTTCTCACTCGATTTTACTATATCATACGGGATAAATGTCAAACAAAATATAAAACCGGCAGGGTGGGCTGCCGGTTTTTTTTAGCCGGTGGGTCTCAGCTATTATTCAGTTGGTCTCGAGGTTTTCCCGCAACTCCTGGCTATTTGATCCAGGGCGCCCCCATCGGAAGAAGTTGCTTTCCAAATTCCTCGAACAAGGCGAGGGCGCCGGCTGAGTATGCGGAAAAAATAGCACAGCCCAGGAAGCAATAGCCGCCGATCGGCATAAAGATCCCCGAACCGAAATTCATGATGGTCATGCACCAAAAAGCCAGGTCCAAGAAGACCACGGCTAGGGCGATGGTCCCCGGCGCCTTGAAAAATCCCGGCAGCCACAAAAGCAGGACTACTGCAATAACAAGATAAACCCAGGCATCCAGCGAACCAGTGGTACCAAAGACCTTTGTGAGCATTTCTAATGCACCTGGTAATATGGCAACACATGCAAATATACCGTAAATGGATCCGCCAAGCATACTCTTATTCTTATACGAGATAATCGCGCAGAGTAGTTGTGCAATAAAAATACCAAGTTGGGTGCACATTATTGCCGGCACCACGCTCGGATCGACGCGTCCGGTCAAGAGCGCAAAAAACATGATGGTCGATGCAGCAAACGTTGCCAGACCTAATGGTACAGGATCGCCCCAGACATTAGCAGTTTTTCTGCTTCCACAAAGTCAACCTCCTCATTAAATTTTAATTTTTTTTGCCTTGAAGGCAGTTTTTACAATGCTCCAGGTAACACCATAATTGAACAATAATGCATTTTTAAATCCCACCCTGACAGAAGCAGACCCCTTCCGGCTAATAGTAACGCTTTTGTGTAACCACCCCACCATCGTCCCTGCGGCATCTACCCGCCATAGCTGTTTGCCTGACCATGTATTGTTCTGCTTGGCATTTCCGGCACTCGATGCCGAAGAATAATTTAAACAAACTTACTTTAAGAAGCGATCTTATGGCAATTCTTATTTAAAGCAATTTTTATGCCAAAGCAGGCAACTGTGTCAGGCCTGTGTTAATAATGCTGAAGGTCGGGTGCTTGTTGTCCATTATGTGCACCTATCCGTACACTTGTATGACCGGTACACCGGACACATTGCCGGTTATTTCCTGCCCCGGTTAACTTTCCATCCAACCGGTGTGTGTTTACCAGCCCGGCCTACGCTAAATATGGCATGTTAATTGCAATCAAAAAGTATATTCTAAAGATACATTCAATGATAAGAGATGACAATCAGTAGAAATTTTTTCGCGTTGCCAGACTTGGACATAGGTGGTAAGATAGTATGGGATGCATCAAAGAACTGGTTAAAAAGTATCTTATGACCCAAAGGGGGAATTTTATAGATACTAACATATTTACGTGTCAACAGCAAGGGGGAAATACGGTTTATTTGTTTAGTGTTCCAAATACAAAAGGAGGCGGTCTAATGAAAAAATATTTGGCTATCTTGATTTCAATAGCACTATTAGTAGTTGCGCTGGTGGCTATAAGTGGTTGCCAGAAGGCGCAAACCAGTCAACAGCCGTCGCAACCGACGGTTCAGGCACCCGCTCCGACAACACAGGCGCCAACTCCGGCAACACAGGCGCCAGCGGTAGCTACGCAGACAGCAACTCCGTCAACAACCACTGCTGCGAGCACGCCCACTGCAAGCGCACCAAAGGCTTCGACTAATGCTTTCGATGGTTATATAAATAGCCTTCCGGCCAAGCTCGTAGCTTCAAAAGTAAGTGGCGTTACCTGCACGTACCAGTTTAACGTCACCGACACTGCCGATAAAGGCCTATACTGGGTAAAAATAGCCGGCGGGCAGTGCACCGTGGGTGACGGGACGGTAGACAATCCCACCCTCACCATTACTACCCCCGAGCAGGTCTGGTTTGATATTGTTAGCAAGAAGGTAAATGGCACCACGGCCTTCTTTGCCAAACAGTTCACAGCCACTCCCATGAGCAATATTAAGTACCTGCAGAATATGGCGGGTTACTTCGGTCAGTAATCAATTCATCTTTAAACAATCTATCTTATTAACTGAGGAGGTATTCTCTTGCGCAAAACATTTTTATTTTTGGTTGTAGTCACGCTGATGGTTTTTACCTTTGCCCTGGCGGCCCATGCCGATAGCACCACTGCTACCGCCGCCTCAACCGCTCAGTTCGTCATCGGCCAGACCAGTTACACCGTTGCCGGCACCGTCTACAATATGGACGCAGCCCCGTATATCCAGGATGGACGCACCCTCGTTCCTGTGAGCTACCTGGCGACTGCGCTGGGCGCCCAGACCACATGGGATGGAACTACCCAGACAGTCACCGTGACCGAGGGCAGCACGACCATCGAGTTGGTCATCGGCAGCACCACCATGACAGTGAACGGAACGGCGCAGACGATGGATGTCGCCCCGGTTATCACGAATAGCCGGACGTTTCTGCCGGCCCGTTACGTGGCGGATGCCCTGGGCGCAACGGTTAGTTGGGATGCTACAACCCAGACCGTAACCATTACCTTGCCTGCGACTACACCGCCGGCCACCACGCCGCCTGCGACTACTCCGCCGGCCACCACGCCGCCTGCGACCACGCCTACGGTTACACCGCCGGCAACCACGCCGGCTGCACCGACCAATGCTTTTGACGCATACATTCAAACCCTGCCGGGCCTGTTTAACCCTGCTAACGCTGTGGGTGTTACCTGCACGTACCAGTTTGATATCACTGGCAGTGCCGACCCCGGGATGTATTGGGTAACAATAGCCAACGGCGCTTGCACCGTGGGTGACGGGGCGGTAAATAATCCCACCCTCACCATTACTGTGGGCGAGCAGCTCTGGTTTAACATTGTCGCCGACTCCAAAACGGGAGGCTCACTCGGCGCCACGGATCTCTTCGCCAGTCCTCCACTGTACACAGCTACTCCGGCTTCCAACCTTTCTCCTTACCTTTCCAGTATGAATTCGTACTTTACTAAGTAGCAAAAAGTAGCTGATAAGACTGGAACACGCTCCCAACCGGGAGCGTGTTTTTTTTCTTGGCGCACAGGCAAGCACCAGCTTTAGAGGTCGTATTTGGCCAGCTTTTCGTAAAAGGCGGACCGGCTGATCTTCAGCAGCCTTGCTGCGGCACTCTTGTTGCCATCGGTTTTCCGCAAGGCTTCCAGGATGATATCCCTGTCCACGTCGTTCAGGACAGCCCGGTAGGAGAATGCAGCCGGGTTTTCACCACTCTTACGCAGGATCTGAGCCGGAAGGTGCTCCAGGCCGATCTCTCCCTCCCAGGCATAATTTGCTGCTCTCTCGATGGCATTTTCCAGTTCCCGAACGTTGCCGGGCCAGGAATGTTGCACCAGGGCATCCTGAGCCGCCTTGCTGATCCCCGCCACCCTGGTTCCCAAAATGTGATTATACTTCTGGATAAAAACCTCGGCCAGGGTCAGGATGTCTTCGGTGCGCGCCCTTAGAGGAGGGAGACTGATTTCAATGACGTTGAGCCGGTAGAAAAGATCCTTCCTAAATATCCCTTTGGCGATGGCTTCGTGCAGGTCGCGATTGGTGGCGGCGATAATCCGCACGTCCACCTTCTGAGGACTGGTTCCGCCCACCCGCATAAACTGTTTCTCCTGGATTACCTGCAGGATCTTGACCTGGATCGAGAGTGGAGTATCCCCGATCTCGTTGAGGAAAATGGTACCCTGGTCAGCCTGCTCGAAATAACCGGGCTTTCCGCTTTTTAATGCCCCTGTGAAGGAACCGGGTGCATAACCGAAGAGTTCTGACTCCAGCAGTGTCTCCGGGATGGCGGTGCAGTTGACTTTTACAAAGACGTGCTCCCCCCGCGGGCTGGCTGTGTGGATCGCCCGGGCGAACATATCTTTGCCAACGCCGCTTTCCCCGGTCAAAAGAATGGTCGAACTGCTCTGGGCGATGCGTTTGGTTTCATTCTTAATTTTATTAATTATGGGATTTTTACTCACGATCTGGTCAAAACTACTGGTTTCTATCTCGCGTATTTCCAGTTCATCCGTATATTTAAAAACAGGCGAATGGACAATGTAGGGAGCGCACGGTTCATCCAGGGCTTTTCCATCCAGCAGGGCCTTGTAAAGGCTGCCTTTCGGGAAAACGCCGATCACCTTGTTGCCGTCGCCGATTACAGAAATGGTGTCTACTTTGGTGTCCGCATAAATCTGGATCACCGTGCGCAGCGTATCGTCAGGTTTTATTGTCCGCAACCCGGATGTATCCATCAAACTTTTAACGGATAAAGATCCCATCTCCAATGTCCCCCTGTACGTCTCACCAATTCGGTGACAAGACCCATTCCATCTCCCACCTATTATCAGTGGTATCTGGATATGGACATACCTTGGTGGACAGGTCTGATGATCATTTTAGCACTTATTAGGGGTAAAATGCCAGATCTTTAGCATGCCGCCCCAACCGTAGGAAACGGACACCGGGCCAGTTCAACGGGCCTGGGCAATATTCACTGGATCAACCGGTTCTTGACCATTATCAGTTATGCTATTGAAAGTCTTGCGGTACAAGGCTTTCAAAAAACTTGATCACATTTTGATCACATCGTCTATTGTTCGTATAACTGTTCGATTGTCTTCACCATTTGCGTTTGCATGCCTGGTAAAACATGGGCGTATGTCTTTAGAATTGTTTTCGGGTCGTCCCCAAGGCGCTCAGCCACGGCGTTCACGGAATGCCCATGCATCAAGAGGAATGTTGCGTGTGTGTGGCGCAGTCCATGGGGCGTGATATTAGGGAAGCCCTGCTTTCTTGCACAAAGACTCGAAGACTCTTCGTGCCTCTGAATAAGTTTGCTTATTGCCTTTTCTTGTGCAGAATACAAGGCCCTCTGGATTGTAACCCTCGCCGTGCAGGAGTTTTTCCTTGCCCTGGCGAACCCTGTGCTTCGATAGCAGGTTCAATGTGCCCCCGTCGAGGGGCAATTTTCTTATGCTGTTCCTCGATTTCGGCGGATTGTACCCCTTTCCTGAACCCGAAACGGTCCGGGTGATGCGAATCACTCCTGCATCAAGATCAACATCCGTCCAGCGTAGTGCCAGGAACTCCCCGATCCGTGCCCCTGTTTTCAGGAGCATCACGTACAGAACAGCGTATTTTTGCTTTGTGGCCTTGCAGAAGCGAATAAATTGGTTAGACTGATCATCGTCCCACACGGCTTTTTCCACGTCATCCGGCTTGTTGATAATCACGCCATCACATGGGTTGAAAAGTGTGTACCTGACTCCCGGGCTTGCAGCGTATTTAAACGCGGTCTTAAAATTAACGAAGTATCTTTCCACGCTGCTATTTTTAAGTTTGGAAGAAAGTTCATTTACTGCCCGCTGCACCATATCGGTTTTAATATCGGAGAGTTTCAGGCTATTACCAAGGAACTTTCCATCCGGTCCCGGTGGTAGATCATACCTGAACGAATAAGAGCTTTTGCCACGCTTCACAATCTTACTACCCCGCACCTTTTATTTTCCCTCCTTTGGCCGGGCGGGGTTAGAATTAAGATTCTACCCCGCCCATGGCATTTCCTTTTCTACTAAACGCTCTTAAGTCCGAAATTAATTATGTCGCTACGTCTAAACCTGAAGAAATGCCCAACTCGCACTGAAGGGATGATACCTTGTCTGACATACTCATAGAACGTAGACCGTTTGAGCCGTAGGATCTTCATCGCCTCGGCAGCAGTAAGGAATATATCGTCTTCAACGATCACTGTGATCACCTCCCGATAAAGCAAAAAGCCCGGCGCATAGCCGAGCCTGAGGTGATAATAAAAACAAAAATAGCACCCCTTGGATGCTGTCAATCGTCTATTAGCAAGTTTATTTACATCGCTTCCGTTTTTTCCTCATCGGGGCATACTTATCCTACTTTTTCAGTTGATAATTATTTACATGCCTCTCGCTCTAATTGCCACTAATTGGCAACTATGAGTCTTTGGCTATCATCTCACTGACGCAAGGGTTTTGGTCAACTATTCGGTCACTATCCAATTCTTGCACAATTGGTATACTTATCCCCTGCTGCGGAATTAAATTCTGTGCTCACACAAATTCCCTACCAGATACATATATATCCAGTTAAGATAAATCAAGTTGTTATCATTGGTCATAAAAATAATTAATTAATAAGTACACCTGATGGATAAATAAATCAAGAGGGGAAATAAGTATGAAAAAAGAGGGACGGAAGACCTAATCCCCCGTCCTCAATATTGTCAGGATTCTTTCTCTTGAACGGCACGAATTAGCTAGGTAGTACTCGGCGTATCGGCGCTGGAATGCCCCAACGTCCTCGCCAGCTAGTTCCAAAAATATCTGCACCCGCTTGCTTATTGATTTTGATAGCCCTTTCTCAAAACACTCCAGGGTCGGGACAGTTATGTTCGTGGCCCTGGCCATCTCCTGTCGGCTGACCCCGGCTCTACGCCGGAAAGTCAGGAAAGGATTTTCCGGGATCTCGGACACCTGCTCTCGCTGATCCTGCATCGCTCTGTACCTCCTCACATTTTGACTAAAGTTTTAGGATACGGGTCCTGGCTTCGCCCCCCGGTCGATTCCTCTTCGTTGAAATTGATGACGGTCTCGGCTTCATATGCGATCTCGCTCACGTCATCTTCACTCCTTTCCGAAATGGCTTTACAAAAGAAAAAAAGCCCTCGATGATGAAGGGCATTGCTTAATGATTCTGTTCAATTCGTTCTCCCTGTCTCACATTTGCCAGTTAAAGGTGGTTAAATCCTCACGGCTGATTCAATGATGCAGCAATGTTACCACAATATTAGCGATTACTCCGAATAAGCCTACACCTACTGCTACGAACAGACCGATTGCCCATTTATTCAGGCCATCAACTTTGGCATCCAGGTTGCCGATCTGTCCTGTCAGCCTGCTGTCTAAGGTGCTGATCTGTCCTGTCAGCTTGCTGTCTAAGGTGCCGATCTGCCCTGTCAGCTTGCTGTAAGGTGCCGATCTGTCCTGTCAGCTTGCTGTCTAAGGTGCCGATCTGTCCTGTCAGCCTGCTGTCTAAGGTGCCGATCTGTCCTGTCAGCCTGCCGTCTAGGTTCTGAATCTGTCCTGTCAGTTTGCTGTCAAGGTTCTGAATCTGTCCTGTCAGCTTGGCGTCCAGGTTTTGGATCTTGGTATCCAGATCAATATTCCCACTATCGATCTTGTTGGTTAGCTTGATGTCCAGAGATTTAAGATCGGCGGCAACAGCCTTAATATCATCATCCAGCCTGTCCATGCGAGCGTTAACCCGCTCATCCATGGCCTTAATATCTCCGTCTATATGCTCCAGAAGGTAAACAAATCCACTGGGCGACAGACGAACACCGGGACGCTTCTCACGTGCGTTTGGCTCGTCTGTTGTTGTTGCAGCTTCTTTCAATGCATCGTCGGCCATAGCGCTCATCTCCCCCACCTCTTTCTATATATTAGCATCATTGTTGACGGCTTGAAAGCCCTGCTTTTTTACCGTCCAGGAGATCGGGGCCGCCGGTGATTGACGACCCCTGCACTCCCTAACGCTCTACAATGCGTATTAAGTCGGGGTAAATACACCACCCTAGCATATTCCGTCCATTCTAGCCCATCCTGGCGTGTTCTAGTCCTCTTCCTCAGCCACACCCAGTACCCAACAGCCCTCTCTTTGCTTCAAGATTTTAATTGCCTTTTTCCGAGCTTCCTCGTGAACTTCTTTCGCATAGCGCACTTTCTCTGCCTCATCCCCTCCATGGTTTCTCTTAAACAGTGTAAACATCATGTTTTCAGTCGTGCCGGCTGCAATGCTCGCTTTTGCTCCCAGGGCCGCCAGCCGGTTTTCAGTGCTCTTGAGTTTGGCCCGTAACTCGCGGAACGGCCCGCGGCAGTAATCGTGTTCAAACTCTGCGCAGCGATCTTATTATCGAGACCGGCTGTCAGGATGCGCCTCGCTGTGGATGCAAGAGACTCGTTTCGATTGCCCGCCAGGATAGCGAGTTTGTCTATCGTTGCTTCGTTGACCCTGATGTGCAGGTTGACCAATTTTTCCGGTGATTTAAGCAATTAATTCACCCCCTTTCAGGGCGATACCACATTGGATACCGTCTAAAACTGAACTGTCGCAAGGGATTGATGATAAATGCGGTGTCAAAAACGGCTACAATAAAATAAAGCGGTATCGCTTGTGGACCCGCTTATCTTGCTTTACCCAGGCGGCTTTGCCGTCTGTGGGTGTCCTTGGGCGGTACCGCCCCTTATCCTGCATTATTTTCTGCATTATTTTCTGAGCACTTTATCCCCTCGAATAAAAGACCCAACTCAGGCAATTTCAGAACATGGGAGACCCACTGCAGGTAATTTCTCTCAATGAGAGAGGAATTTGGCTTCACTATCTTGAACTGAAAAGTCAGTGGTGAGGGTTAGAGGAAACATCATGGTTATGAAAGGCGGTAATGCACATCATCATCAGAAACATATTGACCGAGCAAGAGCTGGCAATGAGTGCCAGTGTGATACGAGCCTCTTTTCTGACGGTAGCCGGGAGGATAAACCACATTTATGTGAGGATTTAACGATTCGTGCAATTGAATTTACAAAACATTTTATTGTTCGAAATCAATAACCTCACTTCGATTTTATATAACTATGAATAAATCTCAGACAAGGCATGAAGGTTAGCTGTTGCCTTGCATATAAAGTTATACCGGCACTGGGAGGCGGAGCGGATGACATGTAAGACGAAACTGCAGAAAAGGATGTACTCGCTGGCAGCGGACCGGGAGCTCTTCGAGCAGGCGAAATCCTATGCCATTGACTACCTGGACGGCGTCTTCGAGCGTAGGGTTTTTCCGGACGCCGAAGCCCTGGCGGGGCTGGATGCCTTCGATGAGCGGCTGCCGGAGACGCCCGGCGACCCAGGGTCGATGCTGCGCCTGCTGCACGAGCACGGTGCGCCGGCGACGGTGGCGCACGTGGGCGGCCGGTACTACGGCCTGGTGATCGGCAGTGTCTTACCTCCGGTGATAGCGGCCAAATGGCTGGCGGATACCTGGGACCAGTGCTCCGCGCTGTACGTGACCTCGCCGCTGCTGTCCAGGCTGGAGACAGTTTGCGAGCGGTGGCTGATCGAACTGCTGGGTCTGCCGGAGCAATGCGTGGCAGGCTTCGTAAGCGGTTCATCAATGGCTATCCTCTGTGGGCTGGCCGCCGCCCGCTGGGAGATCTTAAACCGGCTGGGCTGGGATGTCAATTCCAGGGGCCTGTTCGGCGCCCCCGAGTTCCGCGTGGTAGTGGGGGTGGAGGCCCACGGCGCGGTATTCAAAGCGCTCGCCCTGCTGGGACTGGGCCGGGACCGCGTGGAAACGGTACCGGTGGATGACCAGGGCCGGATGATCGCGGCCCAACTGCCGGTTTTGGATGATTACACTCTGGTTATCGCTCAGGCGGGCAACGTCAATTCCGGCGCCTTCGATCCGCTGCAGCAGATCTGCGACCGAGCCCGGGTTGCAGGTGCCTGGGTGCACGTCGACGGCGCCTTCGGTCTCTGGGCGGCTGCCTCGAACAGCCTACGGCACTTGCTCCAGGGTATGGAGCAGGCCGATTCCTGGTCAGTCGATGCCCACAAGACCCTAAACGCCCCATATGATAGCGGCATCGTGTTGTGCCGGCACCGACAGGCCCTGGTCTCAGGGCTTCAGGCTACCGGGGCCTATATCGCCTACGGCGAGCAGCGGGACGGCATGCTCTATACCCCGGAGATGTCCAGACGCAGCCGCGCCATCGAACTCTGGGCGACCTTGAAGATCCTAGGCAGGAGCGGGGCCGCAGAGCTGGTCGACGGCCTGTGCGAGCGGGCTCGGCAGGCGGCCACCCAGCTGCGCGCCGAGGGGTTCCTGGTCATGAACGAGGTGGTGTTCAACCAGGTGATGGTTGCCTGCCACACGCCCGAGCAGACGCAGGCCACCCTGGCCAATATCCAACGGTCCGGGGAGTGCTGGTGCGGCGGTTCGGTGTGGCAGGGACGCTCCGTGATCCGCCTCAGCGTCTGTTCCTGGGCAACCACGGCAGAAGATATCGACCGCACGGTGGCTGCTTTTGTCAGGGCGCGGGCGGGCTTGTTGGGATCACCGCTCGGCTGATCTACGAGCTGATCCGGCATGGACCACCCTTTCCGGAGTGGGCACCGCCCTCGGTGGGCACATTAAAAATCCCTTGCGGTAGGGGCTTGACTTTGCCATGCCGGCCACCTTCATTGTGCTCCTGATCCCTCAGTTGAAGGGCTGCAACTGAAAGAATTTAATTCACATGTTAACGTAGGGAGGAAGAAGCATGAAGTATGGGGAGATAGTGCGGCGTCTGGCGCCGTGCGGGCTGGATTGCAGTCGTTGTGTCGATTACGAGGATGGAGAGATCAGGAGATTGGCCTTGAGGCTGCTTGAATTGCTCGGGAATTACGAGAGGCTGGCATTGATGAAGGCTGATTTCGATCCGGCATTCAAACATTATCCGGAGTTCAGGACGCTACTTACCAGGTTCTCCGAAGCATCCTGCGGCGGCTGTCGGAGTGATCATGCGCGCTCCCCTGTCCAATGCAGTGTCAGGGCTTGTTACCGGGAAGAAGGAGTTGATTTCTGCTTTCAGTGCAAGACCTACCCTTGTGAAAAGGGACTGAGTGGCCTAATCGGTGAGCGCTGGAAAAAGATGAATGATCGGATGCAAGAGCTCGGCGTAGAGGCATATTATGACGAGCAGGCTAAAAAGCCCAGGTATTAATCAAAACCAACCAGATTCCATTTGAGGTGATAGCGATGTTAGGCCTTTACGAAAGCCTTGCCGTAGAATTGAAATGCCCGCCGGAACTGCAGCCTGTGCTTGAATCGATTATTCCGCCAGAGATGGCACCACTGCTATTGAGCATCGGTAATTGGGTAGAACCGGTGGGTGTGGCGGCAAAACTTGGCATTTCCGTGGGAGAAGTGGAAAAGGCTACCTTTGAGCTTTACCGGGGCGGTTTCGTCATGCGTAAAAAATCAGCCGTTAAGGCCAGGAGTTTTTACGGCATCGTAAATACCCTGCTGGGAGGAGGAAAACTAACTCACGTTTCTGAAGAGCAGCGCTTGCAAATGCAAGAATTTTACAAAAAGTTAAGCAAAAATAGCCCACTTCTTTTTGGCAAATCCTTCTTTGATCTTGACAGTAAAAAGCTCTCCTGATTCTTGCTCAGGCTAATTAACGAAGTAACCCACAGCGAATACAGCATTAGTTATTGGCGAGTAAGAAACTTCTTTATGTTTGCCAGTGTTCCTACAAGCACGGGCTTTCCATCCTCTGCTCCGAAACCGGAAAGATCGGGTTCAACTGTAGGAGCGGGAAGTATCCTGAGGGAGCGGATGACTTCGCTGGGTACCCTGAAACCATTTTGACGGGCCCATGCCAGACCACCATATACAAGTTTCTGGGCCAGTGACAGCGGACATTCTACCAGTTCGAAATTTCTGCCGGCCATTGACAACAACTGGTCAAGTTCTGTTCGGGACAGGCCCTTGTGCATGAAACCGTCTTTGAGCCCCACCCCCCAAGTATCTACCAGAAACCCCACAGCAGCAAAACCGCCGGGTGTTTTTCGCGCAATGATGATATTCGCCATATGAGCCTTCCGCCAGTCACCATTGATAACGCAGATATCAAGCGGGTGCTCCGGTGACAGTGCGGAAATAGCCGACACGGATAACTGGTCATCAGGTCCTTTTTTTCTTTTTTTGTGTTTTCCGCTCCTGGACACCGGCACTTTCATTCATCCCTTCCACGTTTAATTTCATCAGCCAAAGATCAGGGGCGGAGGGCCGTTTCTGCGCAGAGCATCTTTGAACTGCCGGTAATGACGCTTCAATAGATCGACGTACCAACTCTCTTGCAGCCTTAAAGCCACCAATTCGAGCAACGCACCGGCAAGCTCGGTCTGCGGGGCCATGGACATCAGGGCGGGCCCCTTCAAATCACGGGTATGATCATCGCCCTTGTCTGCCCGCATCCATTTCCGATAGAACTCCAGGGGTTCCCAACCGAAAGTGATCGACGCCAGCTTCCCCGGCCGGGATTCTGAAACCACGAAGATGTAGATAACCCGGCAGTCGCAATCCGGATCGGCGCAAAAAGCGTCTACCAGTCCGTAATCACCATCCGGCAGGCGCGGGTGGCCCTGCACCCTCATCACCCGCATCTCTTCTCCGGCATCCGGGCAAACCTCGTAAAACGGAACAATCTCTCCGCCCATCAATTGTCTTCTCCTTCGTTTTTGGTGATGGCGCGGGCGCCGCCGCCCGGCTTCCATTACCGATCATTTCTCCCAGACGATCGAGCTTTCCTGCTCGTGCTGACAGAAGTTAAAGGGGCCACGGCCAAAAAGCCAGTAATACTGCGTCTGCTTTCATGAGCCGGAGATTCAAGCCTGCGCAATTACTTGATATGCCCAGATGACAGGATATGGCCCGGGACAACATTGGTTTTTTGTTTATCATGAGCGAGAGGCTTGGATTAACTGCCAACAAAGGAGGAGACGGCCGCTCATGATAGTGGAACAGGATCTGCCCTGCCGGGTCTCGGGCCGGTACCTGACCGGAGACGAACTCGCTCTCATCCGCCGCGTCATCGCTGAAAACCCCGCCACCAGCCGGGCGGAGATCACCCGCCCAGGTCCGCTACCTCGTCCACTCCCCGCGGGGACTGGTGGCCGGGGCTAAAGAGAAACTCCGCGTAGCCGAAAAATTTCCGCACATCAAGGTTGACTGGGAGGCGGTAGACCAGGCGCTTGCTCAGGGACAACCCGGTATCTTAAAGAAGAGCATACCATCCGAGCATCTGGATATGGCCGCTGTCGAACATTATCTGCGTCAGTGGGCGGATGATGCTGAAGAGGCGAACCTGATCGGCGACGTGACTAACTTGCGCATTGCGGCAGGAGTTCTGACAAGGTGGAGAGCCGAGTTCTATTGGGAGAATCGACCGACTGGTGAGAAATGTGATGTTGCTGAAAAATAATTTTTTAATTCCACATAATGATCCAGGAAAGCTTCTTCCATAATTTCCACGATTTCAGTAGCACTGCGATTTACGCAATAATTACGGCCAAGAAACGCAAAGCCTTTACTGAACGGTATCGAGATGCGGCCTGACTGGTGAAAAGTTTATACTGTCAAGTTGTTCAGAAAAGCTTCTTTTTCCGAACGCCTATCCAGGTGGCTGCGATTCATCCCCATCGCCATCCTGGGCACGCTGATTGCCCCCACAATCCTCATGCCGCAGGGATTTTTAACCTGTCTTTCCATAACTCCTACCTGCTGGCAGGGATCACTTCAGTCGGTGTTGCCATCAAGACCAGGAACATCATCGCCACCATGGCCGCCGGCATGGCTGTGATCTTGCTTTTACGTGCCGTTATGGAGTGGGCGCGATTTTGGGGCGGCAATGACTTCCATCAAGGTAAAGCAGGAAACCTTTTGCAGCCCGGTGGCGCCTAGGTGAGGCATCACATTCCTGAACAAGCTGTTATGATGAAACCGAGATACTTTCGCCATCATCCGGAATAAGAAGCTGCTTATCCTGAATGCCACTGTTTCTCGCGTGCTCCCGCAGCATTTTTCTTGATACCGTGGCGTGATCAAGGGTATCCATGTGGATTGCAATGACAGTACTACTAGGCAACAGTTTGCAAACCTTGATTGTCTGCTCATCGTCCATCAAGATCTTTACGCCGTCACCCCATACAGCGCCGCAGGAATGCGTTATTACAAACTTCGGATGCTTCTCAATCAATGTTTCCATCACTTCATCACACAGGATTGTATCACCAGTCCAGTACACCTCCGGTTCGTCCGGCGCCTCGAAGAAGAACCCCGAGGCGATGCCCATCTCGTTCAGGACAGCCCCTGAGCCATGCTGACCGGTCACTCTCCGGATTGTCACCCCTTTCCAGCGTAGCGTCCTGCTAACCGGGTGAACGCTTTCGAACCCGAGCTTTCTGATCTCCGGCTCGTCCTCTGACTGGCAAATGAAGGGTATTTTCCTGGGAATGACGGATTGTGCCGCCGGATCAAAGTGATCGGAATGCAGGTGTGAGACTATCACCGTGTCGATTCCAGCCAGAATCTCGCCTACCGGAAAGGGCAGGTCGACCAGCGGGTTTTTTGACAGGCCGGTATATGACGGCCTGCTGAACCTGTCTGCGAGATAGGGATCGAACAGGAAAGTGTGGTTTCCAAAATGAAACCGGGCAGTGGCGTTTCTAATTAACTGCAACTCCAAGTTTGTCCTCCTTTCCTCCACACTGCAGTGGCTGCATCATACGCGATCGTTAACCATTTATGCTAGTTAATGCTATCGTTTACCTGCATTCAGCCCAGCACGTGCTTGTCTTTAACGTATTAGAGGTCATATTCCATGCGTTTTGCGGTTGTAAGTGCGATTTCGGAACCCAGCAGGTGTTCAACTATATGCAACGACATGTTAATTCCTGCAGATATTCCACCGGCAGTTATAATCGAACCTTCATCTTCATATTTTACATTTCGTATCACGTTTATGGCAGGAAACTCTCTTTCCAGGCGGTCAATGTCTATCCAGTGGGTCGTCGCCCGTTTACCATCCAATAAACCTGCCTTGGCAAGTAAAAATGCACCGGTACTTACTGACGCAAGCAGGGTAACCCTTTGTCCCTGTTTCTGAATCCAGTGAATAACCGGTTCATTGTGTATCTCAATTTCTTCCGCGCCATAACCGCCCGGAATCACCAAAATATCAAATTCGGGCGCGTTGCCAAAGCTAAAATCTGGTTGTACTTTGAGTCCGTTTCTGGCCACGATTAGGTCACCGTTTTGCGAAACTGTTTGCACCGGGAACGGTTTTTCTTGTTGCCCGGGCAATGTTGTAAGCGAGAATACCTCGAAAGGACCTGCGAAATCCATTACTTCAACTTCGTTGAAGAGAAAAATGCCCACTATCCATTGCCTGATCACATGACACCACCCTTTATGCCTCGTGCCCTTTAAACTCAAACCCCATTAAATGCCTCACGCTCTGGCAACTCTTCGGTGAAGTAAGCATCTCCAACAGCTTAAAAGCTACATCCAGTGCTGTTGCCGGCGAGGAAGAGGTTATGACGTTGCTGTCAATCACTATTGGTTGATTCACCACATCAACCCCGAAGGCTGCTAATTGTTTTTGGCGGATACCATTGTCCAGATGATAGGTTGTTCCTTTTCGTCCGCACAGAACCCCGCTTTTTCCCACCGGTAAGGCTCCGACGCAGATAGATGCGATGATTTTACCTGCCTTGTCAAAATCCCGAATGACAGACAAAAATTCCTCACTGAAGGCGTCCTCGTAGAAGCCTGCTGTCTCGAACCCGCCAGGGATCGCTAAGGCGTCAAAGGCGGTAACATCGAGGTTTGAGAGTTGCATCTCCGGCAGTACTATCAAATTACAGGTACACTGTAAACGCTCTCGCATACCGCAAGTGATCAGTTCTGTGGATCCATCCCCCTCTAATCTGTTCCAACCAAGCACATCGGTAAAAACGCTGGCTTCGTAAGCTTCAAAACCGTTTGCCAACAAAAGGAGAGTCTTTTTCATGCTACAGCCCTCTTTCTCCAGGTAGACCTTGGTTTTGCATCATGTTATCATAGGTTTAAATATTGGTAAAATTAATAAATTGAATGATGACATTCAAGAATATTGAACTTAGAGGGTATATACATGGAACTGCGCCAATTGAAGACGTTCACTGCTATCGCAAAAACAGGCAGCTTTAGCAAGGCTGCCGATCTTCTCGGGTACGCTCAGTCCTCGGTTACCACCCACATTCAGGCGTTGGAGTCAGATCTGGGAGTTAAACTATTTGACCGTCTCAGGCATAAGGCTTGCTTGACCAATGAGGGTAATGCCCTATTTTCCTATACCGATAAGATTCTAAAACTCGTAGATGAGGCGAAAGAAGCAGTATCGCCTTCTGATGGGCCGCAGGGTACTCTGACCATCGGCACGTGCGAATCCATAGCGACCTACCGTTTGCCGAAGATATTGAAAGAATACCAACGACTTTATCCGAAAGTGGAAATAGTCCTAAAGCCCGCCAACTGCAGCAGCTTGCGCAACTCCATCAGGCAGAACGAAGTGGATGCGGGGATATTCTTTGAGAAGCCAATTAAAGATCCGGATTTTATCACAACCATGCTGTCTGGTGAGAAAATGGTCCTGTTGGCGTTTCCCGGTCATAAATTCTCTCACGGCAATTTCAACTTTCCGCATGATCTGGCCGGGGAATGCCTGATCATTACCGAACCCGGATGCAGTTTGCGGCTAAGTATCGAAACAATTCTGGCCAAACACGACGTGATGCCACGCTCTTTTCTCGAAGTCAGTGGCATCGAATCGATAAAACATCTGGTCATGCACGGTTTAGGCGTAGCTGTACTGCAGTACTTTGCGGTTAAACAGGATATCTCGGATAACAAGCTGATCGCGGTCAGTTTGCAAGAACCAGGCCTGAACTATTGCGTGCAATTTGTATACCACAAGGACAAATGGCTGTCGCCGACCCTGAAGGCATTCTTGGACGTCACAAAAAATGTTGCTGGCAACTGAATTTGCAGCAGAATCAGAATTCAGATTGCTTAATGCCTATGGCAGATGCTTCTCCCAGCAGCAGTTTACGAATTGCCAGCCCCGCCTGCACTCCCAATTAGGACGCGCAACTATTTAATCAACGATATTGCTTGTATTCTACTGGACAGTTCTGGACACTCTTTGTTGCTGATTTTGAAGTTCTAAAACCCGACCCGCCTTAGTATCACTGGATATTTCTTAAATACACCTTACATCATCGGCATGTAATTGCAGTTTTCAAACATGGTCACAAAAAAGTCAACGAGGCAGAAAAATATTACCCGTTACGAGGTAAAGCATGTGACATGATAAACAAACTATTCAGATACGGCAAGGGTTCCAGGGTACGGTCTTAACGCCTTGAAACACGCAAAAATCCCACCTTGTCCCACTCAAAATCTGTTGGTTGCAGTTCTAGCCATGTCTCCCCTGCATTTGATAGCAGACAATTAGCAACCAAAAGTTATAATCAACTACAAAGATATAACAACTTTTGGAGACCCTGAGTGGGGTGTACCCAGTTGATGGTGACCGGCGTGATCACATTAGCTCCATCAAAAGTAATTCCATACCCACCTGGGGTGCAGCTCAGGGGTTATAATTTTTGATCACGGAATTGATCACAGGACTAGGCTAGAACCCTTGTTAACTAGGATTCCTTCGGACTGTTCTGGACAGCCATTATAGAACTCTTTTTGTTAAAACCCCGCCCGGCCTTGGTATCACTAGATTTTTATTGGATCAACCGGTTCTTGACCATGGCCAGGGGAATGCGCAGTGTCAACAGCGCCACGATGGCGAGCCAGGCCAGGTGACCTGCCGCAGACCAGCCTGCCGTTCCCAGGATCAACGGCCGCACCACTTCCACGGCGTGGTACAGAGGCATGAGCCAGGCGATCAGGCGTATTCCCGCCGGCAGGGTGTCTACCGGGAAAAACACCCCCGAAAAAAAGAACATGGGCGTGATCAGTAAGGTAAAGAAGTATCCGAATGAATCAAAGCCGGGTGCGATGCTGGTCCAGATCATGGACAGGACCGAGAATACCGTTACCATCAGGGCGATGGGAACAGGCACCAACAGCGCCCAGAAGGACCTCACCAGGCCAAACAGGGCGACCACAACCAGGAACACCATCCCGTACAGGGCCCCTTTAAAGGCCCCATACAGGATCTCGCCCAGGACCACATCGTCCATGCTGACCGGCGTCGCCACTATTGAATGAAAGATCTTCTGCACCACCATGCGCGTGTAGCTGCCGTAGGTCATCTCGTACGTGGTGGCAAACATGCTCGAGGAGGCGATCAGGGCCGGGGCCAGGAAGTTGACGTAGGGCAGCCCCTGGATCCTGGTGACGTATACCCCCAGCCCAAAACCCAGTGCCCAGAGGTAGATAACCGGCTCGACAAAGTTGAACATGAGATTGGCCTGCCAGGTTCTGCTGAAGACAAGCAGGTTGCGGCAAAAGACCCTGTATACAAGCGGCCAGGACAGGTCTGGCCAGGTTAGCAAGCCCTTCAACAGGCGCTTTCCGGCATATTTACCAACCCCCGTCCCCCCTGTTCCCACCCTGTGGAACAGGAACGTCCTCCATGAGGGGTTCACCGGTCAACTGCAAAAAAACATCCTCCAGGTTGGACGGCCTGAGCCTGCGGTGGCGAAGGGTGATCTGCTGCCGGGAGGCCTGCCCGGATATTCTTTCCATCAATTCGGGGCCAAGTCGGTAAAGAGCACCAGGTCGTCCCCCCTCCTCTGCCGGCTTCTGATCATGTTTTCTCTGCCGTCGAAAAGGCTATCAGTGTGGTGGTCGCCCATCCCCAGCTCCAGGGCTTCTCTTCCCAAATGACGCTCAATCAGTGACCCGGGTTCGCCTTCCTCCACGATCTCTCCCTGATAGACAATGATCAACCGGTCACAGAGCTGGCTGGCCTCCTCCATGTAGTGTGTCGTCAACAGCATGGTGGAGCCGCCTTCCTTCAACTTGCGCAAACGCTGCCAGACCAGGTGCCGGGCATGAGGATCCAGGCCGGTGGTCGGTTCATCGAGCAGTAGGAGCTCAGGTTGGTTGATCATCCCCCTCCCCAGGGTCAGCCTTCTTTTCAGGCCGCCGGAAAGGTTTTCCACCGGTTCATCGATCTTATCCAGCAAATCCATGAAAGCGAGGATTTCCTCGGTCCGCTTCCGGGCAACATCTCTCCTGAGGTGAAAATAGCTGGCATAAACGAGCATATTCTCCCGCACCGAGAGCGCCGGGTCCAGATCGTCATCCTGCGGGACAACTCCGATCCTGGCCTTGATCGCTCTGGATCTGGACATGATATCTTCGCCAAATATCTTCAGGGTGCCGGCGGTAACTGGCGAGAACCCGTAAATCATCCTGCAAATGGATGTTTTGCCAGCGCCATTTGGCCCCAACAGGCCAAAACACTCGCCATGGTGAACGACAAAGTTCACGCCTTTCACTGCCATAAAATCGCCATACTTCTTGACCAGGTTCTCGGCCACAATCACCGGTTCCGGTTGGAGCCCGTTTTCATGGATGATCACCACGATCCTCGATGAGTATTATCATGCGAGTAAGTTTTCTTGATCCTACCTACTGAACCGGGTGTCACGGATCAGATGCCATGGGCCGTTCCGGGCGTCCGGCGCATTCCCTGCTAAGGGATCAGTTTCCGGAACATATCCCGGCCTGCTTGGACTGCCGGGCTTATCAGGAGGCAATTCCATCAGCGGCCGGTCGTTCAGGTCGAAGTTTGCCAATTGCTCGTCAAAGGGAATCGTTCCGAGCAATGGCAGCCCGATGGCAGCGATTTCGCCCTGGAGCGGTGCCGGGTCTGCGGTCTTGGTGACGATGAGGTATGCCTTGTCAACATCCAAACGCAACGACCGTGCCAGTTCACGGATACGTCCGGCGGTGCGTACACCCTTCACCGTTGGGTCGGTGATGATCAGCATGATATCCACGTTGCGGATCACTTCCCGGCTCAGGTATTCCATCCCCGCTTCGTCATCGATGACCATATAGTCGTATTCGTCATCCAGCAACTCCATGTTATGCTTGAGGATCGACATGGGGATACAGTAGCACCCGGCATCCTGTGGCGCCCCCACCACCAGCAGGTCGTAGTGCCCGGTACGGGTCAACCCGTCTTCCAACAGCCTTTCCTTGATGTAGTTGCCCCTGGCCTCATTATCAATGGTCTCGATCTTCCTGGCCTCGTTGAAGATGTCGGAGATCGTCCTGTTGATCTGCACGCCCAGGGCACAGTTCAGGGTGGAGTTGGGGTCAGCGTCCACGGCCAGTATGGTTCCCTTGTTCTCCTCGATCAGATACCGGATCAGCAGCGAGGCGACAGTGGTCTTTCCCGTGCCGCCCTTGCCAGCCAGTGCGATGTGTAGGGACATTTCCGGCAAAACCCCTTCTTGACTAATCTTTTGAACCCATGATATCACGTCAATTCATTTCGTAAACCTGGGCCGGCTCCTGATCGCTGGCCGCCCCCAGCGTCCAACCCGGGGAGGTCGTTTCGGCAAAGTAATATTTCAACCCGTTGTAGCGATAATAAGACAGAGTCACGCCCTGCGGCAACTGGCTGTCATCGAGGGCCACGCCCACCGCCATGTGCCCCGCTCGTATCCACCGGGACTGGGAGCGAAATCCAGCAGCGCCACCTTGTAGGACTGGCTTTTTAGCAGCGCCGCCAGGAGGATCGACTTGTCCTTGCAGTCGCCGTTATCGAATACAGTCTGAGCGGGCAACTCCGGTACATCAGTCATCCGGTAAGGAATAGCGTCAACAAAACTCTGCATAAACTCCGCGGTGTGAAAAGAATCGTATCCGTTGCTTCTGGCGCAGATCGCCAGCCGATCAGCCAGGTATCCGGCCCATTGGCTGTTGGCGCCGTCGTTGTCCCAGGGGGCCAGGTCTCCCCCTTCCTGCACAGAATCTGACTGCACCAGGTCTTTAACCTCTTCCGTCATGGTACTGAGCATCTCTTCCTGTGAGTATTGGCCGCTGTAATAATTCTCTGCCGTCTGGTTAACCTGCCGGTCCCAATCCAGCAGGTCCTGGGGCGCCTCTACGTGCCAGGTGAAGGTAACGCCCCGGTATTTCCAGGTGAAGTCCACGCTGGTTGTCTGCACAGAGGAATCATAGAGGAGAGCGGGAACTGTGGTGAGCGAGCCTGATTGAGCGCTAATCGGCACCAGTGGCGCCCCGATGTTCACCGTCTGGGTTGCCGGGTTCCAGGTGACTTCGACGCCCAAAGCCTGAGCCAGAAAGCGAACCGGGAGCATTACCCGCCCCCCGGAGATCTCCGTGGCTGTGTCCATGCAAATGGCGAGCCCATTCAACGTCATGATCTTACTTCCAACTGTCAGCTTGACGGTGCAACCACCTGCGGCTATAGTAACCTGACGGGCCGCCAGGGTTCCAGGTGATGGCGCCGGGAGCGACGCCACACGCCTCGGCGGCATAGCGAACCGGCAGGTAAGTTCTGCCGTTATCGATATAGGGTGCCACATCCATTTGCTGTTCACCACCGTCCATGCCGTAGACACTGGAGCCGATGGTGAACATGGCCGAGGCGTCAGCCCGGGCAGGCAGTATCAATATCAAGAAGAGGGTGCATACGGCAACTAAGGCTTTTCTGCTAAGCATCACCAAAGCCTCCTGCCGGATATGTATTCACCAACTTCCCCGGAAACTCCTTCAGTTGACATACTCCCACGAATAATTTCGCGGGATTCTGGTTCATCGAAGGATGCCGACCAAGGTCGGTTTTACCGAGGGCTACCCGCTCTAATGCCCCCGCTTCTTTGAAGCGGTGGGATAAGAGCGGCTACGCCACTGGATTAACTATTTCCCCGATGGCTAACCGCCACTAAGCTCCCGTTTACGGGAGACCAAGTGGCGCTAAGCCCCTGGATCAGTGCAACTACGGCTTCTGCCTTCGCCGTTGGCTCGGCACAAGCCAAGTTTTACTGATAATTTAGCGGGGGAAGACAATCCCCGCTAAAGCCAAGAACTCGTTGAACGAGTCCAGGTCTCCCGCCACGGTGAGGCGCCGATAGATCTCGTCCAGCAGCACACCTGTGTTTTCGGCCTCCAGCCTGATGGTCGCCATGTGGTCCAGGGCAGTTGGCCCCTTGTTAATGATGATCAGGGAGCCTGAATGGTAGGCATACTCTTTGACAAACCCGGCCAGCGGGTAGACTTGCAAGGAAGACCCGATGACGATCACCAGGCTCGCCCCCAGGATCGTCTCCAGGGCCTGGCGATGGTGCTGGATCGGCTCTCCGAACAGAACCACGTCCGGTTTCAAAACGCCCCCGCAGGTTTCACAGGTGGGAACTATGTCCGTAACACCGCTCAACATAACCGGCATCGTAAACTCTGGCACAGCCGGGCCTGGTGCACAGGAAGCGTCCGGCGTTGCCATGCACGGCAATCACGTTTTTGCTGCCTGCCTTTTCGTGCAGACCGTCAATGTTCTGGGTGACGACTGCCCTGACCAGGCCCTGCTTTTCCATGAGCGCCAATATCCGGTGGGCATGGCTCGGCTCCACATCAACATGCTTGAAGTGCTGACGGTGAAACTCGTAAAACTGCCTGGGGTTTTTGTGAAACGCCTCAATGTTGATGATGTTCATGACCCGTTCTTCGCCCAGCTTGCGGTAGATGCCGTCAGGTCCGCGAAAATCCGGGATCCCCGCCTCCGTGCTGATGCCAGCCCCGGTCACCACCACTGTCTGGCGCGAACCAGAGACCATGGCGGCGGCTCTCTCAAGATCGCCCTGATCAATCTTCACCCAACTAGACCCCCCCCTCTATCACCGAGGGCTACCCGCTCTAATGCCCCCGCTTCTAAAGCGGTGGGATAAGAGCGGCTACGCCTCTAGTTAACTATTTCTAAGCTTCAGTTTGGGAAAAGCACCCTAGCCAGAACAGTGAATGATAATTCACGCAGATCTACTGAAGCCAAAGTTGAATCCATTTCTGAGAACGTTCCAGCATGAAACAACTTAGCGTTGTCTGATTGATTTCATGTAGCAACCGCTGCAAGTATGATACAATTCAAACGAAGCGAAGTTTGATGCCATGTGCCTGTCCTGCACATGGCTAGTTGCTTCGCTGAGCGGTGGGATATGGCAATTATCTAGTTTGAGGAAAGCAATACGCATCGGAATTATGATACAGTGGTGAGCGAAGCGAACATCATGGGCATCGGATGTGCCGGGGATACCCTTTGGGTCGGCCATCCGATGGACATATGGCACGGCAACTTGTTCATTTAACTTCGCTGATCAGAGGGGGATTGAACCCCCCCACTGATCAAATTAACCTGAACCCGCCGCCTAAAGAGGCGGGGGACTTCTCAGCGAAGTTAAATTATTGCGCAGGAGTGTTGCTGTATCCTGCAACTAGAACACTATCGCCGGGGGTTGTAGATTGAAGTGTCTCGCCGTTTTTCTGTCAATACTGGCGCTGTTATTTGTCGTGCTGAAACTGGAGGGCGTGATCGAACTCCGGGATGTGCAGTCTCTCAGGCCGCCAAGCACCGGTATGCAGATACTGGCGGCCGCCGGGCGGGGCGATTTCGGCACCGGCGATTTTGACAACGTGCCCAACAGCCTGGAAATCAGCGACCTGCAGCCGGGAGACATCATCCTGGGCGGCAATCCCGGCGGCTCCTACGGACGTTTTACGCATGCCGGCTTTTACATCGGGAACGACCAGGTTGTGGACATGTACACCAGCGATGGTGTCTATCTGGACTGCGCGGAGACCTATCACGACTATACCTGGGCCGCTATTTTACGGGTCAAGGCCAGCCCGGAGATCAAGGCGGCGGCGGCGGCTTACGCCAAGCAGCAGGTGGGCGCCCCCTTCTTCATCCTCGCTCCCAAGTCTGACGACGGCCTCTGGTATTGCTCCAAGCTGGCCTGGTATGCATACTACCGGAACGGGATCGACCTGGATGCCTTCCACAACTCCTATTGGGTGGAACCTGATGCCCTCCTGGACAGCCCGGAAACGAGCCTCGTCTCCTTTGCGGGGACCAGGCCATAAGACCAGGTGATTGACTTGCAACAGCACAGACCTTTTGTCAGCTTGATCATTTACCTGTACGCAACCCAGGTCGTGTTCATCGCCCTGACACCACTAGCGTTGTCGTGCCCCCGCCTGGCAATTTTCTGGCCGCTGCTTTTCATAGCCGTCCAGGTATCTGCTGGGCTGGCAGACTGCCGTCAGGGGATGGAACAGGCCGGCCCTGCCGGCTTTATTGGCCGGGGCAGTGGCCCAATTGCCGGGTATCATCAGCGCCCTGGTCGATTTTGCCGGTTACTCCAGGGGCATCATCACGCCTGAAGCCTTCGACTTCACCGCCCAGGTCTGGTATTCCCCCTTTGCCCCCCTTTTTGCCCTCCTGCCCAGGGTACAGTATGACAGTGTGCCGCTCTATTTCCTGGTCACCCTGCTGCTGCCGTTTATCATCGCTCCGCTGCCCATGTGCGGCCTGCTCCTGCGCAGGATCCATGCAGGCACGCAGGCGGCGGGACGCCTTAACCCGTGATGATCCTCTTGCCGCTGGCCAGCACCAATTTCCACATGTTCTGGTGCTTCTGAAAGATGTCCTGCAAGGCATGCACCAGGTGGTCCAACTGCTCCCGGGTGACGATCAGCGGGGGCTCCAGACGGATCACGTTGGGATTGTTCAGGGTATAGGCGGTGATCACCCGGTAGTCGTTCATCAGTTCCGCCGCCACCAGGGCTGCCAGGTACTCCTCGGCGATCTGGTTGATCTTGCCGCCGGTAACCTTGTTCAGGATGCCCCCCGTCAGCGGGTTGAACTCCATCCCGACCAGCAGCCCCCGGCCCCGCACATCCTTAATAAAGTTGGGGAAGCGATCTTTGAGTTGATTGAGCCGTTCCAGCAGGTAGGCTCCTTTGTCACGGGCCTGGCTGGCCAGGTCGTCCTCCACCAGGATCTGAATGGCGGTGATGCCGGCGGCGGCGGCCCGGGTGTTGCCACCGAAGGTGGACGTGTGCAGGAGGCACTTGTCAAAGCCGCCGTAAGCCCTGTCCCAGTATTCCTCTGTCGTCGTAAAGGCACCTAGCGGCATCACGCCGCCCCCCAGGGATTTTGAAGTGCAGATGACGTCCGGAACCACCTTTTCCTGCTCGCAGGCGAAGATGGTGCCGGTGCGCCCGAAGCCGGTCTGGATCTCATCGACGACCATCAGGGCGCCATACTGCTTGCAGAGTTGACGTGACCTCCTGCAGGTATCCGGAGGGAGGGATGCGCACGCCGCCCTCGCCCTGGATCACCTCCAGGATCGCCGCGGCCACATCACCTTTCTTCAGTTCCTGTTCCAGGGCCTCCTGGTCGCCGATAGGGCACCATGGCGCAATCGGGAACCAGCGGTTCAAAAGGCGCCTGGTACTTGCTGCGCCCGGTGACGGAGAGAGCGCCCATGGTCTTGCCGTGAAATGCGCCCTCGCAGTAAATGATCCGCTTCTTTTTCGTGGCCGCCTTGGCCAGTTTCAGGCCGCCCTCCACTGCCTCGGCGCCGCTGTTGACAAAAAAGCTCCTTTGCAGGCCGGCGGGCATGATCACCGCCAGGTTGTGCGCCAGGACGGCAGATAAGGTACCCAGCGAGGCCTGCAGCAGGTTGGGAAGGGTGTTCACCCGCTCCAGGGCGGCATTCAGGCGGGGATCGTTATGCCCAAAGTTAAGGGCTCCATAACCGCCCAGGAAGTCCAGGTACTCGATGCCGTCCTCATCCCAGACCCGGACCCCCTCCGCCCTGACGAAGCGTTTGTCGAACTTCAGCAGCCCCAGCATGGTAGCCAGGCTCGGGTTCATGTAACGCTTGTACAGGTCATGAATATCCTGCCGGTTGAGGCGTAAAGCTTCTTCCAGAGTGATCAGATCATGCTTTTTCAACGACTTACACCCCCAACATTTACCGATGCTACTCGCTCTAATGCCCCTGCTTCTTCGAAGCGGTGGGATAAGAGCGGCTACGCCTCTAGTTAACTATTTCTAGGCTTCAGTGGGGAAAAACAAGCCCCACTGAAGCCAAGAACTAGTTGAATACCCCAAGCATACATCACCAGGCGAAGCAAGCGCAAGCCATGGCCCATTCCGGCGGCCAAATATGCAAATATGAGAGAGGTTGAAGCAAGTGGCAAGGAATAGTGCAGACGGATCAACGATGGAGTAATGTTCTGTAGAAGTTACATAGGGGTAAAACAGCAAATCAAAAGCCCTCCAACCCTGGAGGACTTGATTTATCTGGTGGACGTGAGGGGATTCGAACCCCTGACCTCACGGATGCGAACCGTGTGCTCTCCCAGCTGAGCTACACGCCCATTTCCCTGGTTCCATCTTACCTTGCCACACCGGCCATGTCAAGGCAGGATCGGCAGCGGCAGCATCTGGCATATCCTCTCATAATGGGTTCTTGCGGATCCCATCCACGATCTTCTCCCTGATCCCCTGGCGCACTAAGCCTTCGATGGTCTTAAAATCCAGGTGGGGGTAGGCATCCATGATCTCTTTCCCCAACTCTGTGCCCGCTCTCAGCAGTCCGGCTCTTTCCAACAACTCGATTGTACGAGCGTCAGTCTTGCCTAGCCTGATGTACTCGTCATAGAGTTCGAGCAATTCCACCCAAAGATCGCGTCCAAGTTCCTCTTGCTGTTCCATCAACCTTCTCCTTCGACAAATCATTTATGGAAGTTATCGCATATTATTAAACATCTGTTTGCGCAATCCTTCATAGACCACGATGGCCACTGAATTGGCCAGGTTCAAGCAGCGCACCTTTTCTAACATGGGAATCCGCATGCACCTGTCTCTATTGGCATCGATCAACTCCTGCGGCAGGCCTGCGGTTTCCCGTCCGAAGACAATAAAATCACCGGGCTGATATTCGAACTCGGTATAATACCGGCTGCCGGCGGTAGTGACAAAGAAACACCTACCACTGATCCCACCGTTCGAAAAACTCCGGTAATGAATCATATTTGTGAACGCTCACCAGGCGCCAATAATCCAGCCCAGCCCGTTTCAGATAGCGGTCCTGCAGTGAAAAGCCCAGTGGCCCGATCAGGTGCAGGGTGCATCCTGTAGCGGCGCAAAGCCTGGCGATGTTTCCGGTATTCTGCGGTATTTCCGGTTGGTACAAGACAACGTTAAACATAGCCTGCTCCCTGATGAATTTATAAACCTGGGAACTCCCCAGTGTGAACCCAGTTTTTGTTGTCAGCGCCAGGGCCATTATACAGCATCCGGCTATTGGTGTCAGGCATCCCCTGAGTTATTGAGCTATGTGTCCGGAGTTTTGCGTGAAGGAAGGTGACAAAGGCCCCCATGTCTTGATTGTCCGCATTACGTCTTCGTGCAATAGCGAAAAGCCCAGTCAAGCCTCATTCAGGCAAAAAAAACTAAAAGTAGTTAAAAAAAGCTCGGCCGGTAAAGGTCTTACTCCGCATAACATACGGCAAAAGTTCAATACTAACAACAGGCATTGCTTTTGCCACAGTAATCACGAGGAGGCGTTTGCCATGGTTCTCTACACACCGGTTCCCCCGGAACTGATCTGGGCGACAGAGTCCGACGAGACCATGCCCCTTCAGGATGTTGATCATCAGGGGGTTACTCTGGTAGTCCAGCCGATGGGGATGAATACCGGCCGGATCGTTCAGATCAAGAGCACCGACCCCTACGTCTTTTTAAAGGAAGAGTATCAGCCTGGCCGCATGATCTCTTTTGTTCCGGATCTAAGCCTTGAAAAGGATAAAACAAAAGTGTAGAACACTGCTCTATCCTATAAACATTTGTTTAGACCTGCTTTGATTTTCCAGTCGAATAAAGGGTGCCATGTTATCCTTTATTTCTGAGGAATTCTTCGCGATTTACCAGATAACTACTCGCTCTAATGCCCCCGCTTCTCTGAAGCGGTGGGATAAGAGCGACTACGTTACTGGTTCAACGAGTTCTTGGTTTCAGTGGGGGCTTGCTTTCCCCCACTGAAGCTTAGAACTCGTTGAACCTCGTTATATCATAAACTTGCATAAATATACACCATTGAATATTTATGCAAAACATATTTATATAATTTACAAATGTAAAATAATAAAACTGCCGCAATATCCGGCGGCAGTCCTGTTAACCTTTTTTAACCTCTAAAAACCAGATCTACAAGGAAATGTTCATTGAATCCGTGGGAATTCTAAAAAAATCAACGGCGGTCTCCCCCATGACCCGGTACCCATCCAGATTGGGATGAACACCGTCAAGATAGAGATCTGTCCTTATTCTTCCCGTACCCGCGTCTAAAAAAGGTGTTCTGAAGTCCATGGTAGGCAGCATGAGCTTGGATGAGATATGGCGATACTCCGTGGTGAGCCGGTCCAGGACAGGGCCGGCCATGGAGTCATCAATCGGCATGGGGATACCAATAACCGGCAGGATCTTGTTGGCGACCGCGCTCGCAACCATCTGCTCCAGGAAAGATACCGTCATCTGACAGGGAACATCTCCCCAAAAGGCGTCATTGCTGCCGCCAAGGATCACCACGGCGTCAGGCTTTTTGGCTAAAACGTCCCGGTCAAACCTGGCAGCCATGTCCGCCATGGTATTGCCGTTGACACCCGCATTGGAGAGGTTCAGCCCGCAGATCCTGGATGCATAGGCGACCCAGGAAACGTGAGGACCGTAAGGGAAACCATACGTAAGGCTGTCGCCCAGGCACACGATCTTCCTATGCACTCTCCCCTACCCCCTGCTTATTGTAACCGTCAAGCAGATGTTGTAGATGCCAAACCACCCTCGGCGGCCAGTTTCTCCAGCCTGGCCAACTGCTCCCGCTGTCCGATGCCGATCAAGACATCGCGCGGCTTGATGACCTCGTCGGCGTTTGGCACGCCTGTTATTTCTCCTTGCCTCATGATGGAGATCACAGTTGCCCCGGTTTGTTCGTTGATCGCCGCCTGCCTCATCGTCTGATTGCACAGACTGGAGTCATCGGCTACAGTAATCTCCTCGATCTCGATATCGTGGCCCTCTCTGTACATGATGGTATCAACGAACTGGACGGTGGCAGGTTTCAGGATAGAGATAACCATCCGCCGGCCCCCGAGCGCTTCCGGCGCCACCACCCTGTCTGCGCCGGCGCGCAGCAACTTGCTTTCGGAGTCTCTCCTGTTGGCCCGGGCGACCACGATCACGCCAGAGTTTAACTCTTTGGCTGTCAGGGTGATAAAAACGTTATCCGCATCCGAGGGCAGGGAGGCGATAATGCCCCGGGCCTTTTGTATGCCGGCCGCGACCAGAATCTCATCGGTGGTGGCATCTCCTTCGATGATGAGCAGGTTCTGATCCTTGAGTTCTTGTATGGCGCGCTGGTCGTTTTCCACGACCACGAACGGCACCTGATCCCGTTTCAGGTGATGGATAACCTCCGATCCCACCCGGCCAGCGCCGCAGATGATGATATGGTTTTCCAGCCTGGCAATCCTTCTCTCCATACTGCGCCTCCCCAGCAAATTGCTGAGCCGACCCTCGACGATCAGGGCGACCCCATTGCCCACTATATAGAGCACGAAACTGATCCCCACCAGGCGCATGAACATCATGAAGATCTTGCCGCCGGCAGTGACAGGAATAATATCAGCATAGCCCGTCGTTGTCAAGGATTCGACGATGTACCAGAGGGCATTGAGAAAGGAATAGCCCTCGAAATACCTGATCCCGGCGACACCGACTGCCAAGATCAGGACAACGCCCACCAGCAGGCGCATCCACGGCTGAAACCTGATCCGGAATAGCTTCATCTAAACTATTTTGCTCCTTCTTTGGCCAGCAACCAGGCCTCATTCACCAGCCGGGCGACCAGGTCCGAAAAAGAGATACCTACCGCTTTGGCTGAATCAGGGAACAGGCTGGTTTCCGTCAGGCCGGGGATCGTATTGACTTCAAGCATGTAGGGAATATTCTCACGGCTGATCATGAAATCAACCCGGGCAAACTGCCTGCAGTCAAGGGCCTTGTATGCGCTCAGGGCTATCCGTTCGATCTTCAGGGCGGTTTCAGGCGCGACTCGGGCCGGGATGATATGGTGGCTCAAGCTCTTGCTATACTTGGCCTCATAATCGTAGAAGCCGGTTTCGGAAACAATTTCGATCAGGGGCAGCACTTCCGGGTCCCTGGTGCCCAAAACAGAGGCAGTAACCTCGATTCCGGTGATAAATTGCTCAATGATGACCTGATCATCGAACTGCAGGGCCAGATCTATTGCCGGCTCCAGATCGGCCTCCTTCTCGACCTTGGTGACCCCTATGGTTGATCCCTGCCGGGACGGCTTCACGATGACCGGATATAAGAACAGTCCTCCCAGTTCATCCCGGGCCCTGCCGCGGTCGGCGATCTCTTCCCTCCGGAAACTTCTATAGGCTGGTGTTGTAATCCCCTCTGCCAGGAATATTTTCTTGGACATCACCTTATCCATGGCCAAGGCGCTGGATAGGACGCCGGAACCCGTATAGGCATACCCCAGCACTTCCAACAAACCCTGGATTGTCCCGTCCTCCCCGAATTTCCCGTGCAGGGCGATGAAGACCACGTCAGGGCCATACTCTTTCAGGCCACTGATGAACTCGTCGGCAGGATCGAACTCTGTGACGTCGAAACCCCTCCCGGTAAGGGCTTTAGAGATCTGGGCGCCGGTGCGCAGGGATATCTCCCGTTCGGCAGAAGCCCCTCCCATCAACACGGCAACCTTTTTGGGGCCATTGGCCATTACGAATCGCCTCGCTTCTCGTATCTTCTAGCTTAATATAACTTGCCATGACTCTTTTGGGAAGATACATCGCTTCATATTCTTCTGGTCGCGGTCAGCTAGGAACAGTTTCCCTTTTAGGCAGGGCCTTCGAGGCCATTTAGGACGATTCCATGCCCCGATTCGGAAAGATTTCGTCGTGTAAGCCGGATCTTCTTGGGTAAGATTCCCGTGAGTGATCGCGGGGCCTTTACACGACCCCTTTCCAGTATAATTATATGCGTCATAGGGGAGTAGCTCAATTGGTAGAGTAGCGGACTCCAAATGATCACCCCGCAGGAAATCGAGGTGTTGCGTCAAATGATCTTCTCAGGGAAAACTAATTAAAGGGAGGTTTACTAATGCCCATTCAGTCCAACATCGACAAGTTCAAGGAATTAAAAAGGAATCCGAATAACGAGCCATTTGTAATGTTAAACCTTTTGAAGTTTAAGTCTAATGGCGGAGCCGAAAAATATGCCCGTTATGTTAAGGAGTCCAACCCATACGTCGAAGAAGTTGGCGGGAAAATGGTTTTTTTAGGCAAACCCGTCGAACTGTTAAATGGCTCTGAAGACTGGGACCTGGTTATGCTGGTACAATATCCATCACGCGCCAACTTCCTTAAAATGGCCAACAACCCCGGCTACATTGAGATTCATAAGATTCGAGAAGAAGCACTGGACCGTGCGGTGCTATATTCCATGGATCCCCTGAAATACAAAGATTTATTGCAAATAAAATAGTCTCTATTTAATGAGTTTGAAACCTGACGGAGGGTCAAATATGGACTTACGTGAAAAATTCATTGTGACCAATGGCATAAAACTTCATGTTATGGAGGCAGGACTACAGGACGGCCCCATGGTTCTCTTTCTTCATGGGTTCCCGGAGTTCTGGTATGCCTGGCGCAAGCAAATCAATTATTTCGTAGAAAAAGGATATCTGGTTGTGGCGCCGGACCAGCGCGGCTACAACTTGAGTGACAAACCTATAGGTATAGCATCCTACAAAACAGATGAGTTGGCCAAGGACGTCATTGGACTAATAGACCACTATGGCCGGGATCAGGTTTTTTTGGTTGGGCACGACTGGGGTGCCGCAGTTTCCTGGTGGACAGCGTTGAAATATCCGGAACACATCAATAAGCTGGTTATAATGAACGTACCTCATCCTAAAATCATGAATACCAACCTCCTTACAAATCCAAAACAGATGCAAAAGAGCTGGTACGTGTTCTTCTTCCAGCTCCCAGACGCCCCTGAAAAGCTAGGAGAAGCCAACAATTATGAATGGCCGATAGGGGTATTGGCCAAAACTAGCAGACCAGGCGCATTTACACTCGAAGATCTGGAAAAATATCGCGCGGCATTCGCTCAACCAGGAGCTTACTCAGCGATGGTCAACTGGTACCGCGCCTCACTTCAAGTGCGCAACAACCCTCCGGACAGCTTCAGGATAACTATGCCCACCCTGGTGTTATGGGGTGCACAGGATGTTGCGATAATTCCGGAGCAAGCTGAACAGAGCATGGCCTACTGTGACCAGGGACGTTTGGTGATGTTTAATGAAACCACTCACTGGATTCAGCATGAAGCGGCGGAACGGATAAACCCCATGATTGAAGAGTTCTTTCATGAGCCTGACTGACCAAGCCCAATCAAGGAGACCGGGGCTTGGATTCTGTTCTAGAAATCCTGAAATTTACATGTCTCTTCCCGGTAATCATTGTGCTCCCGTGAAATGCCTTTAAGAAAGCTTTTTAGGCTGGTGCAGTTTTTCTGCCGCAGCTTGTCTACTATGACCTCACGCAATAATACACATATTTCTCGCTCTCCGGCAATACGTTTACTTCATACTTGTGTACGGATTAAAGCCTCAAGGCTTAATGGTCTAGGCGCTTTGGTTCGGGCGTTAGATTTTCACTACTCATCTTCCATCAAGTTCGGCCCCTCAAAAACGCGAACCTTTTCCCTAATGTGTTCTGGGATCGGCTCACTTCGTTTAGTTGCTGGATTGAAATTAACATAAATGTTCTCAGCCTTGAAAATAACATCTCCGCTTGAAGCCCTTATCATAATGTAGCTAGCAGTGTAGCTTTTTCGTCCTAGTCGGGAAATTCTAACGTAAACATCGATGACATCATCAAAATAGGCCGGGTTCTTAAACTCAAGGGTTGATTTAACCAAGGCGATGTCAAAATGGGCTTCTTCATTGTCGTTGAAGCGTATGCCTACAGTTCGAAAGTACTCGCCATTAGCTATCACGATATAGTTCAAGTAATGAACATTAAAGACAATCATCTGGTGATCGATCTCCAGTAGCGCACCCTGATGGGATTACAGAAACTGTAGCCTTCAACCATTTGAGACCCTCCTGTTCTGTTGCATCCGAGAAGCAGTTGGGACGCTCTTTAGCCTCCCTGAAAATATAAGAAATAATTGAATCATAAAATGGGTTTTTAGCCGTCTTTACAGAGCAATCATTGTAGCCATTTCCTTTACCCCGCGACAGGAGTCTATTGCAGGACATACTCTTGCGTCATAAATAGTGGAAAGATTCGTCGTGAGTGAGCCGGATCCCCTTGGGTAAGATTATAAGTGAGTGATCGGGTCTTTACACAAACCCCTTTTCTCATTATAATTATACGCGTCACAGGGGAGTAGCTCAATCGGTAGAGTAGCGGACTCCAAATCCGTTGGTTGCAGGTTCGAGCCCTGTCTCCCCTGCCAGAAGAAATCAAGCCCCGCAAGGTCTGCGGGGTTTTTGGTTATATACAGTGAGTGAATAAAAAAGGTTGTTGGGGACAAATTGGGGACAGTCTCCATCAAAAGATACTTCACAGAACCGAAAAATACCTCACATTTCACTCCCCCGACTAGGAGGGTTGAGTTATGGGCGATATTGGAATTCGTTACTATTTCCTTGACGGAGACAGAATATTCAGGGTTGGGGTTGACGCCAAGCACTTCCCGAAGCTGGCCGGTCGGCAGATGCCCTGGGTAACGGTCCTCTTTCAGAGAAGCAATAAAGAAATATTGTCGATTCGTTTTGACCCGGCCAATATAAACCCTGACGGCGAGTGGACAAGTAACATGGAGGATAGATATGCAGTTCAGGCACTTGGTGAAGCTCTCTTTGGGAGATCGGATAAGGTCGCTTCCCTCAGGCCCTATCTGTCACGTATCAAGCTAACTGATTCTCAGAAGGAGATTCTACGCAATAGGATAGATCGGGATTTCGGCCCTGGCTCATGGGAAAGTATCACCCCGAAAGAGAAAGCCCTGCTTTGGTCAACAGGGCGTACTTATGAGTAAAAGCTGCTGGTGTGATCCGAGATAATTTTAAAAGTAAAACCCCGGACATTTGCCCGAGGCATTAAAGAGGATTGCTCCTCCCCCGTCTTAAAACAAGCTGAAAAGCAGGTTAAGATTGCGTAAAAAAATAAAGCCCCCGGTCGTCAGTTACAACGACCAGAGGGCTGGAATACTTACAAATTACCCTAGTTTATGCCTACCAACAGCAAGATCAGGATCAGGAAGATAATAAAAACCCACGTCCCTCCAAAACCGAAACCAGCGCCGAGTCCAGTACCTACTCCTTTTGCACCCATCTTATTTCCTCCTTCGTTCATAGAATTTCATCGCTCCTATAGTATGCTGCTTTACTGGGAGAAGTTACTAAAACAAAATAATCCCCGGACTGTGCAGTGATGCAGTGGCCGGGGCTCCCAATTATTCTACGTAAAGAAGTTTTAGCTGCTCTTGGTCGCTGAGCCCTTCTTCCTCCTTGTCATCAGGTTGTTCAACTTTTCGGCAACCGCCTGGTCTGCCTTCTTCAAGAAGGCATTAATATCGCCGGGACATGCTTATTTACGTCCCGGACGACGCACAGAATAGCCCCGAAACGGAGCGCAAATAAGCAGGGTAGTATAAAGCTATTCTGTGGTATTAACCCCTTGCTGTAGGGTAAATATGAGGTTAACAGAAATGGGGATGCTATCTAGCGATCCCTTTTGCATATTTGGTCGACCACTGATTCCGTTTTGACCGACCACCTATTATGTTTTAAACTGTCGACCAGCGATTCCGGGGCGCTCAACCATTTTTAAAAGTTCCAGTTGACCGCAGCGTAGCAAAGCGACGAGAAGGATGACGCATCCGATCACGACATCCTCAGAACGAGGACAAACCCTAGAGAGTTGACACGCTCATGGGTTTGTCTCTGGTACGCCACTTGAAATATAGGGACAGTCTATAGGTCTACTGTTGCAGGAACACCAGGGGTGCCTGACCCTAACAGGAAACCATTGATGGTGATGGTAAAGAGAGGCACCGCCGGCGTGATCTGAGTAAATATGAGTGAACAAGTCGTGGCGCTGTCGTGGGCAACCCCGTTGACATCTGTGAATTCGATCGGGATCGGGAATGATACCAGCTTAGTCAGAAACGTGAACTGGACGACATCGATGGCGCCCTCCAGGCCGCCGATCGTGGGGAAGGTCGCCGTTCCGGTTATGTCCGTAGTTGCGCTGGCAATCACCGTAGGAACAAGGTTGATAATCCTGACAACGGAAACCACCACGCCCGATAGAACTGGGCTTCCCAAGCCCAACGTGGCGCCAAGTATGGTGACAGTCGGCGTAGCCTGGCAGCGCTCGGGTGGGAAGAGAGGCGCCGGCGGGCAGGCGAACCCGGGCTGCGCCAAGAAGGTGCAGGCCGGGACCTCGCAGAAGCCGTAGGTCGGCACCAGCAGCTTCACGGGGGCTGTTATCTGGAGTTCCTTGCAGATCTTGCCGGTGCAGGCGAGTATTACTGGGAGGCCTGTCGGGCTGGCGAGCAAGGTGCAGGTGCAGTCGCCGAAGCTCAGGATATCACACGTGACGTTGGTTCCGGGCGGCACCCACAGGTCTGCCCGCGCCGCCCCTGTCAGCGTGAGTGTGGGCGTGCAGACTGTTACGCCGGCTACAAGAATGGGGGCGCTGACATCAAATGAATTGATCACCAGCACCTCTTCGAAGAACGGCGTCAGCGGAGGCGTCACCGCCACCGTCCCGGCGAAGGAACAGGTTGCGCTGCCCGGAATCGGGATGCAGCCGACGGTGGCGCCCGCCGGGATGGTGACGCCCGGGCAGACCGATGTCAGAGGTACTTGACTGGTGACGAGTTCCTCGGTAAAGCACTGGTCGTAGACCTTGTTGACCAGGATACAGTCCTTCGCGGTAAACGGCGGACAGGTTGGTAAAGTCACCCCTGCAACCACCGTAAATCCGCATTCTCCCGGTGTGATTGGCATAAGTTTCCCTCCTAATGAACGTTTTTTAGGATCACAGTCAAATGGCTATCCGTGACTGGTGATACATTATATGGCAAATATAGAAATATGTCCGGAAGGAGTGGCCGATGTGTAACGGAATGACTGCTCGCACTCCAAATCCGTTACTTGCAGGTTCGAGCCCTGTCTCCCCTGCCAGAGAATATAATAACGGCAAGGCTTCCAGAGTTCGGGAGACCTTGCCGTTTCATTTATAGGAGCATTTTTCTACCGTATTTCTACCGCAGTACTTTTTAAATGGGTCTTCAAGTATTTTGTGCTTCGCCCTTCCGTAACTTACTAACGCGGTACTCGATTCCCGCAGTTCTCATGTTCAGTGGCGCCGATCAGATCATCGTTAAGAGTGTAGCAACGTCTCTTGCGGCAGAGGGGCTGAACCAAAATGAAGGCAAGATCGGAAGTCAACCTTTTCCTTGAAGGCAATTTTACTCTGACTTATTTGCCTGCAAGTAGTCGCGGATCACACCCAGGAACTGAGCGCCATAATGCTCAAACTTGGCGGCCCCCACTCCCTTGACAGAAAGCAGGGACTCCTCGTCAGTTGGACACAGGCGGGACATCTCATGCAGGGTGTTGTCAGAGAAAATGATATATGGCGGCACGTTCTCCTGAGTGGATAATTCTTTGCGCAGCATTCGCAATCGCTCGAACAGCAAGTCATCAACGATGACGGCCTGTTTTCTTGGCTGTACCTTTTGAAAGACGTTGGCCTGCCCGTTTAAGACGGGCGCGGCGTTGCCGGTCAACCTCAGCAACGGATACTGTCCTTCTGTCAACGAGAGATATCCTTCCGCAATCAGGACATTGATCAGATCGACGATCTCCTTTTCCGTCATGTCCTGCAATAATCCGTACGTAGACAGCCGGTCAAGCCCAAACTGCATCACCTTCTTACTCTTTGAGCCCTTCAGGACTTCGGCCACCAGCGTCCTCCCGAAGCTCTCCCTCATGCGTACGACGCATGAAAAGATCTTCTGG
The DNA here is from genome assembly GCA_963767365.1 of uncultured Peptococcaceae bacterium. Classification (GTDB taxonomy): domain Bacteria; phylum Bacillota; class DSM-12270; order Thermacetogeniales; family Thermacetogeniaceae; genus Palsa-1188. Next base: position 99,469 of record CAVYEE010000030.1, read on the forward strand.
GCCACCACCGTGATATCAGTGAGTTCCCGGTCATCGTTGCAGGTGCTGCACCGGTGGCAATCCCCGAATGTTTGCTCTCCAAAGTAGTTCAGGATGTAGTTGCGCAGGCAGCCTGAGGTATGGCAGTAGTCGATCATGATCTGTAATTTGTGATACTCGTTCGCCTGTCTTTCCGGCGCCACCGTTGATTGTTCGATGAGGAACCTCTGGATCTGAATATCCTGGGGGCTGAACAGAAGGATGCACTCCCCGGGCTCCCCGTCCCTTCCGGCACGACCGGCTTCCTGGTAGTAGGCCTCAATGTTCTTCGGCATGTTGTAGTGGATCACGTAGCGGACATTGGACTTATCTATCCCCATTCCAAAGGCATTGGTGGCCACCATGGCCTGGATGTCATCATAGAGGAACTGTTCCTGGCTGTCCATCCTTTCCTGGTCGCTCAACCCGGCGTGGTATCTCCCGGTCGCTATGCCTTTCTTCTGCAATAAGGCGCACAGGTTATCCACTTCTTTTCTCGTGGCCGCGTAGATGATCCCCGCCTGGTGCCGGTGGGCCTGGATATAGTGCTGCAGGTAATCCCGCTTGTTTTCACCCCGGATGAGGGCGAAGGAAAGGTTGGGCCTGTCGAACCCCGTGATGTAAAAATCAGGGTCGCTCAAGCACAGCAGGCTGACGATATCCCGTCTCACTTCGAGTGTGGCGGTTGCTGTAAAGGCAGCGACCACTGGTCTGCTGTTCAGTTCCTGGAGCATAGAGGCGATGGAAAGGTAGCTGGGACGGAAATCGTGTCCCCAGTGGGATACGCAGTGAGCCTCGTCCACAGCGACCAGGGAGATGTTCAATGACCCCAGCAATGCGAGGAAGCGCTGGGATTCCAGCCGCTCCGGCGCCACATACAACAGCTTGTATTGCCCCCGCCTCGCCCTCACAAATCGTTCTTCCACTTCGCTGTAATCAAGTGAGCTGTTGATGAAGGCTGCGGATATACCCAGTTTTTTGAGGGCATCCACCTGATCCTTCATCAGGGAGATCAGCGGCGAGATGACGATCGTGGTTCCGGAAAGCAGCAGGGCGGGAATCTGGTAGCAGACCGATTTTCCGCCACCGGTGGGCATGATCCCAAGCGTATCACGCCCATTGATAATACTCTCGATGATCTGCTGTTGGCCTTCCTTGAAGGAAAGGTAACCGTAGTATTGTTTCAGTACCTGCTCTGCACTTTGTGACAAGAATAGCACCCCAAAACAATTTATTCTAGCGGGCCCGGAAAGCCCGGCCAGTATTAAAGAATCCTTAATTTACAAGGCTTCCCGGCCAGCTATAATATTAATACGTCCAACTAAATATTTCTTTTCCATCTGGTATTAAGTACTTTTGTGATAAGTTTGTGATAAGCTTGGGGACGCACTTCATATACCCAACGAGTTTTTATTTTGATTCAAGTGCCTTCCCTGCTGACCAATATAAAATGTTCTTGCCGGCGCTCGGGTCAATCAGTCGGGACACCTGGCATGGCTGTTTAATCAGGCACCCCCAACCGAAAGGGGCGGCAGTCAGCCTAAACCGGATGCTATCCTAATACTGAGCGACCACCACCTACTCGACCTAATTATTTAGGTTTGCTCGCTGGCGCTATCGAAGGTTTTGGAGCAGTGACTTTCTTCTGAGCCTTCTTCTTCATTTTTTCATTATTCTTAGGACTTTTGTCTCCCATATTAAATACCCCCAATCATTTTTTACTCCGAACCACGTGAGCGCCTCCACCGCGCCTACTGCGCCAGTGATGCGATGTCCGGGCCGCCACTTCCCTCATATAATATCCGATTTTTTCATATTACACTAGGTAAGCTATAGTGTCCACCTTATGGTTTTACTTGAGAATCTTCACATAACAGGTACGCGCACGGGGACCGTCAAATTCACAAAAATAAATACCCTGCCAGCGGCCTAGGAGCAATTTTCCGTTATGAATAATGACGGCTTGGGATGTCCCTACCGTACTTGCTTTCAAGTGGGCGGCAGAATTCCCCTCTAGGTGCCGATCTTCAGCCTCCAATGGGTAGATCTCTCCAAGCCTCCGCAGAATATCCTTTTGTACATCCGGGTCTGCATTTTCATTGATCATTATCCCTGCCGTAGTATGGGAAGAATATACAACGATAAGCCCTTCTTGAACATTTTCCTGAACCAGAAGTTTCTCAACTTGCGTCGTTATGTCGATCATTTCGTCGCGTCTCTTGCTCTGCAGATGTATCTCATGAATCATGTCTGTTCCCCCGCACACTTTTGTATGATCGTTCCAGCCCTTTGTTGACGAGAGTATGTATCCAGACTAAACAAGACCGACAATGAGCAGTATTAAGGTAATTAGTACTAGAATTTAGCGTGTTCAACAAACCAGTCGATTAGCTGTCTTGCTATACTGACCTTACCTGGAAGGTTAGGAAGATTATTTGCAGAATACCAATTAGCATCTATAATCTCTTCATTATCAATAGTTATTATTCCCTTTGACCACCTAGCTGTAAAAGCAATCATAAGTGAGTCCGGAAAAGGCCATGGCTGGCTCCCAAAATACTGGATATTAGTAACCTCAATGCCAACTTCTTCTTTCAGTTCTCTCTTGACACAGTCTTCCAGTGCTTCCCCTGGTTCAACAAATCCTGCTATTACACTATACCATCCAGTGGCGAACCTATTTGAACGTGCTAACAGAATCTTATCATCTTTAATAACAGCAACCATAATGGCAGGAGAAATTCGAGGATAGAAAATATGCTCACACTCCGCGCATTTAACAGCATGCTCGTGGCCTAATGCCTTCGTTAAGCCACCGCAGCAGCCACAAAACCTGTTTGCCTTAATCCAGCTCATAATATGAAACGCACGAAGCATCAGACAATAACATGGATCTTCTACATGCCCGTATATTCGTCTAACTTTTTTAAAAGAAAAGCCTTTAAGGATATTTTTAGTACATAAATTTACGGTATAACATTTATTTTCATCTAACAAACCTATATAATAGACATGCGTTGGTTTAATATTTAGTATCTTGAGATCATAAATTAATGGAATCTTATAAACACCGTCAATTTCTTCGATTAATAGTTCATCATCGCAAAATAAAAAACAGTATGCATTTTCTGGGCAACTTTCGAAATCAAACTCAAAATCCATTTCACAAATACCCCATTAACTGTGAATATAAGTTTCTTGTATAATAATATCATAAAATTGGTAGTAGAATACACCCTACTTATTGAAAATTCCGCTCGGAGTAAACGAATTTCGGACAGGGATAAGGAGCAGTTCGCCGCTGTGCCAGGTGTGCGGGTTGGCATAAGCCTGGGCCGATTGCCCCGACCCAAACCCAAGCGGCCATGCTGCCCAGCCTTGGGGAAGGCTAATTTGCTATTGCCAATGCCCTGGGCGGCGAAGTCAAACTTGAGTAAAAAAGCCCCTGGGCCATCATTGCGCGGGCCGGGGTCTCAATTATTCTACTTATATTAGTTTTAGCTGCCCTTGGTCGCCGTGCCCTTCTTTCTTCTGTCCATCCCATCAGGTTGTTCAACTTCTCAGCAGTTGCCTGATCAGCTTTCTTCAGGAAGTGGGCGTAGATTTTGCCTGTGGTCGAAGTGTTGGCGTGGCCGAGTCTGCCACTGGGAAGTGGCAGGGGGTGTCTTCAGAAGGAAGTCGCGGGACTAAAGAGACGCGATGCTGCTCTTCGTTATGGGGAGAAAACCTATTGCCATTGTGGCGAGGCTTATAATGTTTGTGATAATCGGAAGGTCAATCCGGATAGGCCTATTTGTTGGGATTGGGTGAAATGTCGGGGATTGGACTCTGTAGTTCGGAAATCGCAGTCAAAGAAAACGGGGTAGTTCATGGGGAGTCGAGCGATGTTGAGTTCAACATTCAACAGGCCGGAAAAATAGGCGGGGCAGCAATCAGCCCCGCCATTGTATATATAGAATTAGGATTTCCTGAGTAAAATCCTTTTAGGCTAGCTTTACATAGAGGGCATTTTCATCCTGATTATACTCGGCAAAATAAGTACCCGTTGGGCTTATCTCAAATTGCTTGAAGAAGCCTAGGGCAAATACCTTTGTCTTCTTCAAGGCATTTCCACCAGCTATAGTCGAAGGCCTTATGCGAATGGTGTTTGTGTCCTTGTCAAAAGCAAGCTCAACAAATTCAGGATTATTCAACTGCTCTCTGGCAACCTTGTTTAAAACGAACGATGTTTTCGAAAGCCTAACTATAATAGGCTTGGTGGCTTCTTTTTTTGCTCCCGGATGATAGATTTCGAAAGACATTTCAGTTTCTCCTTTTATTTTTTGTTGTCATTATATCACATTATAACTCAAGAACATGCTTCATATTCTTTTAATTTCAGTGACCAAATCCAGCTCGGACAGGGTTGACGAGGCATACAGCGTGTACATTAACCGGAAGGTTAGCCCGGATAGAGAAACGCTTAGTTTTTGATTAGATAAGCGGCCGGGCAAGAAGCTTACTAAATATAAAAGACGGGGTAATTAGTAACGGGTTCGGTTTTGGAGTTAAAATCATAAAATAGCAAGCTAAATGACAGGTCAATTATAGTATCAATTGACCTGTCATTTTTATGTTGGTATAACTGGATTGCCGGCAATTATCTGGAAGTTTTTTGTCTGATTCAGTGTTTATCTAAGATTAATAGTGGCTTTGCCAGTTACTGGCGGGTTCCTGGTAGGGTTACGCATCAGACCACGGTGTCGCTTAATCATACACCCGTGTGTAAAACCGGGACTAGGTTGTCTTTATTGCAGTAGCCTGCACGCTCAGCCACTACTATCCATTTGTTTGGCCAGGAAACCCGCCGCAGTTTCTGCTAGCTTCAATTCCAGTTCGCCCATCTTGACGTTGGGTTCCTTTGAGCAGATGATCACTGCACCGATCGCATCTCCCTCGGCGATGATCGGAGCGATCGCCTCGCTTGTAAACTTGTAGCTCTCTTTTTCCTCTTCCGTGAGGCAGTTCTCGCAGAAGGGATGCTCCCCCGCATTGCTGATAAGTATGGGCTTGCGCTCATCCATCACTTTCTCTACCACTGCGCCAACCGGTTTATTCAAAAACTCCTTCTTCGCCGCTCCCGCCACTGCGATAATGTTGTCCCGATCGGCAATACACGCTATGTGGCCGATTGCTTCATACAAGGAGTCTGCATACTCTTTCGCAAAATCTCCAAGTTCCCCGATCGGTGAATATTTCTTGAGGATAACCTCGCCTTCCCGGCCCACAAAGATTTCGAGGGGATCGCGCTCCCGAATCCGTAGGGTCCGACGTATCTCTTTAGGAATTACCACGCGACCTAGATCGTCAATGCGGCGTACGATACCAGTTGCTTTCAAGTTTTATCCCCCCTTCTATATCAAGATGATTTTCCAAGCTCTCACGAATAGTATATAACCAGAGGGAGCGGTTTATCCTGAGTTTGATTTATCCCGAGTTTAACAGTTGAAGCCCAGAGACCATTGGTGTTAAGCCATTACTCTTTTTCAAAATCTGAAGTTGTCCCCAGGATTCCTACATGAATTACCAATATGCTGCTAAAAATGGATATTTTGCAATAATAAAAGGCAGATGGTTATATCTGCCTTAAAGTTACTTGTCAATTAATTTGTCATTTACTATTATCAACTCCAAAACCAAGGTAATTAGGGCTTGCTGAATAGCCATAAAAACCAGTCATAACAAGGGATTAGCGGTACTTTTGTCGAATTATTATCCAAGGAAAACAGGCTCAAACATGCAAAAAGCGTGCACTTGGAGGCAAAAAATGTACCGACGCCCTACTGGTCAGATGGTTCTTGAAGACTTCGTCCTCCCCTTCGAGGGAAAACTCGATGCCAATAACCGCTGGGTGAAACTGGCCAAGGTGATACCGCCTGGGAGAGAATCGAAAAAGATTATGCCGATCTTTTCCCGTCCAATACCGGCACAGTGGCCAAGCCTTTGCGCATGGCGCTGGGCGCCTTGACTATCAAAGAACGATGCGGTTTCACCGATCGGGAGACAGTGGAGCAGATCACCGAAAACCCACCCCTCCGACTGCGTACTACAATATTCCTGAAAGCGTTTGCCATATGGGCAAGACAACCAAGGCAGTGAGGATTGCGGCAACCAGCCATCCTCTTATATTACAGACTAAGCTGTTCTTATACTTTCCCATCAATTGCTTATTATTGGTAAGCAGCAACAGAAAAGCAAGAATTGGAATCATCAGCAAGCCACACCCGACCTGTGCGATGACAGCCGTAAAGTCTAGGGGTAAATTAGGGATCAGAATAGCCAGGGCGGCGATAACGACACAACCAATATAGACGGCATAGAACTTCGGAGCCTCCGATATCTTGTCATTGAGGCTTTTGGCCCAACCAAACACGTCGGCCATTGACCAGGATGAGGAGAGAGAGACGGCGATTGCGGCCAGAAGACCGCAGTTGAAGAGCCCCAGGCCGAAGAGAATACCAGGCCAGGGCCCTGAAAACCTAAAAAATCCGTAAATCATGTCAACCGGACCCGCGCTATCCAGGTTTGGCATATGTCCAAAAAGCGCCGCTCCGCCAATAATGACAAAAGCAGCAATCACTACTGTAACGATAGTGCCTACAAACGTATCAATACGCCCCAAATGGACCTGTTTATCAATGACCCCCTTATCAACTTCAGCGGTGCCTTGGAAGAATATCGCCCATGGAGCGACCGCGTTACCAAAGAGGGCGATGATGTACCAGAGGAGGTTGCCGCTGTTCGCCGGTACGCCCCAGGTTGTGAATGCCTGCCCGAGGGCCGATATGCTCGGATGCGTCATGACCGCAGAAATTACAAAAGCAATGTTGACGACAGCGAGAAACAACGCTATTCGTTCTTTGGTCCAATATCCGGTAAAGATAATAATGGACAGGACAAGCAGCAAACTCAGAACGTCACTTAACCATAGCGGCAGTCCCATAAAAGTCAATCCTGCCGTCATGCCGATAAATTCCGTTAACAGCATCAACAGGTTTTCAATGGTTAGCGTACTGATATGATAGGTCAGCCAAAAACGCCCGAAATGCCGACGGATCAATCTTGTAAATCCTGTTTGAGTGACAATGCAAAGGCGCATGGCCAGTTCCTGGGTGACAAATGTGAAAATAGCGCCAATAAATACTAACGGGATAAAGAGTCCGATCCCGAAGTGGGCGCCGGTTACGGCGTATGAAATCATACCACCGGCATCGTTATTAGCCATAGTCGCCAGCACGCCCGGGCCGATGAGCGCCCAGAATAGCCAGATGAAGCGCCGCCATCCCGTCCTGGGCCGACGGACGATGGCTTGGAACTTGGACTGAGGGACACACAATGAATCTTCCGGTACTGATATTACCCCATTCATTCAGGCTTGCCTCCTGGAAATCCGTTTGTTGTTCTTGCAAGAGACATAATATTAAACGTGTTGAGAAAAGGTGCTTGTAAGTTGCAAGATGATGAAAAAGTTGCAACACCTGGTTTGGAACAGGGGGGCGATTCCTTGTTTCACGTTGTTCCCGATGGGGTGAGACTGGAAGTCTTGTAGCCATACCATGGCGCCACCTTGTTGGGTGAGCGTAGCGAACCGGGTGCCCGACCCGCTGAAGCGGGTACCCCGGCGCGGCATCGAATGTGCCGGGTTACCCTTTGGGTCGCGCCCGCAAGCGGGCACCTGTTGATGGACCGGGTGCCCCATGGGCCGGGAATCATCCGACGAGGTCTGGCCGTTTCAGTTCCGCCGATGGATTAAAGGGGCAGTCTTTTTTCAAGATATGTTGGTTGAAATTATCTCAACACTGTTGATATGGGCGCAACGCTCTGGTATGTTTTGGCAAGAAGGATAAGGGTGGCCGATTGGAAGCGACTGCAACTTTACAATGCGCTTCAACCCCGCCAATAGAGGAGAGTGGAACCTCTTTTTTTGGTCAATGTTGAAGAAAATTACTTTAGCAACATATACTTTGATAGAGACACAACGCTCCGGGTTATCAAAGATTCTTTTATTTTGGTGAGGAGGCGCTGGGCATGCCTGAAGAAAAAATCGGATTACCCCTCGGTTCGCTATTGAAAGCAGTGTTGCGTGAACGTTCGCTTTCGATGCGCAAGCTCAGCGAACTCACCGCCATCGATACCGCCACTATTTCCCGAATTGCCAACGGGAAACAGCCTGCCAATGCCAAGCATTTACAGAGGATCGCTCATGCCCTGAACTTTCCGGTAGTCCAGTTATTTTCAGCAGCCGGGTTTGAGGTTGGGAACCTCCGGCAGGAGATAGCATCAGATATTCACACCGTAGTGGATGAGGTTCTAAAATCCTCAAATTTATTTAGCGAGCAAGGCATTACTGATCGGGTCGAGCAGGAACTCTTCAGATATGAGCAATATGCCCAAACCGAGGAAGGGCAACGGGTTATCCGGGAGGGCTTCCCTGCCAAAGTGAATCAGGTGGGTGGAGCGGGGCCGTTTATCGAACAGTTGAAACAGATGCATGAACAGTTTTGCGCGGATGACATCACGCCGGACGAGCGTACTATCCTGGGGAGCGCCCTGTTGTACTTTATTATTGCTACAGATATTATTCCGGATTACGTTTTTCCGATTGGGTATTTGGATGATGCCATAGCAGTGAGGCTGGTTTTAAAACGACTTTCACAACTAAAAAGGCTTAAACATCCTGCTGTATGATCAAGGGAAACGCTTCCTGAGGGCGCACTTGCAGGCCCCCCATCAGTAAAACTTGGCTTGTGCCGAGCCATCGGCGAAGGCAGAAGCCTTAGTTGCACTGATCCAAGGGCTTAGCGCCACTTGGTCTCCCGTAAACGGGAGCTTAGTGGCGGTTAGCCATCGGGGAAATAGTTAACTAGAGGCGTAGCCGCTCTTATCGCACCGCTTCTTTGAAGCGGTGGCATTAGAGCGGGTAGCCCTCGGTAAAACCCCGGGCCGCCAGGAGGTCGATCGGCAGATTGTCGTGGAATCCACCGTCCAGGACCAGCCTGCCGTCGATGTGCTGCCTCTTGAAGACAGCCTAGCGCTGGCCAGAAGCCAAAAACTCCAAATAAGCCAGGGGGCGCGGTTCCTTGACTCACTTTTCGCTCTTACTTTAACTGGGCCAGAAACTCCCGCAGGTAACCGGCCGTTTCTTCCGGTCTTTCAAACATCGGCATGTGCCCGCACTCGTGCAGGATCGCCGTCCGGGCGTTATTGAGACCCTGCTCGAAGACCGCAGCGCACGAAACATCGAACACCCGGTCCTGGTCCCCCCAAACAACGAGCACGGGGCAGCGCACTTGCGGCAACACCGGCTCAAGCTTGACCCACCCCAGGTCTTTGAAAACCTTCTCGTTAAAAGTCCTGTGCCGTACTGCTTCCTTGCTCATAGCAGCCTTGATCAGGCCTGGCAGCGCGGGCGGCCTGGAGCAAAGGAAACTGAGCAACCGGTCGTAGTCAGACGGCGATTCCACGATCAGAGGGTTCTTGCCTTGTCTTAGCAGTTCTACCATTTCGCTGGCTTTTGCGCTGATCACACCTGCTGCATCAATCAGGGTGAGGCTCAAGACCTCATCGGGGTAACGGACTGCATAGGCGCAGGCAATCAGGCCCCCCATAGAGTTGCCCGCCAGGTGAAACGCTCCAAGTTTGAGGTCCGCAAAGAGAGTGTGCAGCCTTTCCACCTGGTTGTCTACATCGTAACTCTCCTCCCAGAGGCGCGAACTCTCGCCGAAACCGGGCAAATCAGGAACCACCACGTGGTAATCCGCAGACAGGTACGCGCAAAGTCGACTCCAGTTTTCCTTACTGCCGCCAAAGCCGTGGAGAAGCACCAGGGTCGGCCCCTTCCCCCCTTGCAGATAGGCAAGCCGGTGCTTCCCGATGGCTAGCTCATGCCGGGAAAAGCCTAGCGATCGCCTGATGGCCCATAAGGACAGCCTGGTCAGGTTTCTGAGATAGAAAAGGATGCCTGTGCCTCCCACCAGGATCACCAAAACCAACAACCCGATCCACAACATCAATGATCCCCCCTCCGCATCAGAGGCCGGATGCCAGAAGCCGGGGGTTGGATATGATCCAACTCCCGTCTAACCGCCGCCTCACCATAATTTTAACATCGTTCGTCCCCAAAGTAATCAAGTTATTGTTCAACTATTTCTAGGCTTCAGTGGGGGCTTGCCTTCCCCCACTGAATTATCAGTAAAACTTGGCTTGTGCCGAGCCATCGGCGAAGGCAGAAGCCGTAGTTGCACTGATCCAGGGGCTTAGCGCCACTTGGTCTCCCGCAAACGGGAGCTTAGTGGCGGTAGCCATCGGGGAAATAGTTACTAGTGACGTAGCCGCTCTTATCCCACCGCTTCAAGCGGGGGCATTAGAGCGGGTAGTCATCTGGCAAACGACATGTTAGGTTATCATCGCCGCTGCCCGGGCACTGGCCGCCAAGAGTTCAAACGTAGCGAAGCGAAGTTTGAATGCCATGTGCCTGTTCAGCGCTCACATTGCTAAGCATGCACAGCATGCGAAGCAATGGGTAGTTGAGCGCTGGACATATGGCACGGCAACTTGTTAAAAGCCGTGGCGCTGGTGCCGCCACGGCTGCTAATCCCGTCAGATCCATTCGTATTTACTCAGCCGAACAATACCCCTACTTCTCCCTTTCCTTCTCCAATTCCACCTTGCGCTTTTCGATGATCTCGTCGGCCAGCCTGGCAGGCACCTCTTCATACTGGTTGAATTCCATTTTAAAGGAGCCGCGCCCCTGGGTGATCGATTTCAGGATGATGGCGTAATCGGCCAGCTCGGCCAGAGGGGCCGTGGCCCTGATTGTCTGGACGCCGCCCTCTTTGGATTCCATGCCCAGGATCCGGCCGCGCCTGCTGTTGAAGTCACCCATGATGTCCCCCATGAACTGCTCCGGCACTGTCGCCTCGACGTTCATGATCGGCTCCAGCAAGACCGGGCTTGCCTTTTCCATGCCGTTCTTGAAGCTGAGGATGGCGGCCAGCTTGAAGGCCAGCTCCGAGGAATCCACCGGGTGGAAGGAACCGTCGTAGAGGGTGACCTTGACTCCGGTGACCGGGTAGCTTGCCAGCACCCCCTCGTTCAAGGCCTCGCGCACACCCTTTTCCACCGCCGGGAAGTACTGCCGGGGGACAGCCCCGCCAAAAACCTTCTCTACGAATTCAAAGTCGCCTTCGGGCAATGGCTCAAGGGTCATCCAGACGTGGCCATACTGGCCGCGCCCGCCGGTCTGCTTCTTGTGTTTGCCTTCGGACTGGACCGTGGAGCGAATGGTCTCCCGGTACGGAATCTTCGGTTTCTTCGAGGTTACCTCCACACCAAACTTCTGCTGCAAGCGCTCCAAAACGATCTCCAGGTGGGTATCCCCCATCCCGGTGAGGATCGTCTCTTTGGTTTCCTTGTTCTTGGAGAGGCGGATGGTGGGATCGGCCTCCACCAACCGGGCCATGGCGCTGCTGAGCTTATCCTCGTCTCCCTTGCTCTTGGGCTCGATGGCAAAGGAGAGGGTGGGTTCTGGGAAATCGATGCCGGGCAGAGTTACCGCCTTGTCCTTGCGACACAAGGTATCACCTGTCGCTGTCTCCTGCAGCTTAGCCACCGCAGCCAGGTCGCCGGACTTGACTTCGGTGACGTTTTCCTGCTGCTTGCCACGCATCACGAACAACTGGGCGATCTTCTCTTCCCTCTCCTTGTTGGCATTGTACACCTGGTTATCAGATTTCAGGACACCGCTGAAGACCCGGAAAAAGCTCACTTTGCCCACGTAAGGGTCTGCCATGGTCTTGTAGATGAGCGCCGCCAGGGGCTCCCCGTTCAATTTGGCGTCCGGCTCGGCCAGGTCGGCCGGCGAGGGCGCTACGGTGACGATAAAGTCTAGCAGGTGCCTGATGCCGATGTTGTTCAGGGACGAACCACAGAGTACGGGGACCATGCTCTGGGCCTGGAAAGCCTTCTTCAGCCCGGTGAAGATCTCTTCACCGGTCAGGATCTCGCCGTCCAGGTAGCGCATCAGCAGCTCGTCATCGCCCTCGGCTGCCGCCTCCATCAGGTTTTGCTGCGCCTCCTGGGCTGCGCCGAGGAGATCTTCGGGGATCTCCTGCTCCTGGTAGGATCCGTCTTTGGAGTTGTAGCGGTATGCCTTCATCGCCAACAGATCGATAACTCCGGCAAACGCTGCCTCTGACCCGATCGGCAACTGGACGGGCACGGCGTTGCATTTCAGGACATCCTTGACCTGCTGCACTACCCGGTCAAAGTTGGCGTTTTCCCGGTCCATCTTATTGATCATGATCGCCTTGGGAAGATTCGCCCGGATGGCTTCCTGCCAGCCGATCTCCGTCTGCACCTCCACGCCGGCGACAGCCTCGACCACCGTCAGGACGCTGTCCGCCACACGCAGGGCGCCCTTGACCTCGCTGAAAAAGTCAGCGTATCCGGGTGTGTCCAGGACGTTTATCTTGCACTCCTTCCATTCACAAGGAGCTGTGGTCGTGCTGACAGAGATCTTTCTCTTGATCTCCTCAGGCAGGTAATCGGTCGTGGCATTACCCTCGTCAACCCGGCCCAGCCGGGTGGTATGGCCGGCGTTGAACAGCATGGCCTCTACCAGTGAAGTCTTTCCGGCGCCCCCGTGTCCGATGATGGCCAGGTTGCGCAAGCGGTCAGTTTCGTAGACTTTCAAGGTAAGCATTCCCTCCTCAATAGGGGACACTCCTCAGCCTTATAAAGAGGTTTGTCCCCATTCCTTGTGATCAGGTATAACGCGAAAACACGCCACACGGGACGTGAAAAAACCTTCAACTAGTTCTTGGCTTCAGTGAGGGATTGTCTTTCCCCCACTGAATTATCAGTAAAACTTGGCTTGTGCCGAGCCAACGGCGAAGGCACAAGCCGTAGTTGCACTGATCCAAGGGCTTAGCGCCACTTGGTCTCCCGTAAACGGGAGCTTAGTGGCGGTTAGCCATCGGGGAAATAGTTAACTAGATGCGTAGCCGCTCTTATCCCACCGCTTCAAAGAAGCGGGGGCATTAGAGCGGGTAGCCCTCGGTAAATACACTGCCTTATTATATTATATCTTACCAACTGAAGTCAAAAACAACTTTTCCGGCAGATCTGGAGCGGAACTCTGCCGTTATTGTCCTCAATGATTTGTTGCGGAACAGTCTTGCATTTAACATCCGATTCTGGTGTCATCTGCCTGTATGAAAAATCGCCGCCTGTCCAAACTAGATCCAGGTGCGCAAAAGGAGGTTTGTATGGGGCGCAGAAACGGTGGCTTGATGTCTGAAACGCTCAAGTACGAACTGGCTAAAGAAATGGGAGTGCTCGGTACTGTACAGCAAGAGGGCTGGGGAAGTGTGCCCTCCCGGATGTGTGGTTCATTGGTAAGCCTCGCCATTGCCAGAGCGGAACGTGGTCTCCAGACAGAGAACCGGTAACGCACATTAAACCTGCGCACCAAACCGGGGGACGTGAAATCCCCCGGTTTCCTTCTTTATGCGAGAAGCTAGTGATTAGAAGCGAAACGCCCTGATAGACGTTAAATGGTCAAGCACGAACAATTGCGCCTTCTGTTATATGTCTTCAAATGTTTTGCCGGTTTTCTCATTCTGGACCTCCTGACTCCTGACTCCTGAAATAAAATGCTCCCACCGGGCAGACCTTCACGCAGGCCTCGCACTGGGTACAGACAGAATCGGCCAGGGGGCCGTCCTCAAAGGTGGCCACCTTCCTGGCCATGCCCTTCCCGATAAATCCGATCGCCCCGACCTTGACCTGCTCCTGATCAGCCCAGACACAGCGCCCGCAGAGAACGCACTTGCCGGCATCGTAACAGAAAGTGCGGGGAGTCTCGTCAATTGGCGTTTCCTGCAGCAGGGAGTGCAACCTGGTGAGCTTCAACTTCAGGCCGCGTTCCTTGGCAATCTTTTGTAGTTCACAGTTCTTGTTTTTGGCGCACTTGGCGCAGTGCAGGCGGTGATTGGACAGCAGCAGCTCGAACCCGGTTCGTACCAGGCGGTCGACCCTGGGGCTGCGCGTCTTGACGGCCATTCCCTCGCTCACCGTCAGGGTGCAGGAGGTGACCGGGTTGCGCATGCCCTCCACCTCAACGAAACACAGCCGGCAGCCGGCGAGGGTGCGCCCCGCCTCACGCAGGTCGCACAGGTGGGGGATGTAGATCCCGTTGTCGAGGGCCGCCCAGAGCAGCCTCTCGCCCTCAGCGGCCTTTACCTGCCGGTCGTCAATGGTCAGCGTCACTTCCCTACCCACTTTCGCTCCCCCTCCCTGCAACTGTTTCTTCAACAACCGGCGGCGACAGCTTCACCACTGCCTTATACTGGGGCGGGCAGGCAACCAGGCAACTGTTGCACTTGACGCACTTGTCCGGATCGATCGCCTTCAGCATGTCCGGACGGGTATAGATCGCCTCCACCGGGCAGCTCCCGATACAGACATTACAGAGCTTGCTACACTTTTCAGGTACTATATGGTAGCTGATCAGGTCCTTGCACATCAGGGCCGGACAGCGCCCCTCCCGGATGTGGGCCTCGTATTCAGACCGGAAATAGCGGATGGTGGTCAAGACGGGGTTGGGGGCAGTCTTGCCCAGCCCGCACAGCGAGCCCAGCTTGATGTCCTCGGCCAGTTCCTGGAGCAGGTCGATATCCTCTTCCCGGCCCTGCCCCTTGGTGATCTTCTCCAAGATATCCAGCATCTGCTTTGTCCCCAGGCGGCAGAAGGTGCACTTGCCGCAGGATTCCTTCTGGGTAAAGTCCAGGAAGAAACGGGCGACCTCCACCATGCAGTCGTCCTCGTCCAGCACGACCATGCCCCCGGATCCCATCATCGCCCCCGCCCGCTGCAGCGAATCGAATTCTAGCGGCATGTCCAGGGCAGAGGCAGGTAGGCAGCCCCCGGAGGGGCCCCCGATCTGCACCGCCTTGAATTTTTTTTCATCCTTAATCCCGTTGCCCACATCGTAAATCAGGTGGCGCAAGGTGGCGCCCATTGGCACCTCGGCCAGTCCGGTGCTGACCACCTTGCCGGCCAAGGCGTAGACTGCCGTGCCCGGGTTGTCGGGAGTGCCGATCTCCCTGAACCAGGGCGCCCCGTTCCTGATAATATGCGGCACGTAGGACAGGGTCTTGACGTTGTCGATCAGGGTGGGTTTGCCGCGCAGCCCCGAAGTGGCCGGGTAGGGCGGCCGGTAGGTGGGAATACCGGCCCGGCCCTCGATCGAAGCGATCAGGGCAGTCTCCTCGCCGCACACAAAAGCGCCCGCTCCCAGGAACATCTTGATCTCCAGGTTGAACCCGCTTCCCAGGATGTCCCGTCCCAACAACCCCTTGTTCCGGGACTGCTCCAGGGCGGTCTGAAGCCGTTTCACAGCCAGGGGGTATTCGGCCCGGACATAGATGTAGGCCTGTTCCGCTCCTACTGTATAGGCGGCTATGGCCAACCCATCCAGCAGTTGGTGCGGGTTCGATTCCAACAGCGCCCGGTCCATAAAGGCGCCGGGATCGCCCTCGTCAGCGTTGCAGATCATGTATTTAGGCGTTCCGGAGGCGTTTTTACAGGTCTCCCACTTATCTCCCGTAGGAAAACAGGCGCCTCCTCGCCCCCGCAGGTTAGATTCCTTGATCTCGGCGAGCACCAGGTCCGGATCGGTTGTCAGGACTTTTGCCAGGCTGCTGTAACCGTCTCTCGCCAGGTAATGGTCAATGTCCCCGGGATCGATCAGGCCGCAGTCGGCAAGGATGATCTTCTGCTCGTAAATTCCCCGGGGGTAATCGGCAAAGGTCGGAAAGATATCATTCGGCTCCAGCGCCGCCATGGCGAACTCGTAGCAGGGGTCGTCGCCAACCAGGTAATCGCTGACCAGGCGGCGCGCCTTCCCTTCATCGAGCGAACCGTAACAGAGCGGTGGGTGACCCGGCTTAGAGATGATCACCAGCGGTTCGACATAGCAATGCCCCATGCAGCCGGTTTCTTTCAAAACAACGTCCAGACCCTGCCTGGCGATCTCGTCCTGAAAGGCGGCCAGCACGGCGAGCGCTCCTGCCGCCCTGCCACAGGTGGCTGTGCCCAGCAAGACCACCGGCTTCTCTTTCATGGCCTCAATTTTTTGCCGGGCCTCCGACTGCAATAGCCGGTATGATTGTTCAACTGCATTTACGGCGCTTATGGCTCCCGCCCCTCTTCCCTTTGTTGTCCTGCTTCCTGCTGTTTTTTCTCTATTTCAAAAGTCAACAAGATGCCATCCACCCGGATCGGCGAAACCTTGGCCTCCACCTTCTCATCAACAACCACCACAGGCGCCAGGGCACAGCAGCCGATACAGGCCACCCGATCCAGGCTGTATTCCCGGTCCGGCGTCGTCTCTCCCTCATGAATAGACAGGCGCCGCTCAAAAGACTCCAGGATGATGCGCCCCCCCATCATATGGCAGGCCGTGCCCATGCAGACCTTGACCGGATGCTTGCCCGGCGGATTCAGACGAAACTGTTTATAGAAAGTGCTCACTCCGAACACTTCTACTTCGGGTAACTGCATGGCTGCAGCGATCTGCTGCATGGCCAGCCTGGGAAGATAGCCCAGCCGCTCCTGCACGCCTTGGAGAACCGGAATCAGGCTCTCGCGTCCGGTGCCGCAACTCTGCAGCACAGCCCCGACCGCAGCGTGGATCATTTCCTCCTCGCCTTCAACCAGGTCCATTGTTCTCATCGCCTCTCACGACAGATGTCTGATGCAGGAAGTCAGATGCCAGATAAAAGATTTTGCATGTTGTCAATTACTGGATTTAATTCTTTTTTCCTGCTTCCGACCTCTTGCCTCTGACTTCTGTGTTCAACAGGTTTTCCCTGTTTTTAGCCAGCCTGGCCAGGGTCTTGTCCACGTAATTCTTTTGGTAGTGGTCGGCGTCCAGCATAAACAGGGCGCGCGCCCAATCAATGCCGGCCTCGGCACCCGGCGCCGGGTGATGCCCGGCATCCCGGGTCCTGGCCACCGCCAGGGCGATCTCCTCCCGCAGGTCATCTAAAACCCCGGGGATTTTGGCCTTGATGATCGCGGCCTCCTGCTCGATATCTGGTAAATCCAGGTATAAAAAGACGCAGCGCCTGCGCAGGGCTTCTGAGAGATCCCTCTCCCCATTGTTGGTGATGATGACGATCGGCTTCCGCTCAGCCTTGATCGTGCCGATCTCCGGTACCGAAACCTGAAAGTCGGATAGCACTTCCAGCAGGAAGGCCTCAAAATCCCGGTCTGACTGATCGATCTCGTCTATTAAAAGCACTACCGGCTCCTTGGCGGTTATTGCCTGTAGCAGCGGTCGCTGCAGGATATTCGGCAGGGTAAACAGGTCATCCCCCTGGGCTGATGTGCCGTGGGCGCCCAGGTGGATCTTGACCAGTTGTCGCTGAAAGTTCCAGTCATAGATGGCCTTGCTCTCATCCAGGCCTTCGTGGCACTGTAGCCGGATTAGCCTGGCTTTGAAAATCATGCTCAAGACCTTGGCCAGGCCGGTCTTCCCCACCCCTGGCGGCCCACTGACCAGCAACGGCTTCTCCAGCCTCAGGGCCAGGTAGATGACGTTCAGGTTCTCTTCATCGATGATAAACCCGGCGTTCTCAAACCCCTGCCGCAGTTCATCCAGTTCCAACTGCATGACCATCACCCCCTGTCCTCAATGCTCGAGGTTCGAGGCTCGATTAAAGAAGGTTAAACAGTACTACAGCGAAGTGTATTCATCATAAACATTTCAGCATCCATCATCAGAGGCTGGCTGCATTCGAACCATCGCTGTAGTAGTAGTCACATTTACTTTCTGGGGGAGGCAGCGAAGTACAATACCCCAAAACAGACGGCAAAAATCACAATAAATGCCAAGAAGGCGATGATAAAGGCTGCTTTTATGAAGCTGTCCACGATCGAAGCCGCAAGGCTCAAGGAAAACGGGGCAATCAGGTCACGCCCCGCAATCTGCCCCCGGCGCAATTTTGAGAAGTTCAAAACCAGGTAAATAACCAGAGTCAGTACTATTACCTTTAAGAGAAACACTTACAGTTCCTCCCCGAGGTCCAGCTTCATGTTCCTCAGTAGATCCAGGGCGCGGTAATTGGTGAGGTCTACGTGGATGGGCGTGATGGAGATCATCTTGTTGGCGATTGCGGCCACGTCAGTATCCGCCTCATCTTCGATATCCACCATATCCCCGTTCAACCAGTAGTACTTGCGACCGCGGGGATCGGTCCTGACTTCAAAAGAGTTCAGGTACTTCCTCGATCCCAACCTGGTAATCCTGACGCCCTCGATCTCGCTGGCTGGCAGCGAGGGAACATTGATATTGAGCAACGTGTCATTACAGGAACTGAAAGATAACACCTTGGGAATCAACATTTTTGTAAAAAGCGCTGCATACCGGTAGTCGGGATGCTCGTATTCGGTCACCGAGACCGCGATGGCAGGTATGCCCAAAATGATCCCTTCCAGCGCCCCGGATACTGTGCCGGAATAGATAACGTCAATGGCCAGGTTGGAGCCCCGGTTGATGCCGGCGATGACCAGGTCCGGTTTTTCTTCCAGCAAACAGTTCACCGCCAGCTTGACGCAGTCTGCCGGGGTACCGTCAACCGCCCAGGCCCTGCCGTCAAACAGAGGCAGGTGCTCTGCCCGCAGCGGCCTGTCCATGGTGATGCCGTGGCCGGCAGCGCTTCTTTCCCGATCCGGCGCCACCACGGTAATCTCTGCGTTCCCTTTCAGCTCGGCCCATAGCTCTTTCAGGCCTGCTGCGTAAATGCTGTCATCGTTGGTCAACAGGAGCTTCAATCATCCACCCCCAAGAAAAAAGCGCCGTGAAAGGCGCGAGACTTCCATCCAATCCTTAATCTTAACCCTGCTTCCCTCTAATCAGGGAGAACGCCTCAGCCCTGGTAGCCTCATTGGTCCTGAAGACGCCGCGCACGGCCGAAGTCAAAGTCTTGGATCCGGCTTTCTTGATGCCGCGCATGGTCATACACATATGCTCCGCCTCGATCACCACGATTACTCCAAGCGGGCCAAGGGCATCCATGATCGAATTGGCAATCTGCGTGGTCATCCGCTCTTGAAGCTGCGGCCTCTTGGCGAACCCCTCGACCACCCGGGCCAGCTTGCTCAGGCCCGTGATCTTACCCTGGCGCGGGATATAAGCAACGTGGGCGACACCGTAAAAAGGTAAAAAATGATGCTCGCAAATGGAATACAACGGAATATCCTTCACCAGCACCATTTCATCAAAGTTCTCGGTGAAAGCCACTTTTAGGTCCTCTTTCGGATCATATGTCAGACCACAAAATATTTCCTCATACATTTTGGCCACCCGCTCCGGGGTTTGCCTCAACCTCTCACTATCCGGGTCCTCACCGATTCCCTCTAACAGTAAACGCATCCCACAGATGATCTTGTCGCGGTCCATACTGCCACTTGGCTGAATATGCTGCACTGGTTAATCGCCTCTCCCGCTTATGTTGACTGAATCCCATCAGAGTTTAGCACTTCAGCCAAAAAAAATAAAGAGGAAGTTGGTCTAACTTGTTGCAAAAGCCTTATTGTAAAAGTTCAGCGCCTCATCGAAGCTGCCCCTGGCCAGAGAGATGGCAGCCAGTCCACACCAGGCGATCCCATTGCCGGGGTCGCGCCTCGTCACCTCCTCAAGGCATTCACACGCCCGATCCCATTGCTGCAGCCTTAACAGGCAGAGGCCCTGGTTGTTGAGGTAGGTCAGGCTGTCCGGTTCAAGCGCCAAAGCTTTCTCGTAGCATTTCAAGGCCTGGCCGTGACGACCCAGCCTCTCCAGGCAAAAAGCCATATTGTTGAGCAAAATATGGTCTTCCGCATTGATATCAAGCGCCCGGTCAAAATAATTCAGGGCTTGCTTGCCAGCGCCCAATTCGAGTAAAACCGAGGCGGCGTTGCATAATATCTCCAGTGATTCTGTGCTGCACTTCGATAGGGCAATCTTAAAGGCAGCCGAGGCCTCGCGGCACCGTCCGAGACGGGCGAGACAGAATCCCTTGTTGTTCCAGATAACAGGCGTTTCCAGGCCGCACCTCAGCGCATTGGTAAAGTGCCGCAGGGCTTCCTCAAACTGTTGGAGATGGCACAGGCACAAGGCCTCGACGATGCTGATCTCCGGTTGCATCGGCTCCAGTTTGGGCATCTGCTTCAGGTAAGTGAGAGCCGCCTCGTAAGATCCCAGCCTGTACAGACAGTAAGCCCGGTAAATCAGGATACAGGGATCGTGCGGGTCCAGCCTCATGGCCCTGTCAAAGCAATCCTCGGCCTCTGCCATACGCTCATCCCGCACCAGGGCCTCTCCTTTCATATACCAGTAATCGGCAGAGTTAACCTCATCTCCCATCCAGTCATCCAGGCTTAAAGCGGTGTTACATTCCTGATTGGCAACGGGGCTTTCCGCCCAGTAAAGCTCCTGGAAATCAACCTGGCGCGTCTTCCGGTCCACCTTTTTGGGCTTGAGCTTTTCGGTAATTTGGCCCCATAAATCAGCCACATGCCCCCCAAAGGGGATTTTATACAGCCTGACACTCATCAAATCACCCCCGGATGTCTCGGTAAGCAATCAATTCTTTAATGACGTTCAAATATCCTGCTAATATTTACCACCTTATTCCTGCCCGATTCGCCTTGCCTGCATGATGCTGACAGATCCTGTCACAATGTTAAACCCTGCCTTTCGAGGCAGGGTTTTTGTTGACAATCTTCGCGGCATATTAATCACTCTCATCTAATAAGTTTTAAGGAAGACAAGCTTTCCTTACAGATAGGAGTGATCACGGTGGCTGATCAGAAGAACACCTTAGCCCGGCTAACCATGCATCCGGTGTCCCAAGGCACAATTGTTGCCCTGGTCGTCTGCTTGGCAGGCGCTCTCTTGCTCTCTCTGGCCTTTTATGCGACGTCTCTCTCCGAAGCCTACCTCCAGCCGTCGGGCAGCGCCCTATATTTAGCCGGGGCTTTTTTCGGCGGCTTCGCAGGCGCCAAAAATGCAGGCCGTAAAGGAATACAATACGGTCTGGAAATAGGTCTCTGCTACTACCTGGTGATCGCGGCGATCATCCTCATCTTCGCCCCAGCGGCTTTCACCAGGCTCGCCTTTGTTCTCAAGGGACTTTATTCCCTGATCGCTGCGGCGGCGGGAGGCATCTTCGGCATCGCTTTTGCAGAATAAGCTACTTGATCACCTTTTTCAAAATCACACGCAAGAAGACTGGCAACCGGAAAAAGTAGACTCTCATCGCAGTCACCTCGCTATCATCTGTTCTTAGTTCTTATTATATTCAGGGATGACCGAAAGGAGTCTGCCTAAGCAGGCTGATCCAACTGTTTCCTGAGTTCAAAGACTACCGCTCCGGCGATCACGGCATAATCCTCCAGCGGCAGATATTGAGGCGCCGATTCGTCAAACAGGATGTTCCCGGAGGGCTCGAACTCCTCGTCACCCTCCCAGATCACGTAGGCGACCGGGACCATTGGAAAGACCGGAACCACAACGCTGGCATCGCCCAGGCTCTCCCTCTTTCCGCCCAAGGCAAGCCCGGCCGCGATCAGGCCCTGCGGGTCCCGGCCAAACAGGTTGACCAGCGGACGGATCGCCCGGTTATAGAAGGGATTGATATAGATCTGCCCGCCCGGTATTTCTTTGAAGGAGATCCATTTATGATGCAGCGGAACTCCTTCCGCCTGTTCCAGGTAATGAAGGATCAGGATCTTGTTCACTATCTGCGCCGTGCCGCCCTGGGCCAGGTAGACCTCGCCCGAGGGGTACCGGACGCGGTGTTCCTGGTTTAAGAAAGGAACGGCAAATTCCCGGACCGCGGCATCATACCGCACACCCGCCCTTTGGGCGATATCCTGCGGTTCATTGGCGCCAAGCTTGCCCTGGGCGATCTCCAGGGTGACGTCCCAATTCATGTAGCTCTGGTTGACAAATCGGTCCCCTGACGTTGTTCCCATCACGCCATGCCCCCCATAACAGAGGTCAGACAAGAGGTCGGAGCAGGAAAAAGATTTAAATGCAGTTATTGACAGCATACAAATCTTTTATCCGACATCCGGCTTCCTGTATCCAACTTCTGAGTTAGCCGCCATCCTGCAAGATCTAACCTATGTTTGACAATCGTCCAGGGTGGAACTACAATATTCATGTAAAGGCGCCCGTAGCTCAGGGGATAGAGCGCTGGCCTCCGGAGCCAGGTGCGCAGGTTCGATTCCTGCCGGGCGCGCCATTTTTTTTTAATAATGCAAGTTCCTCATCTTTTGCCCGGGATTCCAACCAAACAGAGAACATAGGGTCAGGGCGAAGCGAACCAGCTTGTTGGACAATTTCCTCTCCAGAACGCTGTTTTGCAGCGTGAGTTTCTCTATCTTCTTCTGGAGCGAGACGTTGGTTGTATTGAGCATATCCAGTTCCAGTTCCAGGTTCTCATTGACACGCTGGAGATCCTGGTGGGCCTTCTTCAGGTCAGTGACATCCTTGCCTAACCGGAGAATCTCCTGATGCTTGGCTTTAACCTCGGCGCGCAGGCTTTCCAGGGAGCGAGCGTATTTTTTTTCCAACTCCATGCGCTCCGGCCCTGCCTTGGTCAGTTCTCTTTCAAGCCCCTTAGCCTTCTCCTCCAGTAAGGTAATGGTCTCGCGCAACTGGTTGCTGTTGCGCTGCAGGTCCTTGTTCTCCTTATTGAGCAGGATATTTTCCTGGGTCCTGGATTTCAGTTGGCTGGTAAGGTTCCGCAGGTCCTCCTCGTTTTGGGTCAGGCGGTCCCTGAGACCTGCTGTCTCTCTGCTGTTTTCTTCGATTCTTCCGAGAAACTGTCTCCTCTCACCCTCCAACTGGTGGAGGTTCGCTTCCATAGTTTTGTTCAATATCTCCAACTCATGCGTTTTTCTTTCCCTTTCTTCCAAGGCCCTTAACGTGTCGTCCAGTTGTTTGCGCTGATTGTTGATCAGCCTGTTCTTCTCGACGTTTTCATCTTCCAGTTTAGCTCAGCCTGTCTCGTAGTTGCTTGGCATCTCTTGGACTCTTCCGGACCCAAACCGCGATCGTCGGGAAAATCCCAGAGCGGCTCCTCCCTCCTTGCTCTTGATGAAATCAGAGTCCGAAGTCATTGAGGACTTTCCGATCCGTTTTTACCTTGTTCACGGAAGCACAACCCCCTTTTTTGATATTTTCGGGGGTATGCATTCGCCAGTATTCATCTGGAATCCTGCGGTATTTATGGAATATAATGTCGGTATTTTTCTGCAGGCATTTTTTTTAAAAACAAAATTCGCCATCATAACTGAAGCTAACCTTGATCTCCATAAGGCGCGATCATCGGAAAAGGAGCTATGTTCGGGCGGGATAGACAGAGTCGTTGCGCCTGAGTAGAGGCCATATAAGACCTGGGAGCGTACGGCAAGGCCAACATTTAAAGCGGGGAGAAGCTATATTAGCATCTTTCAACCGATCGGCTTCTTCGGTTTATTATATTCGTTAGCCTCATTCTGAACTCTGTACAGGCAGAAATCGCAGATATAAATCGCCTTGGGATTTTTTGTGATCTTCGTCGTAATCCTTGTGAGCGTCGGAAATTGCCTCTTTCCTACCACACAGGGAGCAGCGGACATCCAAAATAAACTCCTCCTTTTCAGGCCGATCCCAAGACATTCTTCAGCGCCTGGACAAAACGCCGGTTTTGCTCCGGGGTCCCGATCGTCACCCTGATGAAGTTCGGATAACCGAAGATGTCGCCGGTTCTGACAATGATGCCCTCCCTGATCAGCGACAGGAAGGCTGCCCGCGAATCCATCCCGATATCGACGAAGATGAAATTGGCCTGAGTAGGAACATATTTCAACCCGAGCCTGTCAAAGGCTTCGTACAGGAAGCTCTTTCCTGAGAGCACCAGTTCCCTGCTCCGCCGCAGGTGCTCATCGTCCTTTAAAGCCGCCCTGGCGGCGACCTGCGCCAGGTAATTGACATTGAAAGGCTCTTTGACCCGGTTGATCAGGGAGATGATCTCCGGGCTGGCGATCCCGTAGCCGATCCGGAGACCGGCCAGGCCATAGATCTTGGCAAAAGTCCTCAGGGAGATCAGTCTTCTCCCCTCTTTCACGTAGGCAAGCGAGTCTGGGTAGGACGGATCCGTAACGTATTCCTTATAGGCCTCGTCGATCACCACCAGGACGTGTTCCGGGATGGCACCCAGAAAGGATTCCAGGTCTGTCCCGGGTGACAATGTTCCCGGTGGGGTTGTTGGGGTTACAGATAAAGACGATCTTCGTCCGCTTACTGACTCGACCGGCCATCGCCTGCAAGTCGTGGGCGAAGTTGTTGTCAACCGGTACTGCCACCGGCACTGCATCCATCACCCTGCCGACGAACTCATACTCCGAGAAAGTGGGCTTGGCAAAGATCAACTCCTCGCCCGGGTTCAGAAAGGCCTCGGCGATCATCTTCAGAAGCTCGTCAGAACCGTTGCCGATGATCAACTGGTCTTCCGTGCAGCCGAGGCTGGCTGCCAGGTCCCGCTTCAGGTAATAACAGTTGCCGTCCGGGTAATAGTTCACGTTGGCGATGCTGCCTCGCAACGCCTCCATGGCATACGGCGAGGGCCCCAGAGGGTTTTCATTCGAGGCCAGCTTGATCGCGTCAGCAATGCCGAATTCCCGCTGCACCTCTTCGATCGGCTTGCCCGGAACATAGGGGCTGATAGAGAATACCGTCTTTCTTGCCAGGTCATCTACTCCGCTCACGTTGATCCTCCTACCAAAATATTGAAACGAAGCAAAGCGAACTTTGAATCAGCCATGTGCCTGTTTGCGAAGCAAACATATGGCACGGCTCTTAATTCATTTAACTTCGCTGATCAGTGGGGGTTCAATCCCCACTGATCAGCGAAGTTAAATCCAACCAGGAACGCCTGTTTATTAAGTTCTTGAAATTGGGGGCGCACGGACTCCTCAATGGCCAGTTGCCAGTTTTCCCCCGGTATCTCCAGGTGCTTTGACAGGCACCCGAGCAGGATCATGTTCACCATCCGCGCCTCGCCCAAATTAGCCGCTCCTTTCCTGGCCGGCACGAACTGCAGGCGGGGGGCCTTTTCCCGAAGGCTATCCCGGTCGATCGCCGGGTAGGGCATCTTCCCCAACAGAACAGGCAGCGGCGGGATCTCCTGGTCGTTGATGATCAGCAGCCCGTCTTTTTTGATCAAGGGCAGACAGCGCACGGCCTCGATCTTTTCAAAGCCAACCACGTAATCGGCCTGCCCGGCGCAGATCAATGGCGAAAATACACTGCTGCCGTACCTCAAGTGGGTGATGACAGAACCACCCCTCTGAGCCATGCCGTGGATTTCCGAAACCTTAACCTGGTAGCCGGATTTGAGAGCGGCTACCGAAAGCACGCGGGAGGCCAGGATGATCCCCTGCCCGCCCACTCCGGCGAACAGGACGCTGGTGGGCTCACTCGTCATCTTCTGCCGCCCCCTTTCCCTGCGGGCAGACTTGTTCGCAAACCAAACAACCCCTGCAGAGATCTTCGTCCTTGCGCACGCGATCTCCTTCCAGGTAAAGGGCCGGGCACCCCAACCGCAAGCACTTCTTGCAGCCGGTGCAGCGATCCAGGTGCGGCAACTCTTTTACAGACAATTCCTTGCTGATCAGGGCACAGGGACGATTGGTGATGATTACCGACAACTCTTCCCGGCCCATCTCATCCCGGACGACCTGCTCCAGGCTCTGGAGGTCGTAAGGGTCCACGGCGCACACGTGCTTGACCCCCAGCGCCCGTACCAGGGCGGCAAGATCAAGCTTGACCGCCTCCTGCTTGCTGAGGGTGAGGCCTGTCGCCGGGTGGTCCTGGTGGCCGGTCATGGCGGTGGTGCTGTTGTTCAGGATGATGACGGTGCCTGTGCTTTTATTATAGACGTGATCGATCAGGCCGGTGATGCCGGAATGGACAAAGGTGGAATCGCCGATCACCGCTACCACCCGGCGGGCAAAATCACCGCCCTTCGCCTTCTCCATCCCCAGGCTGGCCCCGATGCTCGCCCCCATGCACAGGCAGGTGTCAATCGCCTCATAGGGCGGCATCGCCCCCAGGGTATAGCAGCCAATATCCCCGGTGACAATCGCCTTCAGCCGGTGGAGCACATAAAAGACGCTCCGGTGCGGGCAGCCGGGGCACATGATCGGCGGCCTCCCGGGCAGGCCGTCGGGGACCTGGAAAGAGGACTGGAAGCGGGAGGCCCCCAGCACGCCCCGCTCGATCAGCGCCGGGTCCAGTTCACCGGTCCGCGGAAAGAGGTCCTTTCCCACCACTGTAAGGCCGGCAGCTTTGATCTGGTCTTCCAGGAACGGCTCCAGTTCCTCGACGACAATCAGTCGCCCGACCTGGCGGGCAAACTCCGAGATCAGCTTCAAAGGCAGGGGATAGACACACCCCAGCTTGAGATATGATGCCCCCTCCCCGAGCGCTTCCCGGACGTAATTGTAGACAACACCGCTGGAGATGATGCCGATCCTGCGGTCTCCCCACAGGATTTCGTTGAGGTCAGAGGTCTCGGCGTATTCCTGCAGGCGTTCCCTGCGCCCCTCCACCACCAGGTGGCGGTTGCGGGCGTTGCCCGGCAGCATCACGTACTTCGGGATATTTTTTCGGAAATCCCGCTGCAGGGGCCCTGGGGGCTCTCTCCGAGGAGGACCGGCGTCCTGGTGTGGGAGAGCCTTGTGGTCAGGCGAACCAGAACCGGCGTATCGAACTGCTCGCTGATCAGGTAGGCCTTTGCCAGGTAATCCTTGGCCTCCTGGCTGTCGCCCGGCTCCAGCATCGGGACCTGGGCAAAGCGGGCATAAAAGCGGTTGTCTTGTTCATTTTGAGAGCTGTACATGCCGGGGTCGTCCGCCGTGATCACCACCAGCCCCCCGTTGACCCCGGTATAGCTCATGGTCATGAAGGGGTCGGCGGCCACGTTCAGGCCGACGTGCTTCATGGTGACCAGGACCCGCGCCCCAGCCAGGGAGGCTCCGAAACCCACCTCCAGCGCCACCTTCTCGTTCGGCGCCCACTCTGCGTAGACTCCGGGGTAGTCAACAAAATTCTCCAGGATCTCCGTGCTGGGGGTGCCGGGATAGCCGACGCCCACCCCCACGCCTGATTCGAAGGCGCCCCGGGCCACAGCCTCATTTCCGGTCAGCAATGCTTGCTGCATCACTATTCCTCCTGTTTGAGCCGTGCCATATTCAAACTTCGCCTCGCTTCGCTTGAATATGCCTAATGTCCTTGTCTACAGTAAGACGGTAAATACGGCACATCTGCACGATCCGGGACGTGGTGCGCTCCCCCAGGTACTCATCGAGTTCGGACATCTTCAAATTGGTGGTGATGATCACCGGCAACTGGTAGATGAGCCTGTAATTGAGCAGGGAGTACAGCTTGTTGCAGGTCCACTCCGTATAGTTGTGGGCGCCCAGATCGTCGAGGACCAGCACTGCTACCTGGCGTACCCTCCGGAGCAGGGCGACATCGTCCGGTTCGTGGGAATCTCCCGTATTGTGCAACAAAGCCGTCCTCAGGTCATCGAGAAAATCAGGCACCACCAGGAACTGCGTCCAGATCCCCTGCTCCAGCAAGTCATTGGCGATAGCGGCAGCCAGGAAGGTTTTTCCGGCGCCCACATCTCCGGTGAACATGATCCCCTGGGACAGCTTTTCCTGAACACAGCCCTGAACAAAGTGACGGGCGCCTTGCAGCGCCGCCAGAGCCCTTTCCCGGTGTTGACCGTCATAATAATCGATCCGGAAACCCTCAAAGTTGTAATCTCGCAGTTCAGGAGCGATTCCAGCCTGTTGCCGCAGCTTTCCGGCGGGGCGCTGGCAACCGCAGATCCAGGCGACATCACCATTATAGACTATTCCCGTATCCCCGCAGATCTCGCAGGCCACCCCCCTGACTGCTGCCCCAGGCGCTGGAGACTGCTGCCGCCTGATGTTTTGCTGGAGTCTATGAATAAGCTCATCCAGTCCGGTCATGACATATATAAATCCTTGTATTTTTCTTCCTTATCCTTGATCCTGGCTTCCCGGTCCGACTGGTTCTTGCTCTTGCTCGTCGTCCGGGAGGACCGGAACTGCTCCTCGGACATGTCCACTTCCTGAGCGGTGCGCAAATTCTTCTTAGACCATTGAGCCAGGATCCGGTCAATATAGTTCAGGTTGATGACGCCGCGCAGCACGGCCCTCTTCAGGGCCTCCAGGATGATGGATTCGGAGTATCTCTTATCTTTATGCCAGCTAAGGATGGCCGCACACTCGATCTGGGACAGCGCCCTGCCGAATTCCTGCTCAAAGATCTGGAGCAGGTCGTCAAGGTGCGGGGTCGGCGCATCGCCCAGACTCACCTGTTGTGCTGTTGTTGCCGCTTCCTGACGGGCCTCCTGCATCGCCTGCACCTTCTCTTCAGCCCAGAGATCGGTGATTTTTTCAAACAGGCCGCAGAGATCACAGGTTTTGTCAGATATCGTGAAGAGGCCACGGGCGGCCATGGATTCAACGGACGTCTTGATGCTCTTTTCAGTCACGTTGAGCAGGCTGGCAAAATCCTTGGGCTTCAGTTCATATTTACCCTGTTGCTGAAAATAGAAACAGGCCAGCAGGACCAGGATATCGTTGCTGCTCAGGTTCAGCCTCGAGCTATACTTTAGGATGAGGTTCGGCACCAGTGTGAACCCTGCTGAAAAAAAATCACAGCAGAAAAGCGCCGGGATATGAAACCTGTTGTAGCCCTTCATTGACACCATCCTTCAGTCGCGAACGGCATTTTAGCGGTACCTATAGTGTAAAGAAAGCCAGGCCTGTGAAGAAGGAAGCTATTAATTAGACAAGACACCGCGGCAATTTCTTGATAAGGCTGGCTGAATGGGGGAGCGCGACAGTTGCCAGACAATTTAATTGCGAAGCGAAGCAATAGAATTCCCTTTTAATATTAGCCGCGTCTTGTGAAATACCTGCTGCTCGGACCGGCAAATTCTTAAATTAGTTTTCAAGTACTAAATGGAGGGGTCTTAAAGACCCCTCTCTATTCAAACGAAGCGAAGTGAAGTTATTAGGTAAGCATTTGTTTATTTTTCTCAATCATCTGCTTATCTTATCCGGTGGCGACCCTGGGCAATTGATGGAGCCGGACAAAGTCGTCAATGCGCTCCAGGGCCTCTTCGAGTTTATCCCTGGAGGTGGCATAACAGCACCTGATAAACCCCTCTCCGCTGGCTCCAAAGGCATTGCCCGGCACCACCGCCACCTTGCTTTCAAACAGCAGGCGTTCGCTGAACTCCTCCGAGGACAGGCCGGTGTGCTGGATACTGGGAAAGGCATAAAAGGCGCCCTTCGGCTCGAAACAAGGCAGGCCGATCTCCCTTAGGCCATCCACTAGCAACCTGCGGCGCTGGTTATAATCGTCAACCATCTCTTTAATGAAACCATACCCCCCTCGCAATCCCTTGAGCACAGCGTACTGGCTGATTGAGGGCGCACACAGCATAGTATATTGATGGATCTTGAGCATGGCATCAATCAACTCTTCGGGGCCTGCCGCAAAGCCCAGCCGCCAACCGGTCATGGAAAACATCTTGGAAAATCCGTTTAATAGTATCGTTCGCTCCTGCATGCCAGGCAAGTTGGCGATGGACGTGTGTCCGGTCTCGTAAGTCAACTCGGCATAGGCCTCATCAGAGATCACCAGCAGGTTGTATGTTTTGGCCACCTGGGCCACCTCTTCCAGGTCCTCCCGGCTCATGATGGCGCCGGTGGGGTTGTTGGGATATGAGAGCAGGATAGCCTTGGTCTTCTCCGAAATCCCAGCCAGGAGGTGCTTCTTGCGCAGGCGGAACTCGTCCTCAGCCTGGGTAGTCACCATCACCGGCCTGCCTCCGGCAAAAACGACGCACGGCGCATAAGACACATAACAGGGTTCACCGATCAGGATCTCGTCGCCGGGGTTGATGATCGCCCTAAGAGCCAGGTCGACGCCCTCGCTGACCCCGACCGTGATCAGGATCGATGCCTCAGAATAGTTGAGGCCGAACCTGGTTGCCAGGTAGGAGGCGATATCGTGTTGCAATTCAGGCATCCCGCAATTGGCCGTATACCTTGTATGTCCCCGGTCCAGGGCTTCTTTGCAGGCATCCTTCAATACTTCAGGGGTCGTGTAATCCGGTTCACCGATACCCAAAGAGATGATCCCCTCAGTTTGGGCAATCAGGTCGAAGAACCGGCGTATCCCCGAATAGGGCACATCCTGCACTGTTCTCGAGATGTACCGATCACATGACCCTACTTTTTGCCTCATCTTTTGCACTTTTTTGCCTCCTTGGTGTCATGCACCTGAGTTATTGAGTTATGGGATCTTCCAGAAAAAAAATAAAAACCCGTCCTTAAAGGGACGGGTCATTACTCCCGCGGTACCACCCTGGTTGACCTGTTAGGTCCCAACTCTGGTCCCCCTTTACCGGTGGGGTTCCGTCCTGGCTTACTCGAGCACTCTTTCAGCAGGCTTCTCGGAGGCGGCCTTCGGTGTTCTGCCTTGCCGGTCTTCCACCTTGCAACCGGCTCTCTGAAAAGCAGTTGTCACCTACTCTTCCCCTTCATCGAATCTAATCCATATAAATTACCGTGAGTTTAGCAAACAAGATTGCTATTGTCAATAGTTATTTTATGGGTTGTCGTCGGACTGTGATAATGTCACCCTGTTATTTTATGGGGTGTCTCAAGCGCCTGACACCAACTGTCTTTTAATCTGCCTGGCAATCTCCCGGTAACCGGCTATGCTGTTATCCACCATGGCGACCCTGATCCCGTCTCTCCGGCACAGGTACTCTTTGAGGGCATTTTCCGTCCCCCGGTGGTACCCGCCTTCTTCCACAGCGATCTTCAGGAATGGGAGATAGTAATCAAAGTAGACACCGTTGTACCGGTGCCGTTTCCATACAGTCTCACGGGGGAAAATCAGGTTGAGAGCACGCTCGACCTTGTCTTTACTGGTTGGGGCCCCGGCATCGGGAGCATCCTCATGATCCTGTGTTTGCAGGTCACTGTTGCCCGTCTGCTTGCACACCTCGTCCAAGAGCCTGGTGAAGCCGCTAAAACCCTGTAACAGCCTCCGGTCCGGTATCCTCTGGGTTACCAGTTCCTTGACGGCAGATTCCATGTATTCATGATGAGGGCCGATAAACTGCTCCAATAAACCATAGAGTTCTGCCACCAGCCGGCGCCCCTCTTCGAAGCTTTGCCGGGCCTCCTGCGGGTTTTTCAACTCAACGGCAATCAACACCTCGATCAGGCGATCAATTCTGGCCAGTATTTGCTCTCCCAGCACCTTTTCGTTGGAAATAGACACACCCTCACCCACTTCCCGCTTCTCAACTCTCACATCACAATATGCCAGGCTTGGCTTTCTTATGCCAACAACAAAAGCCCCGGACTCAACTCCAGTCCAGGGCAGATAATCATTGATGCTTTTGTTTTTGCTTTTTCCGACTTCCGACCGCTGGCTTCAGGCCTCTATATACCTGCAGGCCTTTCCTGCCGCCGCCCTGGCATGGCCGATGGTCTGGGGAATATCCTTCGGCCCCTGGCACACGCCGGCCAGGAAGATCCCCGGCTGGCTGGTGACAATGGACTCTGACTCAGAAGTCCCGGCCAAGAAGCCGTAATCATCCAGGCCAAGGCCGAGTTTCTGCGCCAGGTCGCTGCTGCCGGCCGACGGCGTGATCGCCAGGGAGAGGACGATCAGGTCGTACTTGTCCTCCAACGGCTGGGCGCTCAGGGAATCGGTGTAGCGCACAGTCAGGCGGTCATAAGGGAAGCCGTAGACCTTCGAGGGAATGGCCCTGATAAACCTGACCTTGTCAGACTCCCGCAGCTCCTTGTCAAAGTCGGCGAAACCCTTGCCAAAGCTCTGAAAGTCCATGTAGAAGATATCCAGTTCGACGTCCGGCAACTCGCTGCGGATCAGCTTGGCCAGCTTGGCCGCATACATGCAGCAGACCCTGGAGCAGTAACCGTTGCCGATCGACAGGTCGCGGCTGCCGACGCACTGCACGAAACCGATCTTGCTGATGCCCGGCCCAAAGGCGGCAGTCAGGCTGCCCTTTTCCTTCAAGGCCCGCTCCAGGTCGAGCCCGGAGATGACATTTGGCTCCAGGCCGTAGGCAAACTCGCTTCTCCTGCCTAAATCATAGGGATCGAAGCCGGTGGCCACGATTACCGCCTGGCACTCCAGCGCCACGTCCTTTTCGTCGCAGGCGACGGTAGCCTTGAAGCCTTCGCCGTTCCTGGAGAATTCCTTGATCGTGGCGTTGTTGAAGACCTGGATCAAGGGCTCCCGGACGACTCTATCCTTCTGCTGCAGAACCAGGCAGGCGGCGCACCGGTTGCATTCGTCAGTAGCTTTGCAGCAGTACGACGCGGCCCTGCCCCCGATGTCTGCAGCCTTCTCGATCAGGAAAACCTCTGCTCCCTGGGCGGCAAGATCGAGGGCGCTGGTCATGCCGGCAGCGCCGCCACCGATCACCATTACCTTTTTTTGTTCCAAATTAAACCCTCCTCAGGTCGTTGACCAGCTATGCAGTTCCCAGATAGTTGCTGAAGCCGCCCTTTGCCCAGAGAGCCTTCACTTCCTCACTGATCGGCTCGGGCTCGGGAGCGAAAGGCCTGGGCAGGAGGCCGGCTTTCTCCACAATCAGGGGGATAACTTCCTCCCAGGCTACGGGCATGATGTGGACGCCGGCAACTCCTTCAATCTGCTGGCACCGCTTGATGTAATCCACCGTTATGTCCAAAGACTCAAACTTTACGTTAGAAGACTTTTCCAGGCGCTCGCAGAATGCATCCGATACCAGCATCCCCGGCACACCGGTTTGCATGTACCGGGCCATCTTGGCGGACTTGACCGGCAACAGCCCGGCGCTGATAAAGACCTGCTTGTGCAGGCCGCGCTCCCGGACCCTTTCCATGAACAGCTCAAACCGCTCCATATCCATGATACACTGGGTCTGCACGAAGTCGGCCCCGGCCTCGATCTTCTTTTCCAGGCGCACTGCCCGGAACTCGAAGGGGTCGCCGAAGGGGTTCTCGGCACAGCCGATAAAGAACTTCGGATTGTTCTTGCACTCCTCGCCGCACTCGAAGCAGCCCTCGTCACGGAGCTTCTTCACCATGCCGATCAGTTGCACGGAGTCCATGTCGAACACACCCTTGCAGCCGGGATGGTTGCCGAAAGACTGGTGGTCGCCGGAGAGGCAGAGAAGGTTCCGCACGCCGTGGGCATAGGCTGCCAGCAGGTCGCTCTGCATGGCCAGGCGGTTGCGGTCGCGGCAGACCATCTGCATGTTCGGCTCCAACCCAACGTGGTTGACCAGCCGGATGGCAGCGCCCCAACTGGCGAGACGCACGATGGACGTCTGGTTGTCGGTGAGGTTGGCGGAGTCGACTCTCCCCTTCAGCATCCGGCCGAAGAGATCGATGTGATGAAAGCTGGACTCCTTGGGGGGGCCAATCTCGCCGGTGCAGACAAATTGACCTGATCTGTAGGTCTTTTCCAAAATGCTGCCGGATTTAAGGTTGTCTTCGGGTTTGCTGTTAGCCTCTGTCAAGGGTCAGATCCTCCCTTACATAAGTTCTCGGGCCCTTGGCGCGCAGCCAGTCCTTCGCCGGGATGATCTCCCTCATCTTATCCAACTGGCCTATTGCCGACAACCGGTCATAGATCAGTTGCCAGCCGCAAGGGGTATCCTTGGAAACCTCGCACTTGCCATACTGGGAACCGCCGCAGGGCCCGTTCAGCAGGCTCTTGGAGCAGCGGGTAATCGGGCAGATCCCGCCGGTCCTGTCCAGGACGCAGTCGCCACAGGCATGGCACCGCTCCTCCCACCTGCCGACGTCAACGTTGGCGCCCAGCATCAGGGTGTTGACGCCCGGGTAGATCGGTGTTCCCGGATACTTCTCGCCCAGGAACTGGATCCCGATGCCACAGGCGAGAGACACGATGGCATCGACTTTCTCGACATTTTCCAGGAACTTGGCGTTGTACTCAGCATCGCACTGGCGCTCTTCCGTCTGCTCCAGGACCTCGATCGGAGCGCCGTCCTTGCTGCGGGCCATCCGGACCTGGGAGGCCAGGACACCGACCTCCTTCTCGCCACCGGTCAGACATACTGTCACGCACCCGCGGCATCCGGCGATCAGAACCTTCTTGTAGGGCGCGATCATCTCCAGGATCTTCTCAATGGGTTTTCCTTCAGCAACGATCATTTATTTACCACCTTCCCCGGGTTTGCTCCTGATTGGCGGATCTTCTCCGCCATCGCCTGCACGGCCGTATTGAACTGGTTTCCCTGATTAGCCGCTACATGGACGAAATCGATGCGTTCACCCAACCCGATCCGGTTCAGGATCTGCCGGGCACGCTCTTGGCGCTGCTCCGCCCGGTTGTTGCCCCAGACGTACTTGCAGTTTTCCTTGTGGCAAACACACAGCATCACACCGTCGGCTCCGTTCTCCAGGGCTTTCAGCAGGTAGATGATGTCGATCTTCCCGGAGCAGGGAACCTCCACGATCTGCAAGTCTTTTTGCAGTTCGGAATCCAGTGTTTTTGCAAACTCCGCCGCCAGCGATCCGGAATTCTCGCAGGCATAGGCCACGATCCTGGCAGGCTGTCTGACTGTGTCCAGGATCTCCTGGTCCGTATAGAGGGGCAGTTGGATCGCCTTGCCCGGGCACTCGGCGGCGCACACCCCGCACCGCTGGCAGGCCAGTGGATTCATGCGGGCCGCAGAATGGTACATATTGTTGTACGCTTCGTCGTGCACGATCTCGATGGCATGATGCGGGCAACAACGGTAACAGGTCAGACAGACCGCGCACTTCTCCGCCTCGACCTGCGGCTGCAAGGCCGGCACCTCAATCTTGCCCTTGGCAAAGGGCTGAGACCTCGGCAACCACAGCGGCGACCTCGTTGTGGAGATCGGTGCCGTGGATCGGCCCGTGGCAACTGCCTACAAAGAAGATACCGTACCGGTTCGACCTGACCGGCAGGAAATGGACGTTGTCCTTTTGGAAAAAGCCCCCCGGGCCGGTCCTGATGTCCATGATCTCTGCCAATTCCCGGGTGGCCGCCGCGGGCACAAAATCCTCTGCCAGGACCAGGTAATCCGCCGCTACCGTCACCGGGTCCAGAGAGAGGAACGGCTCACGATACTGGAAAGCGGCCCCGGTAGACGTCCTGGAGACCTGAAATGATCCGGTATACTTGAGAAAGTTGACGCCCTTTTTCCGGGCCAGCTCGTATTCCTGCTCCAGGTTGTCGGCGCAGACCTTCATCTCCTCATAGATCACATCGATTTCGGAGGCGCCCTTCCCTTTCAGGTCCAAGACGGTCTTCAACACTGCAGCAAAGGAGAGCAGGGAATCCGCGTCGGCCTTTCCCAACACGAAGCTGACCTTATTGCCTGTATAACTCTGGCCAGGATCGAACTGGGAAAGGGAAAGAATGCGGTCATCGAGCTTAACCCCGCCGTACTTGCCGGGATCATACCTGGGCTCGGCCTCCAGCGCCAGGACGATGGCTCCGAAAGTTTGCTTTTTTGCCTGTCCGCCTTCCAGAAAACGGACTGTAAAGTTGCCCGGAAAACCATCCAGCCCGATCACCCTGGTTCCTGTTTTGATCGTGATGTTGGGCTTTCCTTCAAGCGGGTTCAGGCTGGCGGGGCCGCCGCCGTCGATGACAACAACCGGCTGGCTTTGGGAGATGGCCAGAGCCGCCGCGACGGCTTCGTTTCCGGCGCCGATCACCAGGACATCCGGAGATACGGCCAGGTCCTCAGAGCCAATTTTTATGTTTGTTATTTGTTTAGCCATTAGATTTCCCCCTGAAAGTAAAGCTTCAAAACCTCCCCAATAGAGACTTAAAGCATTTTTAGCAAGGTCCCGCCGACGGCGGGACCTTGCCTGTTGGTCATCGGAGGTCGGCTTCTTATCTCTGCCGGTAGACCTTCACGTAAGAATCGCAGTAAATCGCCCTGTTCAGCAGCACGTCGGCGGTGGCAATCGCTTCCACCATAGAATCGTCGTTGACGTCGATGATCGCTGAATCAAGACCTGCGCAGATGGCCATCACCACGTAGGTCCGGTTGACCAACGACCGGTTCGTGGTGTTCTGGGAGACGTTGCTCAGCCCCAGGGTCGTCTTCGGCGCCGGATCGGAGAGGGTCTTGATCTGGCGCAGGGCTTCCAGCACCTCGGGGGCATGGTCCTGGGCGACGTTACAGGGCAGGATCAGCGGGTCGATGAAGAGCATGTCTGTCTGGATGCCGAACTCATCGGCCGCGGCCACCAACTCCATGGCGTGGGCGACACGGGCGTCGGCGCTCTTGGGAATACCGGACTTGTCCATGGTCAGGGTAATAATCTGGGCGCCATACTTTTTAGCCATCGGGAAGACACGCTCGATCTTCGGGCGCTCATTCGGGCAGGAGTTGATCATTCCCGGCCGTTTGAGAACTTCCAACCCGGCCTCAATGGCGTCGTAGTTGGTGGAGTCCAGGCAGATCGGAACATCGCTGACTTCCTGGATCACTTCGGCCATCCACCGCATCGATTTCACCCGGTCGGTCGCCGTAGGGCCAACGTTGAGGTCGAGATAATGGGCGCCGGCCTGGGTCTGCTTGACCGCCCATTCCTGGATCGGCTTCGGGTCAAACTTGGCCACGGCCTCCCCTATATCCTTGAACATACCGTTAATCCGCTCACCAATCATGTAAAACGCCATCTTGTTAACCTCCCCGTTTTTTCTTTGTTTCAGGTAATCAGAATTCAGAATTCTTCGAGATTACTCATCACTCAGTATTGGTTCGGCACCATCAGGGCCTCGAGCTGCTTCTTGACGATCTTGACCGCCTCGGGATGCCTCATGAGCACCAGGTCACCGCCAGCCTGCAGCAGAGCGGCAGCGGTCATGGCCTCCCACATGACGCCTCGGTCCTTCTGGTCGCCCCAGCCCGGACGTCCTCGTTGGCCGCATTCGGCTCCTTTTGCCCGCCACGCTTCCGGGCCGGCCAGGCAGACCACCGGCAGGGCCATCATCTTGTCGCCGATGAGGGCGCCCCAGCGGGCTCGCTCCATGATGGAGAAGGAGTATTCAATACCGTAGCCGAGGCCGCCGGTCAGCGGGTCGTTGATGATCTTGTCGACCGGCACGCCCATCTCCGTGATCATGATGTTCAACTGCTTCAGGATGTTGATGTCCACGGGGGAGCGCCCGATGATGCAGTGCCTGCCCATCATGGCGGCGGCGGCAATGCCGCGGTAGTTGTCCTTCTCCGCCACGCCCAAGGCGATGTTCTCTCCGGCGGCAGCCTCAGCTACAGCCTGCAGGACATCATTGTCCTTGTCCGGCTGGCCGGGTCCTTCGACCATCAGCGGAGCGCCGGTGGCAGCCAGCACGTCCTTGACTACCTTGACGCAATCCGCCACGCTCCTGGAGTTCTCCAGTTCCGGGTCAGCGCCCTGCAAGCGCAGGTAGATAACGTCCGCCCCATACTCCTCGGCCTTCTTCGCCCAGGCAGCCGGGTCGTTCCAGACAGCGCCGTAATATGGCTCGAAGCAGGCGTTCCACTCGGGCTTGATATCCCAGACCTCCATGGCAACCACGGGACGGTTGGGGATCTCCCCCTCGTAGAACAGGAACGGCAGCGTGGAACTTCCGCCGAGTTTGACCGTATATGCCCTGGTGCCACCTTCAGCTTTGGTAGCGCCGAGGATCACTTCCTGAACCTTACCGGTAAACTTGTCCTTGTAAATTTCCACTGGCATTAATGTACTCTCCTTTCTCAGTTAAAACCTTAGTTTTTCGAACAGGTTGCTTGAGGCGCTGACCGCCGGACTATCAGCAGGAAGATCCAGCAAAGGTTTTCCTTGCAGGTCGTATTCCGTGACCAGCGGATCGTCGGGGATCGCTCCCAGCAGCTTGAGGCCGGTGGCGGCGATCTCCTTCGCAAGTGGCGCCGGGTCGTCAATCCTGGTGACGATCAGATAGGCAGCGCCGATCTTGATCTGGAGGCGGCTGGGCCAGGCCGTAAATCCGGCCGGCTGTCCGCACGCCTTTGGCCGTGGCGTCGGAGATGACCAGCAGGATATCGATCTTCTCGATCGTCTTCCGGCTGATGTGCTCCATTCCCGCCTCGTTGTCAATGACCATGTAGTCATAGTTCTGATCGAGGGTCTCCAGGCCCCGCTTCAGGATCTCGCTCGGAAAGCAATAGCATCCCGGGCCCTGCGGCCCTCCCATCACCAGCAGATCGTAGTCCCTGGTCTCGATCAATGCCTGGTGCAGCTTCAGTTCGATGAACACATCCTTGGTCATTCCGGTCGGAACCTTGTTCTGCTTGGCATCAGCCAGGATGTTGGCGATGGTGGCTTCCACCTTCAGCCCCAGGGCATCGTTCAGGGTGGAGTTGAAATCCGCATCCACCGCCAGGATCGAGCCCTTCCCGGCCTCCACCAGGTACCTGATCAGCATCGCCGCCAGGGTTGTCTTGCCCGTTCCGCCCTTACCCGCTATGGCAATGTGTTTTGACACGTCCGGTTGCACCTCACGACGATTCAAATTGACTCCTGAGTAGTTAGCCCAGGCGCAGTTTGGCAAAGGAGCCGATACCACTGGCGTCACGCGGTCCGACGATGACTTCCCAGCCGGAGAGGTCCTCGATCTTGCCCTTGATGGCGGCCACGCCGCCCGGGATGATCATCTTCTTGTGGTTGACCTTCTGGTTGATCTCGGAATCCTTCAACCAGGGGCCGATCGCCTCGCCGATGAACTTGCCACCAGCCCAGGCGGTCATGACGGACAGGCCGTCGGTGTCGAAGGCGATCAGGTAGCTGGGGATCCTGGTCGACTCGACTTCGGTGGCCACCGTGTAGAAGGTCAGGGAGAAGTTGGTGGTAATGTACACCGGCGAATCCGGCGTCACAACTCCGTAAGGATAGACTCCCGGCTGCACCGCGATCGGCTTCTGCGGGTCGGTATAGAGGTTCCTTCTCCAGGTGAACAGCGCCATCAGGTATTCGATCTTGGTAGTCTTCAGCACCACGATGCTGGCGTATTTGGAAACGAAAACCTGGGCCTCCAGCACTTCCATGGCCGGGTCATGCCTCGGTGGTGAAGGCGATCGTGGGATACCCGTACGGCCGGAACCGCTTCTTGACAGCGCCGTTGCGGATCTGGGTCTGATCGGCAATCACCTGGGATACCTGGCGCGCCCCGGAATCGATGACCAGTTCCTTGTAATCAATCTTGGCCACCAGGTCGGCCATGCCATTCAGGTCCTTGCCCCTTACCGCCAGCGGAGCGGCGACCTTCTTGGCCACACTCCACCATCTTCTCGTAGTTGGCGTCGGTGGCGGCATACAGCAGCGGCTTCCGGGCCGCGATGGCGCTTGCTGCCGCATCCATGGCCGCCGGGTCTTCGGTCATCAGGATGATGGCCTTGTCAGTCTTTCCGGCCACAGTTGCGGCTGCCGCCTTGAAGGTATCGGCGCTGCCGGAGGTGTTAGCGATGGCGATGCCGTCCAGCTCGTACTTCTCGCCCACACGCTCGACGACAACGCCGTTGATCTCCTCGACCTTGGCGGCGAGGTTGGCGTCGTTATCAGCCACCTCGACAAAAATACCGGTCGGGTGATAGAAGGTCTTGTCATGACGGAAGATAACCTGCTCGTCGCCGAGTTCCAGCACCTTGTCCCCCGATCCCATTTTGACCAGCTTGATCGGCGGCGCCGTGGCGGAATCCAGTTCCTCACGCGCCGCATCGGACACGTAGGGGCACTGGCTCAGCATAGCCTTACCGGTAGCCAGCGCCATGGCGAAGGCCAGGCATGTCGGAACGCCACATTCTCCACAGTTCGTCTTCGGTAGCAGCTTGAAGATTGCCAGTCCTGTCAAACCCATTGTCACTAATCCTCCCTTATCTTTTTGTATTTCTCGGGTATTCAGAATTTAGCACTTCGAATCTGCCCGAGTATGCTTCCATATGGCACCATCCTCCTGACACTGATTTACAACCTGTGCCGGGCGCCGTCTGATTCTGAAGCCGGCAGCGCCCGATCCATGTTGCTTTTAGGGTTATCAGGGACACCGGGGCGGTTCTCCGCCAGCTTTGTCCCATCTCTGCTACATCAAGGGATCCATGTTCAGAGCCGGATGTCCCTTTTCCTGCAGGTAGGGCATGATCTCGTCGGGCGTGATGCCCACGGTCTCATCGGCGATCATATCTGTAAAGTTGTCGCCAAAGCCCTCCTCCTTGCCGCGTTCGTTGAGCCCGTCACGCAACTGTTCTTTCAGTTCCTTGGGCATCCAGACCATTCTGCCGAGGCCGCCGTCCGCCGGGAAGAACTTGCGGCTGACCATGTACAGGCGTCCGACACCGGCGAAGCCTGGTGTCTGGCTGCCGCCGCCGACCATACCGGCCAGGCTGGAGAAGGTCATGCCGACCGGGGTCATCCCCTTGTGCTCACGGGTGGTGACCATAAATCCGTTCAACTCGGGAACCATGGCCATGATGCACTCGCAGCAGCCGCAGGTGGTCATCGGGCGCTCCATCATGGTGTACATCAGGACCGATTCGGTCTTGCCCTGGGTGCGGGCGGAAGCGGTCTCGTTGATGGATGTCCACTCGCCCTTCACGGCGTCGATCACGTACTCGCCGGTGATCGGCACCGGCTGGCAGACTCCGATCGGGTCAATCTCGTAGGTGGCCTTGGCATCCAGCCAGCTCACCGCCCCGCAGAGGCCGGTGCGTTCCGCCGACACGAAGCAGATGTGGGTGGGGGCGAAGGACTGGCACAGGGTGCAGGTATAGAACTCGGTGACGTTCTCGTCGCGCAGGTTGGTCAGCCGGTCATCCCTCTTCTGATAGGCCTCGCGGGCCTCGGCCAGCCACTTCTCCACCTCCGCCCCATCGGTGATCAGGGTCACCTGCAGGCGGTCGACAATGGCGGCGTACTCCTTCTTGAAGTAGGCGTAGATCAATTTGCCCAGGTCACGCATTTTGAAGCCCTTCTCCACGGCAGCCTTGCTGAAGCGCATCCAGTTCTGGTCGCGCTGGCCCATGTGCCAGATGCCCTCGCCATAGTTCGTGAAGTAGTGGACGCGGCGCTCCAGGACCGGCTCGAAGTCGATCTGGAACTTGCGGCCGTAAACCTTGATCACGATGCCGATCGGGTAGGCCTCGCCATCCTGCATCTGGTCGACATCGGGGCCGATAATCTCGATCTTGCCGTCGGTCACCTCGTCGGCCTCCGACATCTTAACCAACTCGAAGCCCGGAGTGCGCCCACCGCCAAACTCGGCGAACATGTCCGCCTTGCGGATCGACTCGCCCTCGAAGGCGGCGCCGTGGTTGATCGGAACATCGATCTCGATGGTCGTGATCCTGATGCCACGGACCTCGATGCCGAGCTGGATCGCCTCATCGTAGTCAGGCACAGAGAAGTACCAGTCCTTCCAGACCTCGTCCTCGTCCAGCGGCTGGTCGACGATGACCGGGAAGCCCATGTAGATGGCGGCGAAGGAGGCGGCGACCTTGACGATGTCCCGCTCTCCCAGCAGCAGGCACATGACCAGGATCCGGTCACGCTGGTAGTTCCGGTGCATGAACTTGTCTCCCGGAGGAATGCCCGGGAACATCAGGGACGCCCGGAAGGCGTAGTTGACGGCATGGATCACCTGGGTGAAGTTGCCCAGCGGGTACACCGGCCAGGCCTCGACGTCGAACTTGTAGCCCTGCTCCAGCAACTGCTCGATGACCTCGTCGACCAGGAACAACATGAAGCCCTTCTGGACGAGCTTGTTGACGACCCGCAGGGCGTCTTCCGAGGTCCGGAACCGCCCGCAGATCACAGTCTCGCCCGGGATCGTCCAGTCCACGTGCTTGATGCCCCACTTGCGGACGTACATGTCGGGAATGAACCCGGTCCAGGGCTTGGGCAGCTTCTCGGTCTTGCCGGTCGCCATCCTCACGGCCTCGATGATCTCCGCCGCATAGATGACCGCCTCACCCCAGAGCATTGCGTTCTCCAGGCTGGCCTGCGGGTGTACCTGGTTCCGCTTCTCGTTAAGCAGAGGCACCATGTCTCCCAGTTTGGTGACCTCGCTGCCGCCCAACGCCCGGATCGCCGGCACGAAGTAGGCGGTTTCCGGGTACTGCACTTTATGATCGGGGCCGTAATTCTTGATCGCAGTGTTCAGAAGTATCTCAGCATAGCTAAGCGCTACGATCGTTCCCTCGTAGGCCTGCCTGAAGAGCTTCTTCGGTTCCTTGCCCGGTTCGATCGAACCGGCGTATATGTCTTCAAATTTCTGTCTGTCTACGCGCCATGCTGTGGACATGCTTTTTTCTCCCTTCCCTTCAGCTATATATTCAAACGAAGCGGAGCGAAGTTTGAATCAGCCATGTGCCTGTTTGCGAAGCAAACATATGGCACGGCTCTTCAATCATTTAACTTCGCTTAATCAGAGGGAGATTGAACCCCCACCGATTTACCGCCCTGAACCCACCGACTAAATAGGCGGGGAACTTCTAAGCGAAGTTAAAACGCCCCGACTAACTCGGTCTCGTACTCTGCAGCGGCCTTCTTGTGGATGCCGAGCTTCCAGGTGCGGTATTCGAGTGCGGAGACCAGCTTGTCGACAGCCACCTTCGGGTCGGTTTCGAAGATGAAGTAACCGCCGAACACGTCGTGGGCGATGCTGGTGACGACGCTCCAGACCAGGCTGCTGCCCTCCAGCGGCGGGATGGGGCCGACGTGGGTCGGGATGCCGTTGAGGATGACCCAGGCGCCAATGGAGACAGCCTTCTCACTCATAGCTTCAGGAGCACTGGCGACAAACGGCACCTTCGGCACGTCCACGCCCATCTCCTCGGCCATCATCATCCACATGTTGGCCGGACGGCTGTTATCCACGCAGGAACCCATGTGGAAAGCCAGCGGCAGCTTGTCTGGCAACCTGTTCTTGTTAGCCTCATAGAGCCGGTCGATGAAGGATTTCAGGCCGGGGCCGGCATACTTCTCCACGGCGTCGTAGTTCAACAGGCCGTGCTTGGCGGCGGCCTGCATCACGC
Source organism: uncultured Peptococcaceae bacterium (assembly GCA_963767365.1). Taxonomy (GTDB): domain Bacteria; phylum Bacillota; class DSM-12270; order Thermacetogeniales; family Thermacetogeniaceae; genus Palsa-1188. The sequence goes on from CAVYEE010000030.1 coordinate 142,749, forward strand.
AGCCGGTGCCTACCAGGAACACGTTCCTGGCGGCCAGGCCCTTGATCACCTCGATGTTGGTCAGGTCATGCATCACCGCCAGGTTGTTGCAGCCTGCCAGCAGGCAGACGCCGGCGATCTCGCCGCTCTCGATGGCGTCGGTCAGGACCTTGATCGGCTTGTCCGGGTTGATGGCGGCAAACAGGTCCAACATGGCTTCCAGGCTGAAGCCTGCCATGGTCTTGCTCTTGTAGTTCGGGATCTGCACCGGCGCACCGCTCGCCTTGCGTACCTTGAAGGTCTCGATGGCGAGCCGGATGACTCCCTTGGCGCTCTCCATCGCCCTGGTGTCGTCGAAGGCGAAGTGATAGGAGCCCGGGATCTTGGAGATCGGCATGGTCGTGACCAGCTTGGTGCTGAAGCATTCGGCGGCATTGCGGAGACCAGGCATAATGCATTGGACGTCTACCACCATGACGTCGACGGCCCCGGTGGCGATGACCAGTTCGGCGCCCATGTAGTTGTTGGCGATCGGGATGCCGGACCGCATCAAAACCTCGTTGCCGGTGCAGCAGATGCCAGCGATGACAATACCGCTGGCGCCGGCAGCCTTGACCTCGCCCTGGATGTCCTGTTCCTTACTGGCATAGACTACCATCTGGCTGAGCAGCGGGTTGTGCCCGTGGACGATGATGTTTACCTTATCAGCATCCAACACGCCCATGTTGGCCTCGCTCATGACGGGCTTCGGAGTGCCAAACAGGATGTCGGACAGGTCGGTGGCCACTTGCATACCGGTCTGGTCTGCCAGGGAAGCCTTGAGGCCGCCGAAGATCAGGTTGACCGGGTCGGCGTCCACACCGATGTGGGTGCGGTGCATGACCTCAACCACCGAACGGTCGATGGCGGTCGGAACAACGTCCATCTCTGTCCACTTGCTCTTGCGAGCTTCGATGGCAGTAGACCAAAGGAAAGTGCAGGGAGATTCGTCCTGCTTCCCGAAGTCCTCCAGGGCAACCTCGGCCAATTCCTTGGCCAATGCCATGTCGGACTTTCCTTCAACGTTCAGGCCAATACGCTTGGCCACGCGATGCAATTTGTCCGGGTCAGTGATCTTGTAGTCGGGGGCGTGTCCCTCGGAGGCTGCGTGCAGCACGTGGGCGATGTGGCGCCCGTGGTCGGAGTGGGCGGAGGCGCCGCCGGCCATCATCCTGATGGCGTTCCGGGAGACGATCGTGTAGTCCTTGGCGCCGCAGATGCCCATGCTGCCCGGGCCCTCCTCGGCCCTGATGCGGCAGGGGCCCTGGAAGCAGATGCGGCAGCAGATGCCGGTATAGCCGAACTGGCACTGCGGCTGCTGGGCGGACCAGCGGTCGAAGGTGGTGATGATGTTCTTCTCTTTGGCTACGTCGAGCATTTCCAGGATTGCCGGGTCGATGGTGCGCTTGATGTTCTTGGGGTCCTTGATCCGGTCTTTGCGCGCCACCGAAGGCTTGGAGTTCTGAAGCGAAGTATCTCTAAATCTCGGCATACTTTTTAACCTCCCCATAAGTAAAGACTTAAGGCAAGAACTTGTGCTTCCTCCCCGGGCATGTTCTTTTCGGACGAGCCATGCCAGGCGCCGCTTGAATCGGAAGTCGACCTCCGGCTTCTTGCCTCAATCGCAAGCGCGCCTTATCCAGCATACAACCACACTTTTTGGGAGGTGTGAGGTGAGAGGTCCGCTTCCCACTTCTCAATTCCGGGGTTGAGTGCCGGAGAAGCAAGGGTCTGTCTTTTATGTTGCCGCGGCGCCAGGGAAGCATTGCGTCACTTTGTTTGGCCTGTCGCCTCACCTACCTCCTGTAAAATTTGGTCAAAAACCTGCCTGACAGAATGTAATAAAACCTCTTCCAACCCCTGGGGATCTTCCATCATCGCCCTTTCCCAGAGTGTCTCGTCAAAGTCGAGGCAACCCAGCAATTCGCCCGGCGCAAAAGAGGAGGCAAGGAATTCCCTTTCTTTGGCAGAACGAACCTTATTGCCGACCACCCTCACCCTGGGCGCGTTCAACTCCCCCGCCAGCTTTTGAATCACATGCGCCGTGTCCACACTCACCCGCGTGGGTTCGGTGACGACCAGCAGCATGTCCACGCCCCGGGTCGTGCCGCGCGTCAATTGTTCGATGCCTGCGCCCAGGTCCAGGATGACGATCTGGCGATTCCCAAGGAGAAGAGAATTGATGGCAGCGTTCAGAAAAGCATTTTCCGGACAATAACAAGCACTGCTGGCATGCTTGACCGCCCCCATGCGCAGCAGCTTGATCTTCCCGACGTTGATCGCATACTGCTCCAGGATGTCGTCAACCTCGGGGTTAAGAATATACATCAGCCCGCCCCCGCCGGTCCGCTCGGCGATCAACTCTTTCATTTCCAACATCGGCGGTTGTGCAGAAAGCTGTGACTCAGGTACACCTAGGGTAGTCCCGAGACTGACATCGGGGTCCGCGTCCACTGCATAGACTTCAAAGCCGCGTTGTGCAAAGAGCTTCGCTAGTCCAGCCGCCAGGGTGGTCTTGCCGACCCCACCCTTTCCGGCGATGGCGATTTTCACATTAACACTCCCCTGCCTAAAGTGGCTCACCTACAACCGGACAACCATCTAAAAATGCTTTCTTTACCGATGGCTACCCGCTCTAATGCCCCCGCTTCTAAAGCGGTGGGATAAGAGCGGCTACGCCCCTAATTAACTGGCTCTAATCTTCAGTGGGGGAGGCAATCCCCCTCTGAAGCCAAGACCCAGTTGAATCCCTCCGTCCTGATTTCTACGCAAGCAGCCCTTCCTATAGACCCTCCGGCCCAGTCACATACCACCTGACAATTCTACATTGACGGGATAATTCCTGCATCAGCAACAAATTTTTGCTGATGGATGTGTACCGGCAGGGAAGAGATAAGTGGTGTGTTACGTCAACTTGTATTTGATTATTTCTTTCATGTCGTCCCTCACAGGATAGCAGCATAAAGCCAGGACTGGACCAATGTGAGCCCCGATCACCGGGCCCAACGGGCACAGTTCCAGGTACAGCTCCGGGTAAAGCCCTTGTACCCGCTGCAACAGGGCCTTCCCTTCAGCCTCGGCGCCAACGTGCACAAGCTCCACCTTCAGGTCGGGCGACTGCCGGTAGGCCTTGTCCACCTCGGCCAGGATCCGCTGCAACCCCTTCTCCTTTGTCCTGATCTTCTCGTAGACGTCGATGATGTTGTTCTTGCCGGGATTGAAATACAGGATTGGCTTCACCTGCAGCAGCGTTCCTACCAGTGCGGCAGCGCCGCCGATCCGTCCGCCCCTCCGCAGGTATTCCAGGCCGTCCGGTAAAAACAACAGCGTCAGGTGCTCCCTGATGTACTCGACGGCCTGCAGCACCCGCTCCTTTGACCAGCCGGCGGCAGCAGCCCGGGAGGCGGCATCGACCATCACATAGAGTCCTAAGGAGGTAACGCCGGAATCCACCACGGAGATGTCCACTCCCGGCAGCATCCTGGCGGCAGAGCGGGCGGACTGCACGGTCCCGCTGATGCCCCCTGAGATATGGATGGAGATGATGCTGTCCACCTTGCCGGCCAGGCGCTCATAGACCTTTAAGAAATCGCCCATGGACGGCTGCGAGGTGGTGGGAAGATAGGATACCTGGCGCAGTTGTTCATAAAAATCCCGGTAGTCGGTAACGCTCGCTTCCGCCCAGCTCTGGTCGCCAAAGTTGACGATCAGGGAGACCACCTCTACTTGCAGCTCTTCAATCTGCCCTGGAGTAAGATAAGCGGTACTGTCCGTCACGATCCCGATTTTTCCCATATCGTTTCCTCCCGTCTCATTTGATCCTGCATAACTACTACTACAGTATTTGCGCTGTGGAACTTTAGTTGTACTTATTCTTGTTTCCTTGATGTTTATTCAATGCAAGTATAGCATTTTTTGAGTTTTAACTATACCTAAATCTTATTGTTTTGAACACAAGATACTTTCTTGACGCGTATTCACCGTAGTGCTATTTTGTTGGCAGGTGGCGCAATCTCCGGATAAGATACCGGAGGACGGCAAAGCACAACTTGAAAGGACGGGGAGAAGAATGTATCTCAAAGAGGTAAAAAACATCGATTCCAAGGCTGTGAACGCCCCGGGAGTTGTTAATGCGTTCAAGCAAGTCCTGGTGGGGCCGCAGCAAGGCTGGTCAGGCTGGGTGATGCGCCTGTTTACCCTGGGCAAGGGCGGCAGCACCCCGAAGCACTCACATCCCTGGCCGCACATCAACTATATCGTCAGGGGGACGGGAACTCTGTTTCTGGAAGGTGAAGAGCGGGGGATCGGATCTGATTACGTTGCCTACATCCCCGGCGGAGTAGCGCATCAGTTTAAAAACACGGGGGAGTCCGAGCTATCTTTTATCTGTATCGTGCCGGAAGAGGGAGATGTGTAAGGGAAGCACTTCCATCCCATTGCCGATGCTTCAAACAATAACAGCGGATAGACTCTTCCTTTTTCAGGAGAGCCTATCCGCTATCCATCTGTCCCGAAGCTCGACAGCATCAAGAAAGTTATTGCCGGCTTCAGACCGCCGGAACAGGTTCAAAGACAGTTTCCTAGCAGGTAATCACACACCGGAAGCACCGTGTCCTGAAGTTTCCGGGACAGTCCCGGAGCAACCTCCTCGGGGATAGATTGCGGTTCAACGGCAACAAGCAGCACATCGAGCTGACACTGGTGCTTCATCTCTTTTAAAAGGCTGGATGTTGGCAGATGGTGCAGCGAAAAATCGCCGCCTTTAACCGAAGGGAAATCTTCAACAGGCCTCACGGACACTTCTCCCGGCTGTCTTCCTGCAATCATGGTGTCTATGGCGACTATTTTTTGCGGTCTGATGGGGGACAAGGCAACAGTACACAGGATATCCCTGATGCCAGTCCCCACATCCAGGATGCAGACATCATCCGGCACTTTGCAATGAGTTTGGAGATGCGCAGCTACGGCCGGACCGAAGCCGTCGTCACCAAAGAGGATGTTTCCGCATCCCAAGACGAGCACACGACTCCTGCAGAATTCTGGGATACAATCTTCAATAGATACGCCTGGCCTGCTCATCACTCTGTTATTGTCCCGGCCAGGTTCCCATTACAGTCAAAGACGTCTATCTTGACGGGGATCCTGGCATCAAGACTATGAGTCGCGCATGATAGGCACGGATCATAGGCCCGAATTGCCATTTCTACGGTGTTAAGCACTCCCTGGTCATATTGACCGCCTTTGATGTTGTCCTGAGCCGCTTTCTTGACCGACATATTGATGGCGGCATTGTTGTGGGTTGTTCCCACAATAATATTGACGTCCGTCACTATGCCTTTCTCATCAGTCTGGTAGTCATGAATGAGCGTCCCGCCGAGGCGCCTCCACCACTCCAATGCCCCGGGCAGCCCGGGGGCTGACCGCTTTTCTGGTATTCGGATCTGTGATCTCGGGATCATTCAAAAGTTCGATCGCCCTTTCCGCCGCATACACCGACTCGATCAGTCTTGCCCAATGATAGAGCAGAGTTAATTGGGTTGGCCTCCCGAAGCTTGCCCTGAACTCCTCCAGTTCTTTGTTGGCAAGAGGCGTGGCGATGCGGTCACACACGTTGATTCTGGCCAGGGCGTTCGTCCTGTAGATACCGATCGGGTTAGCCAGGTCCATGGAGAAGGGTTCTGCTGCTTTCCGGTAATAGGGGAACTTCATGTAAGTCCAGGGCTCGACATGTTCGGCAATATAGTCCAGGTACTGCTCGGCGGCAAAGTCTTCGTATGACCCATCCCGGGTCATCATCCGGAGGTTGCCGTCGTAGAGGTTCAACGCTCCGTCCTTGACCATTCCAAGAAAGCCAGTGCTGATGGGGGCAAAGGACTTGACCAGATCAAGGTACTTGGGGAAGATCTGCGTCTTGGCAAAGTCAATGGCAAAAGTAGTGAAATCCAGGCATTCCTCGGCCATACCCTTCAGGCGTTCGACCTCATCCTTAGTAACTGGCTTGCTCCAACCCCCGGGAACGGAGACATCGGGGTGGATGGCCTTTCCGCCCAGAATTTGAGTCATCATCTGGGCTAAAAATCTGGTGCGTACCACTCGCTTAGCCAAGTCGGGAGCCCTCTGGACAATGCCTACCACATTCCTGATGGAGTAATCGGCATCCGGTCCCAGGACAAAGTCTGGTCCTGATAGGATGAAGAAATGCAACACGTGGCTGGAGATGAAATGGGCCATGTAGGCAAGCTCGCGCAGCTTCTTTGCCGCTGACGGTATCTCTACCCCGAAAACGGCATCGCAAGCCTTGGAGGATGCCAAATGGTGTGCCCAGGGACAGACACCACAGATACGGCACACAATGCGAGGCAGTTCCTCGACCGGCCGGCCGATGCAAAATCTTTCAAATCCCCTCAGTTCAACCACGTTGACCTTCGCATCAGCGACATTTCCCTGGTCATCGAGTTGAATCGTAACCTTGGCATGACCTTCAATCCTTGTTACAGGCTGAATTACAATCTGCTTCATGGCAATTTCTCCTTCCTTATTTTGTCGGTGTGGGCCGGAGCCGTCCCACCACACCAATGAACCGGTTAAAAGTGGCCGCCCGATCCTCTATTTCCTTGACATCGAGCCCAATGCTCGAGAGGGCGCCCATCATATCGACCATCGGGTTAGCTCCGGCCCGGATGGGACCGAAACAACCACGGCAGGCCATATAAGCCTTGATACAGCGAGGGGTTTTTTCCGACCCACCACAGCCAGACCTTGTTGCCGGTCCCAGGCAGAGGAAGCCCTGTTCCATCAGGCAGCGCACCTCATTCATGGGTTGACCCGGCACGAACTCAGCATTCTCAAGCGGCCTCTTCAACTTCACTACAGCCTTCTTCTCCCTCCTGGTAGGGCAGTCGTCGCAGACACTCCTCTCTGCAAGGGCGAAAGGCTTCCCCGCCAAGAGGCTGGTCAAGGCCTCAGCAATTAATTCAGGCGTGGGTGGACAGCCAGGCAACTGGACATCAACCTTGACAACCTCACTCACTGAATATACCCTGTCCATGAAGGGGGGGATATCTGCAGCCGGGGTATCCGCCGGTTCGGTGCTGCTCGTGCCCCGGTAGACTTTATCGAAGATATCCTGTGTGGTGGACAGATTGCCTAAAGCTGGTATGCCGCCAAAGTTGGCACAGGAGCCGATGGCAATCAGTGTCTTACACTTGTTGCGCAGTTCCACGGCCACCTGTTTATTCTCCTCGGTACGGATGCCCCCGCTGATGATCCCCACATCGGCCTCCGGGATTTCCAGAGTGCTTTTCTCTCCCATTTGCCCATAATACTTATGGTCCATGAGCACGGGCATATGGACAAACTCCAACTCGGGCAACAAATCCAGCAATGGCTCTCCTATATCGAGAATACTGACCTCACAACCGCCGCAGGTGGCTAGCCACTCTTCCGCTACTCGCACCATAGACTTAACCTCCCTTCAGTTATTTTCACTCTCCTACCGCTTGAACCACTCTTCTCGTGAATAAAAAGCATTGTCCACCATCCTCGATCATCTCGACATCAAATCCATCACTGCTGTATTTTTGCATCCCCTCCTCCGCCTCTTGACGACCTGGATAGGTCATTCCATCCCACATAAATTTCTTTCCGCTGAACGTCTTTACCAGGTCCATAACATCACCTCAAAAAGTAAGTAGTACTACATTTTAAATGGGCTAGGCCCCAGAGCCTTTACTTGAGCTGTCATCTCGGTGACAACCTCGGCAAACCTGGGCGCCTCGGATGCCGATACCCATTCCAGCCTGAATCTCTCTTCTTCAATGCCCATGTCCTGCATCATCAGCTTGATGGCATCGGCCCTGGTTTGCGCCTTCAGGTTTCCCTCCAGGTAATGGCAATCTCCAATATGACAGCCGCAAACAAGCACTCCGTCAGCGCCTTTAGTCAAAGCATCGATGATCAGGTTTGGATGCACCATCCCACTGCACATAACCCTGATGATCCGGATATTCGGCGGATATTGGAGCCGGGAAACTCCTGTCAGATCCGCCCCCGCATAAGAGCACCAGTTGCAGCAGAAGGTCACAATCAATGGTTCAAAAGTTTCTGTACTCATTTTATCAACGCCGCCTCCACCATAGCTTCAATCTGGTCCAGCCTGAAATTCCGCACGATAATACCCCTCTTGGGACAGGTAGCCTGACAGACGCCACAGCCCCGGCACTTGGCGGGGTCTGACTCCACCGTCTTTTTAACGCTGCCGTCTTTCATGTACTCGATCAGGGTGAGGGCATCGTAGGGACACGGGTCAATACAGTAGGCACAGCCGTCGCAATTCTCGTCCACCACCTGGGAGACCCTCGGGTCAAGCTCCATCCGGCGCTTGGAAAGCACTGTGGAGGCCCGGGCTGCGGCAGCGCCTGCCTGAACCAGGCTCTCAGTCAAAGACTTGGGCCCGTGCGCCAAACCACAGAAGAAGATCCCCTCATAGGCAAAATCCACCGGCCTGAGCTTCATGTGGGCTTCCAGGAAGAATCCGTCCTGTGTCAAGGGCAGCTTGAGCTTCTTGGCCAGGGCGCCGCTGTCATTCTGAGGCGTCATGCCGGTGGATAAGATAACGGCATCGCAGTCAATATTGAGCTTCATATTCAGCAATTCATCATCCACCGCTACTGCAAGATGCCCGTTTGCGGCTGCTAATTCAGGCTTGTGGGCGGCATTGAAACGGATAAACCGCACTCCCGCTTCCCGCGCCTGACGATAATAGGCTTCATTGAAGCCGTAGGTGCGGATATCGTGGTTGAGGATGAAGACGCTGGCTTGCCGGTTCCTTTCCTTGATCTTCAGGGCGTTCTTCACCGCTTGTGAGCAGCATACCCGGCTGCAATAACCTCCCGGTGACTCGCACGGGCCAACACACTGCACCATAACAACCGAGTTTGCTTTGAAGGCGCCGCCGCTCAGTTGCTCCTCCAACTCAAGCTGGGTCATTACCCTCTGGTCTTGACCATAGAGATATCCCTGGGGCTCATACTCTTTAGCGCCGGTAGCCACTATGGCAGCCCCGTGCTCCAGCACACGGCGCTCGCCATCTGCCTGGAACTCCGTCTTAAAGTTGCCCACCGACCCCTGGAAGTCAAGAATCTCGGCATTGGTGTAGATCTGGATCTTGGGATGAGCGGTTACCCTCTGGACCAGGGCATCCAGCATCTCCTGGGGATTATCGCCGTTCATCATGAATTTCAGACGGCGGGCATTGCCTCCTAGTTGTGGGCCCTTTTCCAGCAGGTAAGTCTGGAAGCCTTCCTCTGCCAGGTTAAGGGCAGCCGTCATCCCCGCCATGCCACCCCCGATGACCAGACCCCTGGGAACGACTTCGATGAACTGCGGGTATAGCGGCTCCAGCAATCTTGCCTTCGCCGCAGCCATTCTGACCAAGTCTTTTGCCTTTTCGGTCGCAGCCACCGGTTCATGCATGTGCACCCAGGAACACTGGTCACGGATATTGGCCATCTCAAAGAGACAGGGATTGAGCCCGGCCTCCCGCAAGGTATCCTGGAAAAGCGGCTCATGGGTTCTTGGTGTGCATGAGGCGACGATAACCCGGTTCAGGTTATGCTCCTCAATTTTCTGCTTGATCGCCTGCTGCGTATCGGTGGAGCAGGTGTACAGGTTATCTTCGGCATAGACGACGTCAGGTAATGTTTTTACGTATTCAACGACCTCGGGGACATTGACCACCGCTCCAATGTTCCGTCCACAATGGCAGACAAAGATACCAATCCGTGGTTCTTCTCCAACCACGTTCCTTTCCGGCGGATATGTCTTGTCACGGATCAGGGCGCCCCTCTCATCGGCAAGAAGACACATCACCTTGGCGGCTGCCGCTGAAGCCTCCATGACGCTCTCCGGAATATCCTTAGGCCCGGAAAACATGCCGGTCACGTAAATGCCGGGCTTTGAAGATTCAGTCGGCGCCAATTCCCGGGTACTGGCAAAACCGTACTCGTTAAGGTCAATGCCAAAGGTCCGGGCCAGTGAGGCGCTCTCAGATAATGGCTTTACTCCTACAGAGAGAACGATCAGGTCGAACTCGTCGCTCGCTACCTGACCATCCTCCTGCTGGTACTGGATGGTCAGATTTTTTGTCGCCGGAATCTCCTTGACCGCTGAAGGGCGAGACCGGATGTAGCTGACGCCGAGTTCCTTGGCCCGGTGATAGTAAGCCTCGTAGCCCTTGCCGAAGGCCCGCATATCGATATAGAAAATGGTGCAGTCGGTATCAGGAGCATGCTCCTTGACAATGACAGCCTCCTTGGTGGCATACATGCAACAGATTGAAGAGCAGTATTCGTGGTCCACTTCCCACGAGCCCACGCATTGAATAAAGGCTATTTTCCTTGGCGGCTTGAGGTCGGAGGGGCGAAGGACATGACCCATGTGGGGGCCGCTTGCCGAAAGCAACCGTTCAAACTGGAGGCTGGAGACAACATTGGGATACCGCCCGTAGCCGAGTTCCTGCCTGGGTACCGGGTCGACGGTCTCGTAGCCGGGTGCCAGGATCACGGCGCCTGCCTCGATCTCGACGATTTCGTCCTCCTGATCGTAGTCGATCGCCTTTGGCCCGCAGAAGTTCTCGCAGGTCCGGCAGGCATCCTGACCATCCCTGAGAAAATGCATGCAGGTAGTCCGGTCAATGACCGGTACCTTGGGTATGGCCTGGGCGAAGGGAATGTAAATCGACCGTCTCCCGGCAAGGCCCTCATCGTATTCGGAGAGGATTGGCCGCGGCTTATTCCTAGTGATTTTTGCCAGATCGATTGCTCCGGTGGGGCACACTGTCACGCAGGCGCCACAGGTGACACAGGCGTCGGAAAACTCGCCGAAAGGCGGGCTGACCTTCCTCTTATGGCCGCGGCCGACGAAATCAATGGCGCCGACCTTCATCCTTTCCCGGCATACCCGGACGCAAAGCCCACACAGGATGCACTGCTCATTCTCATCCGGTTGGAAGCGCCGCATGAACGCCTCGTCGACACCGATTTCCCCTGCCAGTTCTTTCAGCTTGGGGACATCTGGGCAACGCAGGAGCAGCAGTTCCATCACGAGCCGGCGCGCCGCCATGACGCGGGGAGATGCCGTCTGGACCTCCATCCCTTCCTCTACCGGGGCGGCGCAGGAAGCAGTCAGTTCTCTGCCATTGACTTCCACCAGGCACAAACGGCAGGCTCCCTGTGGGAGCAAGGCTTTATGATAGCAGAGGGTGGGGATCCTGATGCCGGCCAACTCGGCGGCCTGCAGGATGGTTGTTCCCGGCTCTGCCTGGACGGGCCTCCCGTCAATGTTCAACTTCAGCATGGCTCTCACTCCTCCGCCAGTCGTCCTTGGTAGCTGCTGCCAGATCACAACGAAGACAACGCCGGGCCTCTTTAATGGCCATCTCTTCAGTTAAACCTAGCTCCACCAAATTGAAGTTGTTTACTCTCTGGGACACCTCGGCACAAGGCATGGGAAAACGCTTCGCCTCAAGATCTTCCTCTGTCCGCGGGACCGGTTCCACATAAGGTGATGGCTGAGTAACGGTGTATTCATGCCTCACCGATTGACCCCGCAGGAACCTGTGGATACTGGCCGCGGCTAACTTACCGCTGGCTATGGAATCAGCAATGGTGGAAGGCCCGGTCACGGCATCGCCGGCGGCAAAGATACCCTCTCGTCCCGTAGCCAGGGTTTCCGGATAAATTACAATCGTGTTGCGATTGGATAGCTCCAACCCATGCCCGGGAGGCAGGAAGGAGAGGTCGGGTTCCTCACCGACAGCCAGGATGAGAGTATCTACCTGGCGAACGGATTCAGACCCCTTGATGAGGACTGGCAGGCGTCGGTCAGTCTCATCATATTCTCCCAATTCCACATCGAGACACTCGATGCCGCTCAACTTGCCATCACTGGCAACAATCCGGGAGGGGGCGCAGAGTTCGATGATCTTTATCCCTTCCTCAACCCCGGCTTCGATCTCTCGTTTCATGGCCGGCATTTCTGCCTTGCTTCTTCGGTAGATGATGGAGACATCCTTAGCGCCGGCTCGCAGGGCGGTACGGGCGGCATCAATCGCCGCGTTGCCGCCGCCGATGACCCCCACCTTCTCGCCCAGCAGGACGCTGTTGCCTGCCTTAATTGCCTTCAGAAAGTCAAAAGCATACATTACACCGGGGGTATCTTCACCGGGCAGACCTAATCTCAAACTCCTGTGGGCACCTACAGCCAGGAGGATCGCTTTATAATCCCTGGCAAAAAGGTTGTCAAAGGTCAGATCCGGCCCTACAGGCGTATTGGTAAGGATTTCTATACCGGCCTGCCTGATGCAATCAATTTCTTGATCCAGGATATTTCGCGGCAAGCGATACTCCGGGATAACCATCGCCAGGTTTCCGCCCACAACGGAGCCCGCCTCAAAAATAGTGGGCTGGTAACCCAGTCGTGCCAGATCGAAAGCCGCAGCTAGGCCGGCCGGGCCGGAGCCAACAATGGCTATTTTCTCCAGCTTGGACGTCTCGGGGTTAGGCAACGGTTTCAAGCCGTTCTTGAGGGCATAATCGCCAACAAAGCGTTCAGGGCCTTGATGGATATCGATTCACCACCGGTCTCAAGAGAGCGGCACCGCTCCTCGCAGGGATGGTGGCAGATATAGCCGCAAGTGATTGGCAGAGGATTCGGCCTGCGGATCACGTCGAAGGCTTCCCGGTATTCTTTCCTGGCAATATGGGCAACAAAGGTTGGCACATCGGTTTTCACCGGGCAATTGTATTTGCAAGGGGTGAAGATTATCTTCTTGCACACCATGGCGGGGCAGCGCTTGTACTTGATGTGCTGTTCATATTCATCCCGGAAATAGCGGGTGGTGGTCAGGACCGGGTTGGGCGCCGAATTTCCCAGGCCGCACAGCGAGGAATCGATGATTACCCCGGCCATCTGCTCCAACAGCTCGATGTCGCCCTCCCGTCCGCGCCCTTCGGTGATGTCGGTGAGGATTTCCAGCATCCTTTTCGTCCCTTCACGGCAGGGAGTGCATTTACCGCAGGATTCATCCACGGTAAAGGTGAGAAAGTACTTGGCCACGTTGACCATGCAGGTGTCCTCATCCATCACCACCATGCCACCCGAACCCATGATGGAGCCAGCCCCGGCCAGGGTCTCGTAGTCTGCCGAAAGATGCGCCAACCGCGCTGGGATACAGCCTCCCGAGGGACCGCCGGTCTGCACTGCCTTGAACCTCTTCCCAGCGGGAATGCCTCCGCCGACATCATAGACAAGCGACTTCAGGCTGATGCCCATGGGCACTTCCACCAGCCCGGTGTTATTCACCTTTCCCACCAGGGAGAAGACTACCGTCCCCTTGCTCCGTTCCGTACCCACGGCAGAGAACCAGTCACTCCCCCGGACGATAATCAGCGGGACATTGGCCCAGGTTTTAACATTGTTCAGGAGGGTCGGCTTGCCCCAGAGCCCGCTTTCTGCCGTCCGTGGCGGGCGCTGGCGCGGCTCCCCCGCCAAACCCTCGATTGAGGCGATCAGGGCGGTGGCTTCCCCGCAAACAAAAGCGCCGGCGCCCTCCTTGATCTGCAGGTGGAAGCTGAAGTCTGTGCCGAGGATCTTGTCTCCCAGCAATCCCAGCTCCTCCGCCTGGGCGATGGCGATCGTCAAGCGCCTGATTGCCAGCGGGTACTCCGCCCGGCAGTAAATATAGCCTTCCGTGGCCCCAATGGCATAAGCGCCGATGATCATCCCCTCGATGACGCTGTGTGGGTCACCCTCGAGAATGCTCCGGTCCATGTAGGCTCCAGGGTCGCCCTCGTCTGCGTTGCAGATGATATATTTGAGGCTGCCTTTAGCCCGACGGCATGTAGCCCATTTTCTTCCGGCGGGAAAACCGGCGCCTCCCCTCCCCCGTAAACCCGAGTTGGTCACCTGTTGGATTATTTCCTCGGGCTTCAATTGATGGAGCGCCTTATAGAGCGCAAAATACCCTCCACCGGCAATGTACTCCGTAATCTGTTCGGGATCGATGAGGCCGCAATTCCGCAGGATCCGCTTCTCTTGTTTGCTAAAGAAAGGTAAATCGGCATAGTCGGGGATCTCTTCAATTTCCGCCGGCAGCGTGCCCAAAGGGTAGCTTCTGACCGTATCCTCAAGCAGATTTACCTCTTCCCTGATCTTGCAGAGAAGGTACTTGGGAAGAATACGCCCGTCAGCCAGGGCGTCAATGATTTCCCTTGCTTTTCCTTCGTCCACCTTGGCGTAAATAATTCTCGGCCAGCCGGGCCTGGTGATATCTACAATGGGTTCTTTCTCACAGAACCCCAGGCAGCCGGTGCTGGTAACCATGCAGTCCAGGTTGCTGCTGGCGACCTCCTGCTGGATCGCTGCCAGGACTTCCGTAGCGCCCGCTGCGCGGCCACAACTGGCCATCCCTACCGCAATCTTGGTCGAGGCCGGGAAAAGAGAATGTAGACCATCTTCCTTAAGCTGATTGAGGTCTTCCAAATTGCAGATCCTCATCTTCACCACTCCCATATTTTGCCAAAACTTCTTTGACCAACTCCGGCCGCATATGGGCATATACTTGCTGATCAACCTGGATGACCGGCGCTAGGGCGCAACAACCGAGACACCGCACAATTTGCAGGCCGAACTTCCCGTCGGGAGTGACTTCGCCGGGCTTGATCTCCAGGGCTCTTTCCAGTTCATCCAGGATTCTGTCCGATCCGCGCACGAAGCAACTAGTGCCCTGGCAGATATTGATGACATGTTTGCCTTTCGGTTTGAGACTGAAAACGAGTAAAACGTAGCCACCTTCAAGATAGCGGCGAGAGGAATGTCGAGTTCTTGCGACACATGACGCAATACAGGCTCCGGCAGGTAGTTGAACTCTTTTGAATATCCTGAAGCACACTGATGAGTGGGCCGGCCTCGGCAACGGCGGTTGATAATGTCGTCAACTTTCATTCGCCCTTCAGCCGGTAAGCCCGTTTCCTTCTGTTCAGGCTTGGGGTAAGATCGGTATTGGACCAGGCAATTTTGGGCGCATTCCCCACAGCCGGTGCATTTGTCCGGGTCAACCGAACGTGCTTTTTTCCTAATCCGGACACGGAACCGGCCCGGTGTTCCCTCAATATCAATTACCTCCGCATAAGTCAGCTTCTCGATGTTGATGTGCCTGCCGCAGTCAACCATCCTGGGCGCTAAGGTGCACATGGCGCAATCATTCGTCGGGAAGGTCTTGTCGAGCTGGGCCATCACGCCGCCAATGGCGGGGTCCTTCTCCACCAGGTAAACCTTGAAACCAGATTCGGCCAGGTCAAGGGATGCCTGCATCCCGGCAATGCCGCCCCCCACCACCAGCACCGCGCCCACCTTTTGATCAGGCATATTGCGTCACCTCCAGCAGTCTGTCCGCCGTTATAAAATTATTTCCGAGCATCAGTTCCTGCGAAGAGAGCCCAAGACCGATCCCCATCAATTGAGTGAAATAAAGAATGGGCAACTCATAGTTCATACCATAAGCCGTTTTAATTTCTTTCTGGCGCGTATCTAAATTCATATGGCAGAGTGGGCAAGCAACAGCTATCACATCGGCGCCCACCGACCTGGCCCCTTCCAGGATCTCATGGCAGAGTTTCAACACGATGTCTGTCCTTGTCGTAGCGAAAGAAGCCCCGCAGCAATCTGTCTTATAGGACCAGTCCAGGGTAACGATGCCCAGCGCCCTTAATATTTGGTCCATGCTTTCCGGATACTCACAGGCATCAAACTGGACGACCTTCGGCGGTCTGGTCAGGAGGCACCCGTAATAGCAAGCCACTTTGAGGTCGTTTAATTCTCGTTTCACCAGGCGGGAAATTGTCGTCAAGAGAGGCTCTTGGGAGAACAACTGGAGCGGGTGATAAACCGCCACGTCGTCGCTCCATGAGCCTTTGACGACTTGCTTCGCCTCTTCTTTCAGGCCGGCGTCATTTTTCACATCGTGCAGAGCCGACTTGAAGCGTGAGAAGCAAGAGGCGCAGGGAACGACGACCTCCCTGAGTCCCATCCTTTCAATAATGGCCAGGTTGCCCAATGGCAGGGCCGTAGCAAGCAACCTGGAGACACTGTGAGCCGGAGTCGTGCCGCAGCAGAACCAGTCCTTGACCTCCTCCAGTTCAATATCCAACTGGCTACAGACCTTGCGAAGAGACAAATCGTATTCTTTTGCGTAGGAATGCAAAGAGCAACCAGGGTAATAGGCGTATCTCATATCTTCCCCCTACTCTTTTCCCTGCGTTTGACTTGGGAAAATATTCTCCTTGCTGATGATGCCCCATTAAAGCTGGGCAAGAGATTCAGCTTTCCCTTTTTCAGCATCTCCAACCCCAGCCCCACATCCTTCGTAAAGCTGCGGGTGGAGACCTTGAAAGCAGCCATTAACCCCAGGTCGTACATCCGGCCGAAAAGTCTGATGCTATATAAGGCACTCTGATTAAAGATCGGGATTTCGGGGACTTTAGCCTTGATCTTCTGACGCTGGGCAAGTATCCTGACGGCATCCATTACCGCAGCAATGTCCACGTCCTGCGGGCACCGGGTGGTGCATGTCTGACATGAAGCACAGAGCCAGATTGTTTTGCTTTTGAAGACGAGATCGCTCAATCCTAACTGGATCGCATGGAGTATTTGCGGAGGCGTATAATCCATGGCATAGGCAACTGGACACCCGCTAGCACACTTTGTGCATTGGAAACACGAGTTGACATTAACGCCGCTGACATTTCTCAAGGTTTCAGCAAAATTGGAGAATCCTTGCGCAACACTAAAGGTTTGTTTAATCATCTCCCCACCTGCCTCCCCGTTTATGACCACTAACGTTTACTATAACTGCAGTTTACTATGGTATTAGGATAATCACTAATTATATTTCGAGATGCTACCATAAGATATTACTATTATTAAGTTTTGATATGATACCATAAGATATTGTTACTATTATTAATTTTTGATATACTGCCATAAGATATTTTTATATAATTCCGTGGCCGCTTCCGGGCTACAGCACCTGCTCCTGGCAGAATTTGATGAAATCCTCCCTGATACTGAAGGGGTCATAAAGATCATCCAAGTTATCCAAAAAGATAAAATTAAACTCCCTGAGCATCCGGAAGTCGTCGATGGGAACAATTTTAATGGTCTGGTTGGCTACGGGTTGCTTCAAAACCTCCCTGGAGAGGATGGTGCACCCCAGGTTGGACTCCACCAGGGAAACGATCGCCGTGATATCCCCGATCTCTATGTAAACGCTATCTTCATTCAACCTGTGCCCGGCCCGCCGCAGACAGTCCTCGATCACCATTCTGGTTCCCGAGCCCTTTTCTCTCAGAATCAACCTGTCTGCCAGCAATTCGTCGATGCTCACGGATTTCTTGCCGGCGAAGGGATGATGCACAGACACCGCCAGCACCAGTTCGTCATCTTTCAACTTTGCGTAGCGGAACCTCGTTCTGTCAAAAAGACTTTCGATGACCGCCAGATCGATCTCGCCGGCGTATAGTTTTTTGATGATGGTCTCATGGTTGCCGACCTGGAGAATGATATCGACGCTTTCCTTCTCTTTCTTGTATCTGCCGATGATGTCGGGCAGCACGTAACCGCCGTTCGTAAGGGTGGCGCCCACCCGGTATTTCCTGATGATCCCCGGTTTATTGTCCAACATGGCTTTGACGATCTTGCCCAGGCGTTCCGCCTCTGTGGCGTACTGCAGCAAAATTTCGCCTTCCTTGGTCAACTCCATCTGCCGGTTCTTTTGATAGAAAAGAGGCGCCCGATAGTACTCCTCAAGGAATTTTACGTGCTGGGAAACGGCGGGCTGGGTAAGATTCAGGAGATTGGCGGCCTTGGTGTAATTATTGGTTTGAGCCACCACAATAAAGGTCTGGATCCTGATGTCGATCACCTGGCTACCCCCTTTCGTCTTCCCTTATCCTGAGTTCATCAGTTACCAGATGACTACCCGCTCTAATGCCCCCGCTTCTGCGAAGCGGTGGGATAAGAGCGGCTACGTCACTGTATTAACGATTTCTAAGCTGCAGCGGGGGAAGACAATCTCCGCTGCAGCCAAGAACTCGTTGAATGATAATTCAGTGGGGGAAAGCAAACCCCCACTGAAGCCAAGAACTAGTTGAACTGGTAGGGTCCGAATAGAAGATCCGCTATAAGGTCATCGATACGTGAATACTACCAGGAACGATAACGGGAAGATCTACAAGCTCCCAGAGCATCTGGTGATCACCTGTTCGGAGAAGAGAGCCAAAATCGAGAGGTCCGGAATCACCGGCTACGAAAAGGCCGGGACTTTACGGGAAGACAAGTCCAAGATCAAGGCAGGCAACAAGCGAGGTGACAAAAAGTAGTTCGAGGAGATCGAGTCTGGCCAGGTTAACTGGGATAACGTTTACTATAACTAAAGTTTACTATGGCATAACGATAATCACTAATTATATTTTGATATGCTCCCATAAGATATTTCTATAACTTCGCTTCGCTTCGTTTTAATCATCCAGTTGTGGAGCGAAGCGAGTTAGCGAATCAGGTAGATTACAGCTACCGCAACCCCGATCACCACCACAATAGATCGCAGAACATCCGGTTTCACCCGCCCCGCCAGTTTTCCGCCCAGCGCCCCACCAAGCAACGCCCCCACGAACATCACCAGCGCCACCGGCCACACAATCCTTCGCGAAAACACGAATAATACTGCTGCCGCCACATTTGCACTGAACGAGATCGTCTGTTTGAGAGCATTGAGCCTCGTCAATGAGTCATCGACGGTGACTCCCAAAACAGCCAGCACAATCACGTTCATCCCCCCGACAAAGTATCCCCCATAAAGGGCTGTCAATCCCACCGGGATCAGCCCCATAAATCTGAGCCTGTTGGGGATGCGGCTACCTGTGTTCGGCGCGTCAACCAGTCGCGCACACGTTTTTGAAAAGCCAGCAGCCCTACGGCTAGTAGAATCAAATAGGGTACCAATTCACGAAAGATGTTCTCGGACGTGGCTTTCAAGAGCAGCCCGCCCAGCAGTCCGCCGGCCAAACCCACAGGAATGTACAACCAGAGGCGTCGCTTTTGTCCCTGCAAGTCCTTGAGTTGGGAATAAATGCCCCCCAGGTAGCCAGGGCACAGGGCCACAGTGTTGGTCATTTTGGCAGCAACAGGAGGTATGCCCACCACAGTCAGCACTAGGAATGCGATGAGAGTGCCCCCGCCGGCGAGAGCGTTAATTGCTCCTGCGGCTAGGGCTGCCAGGGCTACTAACATATAATCCAGCAGGTTGAGCATTACTTGTTTCCTCTACATTATATTATTTCTCTTCAATATATTTCACCAGCTTTTCTATTTTGACCACTACAACAGCCAAAACATTGAGCAAATAATGATCCGACTTGTTTAGTAATTCAAACGAAGCAAAGCGAGGGGGAGACTGCCTGGATGGAAGGAACGAGTCCTGCGGAATGCCGACACGCCTATTTCTACCACTCGGGAGGCAATTTACGGAGTTGGGCCAGGTTGAAGACCGGACCGTCGAGACAGATATACTTGGATCCGATGTTACAGCGGCCACATTGACCGATGCCGCACTTCATGCGCCCCTCAAGAGTGGTCACAATCTGGTTATCCTGGAAGCCTAGCTTCTGCAGCGATGCCAGCACCAGCCTGATCATGATCGGCGGCCCACAGACAACGGCAGTAACGTTATCCGAACTGGGAGCGAGCTCCTCCAGGCATGTGGGCACAAAAGCCACGTTGCCGTCCCAGCCTGACTCCGGGCGGTCGATCGTGGTGATCACCCTGGTATCCGGCTGGGATGGCCATAACTCGAACAGCTCTTTCTTAAAGCAGAGGTCTGCCACGCTGCGCGCCCCGTAGAGAATCTGGATGCTGCCATATTTCTCCCGGTTGGTAAAGCAGTGCTTGATCAGGGAGCGGAGCGGCGCCAGTCCGATCCCGCCTCCGATGAACAGCATGTTTTTCCCCTCGTACTCATCCACCGGAAAGCCGTTGCCATAGGGCCCCCTGACCCCTAATTCCTGATCGATCTCGATCTCGTGCAGGGCGTCCGTCAAGAGGCCCACCCTTCTGATGGCAAACTCCAGGTGGTCTTCGGCCTGCCAGGCGACGGAAAACATCCCCTCGCCGACAGGCAGCAGGGAGACCATGCACAACTGCCCCGGCCTCACCTGAAAAGGCACACCATTTTCAGCGGTTAAGTGAAAGTTCTTAACGTCATAAGTTTCCTCGATGATGTCGATGACCTTGAAAATCCTCGGAACAAGCAGATTATTGCCATTGCTAACGGGAGACATCTGCATTGACCTCCCCCATCCGGTTGATGATTGATACTATACTGATGCCGCTCGGGCACAGCGCCACACAACGTCCACAACCGCTGCAGCCAAAAGAGCCGTAGCGCTCGGGGAAGAATTCCAGCTTGTCGAGGAACCGGTTGCGGAACCGGTCGCGCTTATTCGCCCTGGGGTTATGTCCGCCGGCCATCAGGTTGTATTCCTGGTACATGCAAGAGTCCCAGCAACGGAAACGGCTCCCTGACTGACCGCGATTTTCTACCTGGATGTCAAAGCAGTGGCAGCTCGGGCAGACATACGTGCAGATACCGCAGTTGATGCAGCGGGATGACAGCTCATCCCACACCGGATGGTCGAACAGGCCGTTCAACCTGGCAGGCAGATCCCGCGTCCTGAGTTCCAGTTGGCAGCCAGCCGCGGGCTGCCTCGCAAAATCCCCGGCGTCAACCAGCAGGTCGTCCAACCGGTTAGTGAGGTCCCGCCCCTTTGTGGTTACCGGTTCCCAGGCATACCATCCGATCCTTCATGGAGTAGCACGTCGGCTACTTCGGCGCCCATCGGGTCAACGCCCATCGATGAGCAGAAGCATAACGGGCCGGGCCGGGCACACGTGATGCCGATCACGGTCAACCGGTCTCTTCGTGCCTGGTAAGAGGTATCTACATAGCCCCGCCTCAGGAACACCTGGTCAAGGTTGGCGATACCCCTCCGGTCACAGGCCCGCGCCCCGAAGAGGATGCTGGGGTCTAACCCGTCATGCGTCCCGGTGATCTTGACTTGCTGGTGGTCTGCTGTGAAGCCATACATTGTTTCCGTTTGCGGGAAAACCAACCCTTTTGGGGAAAAGGTGGTATTCAGGCTGTCCAGAACCAGGTCGGACGTGCGCTCAACCGACCACAGCCCGAAACTGCTGGTTGCCTCATCTTGCAACGGGACATAGATACGGGCCTCTCCTGCCAACCGGTCAAGGACGGCTGTGATCTTATCTTTAGGCAAGCTCTTCATCTGATGTCACCTCTCTGTGGCGAAGGGATCCGGGTCTTCCGCCCCGTACCTGCTCAGGGGTGGTTTTGCCCCCTCTTCCAGGCTCAAGGCGGCCTCGTATGGTCCGAAAAGCTGATCGACGTCCTTGATCAGCTTGCTGTTCAATAACATCAAGGGAAGC
This sequence comes from uncultured Peptococcaceae bacterium, assembly GCA_963767365.1. Lineage (GTDB taxonomy): Bacteria > Bacillota > DSM-12270 > Thermacetogeniales > Thermacetogeniaceae > Palsa-1188. The sequence goes on from CAVYEE010000030.1 coordinate 164,325, forward strand.
CCCGCCGGGCAGGCCCTTTCACATTCTCCGCACTCCACGCACCGGCCGGCAACATGCATCGCCCTGATCACATGGAACATCATATTGTCTGCGACATTGATCGACCGCTCGACCCACTGGGGGCGGGTCTCATCAAAAATACAGCGGCGGCAGTTGCAGGCGACACAGATGTTCCGGCAGGCGTAGCAGCGGATGCACCTGGAGAACAGGTTCGTGAAGAACCGGCTGCGCTCATCGGCGCTCATCGATTCGATCCGCTTGACGTCGGCAAACCGCTCCCCGCTCAGGTGCGGCGGCTGAGGATCGCCGAGTGTCTCATCGTAGATGACCGGGTTCGGGTGAACGCACTGCAGGCATTTGCCGGCCAATGAGAGGTGAGATGTGTTCGCACGTCCCAACGCCAGGCCTGATGAGTCCAGGGCTTCGGCCACCGGGTCTTTCATCCCGGGACAGGCGATGCCGATGATATAGAGCCTCTCCCGCGGGAATTGCCCATCCTCCGCCAGGCGCACGATGCCGCGGGAATCGCAGCCCTTGACAAAGATGCCGATCTTCTCCTGCCTGTCGCGGTAATCGAGCAGATACACGCTCAGGTTGTGGATGCAATACTCGTCGAAGATCAGCCGTCCGGCTTCCTCCTGACGGCTGATGAAGGCGGGAACGCTCTGGTTCGTTCCCTGTTCCTTGGCCCAGCCAAAGACCAGGTCTACCTGCCTGTTTTCCAACAGCGTTCTGGCTAACCGCTGTACGTCGGGCGTTAGATCGTTCATACGACATCCCTCATTGTTCTGCATGGCCCGAGCCTGCGCACGTCGTCGACCACCATCCTCATATGGTCGGCAAACTTCTCCCCTCTCGGACCCGGAGATCCAGACCGTATGGTATCTCTCCCGTTCGATGCCCAGGTATTCCATGAGATTTTTCATCAGCGCATGACGCCGTCTGGTATAATAATTGCCACTAGCATAGTGGCAGTCACCGATGTGTCAGCCGGACACCAGGACGGCATCGGCTCCCTGATGAAATGCCCGCAGCACGAACTGGGGATCTACCCGGCCGGAACAGGGGACACGGATCAGCCTGATGTCGGCCGGATACTGCAAGCGGCTCAACCCCGCCAGGTCGGCCCCGGCATAGGAGCACCAGTTACAGGCAAAGGCCACAATCTTAGGCTTCCAATCGCCGTCTAGAGACATAAACGCATCCACCTCCGCAACCAGTTGTTCATCGGTGAAACCCTTCAGATTCAGCGCTCCCGGCCGGCAGGCACAGACGCAGGCGCCACAGCCCTGGCACAATGCCTCATTGACGGATGCCACCTGGCGCTCGATACCCTGATGGCCGCCCGACCGCACAGTTTCCAAGCTGATCGCCTTGTAGGGACAGATCGGAACGCAGAGCCCACAACCGGAGCACTTGAGCGGGTCGACCCCGGAGACCATCGGCTGGGTGGCCAGTTCTGACTTGGAGAAGAGCCCACAGACCTTGACGGCTGCAGCGCCGGCCTGGGCAACGGTATCCGGAATGTCCTTGGGTCCCTGGCAGGCGCCTGCCAGGTAGACACCCCCGGTGAATGTCTCCACGGGTTGGAGCTTGCGGATGGGCCTCCTGGAAGAAGCCGTCCTTGTCGGTCGAGAACCCGACCACCTTGGCAACCTCGTCTGACCCGCCGGACGGAACCATTGCCGTGGCGAGCACCACCATGTCGACTTCCACCTCGAGCAGCAGTCCGAGCAGGGTATCCTCGCTCTTCAAAACCAACCGCTGGCCGCGGGGGTAGATCTTGCTCACCCGTCCCCGGATGTACTTGACCCCCTTGTTCAGGGCACGCTGGTAAAACTCTTCGTATCCCTTGCCGGCGGTGCGGACGTCCATGTAAAAGACGTAGGCCTCGCCGCCCGGGATCTTGTCCACCACCTGCATGGCGTGTTTAGCCGTATACATGCAGCAGGCACGCGAGCAGTAGGACTTGCCCTTGGTGTTGTCCCGCGAGCCAACGCACTTGATGAAGGCCACGCTCCGCGGTTCTTCATGATCGGATGGGCGCTTGATCTTACCGCCCGTGGGGCCGGAGGCGTTGACCAGCCGCTCGAAGTGCAGCCCGGAGATCACGTCGGGGAACTGGCCATAGCCGTATTCTCCGTACTTGCTCGCCCAGTCGAACTGGTCGTATCCGGTGGCCATCACGATGGCACCCACCGACTCGGTCACCAGTTCGTCCTGGTCTTTAAAATTGATTGCCTGGGTGGGGCAGACCTTCTCGCACACCCCGCATTTGCCATCCGTCAACATGCGGCAGTTTTGCGCGTCAATGACCGGTTTGTTGGGCACAGACTGTGCAAATACTTTATGGATGGCCGTTCTGGTTCCCAGTCCCAGGTCAAATTCGTTCGGAATCTTCTTTCTCGGGCACTTGGTCTCACAGGTGCCGCAACCGTTGCATTTATCCCAATCAACATACTTGGCCTTGCGCCGTATAGTCGCCGAAAAGTTCCCGATATAGCCGTTGACTGCCTCGACCTCTGACAGGGTATAGATTTTAATGTGAGGATGCTGTGCCACAGCAACCATCTTGGGGGTGCTAATTCAGGCGGAACAGTCCAGGGTGGGGAAAGTCTTGTCCAACTGGGCCATCTTTCCCCCAATGGTGGCCTCCCGCTCCACCAGCACCACTTCGTATCCGGCGTCGGCGATATCCAGGGCCGACTGCATGCCGGCGATGCCGCCCCCAACCACCAGCGCCCGTTTGGTGACCGGGATGGTACCGGTCTGTAGCGGCTTGTTCTTCAACACCTTGAAGACCGCCATTCTGACCAGGTCGCATGCCTTGCGGGTGGCCTCTTCGCCGTCGGAGTGGACCCAGGCGTCCTGCTCCCGAATGTTGACCATTTCAAAGAGATATGGATTCAAGCCCGCCCTGGCGACCGCCTGGCGGAAAGTGTTCTCGTGCATCCGCGGGGAGCAGGATGCCACCACCACCTGGCTTAACCTTTGTTCCCTGATAGCTTTTTTGATCAGCTCCTGTCCCGGATCAGAACACATGTACTTGTATGTAGTGCTGAAGACCACGCCGGACATCTTGGCGGCTGACTCGGCCACCTTCCCGGTATCCACGGTTCCCGCGATATTGGAACCACAATCACAAACGAAGACTCCAACTCTCTTCATCCAAGTCACCTCATTTTTTGAGTGATGAGTGATGAGTGATGAGCATGCTCATCACTTCTTTTTAGACTCATTACTTTTTACTTTTTCACTCATTACATTTTTAGCGGGCAAGATGTCTTACCGCTTCCACGAAGTGACGGTTGACCCCGACGCTTTCTGGCGAGGCGCCGCAGGCCACTGCTACCAGTTCGGTGATGTAATAGACAGGGATGGTCACTCTTGTCCCCAGCATTCTCTCGATCTGGCGGCGCCGCATATCCAGGTTCGTGTGACAGAGCGGGCAGGCGGTTACTATACTGTCGGCGCCGCTCTCCTCAGCGTTTTTCAAGATTTTGTAGGCCATCCGGAGACCCACATCCGGAAGGGTGGTTGCCAGGCTGGCCCCGCAGCATTCAGTCTGATGCGACCAGGCAACCGGCTCGGCCCAGAACCCGCATGATGTTATCCATCGACTGAGGATACTCGGGATCATCGAACCCGGTGTACTCTACCGGTCTGACCAGAAAACATCCATAATAACAGGCCGGCCGCAGCCTTTGCAGCGGCTGCGTAATTTTACCGGCTACGGCCTCCAGCCCGACATCGACTGCCAGTAACTCCAGCACCGAAACTGTTCGGTTGGTCGCCCTGTATTCTATGCCGATCGCTTCATTGATCACCTTGAGCATGGTTGACTGATGCGCATGGTGTTCAGTCGCCCGGAAGCGGTTGTAGCAGGCGGCACACGGCGCCAGGACATTCAGCCCTTCCTGCTCGGCCAGGGCGAGATTGCGGGCGGGCAGGGCCAGCGAGAGAAGCTTGCTGGTACTATGAGCGGAAGTGGCTCCGCAACAGCTCCAGTCCTTGATCTCTTGCAATTCGACTCCCAGCAGATCCGCCGTTTTTTGCACGGAGGACCCGTATTCGGCTGCGGATGTCTCCAGTGAACAACCGGGATAATAGGCGATCCTCAACTCTCTTCCGCCCTCCATCCGTTTCACCCGGGCATAGATCCGACTGACGGCGTTCCGGTCCTTGACCATATTGGGGAACACGTGCATTTTACCACGCTGCGCCATCGGTATCCCCAGGTCTGTATCCTTTAACAGTTGACCGGTTCGCAGGTTGTATTCCATCAGCAGGCCAGCCTCGAATAACCGCCCGAATCTGACCACCGACCTGAGGAATACATCATTGAAAACGGCGATCTTACGATTGGTAACGATCTTTCTTCTCAGGGCTTCTCTTCGTAAAGCATCCATCAGCGCCGCGACATTCACTCCCTGGGGGCAACGGGTCGTACAGGTTTCACAGGTGACGCACAACCAGATGCCGTCAGCCTTCAGCGCCTCGTCTACCATCTCCAACTGCAGCAGCCGGATCACCCGCCTGGGCGTGAAGCTCATGCCAAAACCCGCCGGACATCCCGCCGAGCATTTCCCGCACTGGTAGCACAGGCTGACCTTTGTTCCGCTTTCCTGCTCGATCCGTCTGATCAGATTTTTTTTAGATTCGTCGGGAGCGAGGATCGCTTCCAAAAGGGTCTCCCCCTCTATAAAATATCTATGCTTATTTCTCGATTCTCTGTCGTCTTCCTCTTTACCACAAATGACTACCCGCTCTAATGCCACCGCTTCTGAAGCGGTTGGATAAGAGCGGCTACGCCTCTAGTTAACTATTTCTAAGCTTCAGTGGGGGTAAGACAATCTCCCACTGAAGCCAAGAACTAGTTGAACAAATTGTATCTACTTCATTATTTCAACCCCGTACCTTGTTTTCGCGAAGGCTACTCACGAGAAAAGCGCCTGGAGGCGCTTTTCTCGTGAGTAGAACTCCGTAACCATAACCTGGTAAATATTCCGTATCAAGGGGTGATTATGAATCATACAACCTAAACAACTTACACTCCGGCTGTTTCGCTCGAATTTCAGGCCCGTAGCCATCACGATGTTCAATCTCCAGAGTTTCGCCTTTAAGAGTCGCCCTCATACCTAACGCTGATACTTTTACGTAGTTATAACCGTCCTGATATCCGGCAACGCCCTTTTGGTAGACCTGACCATTGGGTATGACCACTGTGTTGCAGCCCGGGACATTTACCTTTATTTGTTTTCCATCCCAATAGGTATAAATAAAAAACGCAGTGAGTCCAACATACCATTCTCCATCGCGCTTCGTTGCCATAATCAAATTATCGGGATCCACTTTTGCGTCCAACATTATAAAACGCACCCTGAGACGTAAAGACTCAGTCTTCGGCCGCCCGAAAATAGCGGTGATCGTGCTGAAATCCCTCGCTTCTTCATCCTGATAACAAGGATCCTCGATATCCCTCTGTACGACGGCCATCCTCGTCGCCTCCTTTCTGGGCAGCTTTTTGCCCCTGACCTTTTTCTGTAACCGCCGGGTTTTTTACCCGATGGTATGACATGGGTGACGCAAGCTCAAACTGTTTCGGCATCGGCATTAGGGAAAGAGACCGGGAACTTGTATATGAGCTTGCGTCTCTTCTTAGCCATTGAGTAAACCAGGCCAATCGGTGTGCCAGCTAAGCCAATTACCCCTAGCATGATGGTTATGACGGGAACACAAAGCAAATATAGTATGCCCACAACGATTTTGACGATTACCATGCTCATTCCCTCCTTTCATGACTTTTGAACCGACACTGTTCTGGCGCCAACATCCTGCATCGACTTGAAACAAAGCCAAGGAGCATTTTCACTAACATTTACTATAACTACGATTTCAGTTTAATATGGTTTTAAGGTAATTACCAATTATAATTTGATATGCCACCATAAGATTTTTCACTAATTATATTTCAATATGCCAGCATAAGATATTTTTATTAATGAACATTTACTATAACTACGATTTCAGTTTAATATGGTTTTAAGGTAATTACCAATTATAATTTGATATGCCACCATAAGATAATTCTATATTTGTCGGTTTCCCAAAGGAAACAGAAGTGGAGAATAAACGCAGCATGGGGGGTCAATCAGGTGGGGGGAAAATGGTCTTATTTCTGCGTCAGCTCTCCGCCGGGCTGCAGCACCTGCTCCTGGCAGAATTTGATGAAGTCCTCCCTGAGACTGAAGGGGTCATAAAGATCATCCAGATCATCCAAAAAGATAAAATTAAACTCCCTGAGCATCCGGAAGTCGTTGATGGGAACAATTTTAATGGTATGGTTGGCTACGGGTTGCTTCAAAACCTTCCTGGAGATGATGGTGCACCCAAGGTTGGACTCCACCAGGGAAACGATCGCCGTGATATCCCCGATCTCTATGTAAACGCTCTTTTCGTCCAACCTGTACCCGGCCCGGTGCAGATAGTCCTCGAAAACTGTTCTGGTTCCCGAACCCCTTTCTCTTAGGATCAACCTGTCTGCCAGCACTTCGTCGATGCTCACGGATTCCTTGCCGGCGAAGGGATGATGCGCAGACACCGCCAGCACCAGTTCGTCGTCTTTCAACTTTGCGTAGCGGAACCTCGTTCTGTCAAAAAGACCTTCGATGACCGCCAGATCGATCTCGCCGGCGAATAATTTTTTAATGATGGTTTCGGTGTTTGCAGCCTGGAGAATGATATCGAAGTTTTCCTTCTCTTTCTTGTATCTGCCGATGATGTCGGGCAGAACGTAACCGCTGATCGTCAGGGTGGCACCCACCCGGTATTTCCTGATGATCCCCGGTTTATTGTCCAACTTGGCTTTGACGATCTTGCCCAGGCGTTCCGCCTCTGTGGCGTACTGCAGCAAAATTTCGCCTTCCTTGGTCAACTCCATCTGCCGGTTCTTTTGATAGAAAAGAGACGCCCGATAGTACTCCTCAAGGAATTTTATGTGCTGGGAAACGGCGGGCTGAGTAATATTCAAGAGATTGGCGGCCTTGGTGAAGTTCTTGGTTTGAGCCACCACAATAAAGGTCTGGATCCTGATGTCGATCACCTGACGTACCTCCGCCCGGATCTGAATACTCCCCAATAACGTCATTCTACCCGCTACCACTCAACCAAAACAATCAGTTGCCTTTAACCAAAAAGTTATTCGGTTAAACTAAAACTGGTCACAAGGGTTGAGCGCTGGGTCGGCACAAGCCAAGTTTTACTGATAATTCAGCCCCGGCGGCAGCCCGGGCCTCTCCCTTTGTCCTGCATCCCGCTTCCCCTGACACTTTTCACACTGCATTTTGATTACATCCCTTTCCACTAATATATTAATTAACATTTACATTTAATGCCATATTCATCATAGTTACAGTAATAGGGGATGTCAAGATTTAGTCCCGCGTATCAGTGTTGACACCTAAATTATTGAGCCAGGTCAGCCGGGGCTGTCCAAGATGCTAGGAGGGCAAACGGCGTAGCGTCTAAAATCTGAGCAGACAGCCAGATCCGGAAGGTAATCGCTGGAATGCCGTCAAATATTTAAGGGGTGGCAGATTATCTCAATTATATTGGAGGAAGATTATATGCAACTGTGGGCACCGGGCAAGCTGCATGTTTACAGTATTTTCGAGCTAGATGAAAAACCGGAGATTCGCCGACTTTACTATTATGTGGTATGGGTGGTGGTGGTGGATAATGGCTAGGTAATAGCAAGATTTTGGCAAGGCAAAGCTATTACCGCCTGATTACTTACCCTTAAATTTAGAACTGTCCGTGTCTACCTGTACCCGAAGTAAACTTTGAGGCGCCCTGAGCAGTCTCGCCACTAACTATAACTATTTCGTAACCTTTTAAGAATTCCTGTTCCATAGCATCAGCAAAATTCACATTGAATCCTTCATAAACGGACTGCCGATCACTAAGCATGCATTTCTGGGGGAAGGTCGCTATTTGTTCAGCCAATTTCTCAGCTTCTTTTCTGGCTGTGCCAGTTTCTACGACCCGGTTAGCAAGTCCTATCTGTAGGGCCTCATCTGCACTAACTGGCCTACCAGTTAGAATTAAATCCAGAGCACGACTCATACCTATTAAGCGAGGTAAACGCTGAGTTCCTCCATCAATCAGGGGAACACCGAATCTTCGGCAGAATACGCCAAGAATTGCATCCTGTTCCATAACTCGCAGGTCACACCATAGAGCAAGTTCCATTCCACCTGCCACAGCGTAGCCTGAAACAGCAGCAATAACTGGTTTGGAGAGATGCATTCTGGACGGTCCCATCGGTCCATCCTTCGTCATATCTTTATCCAATCTATTTGCTGGTCCATTCGGATCATCCACATGAACAGCAGCTTTTAAATCAGCTCCCGCACAAAAAGATCCTCCTGCGCCACACAGTACAGCTACTGAATAATTAGGATCACTGTCGAAGGCACGAAATGCGTAGGCTAGCTGATCGGCTGTCTTTCGGTCTACGCAATTTTTTACCTCCGGTCTATTAATGATTACAGTATAAACTGATCCTTTAGTTTCAACGAGAACTTCGCTCATATCAGCACTCCTTTTAGTTACTAATGTTTAATCAATACGACAGTTATCTAGTACCATAAATATTTAGAGGATCAACTTTGGTACGCAAAACCATTACTTCTTCCTTGGTAATCCAATCAGCTTCTCTGGCGCGGGATACATCCAGATTAAATCCGGTATTATCTAGAACTTCTTCGATGGTGACTCTCATTTTAGGGGTAAAAAGCGTCTTGGTCAAGGACGCGATGACAACCCGGTTGCCATCCAACCTGCAAGTTTTGACAACTTTATCAGTAGTCAAAACCTTCGATGGGGATATCCAACACTGAAGTATCACCGTCTTCGACAATAGTAGCTACTGTACATACATTAGGGACTACGTTTCTCAAATAGTAGCACGCAGAAGCTACTTTGCTTGAATAGAAATTATAGTCAAAATGCTGGGGGCCCAAATCCTCTGCCTTTTTCTTGGCAATTAAAGCTTGTTCAAGGAGAAGACTTCCCCCCCACATCTGGGCTGTTGCAGTAAGTATACGCCGGGCAAACACAGGAACCATTGAATATTTTTTGTTTTCTGAGTAATGAGTGATAGCTTTGAGGATTTTAGCATAAGCATTCAAAGCATTGCCAAGGATATGAAATTCTTTTTCGAAATAATGTGAATTTTTATTTGCCTCATAAAAATTCTGTATTTGTGCTAAAAATGAAGAAAAGACGGCACCCTTTTTCATTGTTAATTTACGCCCTATTAAATCCATGGATTGGATGTAATTAGTTCCTTCCCAAATACTTAATACTTTGCAGTCACGAGCAAGCTGAGCAACTGGATAGTCTTCGCAGTAGCCATAACCGCCATAAGCCTGAATCGCTTCACCGATCAGCCACCACGCTTCGTCAGTCGGATAGGCTTTACATAATGGTGTGGCGACTTCAATAAATTCATCGGCTTTTTTTCTTTTCTCTGGATCTGGATCAAACCTTCTCACGTCAAAATTGAAATAGGTTTTATAGATCATGGCGCGCATGGCTTCAACATGTGCTTTTCCCATCAACAAGGTTCGTTTAATATCTTCGTGATTGATAATAGCGACCCTGTCTCCTTTAGGATCATTGATTAGCCTGCCTTGAATTCGCTCTTTACAGTAATCGCGAGCGTTATAAAACGCATTAGCAATTAAGGCGGTACCAAATAAGCCGGTGGCCATCCGAGCCTCATTCATCAGATGAAACATTAAGGCCATTCCGTCTCCTTTGCCATCATTCTGCAACGGATTTTTTCCTATGAGCCATCCCCGGCAATTGTTGCTTTCTCCCACGCTTACACCGCAGGTAGGTGACCCATGCAGTCCCAGTTTATGCTCGATCCCTGTAACCTGAAAATCGTTAATCTCAGTTTCTTGCGTGCCATCTTCATTAACCCAGTACTTGGGAATGAGAAACAAAGATATACCGGCTGTACCTGGAACAGCACCTTCAACTCTGGCCAAAAAAAGGTTGACAATATTAGCTGTAAAATCATTGTCTGCTCCAGTGATGAATAGTTTCTGCCCTTTTATTTTGAATATTCTCGGGTCATCAGTAGGAAAAGCTTTAGTGATTATGTCCCCAACATCAGAACCTGCCGAGGTCTCCGTCAAACCCATGGTACCTGTCCAGCTTCCGTCCATCATTTTTGGTAAAAACATATGCTTAAGTTCGGCACTGGCAAAAGACTGAATGACTCGCGCTGCATCGGTGGTAATTTCTAAAAAGGGCATAAGGGCTGGATAGGCTGCCGAAAACATTTCCGTACACATGCTGAGTAGGATTGAAGGGAGAACCATAGCCCCCTGTGAATCATCAATGTTGGATGTTCCCCAGCCTTCTTGCTGCAGTTTTTTATATATTGGGCCGGTTAGAGGAGGAGTAATAACTTTACCTTTTTCATAACGGACCGGATTTTTCTCTGAATCTTCGTTAGCCGGCTCGACTATTTTTTTTGACATTTTTAAAATGGGCACTAAAACCGATTCAATATCTTCTTTTGCATAGTAGCCGGCAAATTCTTTATACGAGAATATTTCCTCGCAGGGAAGCCATTCTTGTAGTATAAAACTAAAGTCTCTAATATTTGTATAGGCGAAATTCGCTGACATTTTAATGAACACCTCTTTTACTTAACATTATCTGTAAAGAATACCCTGGCAGCACAGGGCTTCTTTCGCCGGAAACTTCGCCGCGTTGTGGGCCCAAAGATCAAAGACGGTCATGAGCCCCCTCCCCTCCTGTCGCCTTTAGGCGGCGCATGAGCTCCTCCCGTAGGACGTTCTTCAGGACCTTGCCCACCGGGTTGCGGGGAAGCCGGTCGATAATCTCCAGCCGTTCGGGCACCTTGTAGACGGCCATGTCCTTGCCCTTCATGAAGGAAACTAGTTCCGCCAGGTCGACGGTCTGACCCGGCCGGGGCACCACGAAGACGCAGGTCCGCTCCCCCATCACCTCGTCCGGTAAGGCCACGGCCGCCACTTCCAGGATTTTCGGGTGGCCCTGCAGGCTGTTTTCCACCTCCTGGGCGCTGATGTTGAAGCCGCCCCGAATGATGATGTCCTTGCGGCGGTCAAAAAAGGCGAGGTGCTTTTCGTCCCTGATCAGGAAGAGGTCGCCGGTGTAAAAGAAGCCCTCGTCGTCAAAAGCCTTCCGGCTCAGGTCGGGACGGCCGAAATAGCCGGGCATGACGTTGGGGCCCCGGTAGGCCAGTTCCCCCACCCCACCGGGTTCGGTGACCGGCCGGCCGTTTTCCGGATCGATCACTTTCGTTTCCAGGCCGGACACCGACCAGACCACGCCGGACCGGCCCCAGTCGGGAAAGACCTCGGCCCGTTTGGCCAGGTCCGGAACGTCTGCCGGGCCGGAAACGAGGGCGGTACCTTCGTTTTGCCCCCAGATGTTGACCACCTCTATCCCCCAGCGCTGGTGGAACTCCTGCACGGCCCAGGGTGAGAGGGGGGCCGAACCGGAGGCGACGCTTCGGACGGTCCCGAGGTCATAGTCGTCGATGCGGGGATGCTTGAGAATCATGTTCATCATTGCCGGGGGCAGGATGGTGTAGGTGACCTTCTCGTCCACCAGTTGGCGGAGGGAAAGCTCCACATCCAGGGGGTGGTGCAGGACAAAAGTGCCCCCGAACAGGAGCCAGGGTATGAACAGCACGCCCAAGGCGGTCATGTTCACCAGGGGGGCCAGACAGAGTTGGACGTCCCCAGGCTGGAACCCGGTCGCCCTTTTCACGATGTTGCCCTCGAAAGTCCAGTTGTTATGGCTTAAAGGGCAGCCCTTGGGCTCGGCCTCGGTACCCGAAGTCCAGCAGATGGAGAACACGTCGTCAGCGGTCATGGGAATGGCCACCAGCCGGTCCCGGTCGACCGGGCCGGCGATTGCTTCCCGTAGCCAGGCAAGGGAAAGGACATATTTCAGGCCGGGCAGGACCGTCTTTTGTTCTTCCGCCATACGCTGATGGTGGAACCCCTTGAATTCCTCCGCCGTAATGAAGGCTTTCGCGCCAGTCAGGGCGGCGACGTAGGAAAACTCCTTGCCGCGCCACTGTACCGGCAGGGGCGCGATGACCGCGCCCGCCCTGGCGATGGCGACGTAGAGTAGGGCAAGTTCCCAGATGTTGGGCAACTGGACCATGATCACATCATCCTTTTGGATCCCCAAATCCAGCAAGGCCGTGGCCACGGCATCCGCCGCCCGGTCCAGTTCCCTGAAACAAACCCGCCGGGGAGCCATCCCGACCAACTCCTCTTTGTTGGGCGGGTCGACCAGGGCCACCCGCTCCGGGCCCGCCTGCACCTGCTCCCTAAAAGCATCCAGCAGGGTCCGGTCGCCCCAGTAGCCCTTTTCCCGGTACTCCCGGATCTTTTCTGATGAACATAGAATCATTTCAATTCACCCCCAGTTTCTCCGGGCTTTTCCCGGACATGGAAAGCTAATGCGGGGTACCGATCTGGGAGAAGAGAACCGCCGGCTGAAGAAAAAGCCGCAACGCTTTATAACTGTTTTAGTTGCAAATTATATGCCTGCTAAATGTTTCCTTCATATTGTCGAGGATTAAAGAAGGGCCGCTTCAGAAAAGCGGGGGCATTAGAGCGGGTAGTCATCTGGGAAATACTACGCAATATTAGAGTTGAACAGGCACGTGGCATTAAACTTCGCTTCGCTTCGTTTGAATGTTCGAAATCCTGTACAAACATTTTTATGAAAATCCGGACATTAGTTAAGAGTTTCCGGTCCTTCCACCTGCCGCCCGCCTTTCTCTTGGTCTTTTATCCAGTTCAGGAAAAGAAGGCGCTCTTCGGTTACAGCACCGAATGTTCCTGCATTCAAGCCACTCACCGGCTTGCGGGCTACCGCATCCCATCTCTGTCTCAGAAAATATTCCGAATGCTTTACAATGGCAGGACATTTGCTAAAGAATACATCAAACCTATTTTAAGTATCTGACCATGGTGGATATACGGGCGGTAAAAAAAGGGGGGGATCTGACACTGCAGGCTGTCTAATTAGTCCATTTGAGAGGAGTGTTGTAACCAATGAAGGATAATGATGTAGTAATTGTTGCCTACGCCAGAACGGCGTTTGATAAGTTTGGGGGAGTAACCAGGAATGTTCATAGCACTCAATACGTAGCATGGGTGATCCAGGAACTAATTAAACGGTCCGGACTTCAAAAAGAGGCTATTGATTTTATCCATATAGGAAGCGCACTTTGTGTAGAGCAGGGAATCCAGACAGATGTCCAGGGCCGCCAGGGGCTACTTCTTGCAGGAATGCCGCCGGAAACCCTGAGTTTTAATATTGACCGGGCTTGTTGTTCATCAACTACCGCACTGCAGCTTTCATTCCTGTATTTAAAGCACGGCTTGGGCTCGGTGTGTATGTCAATCGGGGTTGACAATATGAGTAATACCCCGTTGTTGCTTCCATCACGTCTGCGGTGGGAAGGTTACCGTCTAGGTCACGTATCATTGATCGATCTGCTTTTTCCCATATCCTATCCTGGTTATACCGTAGCAGTGGATGCCGGAGAAGTTGCTGTTGAGTATGGGCAAACCCGGGAGATGCAGGATGATTGGGCCTTAAACAGCCAGTTGAAAGCTGGCATGGCTATAGCCAGCGGATTCCTCGAAGAAGAGATCTTCCCAATCGAAATACCTCAGGGTAAGGGAAAGACTCCTGTAATATTCGCTCAGGACAGTCAGCCCAGACCTGACGTCAAAATTGAGGATTTGGCCAAGCTGCCTACAGTGTATGGAAGCCCCACCGTTACTGCTGGAAATGCTCCCAGCATGAATTCAGGGGGATCCGGTGTAGTTGTTACTACAAGAAAAAAAGCCCAGGAATTAGATTTGGAACCGCTGGCAGAAATACTGGATGTGGTCAGTGTTGCGCTACCCCCCAAATATATTGCTAAGGCGCCAGCAGAGGCAATTATTAAAGGTTTGAGTAAAACTGGTCTGAAAATTGACGATTTAAAACAGATAGAGATCAATGAGGCATTTGCGGCAGTTCCCTTGGTGAGCACTCACCTTCTGGCTGGCGGAGATCAGGCTGAAACGAAGAAAATAAGGGATAGAACCAACCCTAATGGTGGAGCCGTTGCCTTTGGTCACCCCGTAGGAGCCAGTGGATTACGGATCACTGCAACCATAATCAATAATTTGCGCCGTCAAGGTGGTGGCTATGGCGCAGCCGCAATATGCGGGGGATTGGCTCAGGGCGACGCAGTAATTCTCAAGGTGTAAGGTGACACCCCTGTGGAACCTGTATAATCTAAACTGCAGAAGGGAGAATGAACGTGAATATTGAGGGAAAGACAGCGCTGGTTACCGGAGGGGCTTCCGGACTTGGGGAAGCAACAATAAGAACTCTCTTCAACCATGGCGGCAATGTTGTAATACTGGACCTCAATCAGGAGAGAGGCAGGGCATTGGCGGAGGAACTGGGTGAGCGTGCCATGTTCATCAAGATGGATGTTTCCAAAACAGAAGATATTCAGGCAGCTATCGAACAGGCTGTCAAAAAGTTTGGCGGGGTTCACATCCTTGTTAATTGCGCAGGAATCGGCATAATCATGAAAACCACGGATAGAAAGCGAGGACCAGCCGACATCGCCCTCTTTAAAAAGACCATTGACGTCAACCTAGTCGGCACCTTCGATATGATTCGTAATGCTGCCACTGCTATGTTGAACAATGAACCGGAAGGATATGACGGGCGTGGTGTCATCATCAACACGGCTTCGGTGGCTGCATTTGAAGGGCAGATCGGCCAAATAGCCTATACGGCGAGCAAGGCGGCAATTGTTGGCATGACGATTACCTTGGCCCGCGATCTCTCTGCGGAAGGCATCCGTGTGAATACGATTGCTCCGGGAACCTTCGATACGCCAATGTTGGCCTCGCTGCCGGACAATGTCAAAGAATCCCTGGGCAAAGCAGTTCCTTTCCCGTCCAGGTTAGGACGGCCGGAAGAATTCGGCATGCTGGTCCGGCAGATCGTGGAAAATCCCATGCTCAACGGTGAGACTATCCGTTTGGACGGAGCTATTCGCATGCAGCCCAGATAGCCGCCCTGCCTATCATCCTCGTAGGAAAAGGAAGAGGTAAATGGCTGAAAACATGCCTTTAAGCGGAATTCGTGTCCTTGATTTGTCGATGTACTTACCCGGGCCTTTGTGTTCACAGATGATGGCTGATTTTGGCGCCGAAGTGATTAAAGTAGAACCGCTCACGGGTGATTGGATCCGCGCCTTTAATCCCAAAATCGCAGGAGAAAGTGTTTTATTTTATAGTGTGAACCGTAACAAGAAGAGCATAGGTTTGGATCTGAAACGCCGGGAGGGACAGGAAATATATCGCAGGCTGGTGGGCCTTAGTGACATAGTACTGGAGCAATTCCGGCCTGGAGTGATGGGAAAACTGGGACTGGACTACGAAGCCTTGAAAGAAATTAATCAAAGGCTAATTTATTGCACTATTACCGGGTATGGATATTCTGGCCCTCTAAAGAACACAGCAGGTCATGATGTTAACTATTTAAGTTTGGCGGGAATAACTGGAATGACCGGGACTGGAGATTGCTCCCCATGCTTGGCAGGTACGCAAATAGCAGATATAGGGGGAGGATCTTACTCGGCTCTTATTGCTATCCTTTTGGCTTTAGTGAGCCGAGCCAAGACCGGAAAAGGGCAATTTTGCGATGTGGCTATGTTTGATGGGGCAGTAAATATGACCGCCCTGTCCCTCGGTGAGTTATCCGGATGGGGTAAATCTCCGGAGCGGGGGCAAGAAATGTTGTTGGGCGGATATGCTTGCTACAACATCTATGAAACAAAGGATGGCAAGTATGTTTCGTTTGGCGGGCTAGAAACCAAATTCTGGGAAGGTTTCTGCTTGGCTTTGGGTATGCCCGAGTTCGTTGAACTGCAATGGTTGAAGAATAAACAAAAAGAAATGATTGATCGTATCAAAAGTACTATGCGGCAGAAAACCCAGCAGGAATGGGTGGATTTCTTTGCCGATAGTGATATTTGCTTTACTCCGGTGCTGACTGTTAAAGAGATGGTTGAGCATCCACAAGTAGTAGATCGGGAAACAGTAACAAAAATTGATAACTATGAAGGATTAGGAAAAGACCTGTATATTCCCGGGATACCATTTAAACTTTCCGAAACACCTGGTAAGGTAAAGGGTATCTTTCCCAGGGTTGGCGAACACACGAATGAAATTCTGAAAGAAGCCGGCTACTCTGAAGCAGAAATTAATAAATTGAGCAGCGATGGAGTTTTGAAGCTGTGAAAACTGAGCAGTAGCTCATGACATCCTTGGTATATGAATCAATGATAAATGAAATGGTGGGAGGAGTTATTTGTGGACTTAAAGACTTTATTATACGAAAAAGAGGCAGGAATTGGCATCGTAACTTTTAATCGTCCCCAAGTTCTCAACGCTCTGAACGAAGATGCACTTATGGAGATCGTACAGGTGATGGATCAGATAAGCTGCGATGACGAGGTTAAATGTGTAATTTTAACGGGCAACGAGAAGGCTTTTGTAGCCGGCGCCGATGTTGCTTATATGTCACAAATTAATCCACTTGAATGCGAAAAATTTATGGTTCTTGTTCATAAAGCAATGAACAGAATCAGTAACCTGAACAAACCGGTAATAGCTGCAATGGCAGGATTTGTCCTGGGTGGTGGTTGTGAAATAGCTTTGGCCTGTGATCTCCGGCTTGCCGCAGAAGGCACCCGGTTTGGCTTTCCCGAAATAAATCTTGGCCTGTTCCCAGCGGGAGGCGGCACCCAAAGGTTAGGCCGGGTGGTCGGATTTGGATGGGCCAAAGACTTGATCTTGACAGGCGACACCATCGATGCTGCCACTGCTCTTAAAATTGGATTGATAACCAGAGTGTTCCCAGCGGAAGTACTCCTTGTGGAAGCAAAAAAAGTTGCAGCGAAACTAGCTGCTAAATCACCTGTAACGATGAGAGTCGCTAAGCAGTGTCTGAATATGTCAATTAGTACTGATTTAGCCTCCGGATTATTGCATGAGGAGCGAGGTTTTTCTTTCCTGTTTTCTACCGAAGACCATCTTGAAGGCATGAAAGCGTTCCTGGAAAAACGCAAGCCCGTGTTTAAAGGGTGTTAACCAGAGAGGTCCATTGACTTAGAGGCGGAGAACATCAAGGCGATGTCGGGAGGAAAAAATGGATCGAATATTGCCATTTACCAGTGAGCATCTGATGTTTAGAGATACTTTCAGGAAATTTGTCGCCAATGAAATTGTGCCTCATTATGAACAATGGGAAACGGAGAATATCGTATCAAGAGATATTTATAAAAAAATGGGTCAATATGGCTTTTTATGCACATGGGCCGATGAGAAATACGGCGGTGCAGGCGGGGATTTCCTATGCTCAGTCATCATTACAGAGGAAATAGCACGCCATGGAGTCAGAGGACTTTTCTGCTACTTGCATAGTGATGTCGTTGCACCATATATTGAAACGTTTGGTACAGAAGAACAGAAGGCGCGCTGGTTGCCAGATTGCGTTAGTGGCGACAAGATATTGGCTATAGCTATGACTGAACCGGGAGCGGGATCGGACCTTGCGGCCATGCGGACCAAGGCTGTCAAACAAGGCAGTGACTTTATCATCAACGGTTCAAAAACCTTTATTTCCAACGGCATTTTAGCTGATCTGGTTATTGTAGCAGCCAGGACGGGCCCGAACGCAGGGCATAAAGACATTACTCTCTTTGTTGTAGAGAGAGGCATGCCTGGTTTTGAACGGGGCAAACAGATTCCCAAAGTGGGGTTACATGCCCAGGATACCGTCGAATTATTCTTTGAAGACTGCCGCGTTCCGGCGGAAAATGTTCTTGGCGGGGAAGACAACGGGTTTAAATGCCTAATGCAAAAGCTGCAACAAGAAAGAATCCTGGTTTCATTGTCTGCACAGGCATCCGCGGAAAGATGCTTGAGTTTAACCTTGGATTACGTTAAGGAGAGAAGTGTATTTGGTAAGCCATTAGCAAAGTTTCAAAACACTCAGTTTACCTTGGCTGAAATTGCCAGCGAGATTCAGGTTGGTAGAAGTTTTCTGGATACGTTAATCCTAGAGCATATGGCAGGAAAAGATGTGGTTCAGGAAGTAAGCATGGCGAAATATTGGATTTGCGAGATGGAAAACCGGGTGGCCTCACGCTGTCTGCAGTTGTTTGGAGGATATGGCTACTGCAAAGAGTACGAAATCTCAAGAATGTGGACTGATGCCAGGGTTCAGACTATATATGCGGGCACTTCGGAAGTCATGAAAGTTATTATCAGCCGTGGATTAGGGCTCTAGCAATTGATTTGAAAAAAACCTGCATGTGCGCCTGCACTCAAACAAATGATCTTTAATAAACAACTTCCAACTTCTTCATTTTTTCATAAAGCGTAGACCTGCTCACCCCTAGGAATTTGGCGGCCTTAAGTCGATTGCCACCATTTTTCTGTAATGCCTCTAGTATGATCTGCCGGTCAGCGCAATCTTTTTTGTCGTGGTATTTTTCTGCATCAGAGGTATCATACCTGATACTACATCTAGTAATGTGCATGGGTAAATGCTCTACCCCCAAAGAACCCTCTCTCGCTATTTGCACTCCTCTCTCAATACAATTTTCTAATTCCCTAATATTACCTGGCCAGCGATAATTTAATAGCATGACTCTTGCTTCATAAGAAAGTCCGGATATTTTTGTTCCAAACATCTCATTAAACCTTTTTATAAAAAAATCGCACAGTAGCTCAATGTCCTCCCGGCGCTCCCTTAATGGTGGCAACCATAGCTCCATGACATTTATACGATAATAAAGATCTCCTCTAAACTGCCCATCCGCTACAGCTTTCTCAAGATTTTTATTTGTAGCAGCTATGATCCTCACATCTACTTTTATTGGCTCAATTCCACCAACTCTTTCAAACTGGCATGTTTCGATAGCCCTAAGTATTTTGGCCTGTAAAACCAAACTCATGTCGCCGATTTCATCTAGAAAAAGCGTTCCTTCATTGGCTAGTTCAAACCGCCCGGGTTTTCCCTTGCTTCCTGCGCCAGTAAACGCTCCTGGAGCATAACCAAATAATTCTGATTCTAAAAGGTTTTCGGGAATAGCCGCACAATTTAACATGATTATAGGTTTTTTCCATCGACTACTATTAAAGTGGATCGCTTGAGCAAAAAGTTCTTTCCCGGTTCCGCTTTCACCCATTATAAGAACAGTAGAGCTTGAATTAGAAAACCTCCGAGCTTCTTCTTTAATACTTGCCATTTGTTTATTCTTTGTAATAATATTATCAAAATCCAATTTACTTACTTTGCTTTTTTGTAGCTCACCACGATAATACTCAACCTTCTTCTGTAAGGAAGCTAATCGGTTTACTAATTCTAAAGTTTCTCGATTATTAGCAAAATGAATCACTCCTACTGCCCCAACTACTAATCCTTCCTTGATTATGGGCAGCCCTGAAACTACGAAAGGAGTATTCTGAATATATAATATCTCACTAGTCTCTGGTACACCTGTTTTCGCTATTATTGGCAATCTGCATTTAGGGAATATTTGATGAATATGTCTACCCTGCAGTTCATTCAAGGTATGCATACTAAATTCTAGGAAGGAATGATTGGCATGGGTTACTAAACCCTGCTCGTCTATTACGATGATGCCGTTGTACGTTATTTCTAGAATAGTTGATAGAGTCTCTTGAAGCTTTTTTACACTTTCCAGTTCTGTTAGATCTTGGGATAAGGTATCACTGGGCCTCAATATGGAAACATCTTTATTCATGATTTCTTCAATTAACACAATATCACCCCCTTCAGTTAAGTCCTTATAACTTCGCTGAGAAGTCCCCCGCCTCTTAGGCGGTGGGTTCAGGTTGATAGAATCAGTGGGGGTTCAATCCCCTCTGATTCAGCGAAGTTAAATGATTTAAGAGCCGTGCCATATGTTTGCTTCGCAAACAGGCACATGGCAAATTCAAACTTCGCTTCGCTTCGTTTGAATCAGATGCAGCGAATCTGAGGAGGAAAAGGGTTTCGCTGATGTTGTGGCAGACATTGCTTTGCCGCAAAAGTACCGACAACGCCTGCGTACCACAGATGACTACCCGCCCTAATGCCCCCGCTTCTAAAGCGGCGGGATAAGGGCGGCTACATCACTGAGTATTAACTGGCTCTAAGCTTCAGTGGGGGAAAGCAATCCCCCACTGAAGCCAAGGCCCAGTTGAATACCCTGAAGGCCTTTTGTAGGTTTATATGATGATGCACATAATTCCACGTAAAGGGCAAAAACTCCTGCTATTTTGGCAGGGCACGCCATTTCCCTTCCATAGAATTTGGAATTCTTCTGATTGCAGCAGCTTGATGCAGTCGTCGTTGGTGAACTGCCATCCTAGTCGCGGCGATACTGCCGCCGGCCCTCTTGGCCTGCTGGCGTTCCAAAGTTTGAACGATAAGTCATTTTAACATATGATAAACTGTAAAGAGTGTTTTACCGATGCTACCCGCTCTAATGCCCCCGCTTCTGAAGCGGTGGGATAAGAGCGGCTACGCCCCTAATTAACTATTTCTAAGCTTCAGCGGGGGAAGGCACCCACTGAAGCCAAGAACTAGTTGAACTAAATACCTGATCAGGACCAGTCTATTGCGGAGGGCGCTATGTCAAACAATATCCTCGAGGAAATCAGAAAAGAACAGGTTCTTAACGCCACGAAAAAACTAATAGTAGAAAAGGGCTACAATAACTTTTCCATGAAGGATATCGCTTCAGAACTGGACATGACAACTGGTATGATATACCATTACTTCGAAAATAAAGAGGAACTATTCCTAAACGTACTTAAGAGCTCGTTTTTTAACTCTTATCGAAGGGTAATGGAAACGGTTGCGCCATTAGATAATTTCGTGGATAAGCTATCTGCTTACTTTGATAACGTCAGTGATTCTCAGATCACTAACATCGACTTCTGGATTTTGCTCATTAATTATCTTGGGCAGGTACAATATGTCCCGGAGATAAAGCATATACTGCGCAGTTTTATGGAGAACATCCGAAAGTTTATAGACGGCATTTTTCGTGAGGGTATTGACCAGGGTATCATTGACAGGGGAACCTGCGAGGGTCTCCCTGAAATCATCGCAGGCATCTCCATTGGAATGGCTTTTCAACACATCATTGACCCTGAGAGCATTGATTTGTTAGGGGCGATGGCTAAACAAAAGGAGATTATTCTCCATTATCTCATTTCCAGAAATCCGGGAGACCCATCCACTGACAATTCAGTTAAGTAGTATTGTCTGATGGAATTGCCTGGCTGAAGAACTACGACACCTGGACGACCCCATCATCCCAATATTTCTTCCGCAACTCCTTTTTCAGGATTTTCCCGGTTAGTGATCGGGGAAGCTCCGCCACAAAATCCACGGTCTTGGGAATCTTGAACCCGGCCAGCTTGTCTCTGCAATACTCAATGACCTCTTCTTCTGATACATTCACCCCAGGTTTGGCTACAACGATTGCTTTGACGGCCTCCCCCCACTTTTTGTCCGGCACCCCGATCACCGCGACGTCCTGAATCTTGTCAAGTCCTCTAATGACCGCTTCAACTTCCAGAGGATACACGTTCGTTCCCCCGGTTATAATCATGTCCTTGAGCCTGTCCACGATATAGTAATGTCCCTCTTCATCCTGGCGGGCCATGTCCCCGACGGTTGCCCATTCGTGGTCAAGAAATGCTTCTTCGGTGCCGCTTTGATCGTTCCAGTAACCCCGCAGGCCCCGAAGTCCTCGGGAATAGAGTAAACCAACCTTGCCTCGGGCCACTTCTTTGCCGGTTGCCGGGTCAACGAGCTTTAGCTCAAGATCTTGTAAAGGCTTGCCTACGCAACGGTCATTGCGCAGTTGGTCTTCGTGGCGCAGTGTGGTGCTAACTCCGAGTTCTGTGCTGCCGTAGAATTCGTTGAGTTCGGCATTCTTGAAGAATTTCAGGATCTTGTGCTTGGTGTCGGTATGGAGCGGAGAGCCCCCGGAAATCACTGTCCGCAGTGAACTCACGTCATACTGGTTCAGAACCTCTTCCGGCAGGGAGAGCAGCCAGTCATACATGATTGGCACCATCATGGTCCAGGTCGGCTTGAACCGCTCGATTGACTCCAGGACTTTCTCCGGATCAAATGCCGGCGCCACAACGATTGTTCCCCCCGAAACCAATACGGCGCAGTACCAGGCGCAACTCCCCGCGTGATACAGCGGTACAACAGCCAGATGGATGTCACCTGAGCGAATCCTCCACTCCACGCACACCGTCATCCCGGTATGGTAGTTCTCCATGTACCCTCTTATGGCCCCTTTTGGTTGCCCAGTGGTGCCCGAGGTATACAAAATCATGTGAATGTCATGAGGGGAGATCTCAGTAGTGATCTCGGCAGGATCGGATTCATCAATCAATGCCTCATAAGATATGGTGCCTTGCGGGGCATTTTTCCCCAAGACGATGACGTGTTTCAGGTTGGGAACCTCTCCAGCAATTGACTTCAGAAGGTTAACAAATTCAGGATCGGTGACAACCGCAACTGCCCCGCAGTTGTTGAGCTGGTAGGCTACTTCTTCTGCTGTGAGGCGATAATTCACCGGGCTCATGATAAATCCTGACTTTGTAGTCGCTATGAATGTCTCGGGAAACTCAAGACAGTTCTTGAGATAAATGGCCACCCGGTCCCCTTTCCTTGCCCCTAATCTGTGCAGACCATTGCTCAGCCGGTTCGTGCGCGCCCACATCTCGGCCCACGTTTCAGCCCGCTCTTCACAGATAATCGCCAGCATGTCCGGATTCTTGTTCAGGTTCATCCTCATACTGCTAACAAGATTGTTGGAGTATCCGGTTGCAGGCCTCGTCCCAGTCCCATCAGGTTTTGAAGTGACTCCCATTCTTCTTGCCTCCTTTTTAATCATTAATCACCAAAAGAACCTTCCTGTTCAACCAAGTTCTTTTCCCACAATACACACCGAAACAACGCAATAGGCCGGCTGTCCACCCAGGTTGTGGGTCAGCGCCAACCGGGGATTCTCCAATTGCCGTGAACCGGCCTCACCCTTGAACTGCAGGTAGCATTCGTACAGCATGCGCAGTCCAGTCGCACCGATGGGATGACCGAAAGACTTAAGGCCTCCGTCCGGGTTTACCGGAAGTTTTCCTTTCAGTTCGAAGTAGCAGCTTTCTACGTCTTTCCAGGCTTCGCCCCTGGGGCTGAATCCCAGGTCCTCATAAATGATTAGCTCTGTGATGGTAAAGCAGTCATGTACTTCAGCAAAGCTGAGCTCCTGGCGCGGATTACTGATGCCTGCCTCCTTGTAGGCGGCCTGTGCGGCGTAGTAGGTTTCCCACACTGTGGTATAGTCGTAGCCCTGGTGACGCTCTCCGTAGCCGGGGCCGGCGGCGATTGACATCCCCTTCACATACATGGGGTTCTTGGTGTACTTGTGGGCGTCCTCGACCCGGCAGATGATGGCGCATGATGCTCCGTCAGCTACGCCGGAACAATCGTAAATTCCAAGCGGGTAGGCTACCATGGGAGACTTCATGATTACATCAAGCGGGACTTCAGTCCTGTACTGGGCTTTAGGATTAAGCGATCCATTTAAATGGTTTTTCCAGGCAATTTTTCCTATGACTTCTTTCAGGTGGCTCATTTTCAGATTGTATTTTTCGGCATAGGCTGGAGCCAGCAGCGCAAATCGGGCTGGTGCAGTCGGTTCCGGTGTTGTCCGGTCAGAATGCACCATGGGGGTTTCCAGCCCACTGTACCCACAGTCTTTCAGCTTTTCCGCCCCGATCGCCATGACGACGTTATACGCTCCCGAGGCTACGGCGTAGCATGCGTTTCGAAATGCATCGCTTCCGGTAGCGCACATGTTCTCCACCCGGGTGACCGGCTTGTACTGGGTTTTCAGCGCCATGGAAAAAGGCAGCGCTCCGGTAGTGCTGGAACTGTAAGTTCCGAACCAGAAAGCGTCGATGTCCTTTAGCTCTACGCCCGCATCATTACAGCATTCCATGATGGCTTCTATCATTAAATCATCAAGACTGCAGTCCCATCTCTCTCCAAACTTGCTGCACCCCATGCCAATCACCGCTATCTTGTCCTTGATTCCCATCTGTTTCATCCCCCCTCTACCTTTTCGGTATGGCTTTCCAGAAGTGTGTTACAATCCCTTCCGCTTCGAACAGCTTTCTGAAAGACAGCTCTAGTTCCATCCCCACTTCAATTCTGGCCGGATCGCAGTCCGTCATGAGGCACACAAACCGGCCACCGCCTTCAAAGTCCATGACCGCCAGGATCGTCGGGGGGTCTAGCGACGGCGCCAGATAATCCATGGTATAGGTGGCCAACTTGGCCTTTCTGCCGAGGAACTTGTAGTCCTCCATCTGGTCGATAGCCTGACAGTTAATGCATACCCTCTGGGAAGGGAACTGGGGAGTTCCGCAGGAGGTGCAACGACTACCGTAGAAGCTCAGGATTTTTTTCAGGTTTCTATAGCGATCAGGCAAGGAGGGCCTTACCAGCGGGGGTCTTCGCTGGGGTTCCAGCGGAATCAGCTCGCGCCACCTCAGGTACTTGCCGTAGTCCATGTCCGTCTTTTTGCTGTTAAGGTACCCTTGGATGCCACGACGGGCAGGCAGGCTCTTTATAGCATCCGTTACCTGAAAAACCATTGCATCGCTGCCTTCACCATAGGTAATAAACAGAATCTTGTCCCCGGGCTCCGACTTCTCCAGGGCTGCAACCAAGGCCATGGGCGCACTGGCGGCTCCTGTGTTGCCGATCGCACTAATCATGTTATCTTGGACCTGTTCAGGGCTGAACCCCAACTTTCTGGCTACTTCAACGGCGTCTTTGTCTTTCAGACCATAAATGACTGTCCGGGCAAAGTCTCGGGGGGCCAACCCGGTCTTTTTCATGGCTTCCCTTGCTGCTTCGACCGTGAAGATATTGTAGCCCTGGCTCTGACAGAACCGTTCTTCCCAGTTCCTCACGAAATCGTCATGCTGTGACCGCCAATGGTCATAGAAGTCTGCTGCCACAGTGTGTGACCCCAGAAAAGCAGCTACCACGTTCTTATTTCCCAGAAGAAAAGCTGCTGCTCCATCCCCAAACAAGGCTTCCAGCGCCCCTCCGGCACCACCCAGACGGCTGTCACTGATGGCTAACAGTACTTTTTCGCCCTTTTCTGCCGCGTCAAGACCAGCCATCATGGCACTGGACCCTGACCGCAGCGATCCGGTGATGTCCATAGTACGGACACCTCTGTTCGCATCCAGGGTGCCAGCAAGGGTCGTAGCGCTCTGTTTTTCCCTGTAGGGAGGAGTTGTGCTGGCAAAAAAGACAGCGCTAAGGTCCTTCGTGTCCAGTCCCGAAGCACAATCCAAGGCTGCAGCGACCGCCATTGTAAGGCTGTCCTCATCGTAATTGGACACCGCTTTTTCGCCCTGAGGAACAGGGCTCCCGTAAACATCTCTGATATGCTGTCGATTCAGACGGTTAAATGGGATGTAGGCACCGTATGCAACAATTCCTGTCATCCTGGTAAACCCTCCTTCATATGCAAGAAGACTAGCATCCATTCGGTAATTATTGCTTGGCCGTATAGTCGTAGAACCCCCTGCCCGTTTTCTGTCCGAAATCCCCGGCTTTAACCTTGTTACGTGTACCTACTCCAATGCAGAATCTGTCGCCAAAGGCCGCACGCAGGCCATCTCCAACCCTCACTATGGTGTCAATCCCGCTAAAATCAAATAGTTCAAAGGGTCCCATGGGATGTCCCAGAGCATATTTGATGGCCTTGTCGATCTCTTCAACGCTGGCCAGCTTCTCATCATAAACACGACTGGCTTCCACCATAAGTCCGGCAAGAATGCGGTTAACCACAAAGCCGGGGGTGTCCTTGCACGTACACGTTTCTTTTCCCATTCTCCTGGCCAAATCCACTACTGCCTCGACACAAGCCGGTGCGGTGTGCTCTCCTGCTGGAATCTCAACAAGTTTCATGACCTGGGCCGGATAAAAGAAGTGCATGCCGATCACCTGCTCTGCTCTTCCGGTAACAGAGGCAAGTTCCGTGATGCTCAGTTGAGAGGTATTCGTGGCCAGAATCGCATCCGGTTTCAGGATTTGGTCCAACCTGGTAATTATATCTTTCTTGAGTTCTATGATCTCCGGTACAGCCTCTATGACAATGTCACAGTCCGCAAAATCGTTCATGTCCAACGAAGTATGTATCTTCGTCAGTAGAGCATCCGCCTGCTCCTGGAGCATCTTACCGGCCGCAACAGACTTCAGCAGGAGCTTCTTAATCCTCCCTAAACCTTTTTCCAGCTCGTCTGTGTTAATATCAGCCAGAATCACGTCGCATCCGGCCTGGGCAGCGAGTTGAGCAATTCCGTGTCCCATCAGGCCAGCACCGAGAACCCCGACCTTGTCAATCGTACTTACCATTTTCATCGTCCTCCTATCTCATAAGCCCTATTTCAAGATTTCACGCGCAATGATCAGCCTCTGAATCTGTGACGTACCTTCAACGATCTGCAACAACTTGGCATCCCGCATCGTCTTTTCCAGGGGATAATCCCGCATATATCCATATCCCCCGAGAATCTGAATAGCATCGGTGACAACCT
The DNA here is from genome assembly GCA_963767365.1 of uncultured Peptococcaceae bacterium. Lineage (GTDB taxonomy): Bacteria > Bacillota > DSM-12270 > Thermacetogeniales > Thermacetogeniaceae > Palsa-1188. Next base: position 191,159 of record CAVYEE010000030.1, read on the forward strand.
TCTGTACCATATCAGCACCGAAGCATTTGGCCATAGCTGCATTTCGGGGGGCAGCCATGCCATTGTCCAGCATCCAGGCTGCTTTCTGATATAGAAGTCTGGCTGCTTCAATGCTTATATCCATATCGGCCAACATGAATTGAATGATCTGCATATTGGCAATGGGGCCTCCAAACTGTTTGCGATCCTTGGCGTAGTCCCGGGCTGTTTCCATCGCAAACTGGCCGATGCCAACCCCCATGGCTCCAATAACCGGACGAGAAGCGTTAAAAGCATTCATAGCAATTTTGAACCCAATTCCTTCTTCGCCAAGCCGGAATTCCTTGGGGACCTTAACTTGATCGAAGATAACTTCAGCAGTATCAGCAGCCCGGATGCCCATCTTCTTCTCTTTCTTCCCAACACTGACTCCATTCCAGTTCCGGTCTACCAGAAAAAAGGTGAGTCCTTTGTGGCGTTTGCTCTTATCCAGAGTAGCGAGCACGACATACTTTGAGGCAACACTTCCGTTACTGATGAAGCACTTGGCGCCATTCAAAACATAGTGGTCTCCCTCAACTGTGGCCGTCGTTGATATGCTGCTAATGTCTGATCCCGCATTGGGCTCGGTAACGCAGTATGCACCGATTTCCCCTTTCTGGCACAAGCCGGTAAACCACCACTCCTTCTGTTCTTCATTTCCGGCAAGTTCTACCGGTTCACAGGCAAGCAGGTTCGCCATGGGGATAGTGGCGATACCACCACACCCCTTGGCTATACCCTCCATGACCATGCATCGGGTTAGATGGTCCCATGGATAGCCGCTGATTCTCTCCGGCCCGGCCATGCACAAAATCCCTATCCCCGCCATTTTGTGGATTACTGGCCACGGAAACTGCTCCGTCTCATCATAATAGGCTCTTACCGGGATGATTTCTTTTTCCACAAAGCGCCGTATTGTCCGGATTATCTCGGTCTGTTCGGGTGTCATGGAAAAGCTGAATGGCACGCTATTGCCCTCCCTTCTCACTCCACGTTGTGCGAGGCTTAATGCCAGAACTGTGTTGGTCCGCCACCTTACGCAAACGGGAGCTTAGTGGCGGTTAGCCATCGGGGAAATCGTTGAACCAGTGACTTAACCGCTCTTATCCTACCGTTTCAGAGAAACGGGGGTATTAGAGCGGGTAGTCATCTGGTAAATAACGATAATAATATAAATATAATGATAGTTATATTTATATATTACATCGTACCAATAAGATGTCAATCCACCATCCTTGGGTAAGCTTGTAAAGGTTTCTTCGGTGGTTGCATTCGTTGATACGGAGATACAGGATACTTCTTAGCCCCTTTGTCTTGCACTGCTTAACAATATGTGAAAAAATAAGTTAAAAAGGGGATGGTTTGAGATGGGCGAAGAAAAAAGCGATTGGGAGAAATGCAGCGAGTTTCATGGCCATATCTGTCCCGGGCTGGCGATCGGCTACCGGGCGGCCAAAATCGGCCTGCAGGAACTTGCCGCAAGACGGGCGTTGGACGAAGAACTGGTGGCCATTGTCGAGAACGATGCCTGTGGTGTGGATGCAGTGATGGTCGTCACGGGGTGCACCCTGGGCAAGGGCAACCTCCTGTTCCGGGATTTCGGCAAGAGCGCCTACACCTTCATGAGCCGCCAGAGCGGGGTTGGGGTGCGCATCTCCGTGAAAACAAGGGCCCGGGATATCCAGCCGGCTTCGCTACGGTCCGGGCCGAGCATCGTGCAGCAGATCCTGGATTTACCCCAGGAGGAGTTTTGCACGGTTCAGAATATCGAAGAGGAGCTACCGAAGCCGGCCCGGATTTTCAACTCGATCACCTGTGCCTTCTGTGGCGAAGCAGTTTCTGAATCCAGGGCGCGGGTGAAAGACGGCAAACTTGCCTGCATCCCCTGCGCCGGACAATACACCAGGGGCTGTTCAACTAGTTCTTGGCTTCAGTGGGAGATTGTCTTACCCCCACTGAAGCCTAGAAATAGTTAATACAGTGATGTAGCCGCTCTTATTCCACCGCTTCAGAAGCGGGGGCATTAGAGCGGGTAGTCATCTGTGGTACACAAGAATGTCTGGGAACTGCCCGGGCAATCCATTGACACACTCCCACGAATTAATTCGTGGGAGCATAATTATCTTGATCTATATATTCATTTATCGTAATATATGAATATAATGGTTATGGGGATGGTGATTTCAATTTTAGACATCGATACTTTTATCACAAACCCGGAGCTATATTATGGAAAGTCGGAGTTGCTTAAGGCGATGGCCCACCCGGTCAGGTTGTGCATTATCAGGGGGTTGATGGTCCAGGGGGACCGCAGTGTTTCTTACATTCAATCATGTCTGGGCATGCCGCAGTCAACGATCTCGCAGCACCTTGCCAGGCTCAGGTCGTCAGGCATCATCGAGGGGCAACGCCACGGCCTGGAGGTTCATTACCGCGTGGTCAACGAAGACGCCCGTAAGATCATCCAATCTCTGTTCGATTAACTTCCCGTTATTTTCGAGAATATTCTTCATTAAGGTCTTTTATTTCAATAAATGAGGGGGTTGAAATACTTGGGTAAAAAAGTCTTAATCGTCGGCGGCGTCGCCGGAGGGGCGAGTTGCGCCGCCAGGCTGCGGCGGCTGGACGAGGAGGCGGAGATCGTGGTCTTCGAGCGCGGCCCCTACGTCTCCTTTGCCAACTGCGGTCTGCCCTACCACGTAGGAGGCGCCATTCCCAAGCGGGCGAACCTGCTGGTGGCCACCCCTGATCTGCTGCGGCAACGCTTCCGGATTGACATCCGGTCACGCCAGGAGGTGGCGCGGATCGACCGCACCGGGCAGCAGGTGCAGGTAACCGACCTGGATTCCGGGCGCACCTACCAGGAGAGCTACGACTACCTGGTGCTGGCGCCCGGTGCTGCACCATTGCGGCCGCCCATCCCGGGAGCCGAGTTGCCAGGAGTCTTCACCCTGCGGACGATCCCGGACACCGACACCATCATCGCCTGGATCGAGGAGCGGCAAGCACGGGATGCAGTGGTGATCGGAGCCGGATTTATCGGCCTGGAGATGGCGGAGAACTTCAAACAGCGCGGCCTGGCAGTCTCAGTGGTGGAGTTGGCCGACCAAGTGCTACCCGTCTCCCTGGACTACGAGATGGCCGCCCTGGTGCAGACCTACCTGCATCAGCAGGAGATCGGGCTGTACTTCGGCGAGCAGGTGCAGGAGATCCGGGAGCATGCCCGGCGGCTGGTGGTGCGCACCGGGCAGCGGGAGTTGCCCGCCGGCCTGGTGTTGATGGCTGTCGGCCTGCGCCCGGAAACCGGCCTGGCGAGAGAGGCCGGACTGGAACTGGGACCCACCGGGGGCATCAAGACCGACGCCTTCCTGCGCACATCGGACCCCCGGATCTACGCCGTGGGGGACGCAATCGAGGTTGTCAACCCGGTCAGCACGGCCCCGTCCCTCATTCCTCTGGCTGGGCCTGCCAACCGCCAGGGGCGCCTGGCCGCGGACAACATCTGCGGGCGGGAGATCGCCTACCGGGGCACGGTGGGCGCCTCCATCATCAAGCTCTTCGACCTGGCAGCAGCAGCCGTCGGCCTCAATGCCCGTCAACTGCAGAAGTTGAACATCGACTACCGGAGCGTCATCGTGCACCCCCTGGCCAGGGCCGGCTATTACCCCGGCGGCTCACAGGTAAGCCTGAAGCTGCTGTTCAGCCCTTCTGACGGGCATCTCCTGGGCGCCCAGGCAGTCGGCCGGGAGGGGGTCGACAAGCGGGTCGACGTCCTGGCCACGGCCCTGCAGGCCGGGATGACCGTCTACGACCTGGAGCGGCTGGAACTGGCCTACGCCCCACCATTCTCCTCCGCCCGGGACCCGGTCAATCTCCTTGGCATGGCGGCAGCCAACGTCATGCGGGGCGATGTGGCCACGGTGGAGTGGGACCAGGTGGAGGCGCTGCAGAACGAAGGAGCCCTGGTCCTGGACGTACGCACGCCCGACGAGGTCAAGGTGGGCGCCATTAAAGGCGCCCTGCACATCCCGGTGGACGAACTGCGCCGGCGGATGGGCGAGGTGGAGGCCGGGCTAACGCCCGGGCGCAAGGTAGTCGTTTACTGCGCCACCGGGCTGCGCTCATATATCGCCTGCCGCATCCTCAAGGCGCACGCTTGGAATGAGATGTCTTTAACCTGAGCGGCGGCTGGCGCACTTACCGGTCTGCCACTGCCGAAGCGGGCCAGGTTGGCTCCAAAACTCTGAAACACTGTCCCTGTTAGCACAGCATAGGAGTACGTTTTCAAAAAATATGGGGGAGGTCGGAAGCCGTGGCAGAAGCTGATCGCGTCGATGAGGTCAAGGATTTCGGGTTCGAGGAGAATGGCGAACAGGACAAGGATTGGAAAGCGGAGTTGGTGAAACGCTTCGGGAACCGGGCCGCCCTGGGCAAGATCGAGCGGCTGCTCTACTCTCACGACGTGGGCGCCATGCCCGGAATGGTGAAAATGCTCTACAAGGGCATGCCCGATGCCGTAGCGCAACCGGAGAGCAAGGATGACCTGGTCTTCCTGACCGAACTGTCTCACCGCTACGGGGTGCCCCTGGTACCCCGGGGCAGCGGCACCGGAGGGTTCGGGGGCTGTGTGCCGTCCCGGGGCGGGATCGTGGTGGAGTTCAACCGGATGAACAGGATCCTGGATGTTAACCAGGCCGGAATGACCGTCACCGTGGAGCCCGGTATAATCATCAAGGACCTGGACGACTACCTGCGCCGTGAGCACGGCCTGGCCCTGCCGATCGCGCCGACCAGCGCCCCCGGCGCCTCCCTGGGCGGTTGGGTGGCCGCCGGCGGCGCCGGGATCGGCAGCAACACAGGGGGCTATGTGAACGAGAACGTGGTCGCCGTGGATGTCATCGCTCCCACCGGCGCCCCTCTGAACGAGATCGGGCATGTGGTCAGGGCTGGAAGGCACCACCGGTTTTATTGCCAGCGTCACCTTCCGGGTGGTGTCCGCCGAGGATGTCAGGCCGTTCCTGATCGGCTTCAAGACTATGAATGAGCTGATCGCCGCCCTGGCCGCCCTGGCCGAGGCCGGGATCGCGGTCTGGCACGTCGGCTTCGGCAGCGGCCGCTTCCGCCGCCTTAACGAGGAGGCCGCATGCCTGACGAGCGGTTGGCAGGAGCCAGCCCTGCTGTTGGCGCCCTTGCAGTCCGAGGCGCCTGCGGTGGAGCAGTTCATCTCCTCCAGGTTGACCGCTCTTGGCGGCGAGGTGCTGCCTGCCGCCCAGGCGCAGCACGACTGGGAGGAGCGCTACTACCCGATGCGCCTGAAGCGTCTGGGACCATCCCTGATCCCCAGCGAGAGCGTCATCCCCCTGTCCGGCCTGAAGGCTGCCCTGGATGAGTTGACCGGTACTTTTGGGGAACTGGCCCTGGAGGGCACCCTGATTGGGGGTCGGGAAGTGGCCATCCAGAGCTTTGCCCTGGGGGATGAGTGCCTGCCCCTGCACTATGCCCTGGACTTTACCAAGTCACTGCAGGTGATGGACATCGCCTTCAAGCACGGCGGCTTTCCCTATTCCCTGGGGATGTTCTTTACCAACCTGGCTCCGTCCAAATTCGGTGAGGGACGCTACCAGGAACTCAGGAATGTCAAACACGCCCTGGACCCAAATGACCTGTTCAACCCTGACAAGTCCCTGTCTTCTAAAAATAGGGCACTGACCGCCGCCATGAGCGCTGCCCGGCTCGGACGCCCATTTGCCGGGGCTGCTGCCGCGGTGCTGCCGAAGATCCGCAAGGGTGAGCGTCCGCTGCCCCCGGACCTGACTAAAGATGCCTTTGTCTGCGTCCAGTGCGGCTACTGCCGCCCGGTCTGCAGCCTCTACTCCGGCCGGGGCTGGGAGAGTGCCACACCCCGGGGCAAGTTCTACTTCCTGAGAGAGTATGCCCATGGCAACATCGACTTTGACCAGGACGAGGTGGACACCTTCCTGCTGTGCACCACCTGCAAGCGCTGCAACCCCGTGTGCCAGGTAAACATCCCCATCCAGGAGGACTTCGACGAGATGCGCGGCTTCCTGGTGATGGAGAAGGAGTTCGCCACCTACCCGGCTTTCTACCTGATGAAGGCGGCCGCCCGGGCGGAACACAACATCTGGGCGGAGTTGCGGGAGCACCGTACCGACTGGGTACCGCCGGACATCGACTACAAGGACGCCGGGCCGCTGGCCTACTGGGCCGGATGCACATCATCCTACATCATTCCGGACATTGCCCAGAACGCCACCCGGATCTTCAAGGAGGCCGGCCTGGAGTTCGCATACCTGGGAAAGGATGAGAACTGCTGCGGCGCCCCCATGTTCATGTCCGGGCAGTGGGGCGCATTCGAGGAGATTGTCCGCTACAACATCGGGCAGTTCCAGAAACGCGGGATCAAGACGCTGATGGTCTCCTGCCCGGGTTGCTGGGTGTTCCTCAACCACTACCACCGGGAATGGGCGAAGAAGCTCGGACTGGAGTACGACGTGGAGGTCAGGCACGTCTCCGAGGTGTTCTCTGATCTGATTGACCAGGGCCGGCTGCAGTTCAAGCAATCGCTCGACCGGCGGGCGACCTGGCACGACCCCTGCCACATCGGGCGGCACGGCGGCATTTACGACCCGCCCCGGAAGGTGCTACAGTCCCTGCCTGGTTTGGACCTGGTGGAGATGTCCCACAACCGGGAGCATGGCCTGTGCTGTGGCAGTGTGTTGACCCTGGATCAAGGAACCGATCCACGACATTCCGCCAGAGATCGCCGCCCTGCGCCTTGACGAGGCCACCGAGGCGGGCACGGACCTGATCTACACCACCTGTCCCTGCTGCGAGTTCCAGTTCCGGAATGCCAGCAAGAACCTCGGGCATCCGATGCACGTAATCGACTTCACCAACGCTGTCGTAGAGGCCATGGGCTATGAGGGTCAGGACACCACCCAGGCCTGCCTGGACATATGGGTGGTCTTCGACAAGGTGATCAAGCAGATGGCAGTGGAGGGGATCGCCGAGATGATGCGCGACCTGATGCCGGAGATGCTGGCCAATATGCCCGCTTTCATGAACAAATCCATGAGGATGATGAGAGCCGCTGCCTGAAGGGCTTGCGGGAGGTCATACTGAAGGCTATGCGGCCGTCTGATCCCCAGGATGATGCCTGCCATGACGCCGGGCATCATGCCCAAGGTGTTGCCGGATATCTTGCGCTACATGGAAGAGCAGATACCGGGGATGCCGCCGGCGATGCAGCAACTGCTGCCGCAGTTGCTGCCGGGAGTGATGGACGACATGATGCCAAAGATGCTGCCGCACGTGTTACCACTGGTAGTGGACGACATCATCAAGGGAATGACGGACAAACGGGTTATGCATGAGTGAATTTCTTGGGTTTTAAAAAAGCATAGATACCCAGGTATAATAGCAGGAGGAAAAGGCTGGCTATCATGCCGATTAACTGTTGCGGAGTCAAGAAAGCGCCGGCCAGGGCCAGCAGGAGGATGGCAATGGCAGTCAGGGTGGTGAGAGGAAAACCGTAGTAACGTAGCTTCAGGTTGTTTCTCTCCCTGTGCCGGAAGGCAAGGTGAGTGATCCCGATGATGAGCCAGCCAAACATGGCTGAAACGCCCCCTGCGCTTGCTGCGTAGATGAAGATGTCGCTTGGGAAGAAATAGGACAGCGCTACCACCAGCAAGAGGCATGTGGCAGAACCGAGGATGGCGGGTATCGGCACACCGCGTCGATCTGCATGGACCAGGAATTGGGGAGCATCATGACGTTCCGATAATGACATCAACATCCTCGGTATCCCATACATATTGGAATTGATGGCGGAAACGACCGCGCTCAGAATGAAGGCATTCAGTATATCGCCTACTAAGGGCGCCTTCAATTTGTTGAATATGGGCACAAACGGACTCCCGGTCACGGAAACCGTAGACCAATGAACCAGGTTAATCAGAACAGCTATCGACGCCACGTAGAGCAATAAGAGAGTTCCGTCGATAAAGGGCAGGGCGCGGGGAGCATTTGTTTCCGGGTCATAGAGATCACCCATGGAGGGGCCAATGATTTGCACTCCGGCATAACTGTACATAACCAGGATCAGGGCGGCCATCGTCCCTCGCCAGCCGCCCGGAAAAAAACCAGTGGGCGCCATCCCTCCCGGTAAGGTGGAGAATCCCGGTATGATGCCGGCGATGACCAGCCCGCCCAGGACTACGAACAAGACAAGGATGCCAACTTTAATGAAGGCAAGCCATGCTTCAATATAGCCAAATTCTTGGACATCCAGCAGGTTGAGCCCCGTCACCAGAAGTAAAAATATTAGACTAAAAACCCATAAAGGCGCAGCCGGGAGCCACCATCTGACGAGGAGGGACGCAGCCACCACTTCAGTGCCCATGGTGAGCACCCCCGATGTCCAGTACATCCAGCCGGCTATAAAGCCCGCCCGTTCTCCCAGGTACTTACCGGCATAGACGCTCCAAGAGCCTTCTACGGGTTGAGTCACAGCCATTTCCGTCAACATCGTGGTAATAAACCTGGTGGCAAAACCGCCCACAAGCAACACTACCAAGATAGCAGGGCCGGCTAATCGGATGGGTGTCCCGCTAACCACAAATATGCCCGAGCCGATGGCGCCACCCAACCCCATGGCGATAAAAGCCAACAGGCTCAATTCGTTTTTACCACCAACAACCTTTTTGATTCCGATTTGTTGCAACCGGGTGGCTCTACGCATCTTTTTCCGGCCAGACTGTTAGCAAATGGCACCAACTCCTTCCCTACATTATGCCCAAAACCCCGCTTAGATTGCGTTTCAAAGTAGTGCGCACCTCTTGAGGCGGGTGGAAGGGCGGGTTGCCGGAGATGTTACAGTATTTGATGAGAACGCAGAAAAGCCTCCGTTCGCCACGGAGGCCTCTGTTGCCCGCCATTCAACTAGAGGGCTACCCGCTCTTATCCCGCCGCTTCAAAGAAGCGGCGGGATAAGAGCGGGTAGCCCTCGGTCAATCCAGCGTCATAATTAAGTGATGATTCATTTCAAAATAGAGGATTGTTACCCTTTTGGTTCAGCTTCCTTGGGCCTGGAAACGGCAGCCATTTCCTTGAGCGCACTGGCAATCCTCTCATGCGCTTTCACGAACCGCCACACTGCGAACAAAAAACAGACGAAGCCGGCCAGCACGATAAGTCCTAGGACCCAGTGAACGATAGCAAACGCTGTGAAAAAGTAGCCGTGCATCATCGGGTTCGGGTACCTCGGATGCATAAGCTCCTCTCCTCCTTTCTGTTTTTTGGCTTTCCTGTATCACATTTTCATCACCATGATTTTATTACCAATTGCAGAATTTATCCTTAAAAACAGATAAGAATTGCTATGCCCTAATGCATTCTAAGAACTACCGATAATTCAAACGTAGCGAAGCAAAGTTAAATCTTCACATATATTCCAATTTCCTCAAATCTTTTACTAATATACTTTAGCTTTTCCTGCGAAGGAGCCTGTCGCATAGGCATTTTATATTCTATGCCCAGCCTGTCGTACTTTTCGCTGACATCATGAAAGGGAAGCAGGTCGATCTCGTTGATGCCTTTCAATGTGGAGATAAATTCCACAAGACCGTCCACATTCTTCTGCGTATCGGTTATGCCCGGGATCACAGGAAAACGCAGGATGACGTCACGGCCTCTACCCCTGCCCGCCAGCATCCGCAGATTTTCTTTGATCGGGTTGTTGGAAACTCCGGTGTATTTCCTGTGTTCCTCCTCATCGGCCAGTTTCAGGTCGAAGAGGAACACGTCGACATGGTCCAGGACCAACGAAAAAGATTCTTCGGAAGCATAGCCTGATGTATCCAGCGTAGTTTGAATATCCCTTCTCTTGCATTCCATAAGCGCTTCTTTCAAGAATATAGGCTGCAATAGTGGTTCTCCGCCGGAAAAGGTCACGCCCCCTCCTGAATTATCGTACAGCAAGACATCTTTTTCGATCTCTTTCATCAGTTCTTCAACCGTGATAATGCTACCGGCATGTCTTAAAGCCTCCGTAGGGCAGGCTTCGGAACAAATGCCGCAATTATTGCAGCTTCTGCGGTCAAGATGGCGCCCGTCATTGGCAAACGAGATGGCTCCGGTCGGGCAAACACCAGCACAGATTTTACACTGCATGCATTTATATTCGAAAAACATGAGTGATTTTTCTTGAGAAATACCCTCGGGGTTGTGACACCACCAGCATCTCAAAGGGCATCCTTTTAGAAATACCGTTGTTCTGATTCCGGGGCCGTCGTGCACGGCATATCTTTTTATGTCGAATATCAATCCAGAGGCCATCTGGTTGGTCACATCCCAGCCGTCATGTCAGTTACACTTCTTTTTGTTCAGTTCTGGCAATGATCTCATCCTGCAAACCCTTTGGCAGGTTGACAAAGTAATCGCTGTAACCGGCTACCCTGACCATCAGGTCCTGGAAGTCTTTCGGCCGCTTCTGGGCCTCCCGGAGCAGTGACACGCTTACCACATTGAACTGGACATGGTGCCCCCCCATGTTGAAGAAGGTTTTTATGAGTTGGGCAAGCTTCCTCAGGTTTTCCTCGCCTTCGATCAGATCCGGAGTCAGTTTCTGGTTGAGGAGCGCTCCGCCGGTTTTGTCCCAGTCACACTTGGAAACGGACCTGAAAACTGCGGCTATTCCTTTTTTGTCGCTGCCCTGAACCGGTGAAACACCTTCAGAGACCGGGATACCGGCTTTTCTTCCGTCAGGGGTCGCACCCGTAACTTTCCCAAAATAGACATGGGCGGTGGTAGGCAGGAAGTAGGCCCTCTTTGAGGCTCTTCTGACTGGAGACGGCGGGTAGCTTTCAATCATCTCCACTATATCGTCAACCATTTTCTTGGCGATGTCATCGGTGTAATCATCGTCTTCTCCATACCTGGGGGTTTTATTTAAGATGATTTGCCTCATCACTTCATACTTGTCTGCAAAGTTCTGTCTCAAGGCAGTAAGAAGTTCGGGCATAGAAACGGTCTTTTGGTCAAAAACATGATATTTGATGGCGGTCAAACTGTACGTAAGGGTTCCCAAGCCAACTATTTGAACATATTGGGTATTGTATCTCGTGCCCCCGGCATTGTAGTCTTTGGCCTTTTTTACGCAGTCATCAATCCATAGCGACAGGAAAGGAACGGGCATATACTTTGCAAAAAGCGCTTCTACCAAGTCGTTACCTTTCATTTTTATATCCAGAAAATATTTGGCCTGCTTGATAAAAGCCTCACCGAGTTCGTCGAAGGTCTTAAAGCTTGCCGGATCTCCCGTCTCTATGCCGAGCTTTTTTCCGCTTTGCGGGTCAATACCGTTGTTCAAGGTTATTTCGAGGATTTTGGGAAGGTTGAAATATCCCGTCAGAATATAGGATTCCTTTCCAAAGGCCCCCGTTTCCACGCATCCGCTGACCCCCGCGGTGCGGGCATCGCCCAGCCTTTTACCCTGCCTTAACATTTTGACGATGACTCCGTCGAAATTGAAGAACGGTGGCTCTCCAAATCCGGGGCCGACTACTTTTAATGCTTTTCTGATGAAGCGTTCGGGGTTTTTAACGCTCACCTGCACGGCGGTGTTAGGCTGCAATGTCCTGATCTCGTCAAGGACCTCCAGAAGCAAGTATGAGACTTCATTTACGCCATCCGAACCGTCTTTTTTCAGCCCGCCTATATTGATCTTGGTGAAGTCATTGTAGGTGAAACTTTCCTCTGCCGTGACTCCGACTTTCGGTACTGCCGGCTGATTGTTAAACTTGATCCAGAAGGCCTCCAGCAGTTCTTTGGCCCTTTCTCTGGTGAGTTTTCCCTCCGCAACGTCCTTTTCGTAAAACGGATCTAAATGCTGGTCCAGACGGCCCGGGTTAAAGGAGTCCCATGGGTTTGTCTCATAGACCACGCCTACGTGGACAAACCAGTAGTGCTGAAGTGCTTCCCAGAATGTCTCCGGAGCGTGGGCAGGAACCCGGCGGCAGATTTTTGCCATTTCATTTAATTCTTTTCTTCTCTCGGAGTTTTCTTCTTCTTCAGCCATTTTCCCGAGTTTTTCCGCATAGCGCCCGGCATAGATCAGCATGGCATCCGCTGCAATATCCATGGCTTTGAGTTCTTCGATCTTGTCAAAGTACTCCGGATCGCCGGTCTTTTGCTCCATCATTTTTGTTCCTATTTCTTTTTTAACATTGAGGAGACCGCTGGTAAAAATTCTTTCGCCGCCGGCAGTATGGCCGGGAGCCCTTTGCTCCATGAATTCCGTCCATATTCCCGCTTGATAAGCCTCCAACCACTCACCGGAAAGGTGATCAAAAATGATGTCTCTCAATGCATTGCCTTTCCATGCTGGTATTACTTTGGTTTCGTATAATTCCCTGGTGTGATCATCCACCCTGTAAGGCATGTTCTCCCTGGAATTTAATATTTCCAGGTCCTCCGGGCTGTGAGTGCACATTTCAGGATACGTTGGCGCCTCCTGCGGTCCGGTCCCTCTCAATCCGACAATCAACTGTCCGTCTTCAACCGGCAGGCTGACATGCTCCATCAGGTATTTGAAAGCCATCGCCCGCTGAACAGGAATTGATTTTCCCGCGGCAATTCCGCTTTGATAAAATTCGGTAATTATTCCGGCTCTTTCGTCGGATATTCTTACTTCAGCCCGGACACTGCCCTCTCTGAGCTTTGCAATCCTTTCATTCATCGGTCTGACGGCAGCCCTCTTTTTTTGCATCTCTTGTTCAACAGTAACACATCCTGAGATATCGCTCATGGTTTCCGCCTCCCCGATATATGATTTCAACGCTGAACCTCTCCCCCATACCCTCTCCTGTCAGGGAATATGCTGCAATCCGGTGCGAAATCCCAATTACATTTCACTCCGTGGCCCGGTGATCAATCCGGACAGGGCGACAAGAATGAACAGGGCATCCCTCACCACGTCCCACGGAGAAAGCCGACCGCCCAGGCCGCCGAAACAACCGCAGCCAACAAAGATCTCCCTGTGAGCCAAAACCCAAGCCATAACGCCAAGGAAAACGGCCAACAGGGCCGCCCCCGCCCCCAGGGTCAGGAAACGGTAGCACCTGTTGCCGAAAACCAGATTGCCCAGGATCAGGAGACCCAGGACCATTTCCAAAACAGGCAGGATGGTCACTACCAGGTCTATGTAGGCAATCGGCCAGTTCAACTGGTACTCCTCCAGGACAAACAAGAAATCTGAAGGGTCTTTGATCTTGCCGATCCCGGCATATAGAAAGAGGAATCCTATGAAGAGGATGCTCAAAATGGCGATGATTTTTCTGATCTTCATGCCGTCAACCGCCGAGGTAGGCCTTGACCACTTCGTCTTGGCCGGCCAGTTCAGCGGCCGAGCCGGACAGTTTGACCGAACCGGTTTCCAGGACGTAACCCCTGTCCGCCATTTTTAGGGCCAGGCGGGCATTCTGCTCCACCAGCAAGACCGTTGTTCCGGAGGCGGCGATCTCCTTCACGACCCTGAAGATCAGTTGGACCATCTGGGGCGCCAGGCCCAGGGATGGCTCATCCATCATCATCAGCCGCGGTTCGACCATCATCGCCCGGCCCAGGGCCAGCATCTGCTGCTCACCGCCGGAAAGGGTGCCGGCCAGTTGGTTTTTTCTCTCGGCCAGGCGGGGGAACAGGTCCAGAATTATATTCAGGCGAGACTTGAGATAGCTCTTTTCCTGGCGCCGGGAAAACCCCCCCAGGTCCAGGTTTTCCAACACGGTCATCCCGCGAAAGACGCGCCTGCCCTCGGGAACGTGCGTGATTCCCAGGGAAACTATCTTGTCGGGGGACATCTTCTGAATTTCCCGGCCATCAAACAAGATGCGGCCATGATGGGGAGGATTCAGGCCGGAAATGGCGCGCAGGGTGGTAGTCTTGCCGGCCCCGTTGTTGCCCAGGACCACCACGATCTCCTTTTCCTCCACTGTAAAGGAGATGTCACTGACGGCCTGGATCTGACCATAAGCAACGCTCACCCGGTCCAGTTCAAGAAACGGCATCGAGATCCCCTCCCAGATAGGCCGTGATCACCTGCTCGTCATTCCTCACCGTTTCCGGCGGTCCTTCAGCGATCTTCCGGCCGTAATCCAGAACCACGATGTGGTTGGAGATCCGCATGACCAGCCCCATGTCGTGCTCGATCAGCACGACGGTGATCCCCAATTGCACAATCTCCCGAATCAGGGCCAGCAGTCTTTCCCGCTCATTGTGGTTCAGACCCGCCGCCGGTTCGTCCAACAAGAGGAGCTTCGGCTCGGAAGCCAGCGCCCGGGCTATTTCCAGACGGCGCTGATCCCCGTAGGGCAACTGCCGGGCCTGGTAATCGTAACAGTCCGCCAAACCGACGAATTCCAGCCACTGAAAACTTTTTTCCCGGACATTTCTTTCGTCGCGCCGCGATTTGCCGGTCCGGAAAAGGCACTGCAAGAGACCGCACCCGGTCCGGGTATGCTGTCCGGCCGCCACATTCTCCACCACGGTCAGGGCGTTGAAAAGCCTGATGTTTTGAAACGTCCGGCAGATGCCCCGTCCGGTAATCTGATACGGAGGCCGCCCCGCAATATTTTCCCCGCCGAAAAGGATCCGTCCGCTGTTCGGCCTGTAAAAGCCGGTAATGCAGTTGAAGACGCAGGTTTTGCCGGCCCCGTTGGGACCGATCAGACTGGTGACCTGCCCCTCGGCCACCGAAAATGAGAGGTCCGCGATCGCCACCAGGCCGCCGAAGGTAAGGGTCATGTTTTCCACCGTCAGGACGTTCATTCTCTCCTGCCCCCTAACGAAAGCGCGGTCCCGTCGCCGGGCCTCTTACCGGCCCCAGGTTTGAGCACGCCCCGGACGTTTGCCGGCCACATGCCCTGCGGCCGCAGGATCATGAAGACGACCATCAGAACACCGAAAACGAGCAGCCGGAAGAGGGCCACGTCCCGCAACAACTCGGGCAGCATGACGACCAGCACCGCCCCGGCAAGCACTCCCGGAATGCTCCCCAAACCTCCCAGGATGACGGCGATCAGGATCAGCACCGACTGGTTGTAGCTGAAGCTTGTCGGTGAGATAGCCGTCATACTGACCGCAAACACGGCGCCGACCATGCTTGCCCACATCGCCCCGGTGATGTAGGCGTAGAGCTTGAACAGGGCGGTATTGACCCCCATGGCCATGGCTGCATCCTCGTCTTCGCGGATATAATGCCAGGCCCTGCCCACCCGCGAGTGCCGCAGGGAATAGGCGCCCGCCACGCCGAGCACGACCATGACGATCATCAGGTAATAAAAGCCGACCATATTAGTGACTGCGTACGCGCCCAGCCTGAGCGGAGGAATGCCAAAAATTCCGGTGGCCCCACCGGTAATGGCCAGGTTCGTTGCCAAGAGCTGAACGATCTCCCCGAAACCCAGGGTGACGATGGCCAGGTAGTCGCTCCGGAGGCGCAGGGTCGGCCCCCCACCATCACTCCGGCCAGGGCGGCGTTCACGATACAGAAGGGGAGGCACAGCCAGAAAGAGAAATGCAGGCGGGACATCAGGATTCCGGTGGTGTATGCCCCAATCGCAAAGAAGGCGGCGTAGCCCAGATCCAGCAGGCCGCAGAAACCAACCACCATGTTCAGGCCGACGGCCAAAACCATGTAGAAACCGATCTGCACCCCCAGCTCGATATAGTAGGGGCTCCGGACCAGGAGTGGCACAAGGAGGGCGGCAATCAGGGCCACACCCCCGACCACGCTTACGGACGGTAAAGCCAGTTTTCTCTCCGCCATTCACATTCGACCTCCGATTTTTTCACCTAGAAGCCCTGTCGGTTTGAAAACGAGCAAAAGAATGAGAACGGCAAAAGCAAAGATGTTTTGCCACTGTGAGCCCAGGTAGCCGGTCCCCACGGCTTCCAGAACCCCCAGGACAAAACCGCCCACCACCGCTCCCGGGATATTCCCGATGCCCCCGAGCACGGCTGCGGTAAAAGCCTTGAGTCCCATATCCCAACCCATCATGAACTCGATCTCTTTGTAATAAAGGCCGGCCATCACCCCCGCCGCCCCGGCCAGGACGGAGCCCAGGAGAAAGGTCAGGCTTATTATCTTGTTAATGTTGATGCCCATGAGCTGGGCCGCGTCCTTGTCCAGGGCGATGGCGCGCATGGCCTTGCCGAGAATCGATTTCTGAACGAATATCTGCAGGCCGGCCATCAGCACAAGGGACGCGACAAAGATCAACACCTGCATGTAAGCAATGCTGACACCTCCAACAGAAAAACCGGCCGATGAAGAGGTGTAGGGGTAGACCAGGAACTGGGAGCCCCAGCCAGGAGTCACCAGAACGCCGTTTTCCAGGATCAGGGACATACCCAGGGCGCTGATCAGTATGCTGAGGATAGGAGCCTTACGCAGGGGTTTGTAAGCGATCCTGTCCAGCCCGACCCCCAGACCACCGACCAGAATCATCGCCGCGATGAAGGCGAGAGCCAGGCCAACTATGTTGCCTTCCTTGCCGGAAAGCAGGGAGAGCACGGTGAATCCGATAAAGGCGCCCACCATGTACAGATCGCCGTGGGCGAAGTTGATGAGTCTGATGATGCCGTAAACCATGGAATAGCCGAGGGCGACCAGGGCGTAAAAGGACCCTACGAACAGACCGTCGATGAGTATCTGCAAAAAAAAGTGCATGAACCCGTAAAGTCTCCCTTCCCATAACGCCGTCTGTTCAACTGGGCCTTGGCTTCAGTGGGGGATTGCTTTCCCCCACTGAAGCTTAGAGCCATTCAACTGGGTCTTGGCTTTAGCGGAAGTTTTCCCGCCGAAGGTTAGAGCCAGTTAATACAGTTGCATATAGTCGCTCTTATTCACCGCTATCGAAGAAGCGGGGGATTTAGAGCGAGTAGCAATCTGTGGATAATACAGTGATGTAGCCGCCCTTATCCCGCCGCTTTAGAAGCGGGGGCATTAGGGCGGGTAGTCATCTGTAGTAAAAAATGAGGACGGGGGCGGGTCAATAAGAACAGTTCCCGCCCCCGGCATCTCACACCTTAAGAATTTGAAGTTGCAACTGCATTCGGTTGTTGCGGGTTCAGGACAAATTTACCGCCCTTGACGACCAGGACGACTTCCGTGCCGTGTTCTCTCGTACCATCTTGGGTGAACCCCAAAAGTCCGG
Source organism: uncultured Peptococcaceae bacterium (assembly GCA_963767365.1). Taxonomy (GTDB): domain Bacteria; phylum Bacillota; class DSM-12270; order Thermacetogeniales; family Thermacetogeniaceae; genus Palsa-1188. The sequence goes on from CAVYEE010000030.1 coordinate 208,414, forward strand.
TCAGCCCCTGGTAATCATTGGTCTGGTGCAGGGCCTGGATGACCTTGGCATTGTCCGTCGAGTTGATCGCCTTGATGACGTGGTTCAGCAGCATGACAGCATCGTAGGCGTCAGCCGCATACGGACCCGGTGCCCGGTTGTAGAGCGACTGGTACTTGGCGATCCAGCCCTTGGCGTTGGGCAGCATGTCGGCAGTGGGCGTGCAAGTGATGTAAACCCCCTCGGCATTTGACGCTCCGGCGATGTCGATCAGCTTCTGATCCCAGGAGCCGTCACCGACCACGATCTGGCTCTTTAGTCCAGCCGCTCTGGCCTGCTTGATCAGGAGCCCGCCCTGGGAGTAATACCCCGTGAAGTAGACGGCGCCGACGTTCGCTGACTTGAGCTTGCTGATCAGGGACGAGAGATCGACCTGGGTGGCGGAAACCGATTCCTTATCGGCAACCGTACCCCCGTCCGCGACTATATCCGTTGCGGTAAGTTGGGACAGGTTTGTTGCAAAAGCGGACTGATCGTCAACCAAGGCGACCTGTTTTGCCCCCAGGGTCTTGACCATGAAGTCGACCGCCGTTTTCGCCTGGATCTCGCCGCCGCAGTTGATCAGAAAGATATCGTTGAAGCCCTGTTGGGTAAGGCTGGAAGCATTGGCATCCGGCAGCAGGGCAGGCAGGCCGGCTTTGTTGTAAATGGGCTCGCACGGCAGGGCCGCCCCGGAGCAGTAATGTCCTATGATCGCGTCCACATTGAGGGAGACCAACTTGTTGGCCGCGTTGACCGCGGTCTGCGGATCACAGGCATCGTCTTCCTCGACCAGCTTGATCTGGCGCCCGAGCATGCCGCCCTGCTGGTTGAGTTCATTGACAGCCATCTGCATGGCGCTGAACATATCGGTACCCATGTCGGCGGACGAACCGGTCATGGGTTCCGGACACCCGATCACATAGTTATTGGAACTGGTGGAACTGTTGGGGCCGGCACGTCTGCAACCTGCCACCAGAACGAGCACAAGGGTCAGGGAAAGAAGCAAACCAATAATTTTCTTGCTCACAAAAGCACCTCCAAAAATTTATTTGCGAATCCAATTGCGTAGCAAAGCGAAGCCCCTATTATTAACTTCGCTTCGTTTGAATACTGGAGCCTCAAGGCCGGAAACTTGCCGCACGAGACACTCCACTTTCGGAAATCACGTTCAACAAAAGGATCACAAAAAGGATCGCGCCCTTGCGGTGACCACCGCACTCAGGTCCCAATTCTACTGTAGTTCCCCCTCATTAGCTAAACCCATCAATATCAAGCCAACCTTAGACAACAGGTAGTAACATTAAACACCTCCTTGCGCTGTTTTTTCGTAGCCGCTTGTCGCTGCGCTGTTGATTCAACTGGGCCTTGGCTTCAGTGGGGGATTGCTTTCCCCCACTGAAGCTTAGAGCCAGTTAATACAGTGGCGTAGCCGCCCTTATCCCGCCGCTTCAGAAGCGGGGGCATTAGGGCGGGTAGTCATCTGTGGTTAAAAAGTTGAGATACATATCTTAAGCAATTCTTGATCCTTAAAAAAAGTCCTGCTATAATCAATACTTTCGTTTACCTTTTTCATGCAGATCCTCACGGTTCCCGCGCCTGAAATGCGGGCATCCGGCTTGCCAGGGTTATGCAGGACACTCAAACAACAGAGGGTTCTACATATAAATCTCCACTGGCAAAACGGTTTATTCCATACATTTCGATCGGATACTCAGGCTTCTGTCCAAGCATGACTTCGGCCATGATCTTGCCCACTACCGGAGCGATCATGAAGCCATGACCCGAGAAGCCCGCAGCGACAAAGAAACCGGGCACATCAGTGGCCCCCAGGATTTGGGTTTTATCCGGTGTCAGATCATAAAGCCCGGCCCACTGGCGAATAACCCTGATCTCCTTTATTGCCGGCAAGATCTCCGTAATCTTGGCTGCCATTTCATGCAGGAAACGCCAGGTGGAATCCGTATTGAAGTCCTTGACTTCATTGGGGTCGCCCAATCCCATGACAAAACATCCATGAGGGACCTGCTGGCAGTATATCCCGTGGTGAAAAGACATGACCATGGGCACCAGCAGGGGTTCCACCGGTTCGGTAACAAGGATCTGGTGCCGTTCAGGATGAATTGGCAGGTCGATACCGACCTGGAGCCCCAGTTCTCTGGTATATGCACCGGCACAGGCAATTACCAGGGATGATTCGATGCGCCCCGCCGTTGTTTGAACCTCTGCAATTCTTGCCCCTTCTTTCTTCAACCCGGTTACCTTTGTATATGTCAGAATTTCGACACCCAGGTGTAAAGCGGCCTGGGCGTATGCGTCAACTGTCTTGAACGGGTTGCAGTGGCCGTCTTTAGGGCAGAAAGCGGCGCCCAGCAAACCATCCGTGTTGATAATCGGCACTATTTCTTTAGCCTCTTCCGGCGTTACCCACCTGGAGGGAATCCCCAGTTCATGCTGCAGTTCCATATTAATGCGGAACTGCCTGACCATTTTTTCCGTGTATGCCAGGAGCAGGTAGCCGCCCTGGTGGAACTCGATACTGCCGCTATACTCCAATTCTTCCTCCAGGGTCTCAAGCGTCCTGATGCTGTCCCTGGACAGGAGACAGTTGGGTTCCGTCCCCCACTGCATCCTCACCCCCGCCCCACAACGGCCTGTAGCCCCGCTGGCCAGGTATTTTTCCTCCACCAGCACTACTTTTTTTAAGCCCAGCCTGGCAAGGTTATAAGCAGTAGCACAGCCGATGATGCCCCCGCCAATCACCACTGCGTCTGCCGTTTTACTCATTGCTTTCCCTCCTTGCAAGCACCCCTAGGGTCACAGGCGATACTAACGGGCGAAAGGTATTCGGTTTGATCTCTCCAACAGGTTTACCCGTAGCCCGGGCTATTTCACCGGCGATCAACGTGGAACAGGTCCGGCCCTGGCAAGGGCCCATACCGCAACGCAGTATACGTTTGATTTGCTCAGGGTCGGTTACGCCCCTATTGATGATCGCACGGATTTCTTCCAGGCTGATGTCTTCACAGCGGCAAATTATTGTAGCCTCTTCTTCATTGCGCATAGGCTCACCCTGCATTTACCACACCCCCTTAATTTCAAACGTAGCGAAGCGAAGTTTGATGCCATGTGCCTGTCCATCAATCATATTGCGTAGCCTGCGAAGCAATAGTTTTGAGTGATGGACATATGGCACGGCAACTTGTTCATTTAACCGATGACTACCCGCTCTAATGCCCCCGCTTCTCTGAAGCGGTGGGATAAGAGCGGCTACGCCTCTAGTTAACTGGCTCTAAGCTTCAGCGGAGGAAAGCATTCCACTGAAGCCAAGACCCAGTTGAATTCGCCCCGAATCAGAGGGGGATTGAACCCCCCACTGATCAAATTAACCTGAACCCGCCGCCTAAAGAGGCGGGGACTTCTCAGCGAAGTTAAAAAAACGCACTTCCATGGCCAGTTCTTTGGGGACAGCCAACCAGACTACGTTTGTCCCGTTCATCCTGGAGCCGGTCTGCGTTCTGACAACTTTCGCTTCCCCTACCACATCTCCATTTCTGTTTACAGCAGCTACCATATCCCCTGCCTTGGGTATGGGTAATAATTCGTATGGTATCCGGACTACGGCTTCGGTCTCGCTATCGGTCCGGTCGATAATGAAAATCGCCAGGCCAGGGCAGCTACTCACGCAAACCCCACACCCGGTGCACTTGTCGTGATCGATCCGGGGCCTGTCGTTTATATCCGCAAAAGGCTCGATAGCCTGTTGCTTGCAGCTGTGGTAACAGGGATCACATGGTATCCGTTGAAAACATTCGATAACAGCCACCGGTCCCCGAGCCAGCCTTGACGCGCTTGGCGTAACCTCACGCAAGTCCTCTTTATTTGCCACACCATTTTCAGCTAACACGACAATCTTTCCCTTCCACGCTTCTCATCTCGCTTCTGCTAGAGCAGCTTTGTGCAGCCCGGTTCGTATTTTTTGACCGACAGGCCCCGACCTTAAACTTTCCAGCTCTTTAACGACTCCCGACCTTTTTACGGCAAAGTCGTCCGAATCGTAACCCAGGGCCCTGGCAGCATTAAGCCCCGCCAGTGCGCCCTCCATCATCGCAGACGAGGCCTCTTCAATGCCATCCACATCGCCTGCCACGTACACTCCCGGGACAGATGTCTCCAGGTTCTCGTCCCGCAGTGGCACATGACCGCCCAGTTCGGAAACATAATTCATCTTGCAACCAACCTGCCAGAGCAGTTCCGCAAGAGGGCTTAAACCCACAGACAGGCAGATCGTGTCAACCTCGATCTCCTTTTCCGTACCCGGGACAGGTTGCCAATTTTCATCAAGCCGGACGATGATGGCTCCTTCCACTTCCCTTTTACCATAGGCCATTTTAATTGTTTGCCGTGTATAAATGGGTACTCCACATCTGGCTACTTTGGCGGCATGCACCCAGTAGGCGCCGATTTGGGGCGCCGCCTCTATAATCGCCGCAACCTCTACACCGGCCTGCAATAACTGGTAGCTGACAATTACGCCGATGTTTCCGGCTCCTACCATCAAAACACGCTTACCCGGTTTGACACCGTTAACGTTGACCAGGGTTTGTACGGCGCCGGCGCCGTACACACCCGGCAGGTCGTTATTGGGAAAAGCCAGCATCTTTTCAGCTCCACCCGTAGCCATGATTACTTTCTGCGGTTTGATATGCAGTATGTTTTCGTCCTTTTCCACCATGACAACGCCGTCATCTTTATAGAAGCCCTGAACAGTGGCATCAGTAAGTACGCTTACTTTCTTTTCCTGCTCCACCGCGGCAGTCAGTTGCGCGGCGATATGAATCCCCCGCTCCGATGCCCGCTGCTGTTTCGAGCCAAAGAAGCGGTGAGTTTGCTTGATTAACTGTCCCCCCAATTTGGCATTTCGGTCGAAAAGGGCAACTGACGCTCCCAGGGAAGCTGCTTCCAGTGCAGCCATCAATCCTGCAGGGCCACCGCCGATTACGCATATTTCTGTCTGGATCACTTGATTTCACCCTTCCCGATTTGCGTTTGAACAGACATGCCCTCCTGCAGCTTCTCGATACACGCTCTGACATTTGGTTTACCATTGACGACCATCAGGCAGGACGAGCAATTGCCAATATTACAGAACAACCCCCTTGGCCGGTGTCTTCGGATGCTTGACCGCATTACCCTGACACCATTGGCGTGCAAGGCCGCGGCAACGGTATCGCCCTCATAACCCTCCATCTCCTGGCCGTTAAATGTAAATTTTAATCTTCTCTCCCTTGTGAAATTCAAGATGGGGTGTTCAGTTATCCGCATGCCGGGAATCCACCTTTCTGTAGATAAAAGATGTTGCAAATTCTATACCAAATGGTAAAGGCGTAACTTATAACACCCTGGCGGATATAGGTGCAATATCAGCAACGCCTTCACCAGAAAGCTCCGGACTAGTTGTGTCATGGCAGAAATATTTTTTTGAAGCATAAAAAAACGTGCAGTTGCACGTTTGAAGAGAGTTATAGCCCAGATATTTTTTATAACACACTGTCAGTTATTTGTACAGTTGACAGTTTTGCTGACACATTCAAACGAAGCGAAGCTTGTTTCTGTGATCATCCACCGCCATAAATATGGATCGCTTTAATCTCGTCATTGTCACTGACTGTTTGAGTTGGATACCGGTCCCTGGGAATCATCCGCCCGTTTATGGAAACAATAATAATGGGGAAAATATAGTTGCGCGCCTTCAAGGCATCGGAAACCGTCATTCCTTCCCACCATTGTACTGTCTCCTTATTTACAGTGATCATATCCTCACTCCCTCAGGCTTGATGCCGTTTGATCAGCTCGACCAGATCGGGAAAGTCAATATTCAACCTCTTGACGGTTTCCAGGGTGGGGATGCCGTTCGGGTCCAACCCCGGCGCTTGTAAGTGGCATCCATCAGTTGCTGGTACTGGTCCTCTTTGTAGGCCCTGAGAGCCGCCATCTTTTCCCCGGTGGTCTTTCCTTCCGGATCAAACCCCACTTCTTCCTTCAACTCCTGGTCATATTTCTCCGTCCTGGATTCATACTCCAATTCCAGGACCGGGCCCTGTGACCGGTAAGGGATCCTATCGTGTTCCCTGGTTCCATAACCCATCCGGAGATTGAAGATCCGCTGGAAGTTGTACATGGCTTCAGACGTCCTGATAATGTCGTCTTCCGTAACTTCTTTCCCTGTCGTGGCCGCAAAGATCTCCAGGTAATTATGGAGGTGATCCGGAACTTTGGCCGGTTCTGCGGTTTCCCCATTATTAGCCGGCTCGACATCGTTCCAGGGAAGCTTGCACAGACCGTTTAACCCGAACCAGGTTCTAAGTAACGGGAAAAACCACAAGGCCTGCGCTTTCGCTTCCCAGGTGGGGATCTGTTTATTGACGGCATCCATGAAGATCAGCCAGGCCTCGTCATGCTGGGCCCCCTTCAGGGTCATCCCGTAGCCACCCTGTTGGGCGATAGAATATTTAGATATGTAACCTGAATATTCCAGGCCCTTGTTTTCCATCCCGATATCCTCCAGGAGCCGGGGATCGGCGCCGCATTTTTCGGCAAATATCTTCTTCATCCTTCTGATCCCCTGGCCTACAATCATCCCAAAGCCTTCTCCCCGGGCCATCTGATGCAGTATTTCCAGGGCCGCCGCGGAGTTGCCAAACCTGAGCTCCAGCCCGCCGGTGATTTCCTTGTCAATCAAACCCAGTTCATAGCACTCCATCACGAAGGCCATGCAGGTGCCAAAGGAGATCGAATCGAGGCCGTAGGTATCGACATAAAAATTAATTTCCGCAATGGTATGGGGGTCCCAGATCCCCGTGTTGCTGCCGCAGCAGGAGATGGTTTCGTATTCGGGGCCGTCGACGAGCACGGTTTCTCCCCGATAAGGCCCTGTGAGAGGCACGAAATTATCTATCGCCTTGGCGCAGCCCATGGTACAGCCGTACCAGCATCCGTCCGGTATCCCCTGCGTAAACAGATGCTCCCACACGGGGCTGTAAAGCTTCTTTGCCTCCGGGTGGTTTCCATACCTGTAGTTATAACACGGCAAGAAATCATAAGCATCTCCAATATCAGGAAGGTGGGCCGTACCCACCGTCCTCATCCTGGACTGGGACTGGTCCAGGTCGCGTATCTCTCGATGAACTTTCAAGCCGGCCTTGGCAATCCGTTCGATGTCGATGGCGCCGTTGGAATTTCCTTTGACTCCGGAAAACTTTACCACCAACGCCTTGAGGTGTTTATCCCGGAAGACGGTCCCGATACCACCCCGGCCTGCTTGCTTCAAACGCGTCAGTTTTCTTCTCACATCATAGAACGAGAAGTTGAGCATTCCCATCAAGGCATGCTCGGCCGCCATTCCGGAAGAGACTACCGAGACATTCCTCTTGTCCGCTTCCGAATCGGCGTACATCCCGGTCAGTTGTTCCGCTAAAATATGGCTGTTCACAGCCTCTTCAGGCGCTTCTTCAATAGAAACCGTGCCCCTATTCCCGTCGATGAAGACAATGACATCCTTTTCAGCCTTACCCTGGATCTCCAGGGCGTCCCAGCCGGCAAACTTCAACAGCGGCCCGAAATATCCCCCCACGTTACTGTCCGTAACCGAGCCTGTCAGGGGAGAAAGGCATACAACCAACGACTTTCCACAACCCGGATACTGAGTGGTGCCCCCGAGTGGCCCTGATGAAACAACTATTTCGTTTTCCGGGTCATTCCATTTCGTCTCGCCCTTGACCGCATCCCATAACAACTTTAAGCCAAAACCTCTGCCCCCGATAAAGATATCCTTCATTTCTTGAGTCACAAGTTTGCTCTTGATTTCATTATGAGAAAGATCCACAAAGAGCGTCCGGTTGGCATAACCTTTTTCCACTTTACCCAAGGCATAATCAAACCTGGTTAACAATTTATGAGCTTTTTGCATCTCATCGATGGGATATTTAGATTGACAGGTCATGGGTTCTCCTCCTTTTAACACTTGATAACACTTACTTTTTTTGAAGCAGGTTCTTAATTCAGGCGAGGATTAGGTTAAGCTTCCATCAGATAAATTGCCCCTGTGGGACATACTTTTGCACAAATACCACATGATGTACACTTGAACGGCTCCAATTCATCCCTGTGGAAAAACAGCGCATCGGAGGGACAAAAGCCCACACAGGCATAACATCCCGTACAGTCCTTCTTTTCAATCCTCACAACCCCGTTCTTATGTCTTTCGATGACGTTGACAGAGCAAATCGGGATACATTCGCCGCACTGATTACAGACCACAATCTCAAACTTTCCTTCATGAGATGAATCTTCTATGATCTTGATACAGGATTTTTCTATGTTTTCTTCCTTAAACCACGCTTTTGAGCAGGCTTTTTCACATTCATGACAGCCTGTACAAAGCTCCTCTTTCTTTCCTATTACTTTCATTCCCCTCACCCCCGTAAATTAAGCTAAAGTGGATTATGTGCAATTCTGGTAATCCGAATACCAGCTAATCATTCTTCCTGTATAACAAAGTGACAGAAGAAGCCTCCCGCTTCTATAAGTGATAGCCGCAAAAAAATAATATTGCAAGTTCCATGCCAAATAATAAAGACATGCCTTATAACACCCTTGCGGATATAAGTGCAATATCAGCGACCTGCCTTCGCATAAAAGCTCCCGACTAGTTGTGGTGTGTTATAATATGGCAAATCTATTTTTTTGAAGCATGAAAAAACGTGCAACTGCACGTTTGAAGAGAGTTATAACTCATATTTTTTGCATAACACACTGTCAGATTTTTGTACATTAACAGTTTAACCGACACATTTCAACTGGTAATTCCCAACTGGCGCATTTTATAATAAAGGGTGCTGCGGGGGATGCCCAACAGCTTAGCCGTTTTGGCGCGGTTATCCTTTGCAAGCTTTAAGGTCTCCACAATCAACGCCCGTTCCGTTTGCTCCGTGACCACCGTTAAGTTATGCGCCAAACTCTCCGGTTTTGCCTGGTGACTGGTAATAACCGCCGGGATATATTCCGGTGTAATCACTTCTCCATCTGTGAGGATGACCATGCGTTCGATGATATTTTTCAACTCCCGGATATTACCTGGCCAGGAGTAAGCCACTAAACTGGTCATGACCTCCGGGTCTAACCGGGTTATGGTTTTATTATACATAAGGCTGTATTCCTGAATAAACTGGTAGACCAGTACCGGAAGATCATCCTTTCTATCTCTTAAGGGAGGTACTTCCAGGTTAACAACATTAAGGCGGTAATATAGATCCTCACGAAAAAGCCCTTTATTCAGCATTTCTTCCAGGTTGCGGTTAGTTGCCGAGATAAAACGCACATCAATGTTAACCGCCGTTGAACCTCCTACCCTGTAGAACATTTTGTTCTGGAGAACCCGCAGAAGCTTCACCTGCATATCCAGGGGAAGTTCTGCCACTTCATCGAGCACCAGTGTTCCCCCGTTGGCTCTTTCAAAAAGGCCAATTTTACCCCCTTTGCTGGCTCCCGTGAATGCCCCTGCCTCATACCCGAAGACTTCGCTTTCAAAGAGTGTGACAGGTATGGCCCCACAGTTGACAACAATAAAGGGCTGGCTGGCCCGGTCGCTTGTTTCATGAATAGCCCGGGCGAAGAGTTCTTTCCCCGTGCCGCTTTCCCCTCTGATCAAAACCGGGGCGCTGGTACCGGCTACTTTCTTGGCCATATCAATCAGTTCTTTAAGCTTGTAATTATGCCCTCTTATACAGGCAAATGGGTTTCGCTCACTGGTAATATGGATAATCTTGCTCTCCAGCTCCTGAACCTGGGAACTGGCATGTGTCAGCTTTTGGGTTAACTTAACTATTTCTGTAACGTCACGTTCGGCACAAATCGCTCCTGTCACATTATTACCAACCTTGATCTGGTTGAGGCTAATCAGTACATGGGTATCCTTGGAGGGCTGGTGGTATATTGAGCGGACACCTTTGCCATCTCTCATCACCTTGGTTATCATCAGGTTAGAGAAAAAATCATTAATGTTTTTGGAGAGAATGCTTTCGCGCTTAATATTGTACAGGCTTTCAGCTTTTCTACTCCAGCCTACCACCTGATCATGCTCATCAATAATGGTGATAGCCTCTTCAACAGTATCCATTACAGCTTCCAGGCGTGCCTTTGCTATCTCCAGATTTTCTGCCAACTGGCTGATAATTAGTTCATGGGCCAGTATCCCCTGTACTTCATTACGCTTCCCTGTTACAACATAGGATTGAACAGATAATCGTGGCAGGAAGGAAGAAACCTTCGTTATTAAAGCCTCCGGATGGATTACAGCGAAATCCTGCTGCATCACCTCGGCCAGGCAGATTTTCGGGTCAAAATCATCTTGCGTCAATTGTCTGCTATAAAGTAAGCCGGTTGGTCGATCACGATCAGTCGCCACAATCACGGCATGACTATCTTTGACCCGGCTGCGGATCTCACCGATTGTGGCCCCCCCGGAACATATGAGAAACCCGCGGCAGAGGACATCATTCAAGGTCAAGGAGCTAGCCCAGAGCATGCGTACCTCCATGATGCAGGATCTTTTTGAATTATACCATACCCAAGCTGGTATGCTTAATCTTAACGCTGCGCGGGTGTAATCAGACCCTGACGTAATAATCACCGTCTTTAATGACTGAACCGGCTGCTATCAGCCGTTTCAAGTGATTGTATACGCCGATCATTTCTATCTGGTAATACATCTCATCCGGCTCCGCCCAACTGCCTGAGATCGGTTTCAGCAGCGTCAACTGTTCAAGTGTCCCGGGAGTCGCCAGGCTGTCAAGAATCCTTGCCTCTCTTCTGTAAATATGGCTCAGATACCGATCCAGGCAACCGGGGATGTCCTCCTCTATCAATCCCTTATGGGCGGAAATAAAGGCTTTTGGATTAAGGTCCCTGAGTTTCCGGATCGAACCGATAAAATCGTCAATATCACTGGTGATATTGCCATAAAAGGGCCCGAAGCCACTCAGGTCAATATCACCGCCGTAAAGAACTCCTTCCTTCTCACAGAAGAAGGAACAATGCCCCGGTGTGTGTCCCGGGGTATGAATAACCCTCAGCTCCGTTTCACCGAGGCGGATCAGTTGATTATCCTCGAACTCATGGTGTACCGGTGATTCGGGAATATCAGACACCTTCGGCTCGATGGCTCCATTTGATACCTTACTTATTCCGATATGCTCCAGGAATGATTCGCTATTTCTGATCGCAGGCGCATCCAGGCGGTGTGCCCAGACCTGGGCGCCCGGAAAGGCATTGTTATTGGCCCTGTGATCCAGGTGAAAATGAGAATTAATGATCAAATCAATTTTCTTGTCTCTGAGGCTCTCGCGTACGGCTCTACCAATACCCGTATCGACCAGGGTTTGGATCCGGTCATCAATGTATAGGAGATCGGAATACGGATACCTCCCTTGTTTGGGGCCTTCGATCAGGTAGATATTTCCGCTCACATTACGCATTGGAAGCATGTAATGCACCCCTTTGTCAAGACACATATGCTGTACATTCCGGCACATACGGCTTGCCCCAGCGTCTTCAGCAGCGATCGGGTCGAACTCCGCAGAACACCTTAAGAACATCACTTCTCATTCAGTTTCCTCTCCCTACAGGGATGATAGCCCGGTGTACAGACATAAAATACCGTCCTGCTGATTAATCTCCGCCTTGACTTTTTGCCCTTCAGCCACCTGCAGCAATTTTGCCACTATTGCTGCGCCCATTTCCTTAAGGGTCGCCCCCTCCAGGATTTTGCCCGCATTAATATCCATGTCATCTTCCATGTGGTAGAACAGACGGCTGGTGGAAGCAACTTTGATTACCGGTATAATCGGGAAGCCAATCGGATTGCCACGTCCGGTGGTAAACACGATAATCTGAGCGCCCCCGGCCGCCAGCCCGGCCATGGACTCGGTGTCATACCCCGGAGCATCCATCAGTACCAGCCCCTTCTCGGTAGGTACCTCACCATAAGCCACAACCTGTTTAATCGGGGTACTACCTCCTTTGACTATGCACCCCAGGCTCTTCTCGCGGATGGAACTCATTCCGCCGTCCATATTACCAGGGGCTATAGCCAGTCTGGCTAAAGGGCCTAGTATATCGACACTGCGTTTCTCCGCCCTGGTTACCAGATCATCAATGGCGGCAACCACCTCATTATTAATGCCCCGGGCTTTCAAGATATGGCCGGTGCCAATCATCTCAGTATTTTCCGTGAGCACTACCGTGCCTCCTTGTTCCACCATCCAGTCGGAGGCATGCCCGGCGGCGCCATTGGCGGTAATGCCGGAGAAAGCATCGGACCCCCCGCATTCCAAGCCAAGTATCAGACTACTGATCGCGGCCGGCTCTCTTGGCTGTTCAGTTGCCTCATCCAGCATTTCACGTGCGATACTGGCACCCCGGGCCAGGGTACGCTGAGACCCGCCTTCAGTTTGAATATTAATGACTTCCACCCGTTTTCCCGATGATTTTATGCTGTCCACAATATATTCGGCCCTGATAACCTCACACCCAAGACCAACTAATAACAATGACGCTACATTGGGGTGAATGCCCAAATTGATCAAGGTACGGAAATGGAGTTCTGCATCGCTGCCCCCGCGCCCACAACCATGCCCGTGCAGCATCGGAATCACCCCGGGTACCTGATGGGCAATCGCCGATACGACCCCGTTTGCACAGGCGGTAGTTGGCATTACCACCACATGGTTGCGCACCCCGACACTACCGTCAGGACGAATATAGCCCATAAATTGATTCATCATCACCACCTCCTTAATCCTTCATGTTGTGAGTATGAATCCAACCTCCGCAGCTAACAGCGCCCGCAGTTTTTCCTATGACCTCTCCATACTTGTAAATGGTAGCGCCCTCAGCTAAATCAGTGATGGCTACCTTGTGGCTGTAAGGGATGTCTGTCATCGCCACGATTTCCCGTCCATTGGGCAGTACGATCACCTGGCCTTTGGTGATATCTTTTAACACTACAGCCACATTATCTCTGGGATGCAAAACCAAAGTCATTGCCTCCAAATGTTTTCCCTCCTCTCCTTGCCCAATTATTATCTGACACTATAATGAACCACGCAGAGGGCAAGCTTGGCGGTCATGTCGTAAGGGATACCCGCTCCCAGCGGTCTGTTTCATTAGATCTCCCGTCTTTTTGGGATCTTAACCTAATACTATCACTATTGCCTGAGGCCGGCTAGGCAAAGCCGGAACCTGCAAACCCTCAAGCCAAAGTGCAGCGCAGCCGGAAGAAACTTGGGGATTATAGGCGATGGAGTTTGCCAGATGACTACCCGCTCTAATGCCCCCGCTACCGGCATTTCATGCGTGATCGGTTTGCTAATAATGTTACTTAGTGCCATTTAATGCCTGGGAATTAACAGCCTTTATCCAGGGTGTTACAAAATCAGGTATGCTGCGGCATGCCCGCCATGACCGAGGGGGATCTGAAATCTGCCGGCGAGATGGCCCGCACTACTGCTTAATTATCATTGTTATAGCCATTCCTTTCGCTGCGCTCAGGCACAAAACGTTATGAAAACGGTTGCCTGTGCGCTATTCTTTTATTTGGTCGTGCAGGTACACTACAGAGCACGGGGAGGTAAGTGCGTCACCCCGCTTGGGGAGGCCGCATTGTTATATGTGCCGCTCCGCCCTTTCAAGCACAAATAAGTGTGGCATCGACCACGCAGATTTATCTTTGCATAAGCAACTCCCTTGTTTATTGCGGGCGAGCAGTCAATGCCTGCACGACCACCATACTAATTGGGAGAGGGAGTGTCTATGCTCAAGATTGTCTACCCCATCTGCTCTGGCATCGACGTTCACAAGACCTTCGTCATTGCCACCATCGCATCCACCGATCGGAAAAACATCACAACCTACCAGACCAAACGCTTTTCCACCTTTACACGGGATCTGAGATCCTTTGCGCAGTGGCTCTCAGATCACCAGTGCATGGATGTCTGCATGGAGTCCACCGGCAAGTACTGGATTCCGGTCTACAACATCCTGGAGCCTTCCTGCCGGATCACCCTGGCGCACCCGAAATACGTCAAGGCGATCCGCGGCAAGAAGACCGACAAAAAGGATTCCATCTGGATTGCGGACCTCTATAAACATGGGCTGGTTCCCGGCAGTTTCATTCCCCCGGCAGATATCCGCGAGATCCGCGACCTGCTGCGCTACCGCTCCAAGCTGGTCTCCTTTGCGTCCAGCGAGAAGAACCGGGTGCAAAACTCCCTGACAGTCTCCAACATCATGCTGTCCAGCGTGGTGTCCGACACCTTTGGCAAAAGCTCCTCGGCTATTCTTCAGCATCTGTTGAAACATCCTGGCGATCAGGATTTTGATTTTCGGCCGCTACTGCACGGCTCGATGCTGAAGAAACAAGACGAAATTGCTCTAGCCATTGACGGCACCATCAATGAGGTTCAGGCCGGGAAGATTACTTTGTGTCTGCGCCATATGAACGGGATTGAAGGTTACATCGCTCAGATCGAAGCAACCGCCCTACGTTTGGCTGCCCCTTACTCCGGCGCCCTGCAGATTATCGAGTCGGTTCCCGGTATCAGCCGGCTTGCGGCGCTGATCATTCTCTCGGAAATCGGCGCCGACATGTCAGCGTTTCACTCGGCCAAACACCTCTGTTCCTGGGCGGGACTCGCCCCATCCAACGATCAGAGCGCCGGCAAGAAGAAATCGGTTCGCATCAGTCGGGCTGGCGTTTACATCAAGCCCATGCTCGTTCAATGCGCTCTTGCCGCCATCAAGGATAAGAGCTTCCCGCACTATCGCGCCCGCTACGAAGCGATCAAGCTCCGCCGAGGCCACAAGAGGGCGCTCATCGCCATTGCTCGCATGATGTTGACGGCAATCTACTGCATGCTTTCAACGGGTGAACTGTTCAATCCGGCAATCTACGAGCAGGCCAAGTGCAAACCCGGCTTCGTGGCCTCGTCAGAGGAACATG